>JBBROC010000040.1:0-29936 GCA_038229815.1 Steroidobacterales bacterium | reverse complement strand
TTTCCGACGCCTGCCGCATTGGCAATCGCGCCGGATAAGGTATATGTAGGCCGAGTGCGAGCTGATTTGACTCGTGACCGCGCTCTAAATTTTTGGATCGTGGCTGATAATGTTCGGAAATGTGCGGCACATAACGCAGTTTCGGTAGCCCATATTTTGGTAAATAGACCCCAGTAAGATATAGTTGCGGGCTTATATAAAAGGCAAGTGAGAATTCGATTCCAAGCTCCTATAGCACAATGAACTTTACCCGCTTGCCCACCAGATTCCTGGGAGTAGAAATGTCCCTGACGATGCCTCGCCTAATGCTGCTGGCGTGCCTGCTGTCCACGTCGTTTTTGAGGCCGTCCTCCTCTTGGGCGCTCGGTCTGGGTGAGATCCATTTGAATTCGGCGCTCAACGAGCCGATGAACGCCGAAATCGACCTGTTAGCCGCCTCCCCGGACGAGTTATCGGCCCTGCGGGCGAGCCTTGCGGGCCGCGAAGCATTCACTCGTTACGGCATCGATCGCCCGCCGTTCCTGTCGACGCTGACCTTCAAGGTCGGCAAGGGTAAGGATGGCCGCGACGCGCTGTTGGTGCGTTCCACCGATGCGATACCAGAGCCGTTCGTGACCTTTCTGGTCGACGTGAATTGGGCCCGCGGACATCTGATGCGGGAATACACTGTATTGCTTGACCCCCCGGTGTACACGCCGGGAGAAACGGCGAGCAGCGCGGCTGCGGTGGCTGCGCCGACCGTTGCCGCACCGGCGCGCCGGACCTCACCTGCACCCGGCGCGACCCCGTCGCCCGTCAATCGCGCGCCCGCCACCGCAGCCGGAGCGGCCGGATCTGCGTCGAACGCCGGCTCGGAAACGGTGGCGCCCGTCGGTGGAGGCACTTATCGCGTCGCCCCAGGCGACACGCTGACCAAGATCGCGCGAAGTTTGCACGCCGCCTCGCCGGTGAACGTCGATCAAACCATGATGGCGGTGTATCGCGCCAATCCCGATGCATTTGGCGGGAATATCAATATTTTGCGTCGGGGCGCGATATTGCGTATCCCCGGTGCGGATGGCATCGCCGCATTGAATCAAAGCGAGGCGATGAGCGAGGTTCACCGGCAGATGAATGCTTGGCGCGAGAGCGGCGGGGCAGCCACGGGCGGACACCTCCGCTTGGTGACGCCGAGCGGCGGCGACGGCGCGACCGGCGCCGGTGGGTCGAACGCGGCCAACGCGGAAGCACAAGCGCTCAAGGACCGCGTCAAGGATCTGGAGGCGCAGCTTGCGGCGTCGCATCGCTTGATCGATATCCGAAACAGCGAGCTCAGCGCGCTTCAGGGCAAGCTCGGGGTGCCGCCCACTGCGCAGGCACCCGTGCCGACGCCCGCACCCGCACCGACTCCGGCCCCGCAAACTGCCCCACCGCAAGCGGCAACGGCTCCCCCTGCCTCGGCGACGCCGCCTGCGAGCGCGCCTCCGCCTCCGACATCGACACCGACGCCGCTGCCGCCGTCGGCGGAAAGCATATCGCCGCCTGTACCGGTGCCGGTGCCTGCGCCCACGCCGGCGAAGAAGAAGCCGGTCGTAGCAACTCCCGAATCGGGATCGTGGATTGACTGGGTGGCGGCGAACTGGTGGGTCCCGGCCGCGGTCATCATCGCCCTGATCGTCGTGCTGGCCTTCGCGGCATGGCGGCGCAGACAAGACGGCATGGGCGAGCTGAACAGGCTTGACGCGACCGACGTCGCGGGCATCCGCGATTCGAGCGTGAGATCTCAGGGCGCACGCAAGGGCGACGATTCGTTCGTGGTCGAGGAATCCGGTGAACACCGATTGCCTGATTTCACAGAGGCCCCCGATCGGCTGCGCGATACGCACTCCGATATCAAAGCTCCCGATGACACGATGTCGAGCGAAACTGCGGTTAACCTCGATCAGGGCGATCCTCTGGCCGAAGCCGATTTTCATATGGCCTATGGCCTGTATGACCAGGCGGCAGATTTGGTGCGAATTGCGCTTGAGCGAGAGCCCGATCGGCGCGATCTGCGCCTGAAGCTGCTCGAGATCTATTTCGTTTGGGGCAACAAGGACGCCTTCCTGCAGACGGCGAAGAGCTTGGAAGCGACGCGCGATCGCGCGCCCGCCGGCGAGTGGGACAAGATCGTCATCATGGGCAAGCAAATTTGCCCCGAAGACCCGATGTTCTCGTCTTCCGCGGGCAGCGGCCGCGGCGCGGGCGCGCTGGTCGACCTGAATCTCGAAGGCGGCGAGAACCGCGTCGATATCGACTTGTTCGGCGATCCGGATGCTGAGCACGGCCGGTCGGATCACGCCAAGGAAAGCGATATGGCGACAACCGGCGAATCGCCCGCGATGCGCGCCGGATCCAATCTCGACTTTACCTTGGATACACCGGAGCGCGGCGCCGATGAGTCTCCGACTCGCGAGATGCCGCCGCGCGATGAGCCGACGGTCGAGTCCGAACTGATGAATTTCGCGGATGCACCGACGGCCGAGTCGCCGGCGTTGAAATCTAAAGGCGTGCACGACCGCATAGCCTCCAAGTTGCCGATCAAGGCAGACCAGACAGCCGAGGTGTCGATCGACGATTTGGGCCTGGATCTCGCTCAACTCGAGCAGACCGGATCGCCGGCGGTGAGCGGTTCGCACCTTGAAGAGACCGATCACCCTGCGGACGCGCCGACCATGGTCGCGGGCCTCGATGATAGGTCGCGGCGCATGATGGCGGAGGCGGAAAGCCGCTCGCGCGATCGCGACCTGACGGAACTGGAACGCGAATTGGAAGCCTCGTTCGTCGCGGATCTGGGCTCCGATCACGAGGAAATCAAGACCGAGGTGCTAGGGCCCGATTCCGCGCCCACGGTTCAAATGCCGCGCGAAATCGACGCGAGCCCGACATCGCGCTTCAAGTCTTTGGAGGCCTCCGACGTCGCGGATGCCGGGAAAGGGGACATCGATTCCACCTCGAGGCTGCGCGGCCTCGGTGCGCTCAGCGGCGACAGCATCGACTTGGATTTGGACCGGCTTGCAAATGCCCTCGGAAGCGGCGATACCGTCGAGCAGCCGCGTGCGGAAGATGAGGTTTTCTCGACTGAAGTTTTCGAGGCCAGCCAGCGCAGCCGCCGCGTTGATCTCGACGTTGGCGATGCGATGAATAGCGCCGAAGCGCCGACCAACAAGCTGACGGCGATCAATGCGACGACTCGTAGCACCAAGATCAATGCTGAAGATAATGTGCTGCCGGAGTTGGAGCCGGTGACCATGAGCGAAGTGGGCACCAAGCTGGACTTGGCGCGGGCGTACATGGACATGGGCGATCCGGAAGGCGCTCGCAGCATTCTCGAGGAAGTCGTGCACGAAGGCTCGGCCAGTCAGAAACAGGAAGCGCAGCGCCTGATCGAGACTCTGCCCGGCTAACGTGGGCCGGCGTGTCGCCGCCATCGTGGAGTATGACGGCACCGACTACGCCGGGTGGCAGTCGCAGGAACACTCGGTATCGATCCAAGACGCGGTGCAGGCGGCGATATCGTTCGTGGCCGGCCATCGGATCGTGGCGATCTGCGCCGGCCGGACCGATAGCGGCGTGCACGCGACCGGACAGGTCATTCACTTCGACACCGATTCCGTACGCTCTCCGCGCGCCTGGGTGCTAGGCGCCAACACCAAGCTTTCACCCTCGATCGCTTTGCAATGGGCCGGGGAAGTAACGTTTGGATTTCACGCGAGGCACCAGGCAATTCGGCGGATCTACCGCTACTGCATATTGAACCGCAGCGCACGCTCGGCCCTGCAGCACATGCGCGCCGCCTGGATTCACCGGCCGCTCGATGCGGGGGGTATGCAGGCCGCCGCGCAAGCGCTGATTGGTGAACACGATTTTTCCGCTTTTCGGTCGGTCGACTGCCAGTCAAAAACTACGGTCCGACGAGTCGATCGGATCGAGGTGCGGCGCGAGGGCGATTATCTTTGGCTGGAGATTGCGGCGAACGCCTACTTGCACCATATGGTGCGCAACATAGTGGGGACGCTGCTCGCCGTGCAGGGCGAATCGGATCCGGCTGCAGCGATGACGGCAGTGCTGGCCAAAGGCAATCGCCGCTTTGCCGGTGCAACCGCCCCGGCCGCCGGCCTGTACCTGTGGCGAGTCGAGTATCCTCCGGTCTACCGCATCCCATCGCCGGAACTCGGGCCTTGGACAGGCCCCATGCTGCCGCCAGCGCCGATATTGAGCTAAACTGACGCATGTCCTGGTTCGAGCGAATTGTCCCGTCGCGTATCAAAACCGAGCGCCGTACGCGCTCGGTGCCGGAAGGATTATGGACCAAATGCCCCGCCTGCGATGCGGTGCTGTATCGCGCGGAGATCGAGCGCAATCTGCACGTGTGTCCAAAGTGCAGCCACCATATGCGAATCAACGCCCGCGAACGGCTGTCCAAATTTCTCGATAGCGGATCGACCACCGAGCTTGCGCTCAGGGTCGAACCCGAAGATCCCCTGAAATTCAAGGATTCGAAGCGTTACAAGGACCGGCTCGTTCAAGCACAGAAGCAGACCGGTGAACGCGACGCGTTGATCGTGATGGCGGGAAAATTAGCCGGTTTGGACGTGGTTGCGTGCGCGTTCGAGTTCCGCTTCCTCGGCGGATCGATGGGATCGGTGGTGGGTGAAAAATTTGCTCTTGCGGTGGAGCACGCGCTCGAACATCGCATGCCGCTGATCTGTTTCTCGGCAAGCGGCGGCGCACGCATGCAGGAAGCGCTGTACTCGCTTCTGCAAATGGCGAAGACCAGTGCCGCGCTCAAGCGCTTGTCGGAAGCGCGCCTGCCCTATGTTTCGGTCATGACCGATCCGACCACCGGCGGCGTTTCCGCGAGCCTCGCCATGCTGGGGGACATCAATATCGGCGAACCGAAGGCCCTGATCGGATTTGCGGGTCCTCGCGTGATTCAGCAGACGGTGCGGGAGACTCTGCCGGAAGGGTTTCAGCGCAGCGAATTCCTGCTAGAGCATGGTGCACTCGACATGATCGTCGATCGCCGTGAACTGCGCGACCGCATCGGCGCCATGCTGCGGTTATTGACCGGCAAAGAACCCGCCGCAGCACCTGCCGCAGCGTAGGAGCCGGTCTGAGTATTCCCAAGGTTGGCCGCGCCAAGTGGGGCCTCGAGCAATGGCTGGCCTACCAAACAGCGGTGCATCCCCAGGCGATAGATCTCGGGCTGGATCGGCTGCGGGACGTCCTTAGCCGCTTGGGCTGGCAGCAGCCTGCGGTCCCCGTGATTACCGTAGCCGGCACCAATGGCAAAGGCTCGGTGAGCGGCTACTGCGCGGCGATCATGGCGGCTGCAGGCTTGCGGGTCGGCGCATTTACATCTCCGCACCTTCGCGACTATCGCGAGCGCATCAGGATCCATGATCGCCTGGTCAGCGCTGACCAGCTGGTATCCGCGTTCGAGCGTATCGAAGCCGCACGCGCGTCGGTGAGCTTGACCTTCTTCGAGTTCAACACCCTCGCCGCTTTGTTGGTATTCGACGCGGCACAGCTC
The DNA here is from genome assembly GCA_038229815.1 of Steroidobacterales bacterium. GTDB lineage: Bacteria > Pseudomonadota > Gammaproteobacteria > Steroidobacterales > Steroidobacteraceae > Bog-1198. The sequence goes on along the minus strand of JBBROC010000040.1, from coordinate 24,382 downwards.
GATGCCTGGGTACTCGAAATAGGGATGGGCGGCCGCTTGGATGCAGTGAATGTGGTCGACCCCGACGTTGCCGTGGTGGTGAGCATCGGACTCGACCATCAGGAATATCTTGGCACGACCCTCGAAGCCATCGGCCGCGAGAAGGCGGGCATATTCCGCCGAGGCTGTCCGGCAGTACTAGGCAGCCTCGACTTGCCGGCGGTCGTCGAAGAAATCGCTCGCGAGGTCGGCGCCCCGCTAAAGCGTCTAGGCGAGGAGTTTGTCTATGCGCACGAGGGTGCGCTGTGGCATTTTCGCGGCAGCCGCTGGGACTTGTCGCAGTTACCCCCGCCGGCCCTCCTGGGCGAGGCGCAATACGCGAATGCAGCGACCGCCATCGCCGCTCTCGAAGAGATCGATGGGCATCTGGCAATTCCTGCCGCGGCGGTGACGCGGGGTCTTCGCGAGGTGAAACTGGTCGCGCGCTTTCAAGTGATCGTGCCCAGCAGTTCCGACAGGCCGACGTGGATCTTGGATGTCGCGCACAATCCGGCCGCGGCTCGCGTGCTTGCGCGCAATTTGCGCGAGCACGCCGGCGCGGGCCGGACCCTGGCCGTGTGCGGGATACTTGCCGATAAAGATGCCGTGGCGGTTGCCGCGGAATTGCACGAGTGCGTCGAGGCCTGGTGGTGCGTTACCACCGATGGCGAACGAGGCCGCAGCGGCGCTTCCTTGGCACGGATGATCGAGAAAGAGGTATCGGGGCCCGTCGAAGCGGCGGACAGCATATCCGCGGGATGCGCGGCGGCACTGGCAAATGCAACGCCTACGGACCGAATCGTCGTCTTCGGCTCTTTTCACGTGGCGGGGCCCGCACTCGATTGGCTCGAGGCGAACGACTTGCTGCCGTCGGCCGTGCTTCCCGAATATACTGCGGCGCCTTGAGTACGCTGCAACATATATGAACGTTGAGCTCAAAACCTGCGTCCGCACGGCTTTTGCCGGCGCACTGCGATTGGTGGCGGGATGACTGCCGACGATCGCCGCGTGAAGGAGCGCCTGGTCGGCGCGTCGATTTTGCTGGCTCTCCTGGTGTTGATCGTGCCCGAATTGCTGTCCGGCCCTCCCTCGCGAGCGCCAGCTGGTCTGCGGTTGCCCGCGAGCGCGCCGGAGCCGGTTCGCAACATTACCGTCGACCTCGCGACCAGTAAGGCTCCCGCGGTGGATCCTTCCGTTGATGCCGCCGGTGCATCGATTGCCCAGCCTCCAGAGACGCGCAGCGCGGCGGTCGAGCCTCCGCCGAGCGCGACTGACGCCTCAGCGCCTACCCCGAGCACACCGCCCTCGGGCAAGCTCTCCTCCGAAGCGCTTCGCGCCGCGGTCCCGCCGGCGGCAACTTCGCCCCGCGCAGCCGCCTCGCCCCCACGGCTTGAAACGGCAGAGCGGGCCCCCACATCGCCTCCTCTTACGTCAAAGCCGGCGGCTGGAGGCGGGGGCTGGGCGGTGCAGTTAGGCAGCTTCGCCAATCGCGCCAACGCGGATAAACTGATGCGCGAACTGAAGGCTCGCGGCTTTCAGGCTTATGTGGTGTCAGGCGGCTCAGGGCGCTCAATGCGATACAGGGTGCGAGTTGGCCCCCTGGCCGATCGCGGCGCGGCTGCCAAAGCGGCGGCAAAGCTGAAAGCTTTGAGACATGCGTCGAGTTTAGTGCCGCCGGCCCGCTGATTTGCGGTTTGTGACATTCGTTTCACGGCGTCGTCGCCGGGCGCTGCTAGAATGCGGTCTGAACCAGGATTTGAGGCGATGACCTAGCGATTCATGAGGATGGCCGTTTGACCGGAGCCGATGTCCTAATACTTTTGGTTCTGTTGGGTTCGACCATCATCGGGTTACTGCGCGGCTTCGTGCGCGAAGCCGTATCCGTCGTTTTTTGGATCATCGCCATTTGGGCGGCGTGGAAATTTGGCCCCATCGTCGAACCTCACCTGGGCGGCGTGCTCGCCGATCCCAACATCGCGCCGTGGGTCGGGCGCCTCGTCATTCTCGTGCTGGTCCTCTTGATCGGTTGGATCGTGGGAATGTTGCTGAGCTACTTCACGCGCACCTTGGGGCTGGGGGCGATGGATCGCATCATCGGGCTCATGTTCGGCATAGTGCGCGGCATGGTTCTCGTGGGCTTGATGACCATCGGTGCCGAGTTGCTGCACTTGAATCAGGAGCAGTGGTGGAACCGGTCGAAGCTGGTTCCTTACGGTGAAACGGTCGGCGATTGGCTGCGGGCCATGGTCGGCGAGAAAGGCGACCCTTGGGCCAAGCTCGAGCGCCTTACCGGAGTCAAGGTCAGACCCAAGTAGGGCGGAGGTCCTTCATGTGCGGAATCATCGGGATGGTAGGCGTGAGCGCGGTCAACCAGCGCATCTATGATGCGTTGACTGTGCTGCAGCACCGCGGACAGGATGCCGCCGGCATCATGACCTCCGTAAACGGCGAACTCTTCATGCGCAAGGATTCCGGCCTTGTACGCGATGTGTTTCAGCAGAAGCACATGCTCAAGCTCAAGGGCAATATAGGGATCGGACATGTGCGCTACCCCACGGCGGGCGCGGAGAGCGCCAACGATGCGCAACCGTTTTACGTGAACTCGCCGTACGGCATCTGTCTCGGCCACAACGGCAACCTCACCAACTCGCGCGAGCTCACGGAGGTGTTGGTTCGCGAGGACCGTCGCCATCTCAATACCGGTTCCGATTCCGAAGTGCTGCTCAATGTCTTGGCCTCGGAACTGCAACGCGTCGGAACGCCGCGCGTCACCCCGGCCGATATTTTTGCCGCCGCCAACGCCGTGTATCGCCGCTGCCGCGGCGGGTATGCGGTGGTCGCAATGGTGATCGGTCACGGAATATTGGGATTTCGCGACCCTAACGGGATACGCCCGCTGGTGATCGGGAAACTCGAGACCAAGAAGGGCACCGAATGGATGCTGGCATCCGAAAGCGTTGCTCTGGACATGCTGGGATTCGACATGGTGCGCGATGTGGCGCCCGGCGAAGCAGTGTTCATAGACGAGCAAGGCCGCTTCTACGCGCAGCAATGCGTTGCGATGGCCCGGCACACGCCTTGCATTTTCGAATATGTGTATTTCGCAAGACCGGACTCGATCATCGACAATATCTCGGTATACAAGGCGCGGTTGCGCATGGGCGAGCGGCTGGCCGATAAAATCAGGCGCGAGCGCCCCAACCACGACATCGACGTGGTCATACCGATTCCCGACACGAGCCGCACCAGCGCCGTGCAGGTCGCACAGCTGCTGGGCGTCAAGTATCGCGAGGGCTTCATCAAAAATCGCTACATCGGCCGTACCTTCATCATGCCCGGCCAGGAGCAACGCGCGAAGTCCGTGCGCAGCAAGCTCAACGCGATCGATCTGGAGTTCCGCGGCAAAAATGTATTGTTGGTGGATGATTCGATCGTGCGGGGCACGACGTCCGCGCAGATCATCGACATGGCGCGCGAAGCAGGCGCCAAGAAAGTATATTTCGCATCGGCGGCGCCGCCGGTTCGATATCCCAACGTATATGGCATCGACATGCCGGATGCGTCCGAGCTCGTGGCTGCGGGGCATACCGACGACGAGGTTCGCGACATCATCGGTGCCGATTGGCTGATCTATCAGGATCTGGAAGATCTGGAACATGCGGTGCGCCACGACAATGCCAAAATCGAGGATTTCGATACCTCGTGCTTCTCGGGCGAATACGTCACGGGCGACGTGACGCCGGAGTATCTCAAGCGCCTTCAGGGAGAGCGATCCGACGAAGCGAAACAGCAGCGTCGCGATGGTGCGGGTCGTGGACTCAAATCCGTCCGATAAATCCCGGTGCTAGCCGGCCGCGAATCATGCGTCTGCTGGTGATCGCAGCGCGCGCCGATTATCGGCTGCTCGTCAGAAAGCACGTCGAAATCGAGTGGCCCGATGCGAATCTCGCGGAGCATCGACTGGGCGAAGACAGTCCGCTCGACGAGCAGTTCGCCGCCGTCGGGTTCGACGCGGTGGTCATCGTCGGCGTGACGCCGAGCGCTGCCGCGGAGGCTTTGGTGGCGGGCTTGTTGGCCAAGCCGGAATTCGCTCCGATCGTCCTGCTGGTGCTCGAGGCAGCCCCCAATCCTGAACCCGGGACCGTCGCGGGCCTGCATCGTATCTACGGACGCAAGATCGACCGCGATCGGCTGATCAGAGCGATCGAGAAGGCCTCGCGCGAGCACAAGCACAGCCTTTCGACGTTGCGCGCGCAACCGGACTTTAAACAGCGCTACCGGTTCGGCTCCGTGATGATCCGTGGCCATCGCTGCATTCGCCAAGTCGGCAGCGGCGGCATGTGCTCAATCTATCTTGCGGAAAGCGAGCGGGCCGGCACGCTCGTGGTGCTCAAGGTATTCAATCAAGTGCCGGATGTCTCTGAGCGCATCATCAGCTTCGACCGCTTCCTGCAGGAATACGAAATCGTTGCCGGATTGAAGCATCAGAATATCGTGCGTATCTACGATCTTGGCATTGCGGACGATCATGCCTACATTGCCATGGAGCATTTCCCGGCCGGCGATTTGCGCCATCGCATGAAAGCTCCGCTATTGCCTGCGACGGCGCTACATTTTATCGAACAGATCGCGAGCGCGCTCGAGGCCATTCATTCGGTGGGGGTGCTGCACAGAGATCTGAAACCGGCAAACGTCATGCTGCGCGCCGATGGGTCGCTATGCTTGATCGATTTTGGGCTGGCCAAGGCAAATGAAATTGAGGTTTCATTGACGGGCACTCGGGAGATTTTCGGCACCCCTTACTATATGAGTCCCGAGCAGGGACATGCCGAAGAACTCGACGCGCGCAGCGATTTGTACAGCCTGGGCGTGATGTTTTACGAGATGCTGACCGGCCAAAAACCCTACACCGGCGCCACGGCGATGGAAGTGATTTATAAGCACAAGCGGGCGGACTTGCCGGATATCGCGCCGCGGTTCGCCGACTATCGGGAAATGCTGACGCGCTTGCTCGCGAAGTCTCCCGCAGGTCGATATCAGTCGGCTCATGAGCTGCTCGAGGCGATCTCGGCACTCAAGATGCCGGCGTGATCCCGGCGCCTTTTGCGCATCCCCTGCTGCGCGTTGCTACTCCCCAGGGCTGGATACGAAAGGCTTGCGTCTCACGGGAGACGTTGCTGATAGATCACGCCAATTGCGAAAAAAAGGCGGCATCGACGGCCCTCGCTCTGATGTTCGCCTATGCAGAGGATCTAGAGCTGACCGACAAGATGTCGCGGCTCGCCCGCGAAGAACTGCGTCATTACGAGCAAGTCGCGAAACTGATTAAAACCCTGGGAGTGACGCCCCAGCGCCTTGCTCCTGGCCGCTACGCCGAACGTTTGCGCCGCTTGGTCGCGAACAGCGAACCGCAGCGCGAAGTCGACTTGATGGTTTGCGGCGCTTTCATCGAGGCGCGTTCCTGCGAGCGCTTCGGCGCCCTCTCGATGGAAATTGGCGCACCGCTGAGCGACTTATTCCAAGGCCTGCACAATGCTGAGGCGCGCCATCACAGAGTATATGTCGAGCTTGCACGACGTGCCGCCAAGCGGGCCGGGATAGCAATGGAGGGGCGAATCGAAGCGTTCGCGACGCTCGAGGCGGAGCTGGTTACGGTGCCCGACGCGGTGTTTCGCTTTCACTCCGGGCCGCCGCCGGAGCCTGCCGCGGCGCAATAAAGTCGGGGTCGACTCAGTCCGGGATGCGCAACCCGCGTTCGATTTCCTGAAATTGAGGCTGCTTGCGCAGCGGGGCGAAGAATTCATCGACCTTGAGACTGACCATCCCCGGATCCTTTAGCCGGTACGCGGTCTCGAGCCACTCCAGGGCCTTGGGGACATCGCCCCACTGCGCGTAGATCTCGGCAAATTGATAGGCTGAAGCATCGCCCAGGTCGGCAGTCATAGCTGCGACCTGCGCTTCTGCTTCCGGCCGGCGATGTAGCTTGTCGTAGGCAATGGCCAGGCACATGCGATTCTCCCAATCGAACGGCGGAATGTTGCAGGACTTCTGGGCCGCTTCGACTTCCCCTAATTGCAGCAGCGACAGACCCCGAAGGGCGGCTTGCCGCGTGTCATCAGGATTGATGTTCAAGGCTCGGTTCGCTGCCTCGATGGCCTCGCGATGTCGGTGCGCGTCCGCAAGCACGATGGCAAGGGTCCTGTACGCGCGGGCGTTGAGCTGATCGAGGGACGCCCCGCGACGTGCCATGGTCGCCCCCTCGTCTGCCCGCCCGATATCTGCCAGGAACCAGGCGGCCTGCAATAACACGCTTGAATCGTTGGGCGAAAGCGCCAAAGCCCGTTCGTGCTCGACAAGGGCGGCGCCGAAGTCGAGAAATCCTTGAGCGAGCACATTCGCGTACGCCGTGTGCGCCTCCCCCAAATCCGGTGCGAGTTCCAAGGACCGTTTCGCGGCGGCGCGGGCCCGCGCGAAATGCTCGCGAATCTCCCCGCTGAGCCCGTAGTACTCGGCAAAGCCGGTTTCGGATATGGCCTTGCTCGCGTACGCCTTTGCAAAGCCAGGATCCAAGCGAATGGCCTCGTCGAATGCGGCGATGCCGGTGAGCACGGAGTCTCTGCCCGGCTTGGCGCGCCCGGCATTTTTACCGCGCAGATAGGCATCGAAAGCGCGGGGGTTTTGGGTTCCTCCCAACTCGATCGTGGCGGCAGCGTCGGCGAGCAGCGTGGCCTGCAATGCCGTAGTGACGGCCGTGGCGATCTCGGTTTCGAGTTTGAGCACGTCCTTGAGATCCCGATCATACGTCTGCGACCAGAGATGGAAACCCGTGACGGCGTTGATGAGTTGGGCCGTAATCCGCACGTGGTTGCCGTCCTTGCGCACGCTGCCTTCCAGCACCGCCCCCACATTGAGTTTGTGGGCAATCTCCGAGAGCTCCATCTCCTTACCCTTAAAAAAGAACGAAGAAGTTCGTGCCGCCACGTGCATGTCGCGGATGCTGGTGAGAGAGTTGAGCAACTCCTCCGACAAACCGTCCGAAAAATAGTCCTGTTTAGGGTCGCCGCTCATATTTACAAAGGGCAACACGGCGACAGAGTGGGCGGGAGGGGAGAACGTGGGTGGCAGCTCAGGCGAGGGCGCTGACGCTGCAGCAGGCGCTGCGGGACCTGGCCCCAGAAATCGGATTGCGACGAACGCCGCCGCACCCAAGAGCACGACAGCCGCAACTGAGGCTGACACCACCGACGTGCGGCGTAGCGGGGCAGCCGATGGCATCGCGCCCGCGCCCTCCGGTGCGGCGGCCGCTCCATCCGCGACGCGGCGCACCGCGACTATCAAGGTTGGAAATACGCTGGATGGCGCTCCGCCGCTCGCGTCCAGCCATTGCGAGGTATTCAGAAAGTACTCGAGTCCGGCCGGCAGCGGCGCCTTGTCGATCCGCAGGGAAATGACCGGGTGCCGCTTCGAACTTGCGCGTTCCACTTCTCTCAAGACATGCGCCGAGACCACGGCATCTTTTGACAGGATGAGCACGACCGCAGTCGCGGCGTCGATTGCGTGAACGATTGCATCGCCGTAGAACTCACCGGGCATTACATCGCGGGGCGCAAGCCAGCAGGTGACGCCGCTGCCCTCCAAGGCGGCACAGACTTTCTCAGCGACGTCGCTGTCGGGCGAAGCGTAACTGATGAATACATTGGGCTTGCGCGAACGGGCGCCGGTGGCCTGCTCCTCGCCGCTGCCTACAGCCATTAACTTCATCCCTAAGTGTCAATTGCGCATAGTCGCGTATGCGTTGAGTATTGGCAACCGGAGCGGGGGTTTGTCGATCGCCGCTCGACAACACGTAATTATTTTTCATGACGTTTTGGAGTTTTGGAGGCTGCTAAAACGTCATCAATTTCAAATGCGACAACCATGCCGGCTGGGGCCGCACCGGCGAAGGCGTCGTTCTGGGCGAGACTGCGCGCGGGGGTTATCCGCCCCACTATCTCGGTCTGTATGCGGATAATTTGCTGTAGGTGCGCCCTGGATCGAAGTCGGTCAATTTCGGTTCGGCGTGCCCCTGAGAACGGACCAACTCCTCGAATTTCGACGGCGGCAAGGCTGCGCTATAGTGGAAGCCTTGATATTGATCGCAGCCAAGGGTTTTCAGGAACTCGAGCTGCTCCGACGATTCGACGCCTTCCGCCACGACTTTCAATCTCAGGCTATGCGCCAACGAAACAATGGCGCGAACGATCGAGGCGTCTTCGGGCCGCGATGCGACCTCATTGATGAAGCTTCGGTCGATCTTGAGTTTGTCGATGGGAAATCGGCGTAAATAGCTCATGCTGGAATACCCCGTTCCGAAGTCGTCGACCGATACCAGCACCCCCATGGCGCTCAATTTCTCCAGAATGGCGATCGACTCCTCCGGATCACTCATCACGGCGCTTTCAGTGAGCTCGACTTCGAGGAAACGCGCCTCGAGGCCGGCGTCTACCAGCGCATCGCGAATGATCGTGACGATGTCTCCTTGACGGAATTGCGATGGCGACAGGTTCACCGCAATGCGCAATGGAGGCAGCCCCTGAAGTTGCCAGGCTCGTGCCTGCCGACAGGCTTCGCGCACGACCCAGGCACCGATAGAGCCGATCAGCCCGCTTTCTTCCGCGATGGGGATGAATTCGGCAGGCGGAATCGAGCCGCGCACCGGATGCCACCAGCGCAACAGCGCTTCGGCGCCGTGCATGACACCGGTCGCAGTATTCACCTTCGGTTGATAGTGCAGTTGGAACTGCTTTTGCTCGAGCGCGACCCGCATGTCGCTTTCGAGCTTCGCCTTCTCTTGACTTGCGGTATCCATGCCGGGCATGAAACATTGGAAGTTATTGCGTCCGCGCTGCTTGGCACAGTACATGGCCGCATCGGCGCATGCCAGCAGAGCCTCGATGTTAGTGGCGTCCGCCGGATAGAACGCAATGCCGATGCTCGCCGAAGTATGAATCTCCACGCCTGCAATGCGCACCGGCGCACGCATCACTTCGATGATCCGTTGCGCCACTTCTTGCGTGGTATCGCGTTCCGGGCTCGGTGTGATGATCAGCACGAACTCGTCTCCCCCCAAGCGTGCGACCGTGTCGACCTCGCGCACCACGCTCTTGAGGCGGTGTGCGACTTCCTTGAGGAGGTCATCGCCGGCGCGATGTCCCAGGGAATCATTCACCGACTTGAAACGATCGAGGTCCATCATCAGCACGGCGAAGGTCTGGCTGTGACGTTCGGCAGCAACGATCGACTGATTGATACGATCGTCCATCAGAACGCGATTCGGCAGGCTCGTGAGCGCATCGTGCGTCGCAAGGTGGCGTAATTGCTTGTTGGCGGTCTCGAGGCCTTGCGTGCGCGCGGTAACTACCTGTTCGAGGCTCTCGACATGACGGCGCACGATGCGCTCGTTCTGCCACTTCCGTGTCAGCGCGTTCGCGCATTGCAGCACCTCGATTGCCTCGAAGGGCTTTTTCACCACCAGCAATTTGTCGGAATTGTTCAACCGCGCCACGACCTCGGTCCAATCATAGTCGGAATGTGCCGAACATATGACGATCTGAACATCCGGATCGACTGCCCAAAGCCGCTCGATTGTCTCCAGACCATCCCACCCGGGCGGCATGCGCATGTCGACGAAGGCCATGGCGTAGGGTCTGCCTTCCTGCAACGCTTGCTGCACACGCCCGACTCCTTCCTGGCCCTGAAACGCCGAATCGACTTCGAAACCCGGATTATCTTTTGCCGTTACGGGCTCGCCCAAGATCGCAAGTTCCGTAGCCGCGAGAGCTTCTGCGTCGACCGGAGCGCCGCCGATGACTTTGCGAAAGTCGGCATGGATGTCTCGGTTGTCGTCGATGACGAGAATCCGCCGATTGAACGGCGAAGTATTGTTACCCATATTGCAACTCCGGAGATTTCAGTGGTAATTCCAGCGTAAACGTCGCACCGTGACCGCGGCCCGCGCTTTCCACACGCAATCCGCCGCCCATTTCCTGTGCCGCCAAGGCGCCGCTGTGCAAGCCGAATCCGTGGCCGTTTTTCTTGGTGGTGAAGCCATGGCAAAAAATCTGCGGCATGTGTTCAGGCTGTATTCCGATTCCATTGTCGGAAACCGCGATCAGCACCCCGTCGGCGTGACCCGCAATGCGCATCACCACTTGCTTGTCCTTCCTGTCCGACGCCTCGCACGCATACTTTGCGTTTCGCAACAGGTTGACCAGAATCTGCAAGACCTTGTGTCTTTCGACCACGATCTCACCTACGTCCTCGAATTCGCACTTCAAGGCCACACCAGGGCGAGTAAATGCCCCGACGTTCATGCGCAGCGCATCGTCGGCGAGGCTGGCGACAGCGAGCTTTTCCGATACGCCGACCCGCTTGGAATAGGTTTGCTGCATCGTCACGATTTCTTTGATGTGATCGATGTTCTTGCGCAACGATTCGAGTTCGTCAAGTGCAAGACGTTGGTCGCGAGTCAGCTGTTCGGATAGTTGCGTCAGGTACAGAGGTAGTTGCTGGCCGCGGGGATCAGCGGTAACGAACGTACCCAAGTCGGCTCCGTGTTCTTGCAACAGAGCGGCGACCTTGCCGAGTCCCGCTGCCCTGGGATTATTCATCTTATCTGCGAGGACGCTCGCCGATATATTTACGCTGTTCAAAACATTTCCGACGTTGTGCAGTACGTTGGTCGCGATTTCCGCCATTCCTGCGTGCCGCGACGCATCGCGCAGCTGCTGCTGCAACTGCCGTTCACGTTCATCCGCTTCGACCCGCGCGGTAACATCCAGATCGATGCCCACCAGGCGCGGGCTGGCATCGAGCGAATCCATCACCACCGCCGCCACGGACGCGATGTGGCAGACCGAGCCGTCCGGACGCACGATGCGATACTGGGAACGCAACTGACTCTGCTCACGCATCGCGGTGGTGATTGCGGCGTGCGCTGCCGCCCGGTCGTCCGGATGGATCAATCCGAGCCAAGAGCCCAACGTCGGGGTAAATGTCCCCGCCGGTTGAGCGTACAAATCGTGCATCGTGTCGCTCCACCACAGATCCAAGCCGTCATTTTTCATTTCATAGACACCGGCCCGAGCGGCGCGGGTCGCAATGCCCACGCGAATCGAAATCGTCTCGATCTCGGCGCGCTGTTTGCGCTCGGCGGATATGTCGGCCTCCAACCTCGCCTTCAAGCGACGACGCGTGGCGGAGACGAAGTACACCGTGAGGATTGCGCTGATGACGAGCGCGATAGTAACGGCGCGTTTTTGCCGTACCGCGGACGCGATGGCGTCCTTCACCACGAACTCGTCCCTTCTTTCGAATTCGTCGTCGATTGCCTTTGTGAGGCGATCGCCCTGCAAGATGCGCTCCCGCAGAGGCATCAAGTGATTGAGGGTCGCACCTTTGGGGATGATGGCCGCGAGATTCGACACGACCGCGGCTGCATCGCCGACGGCGGCCGCTTCGCCTCGTTTGGAAAGCTCCGCCAAGCGCGTGGAGGCGGCGTGCAGCGCCTCCACCGATTGTGCGCCCAGGGTTCCGGTATCGACAGCGTCCGCGGCGCCGTAGGTGAATGTCTTGTACTCCGTGCGAATCTCGTCCGCCAGAATTCTAAGCGGCCGAGAATGCTCGAGTGCCGAAGCGCGGCCGGCATCGACGACCATCTGGACCAGCAGAACCACGGCGATCGGCAGCACGACCGCCAGAAATTGCATCGCTACGAGTTTGTCGGTGGCACGTTTCATGGAACGACCCCTAAGATCGGCTGATTCTGGTCTAACTTTACCGTTGGCTTGTTGCGGTGCGATTGATTGGTCGGACGGCTTCGGAGATTAGTCATTGATAGGCCCTCGCGATGCGGCGACGCGCGTGAAGTAGTCTTCCAATTCGTGCAGTTCTGCGGGCGTCGGGATCACGTCCCGCGGCATCCGGTCCGGGCCGGCCTGAGGCGCCAGGCGATAGAGGATTTCATCGAGAAGCCGCCCGTGTGCATAGCCTTCGGCGGTCAAACGAGGCGCCAGCGCGACCGGATCGCCGAACGGGAGCGCCGGGCCCACTTCGCCGTCGTGGCACGCGATGCAGTGATCGAGCAGCGGCGGATGCCGCAGGGCGCCGTCCTTGATCGGCGGGCCGCCGGCATGCAATTGCCCGGCGCCAGCCGCAGCGTAGAACCTCGTCAGTTCGCGCTTGCTGCGCCCGCGAAGCGCCGCGCAGTAACCATCCGTCGCGGAGAAGCTACGCAGGGACCGCAGATCGCGCAATTCCGGCTCGCCGGCGGCAAGCCTTTCGAAGAATAGCTGCTCGAGCGACAGAGCGCCTTCAGGCGCCGCCAAGTCGAAGGTTCCGTCTTCCAGTGCAAGACTCCATCGCTGGCGTGGCAGTCCGACCAGCTGCTCCGCGATGAACCGCAGCGCAATCGGATCGGCGGCTTCGAGCCCGGCGCGGTAGGCGTCGCGGGTGCTCGCGCGGCGAAGGCGCTTCGCCGCCTGCTGGCCGGCGCCGGCAGCCAAGGAGGAGCGTTCATAGTCAGCCATGGCCAGCCTGAGCGAAACCTGCAACCCAGCGGGAAAGAACTGCGTTACCGAACCACAGTTGCCTTCGGCGGCTCCCAAGAGCACGTAGCGATGGGCGGAGAATGCCGGCGCGGCCGCGAGTTCCGAAACGAGAGAGCGCGCGTTCATACTCGCTAGCAGCTTTGCGAGGCGGGCGTTCGGAGGATCAAAACTCTCGCCGTTGTAGAGCGCATGCGCGCTCGGCACGTAGGTCTGACGCTCGTTAAGTTGCCGCGCGCCGATCAAGTAGCGGTAGCGCGGATCGCTCGCTTGGCGTGCGAGAAACGCGGCCATGCCGATTGACTCGGTTTTCGACAGCCCTGCGCGATAACGTTCGCCGTAAATTCCCGGCCAGCTGGGGGGAGTATCCCAAATGGGCCGGCCCGGCCTGCCGTGACAGGCTGCGCATCGGGCCGGATTGTCCTCCGACACGATGCCTTCCCCGCTGGACCGGAACGATACCTCGCGAAAATGAAAACTGTTGCTGCGCTCGTCGAACTGCATGGTCTCGAGCGCGTCGTAGCCGCGTTGACCGGCGTCACCGTTAAAGGTAACTATGAACCGCGCATCACTGCCGAACAGAATTGCCCGGGGCGCCGACGGCGTTGCCTCCTGCAGACTGCGGCTGGCGAAGGCGAGTGCATAGTTCGCACGCAAGTCCGACGGCAACAGTGCCAACATCTGCTCTACCGATCTTACATCACGGTTTTGAATGTACCCGGCCAGGACGTCGACGTTGAATTCGCTTGCGCAGGCGCCAGCCGCGGCAAAAAGTGCCGGAAAAACGCCGAGCTTCATGCCGCGCATCGACATCATAGTTTGCCGATGAGCGTCAGGCCCGGCGGCGGCGCGGAGCCAAGATACCCACAAGCGCCGGGAGTGTGCTTGAGGAACTCGACGATTTCTCCGTCCGCGCCCTTGACGGACGGCGGCGTAAATCCGTCACGGAAGGACTTCTTCGTCCAGGCTGTCGTGTACTTGCCGGCGTCCATCTTCATCACCTTGGCAAGGAAGTCCGGCTGCATCGCGCTATTGTCGACGGGCACCAACTTGATCGGTCCCGCGAATTGCTTCTCGCCGAGGAACACATCACGGATATCGGCCATCGCGAGCGTCACACTCGAGGCGCAGACCACGTAGAGATCATCCGCATGGGCGACAGGGCTTAGCGCCGCGAGCCACAAGAAGGCGAGTCTGAGCAGGCCGGCGCGCCTGCGGAGCGGGAATGCCGCAACACGCTTCGACTTGCGGTCTGAGATGTGGATGTGCGCCGGCATGCCTGTTCGCTAGAAACGGATGGCGAGCTGGGAAAGGAACTCGTTGATTTCCCCGACCGTCCGATCCGTGTAGTGCGTGTTGGCCACTTCGAACTTGACCGCCACCTTCGAGTTGAGGTCGCGCCGAAATCCCGCAGCGGTTCTGTAGTAAGATCCACCGGTCAGCTGCTGGGCAAAGTACTGATCGGTCTGGTCCAAGCGCGCCCGCTCGTAGCGGGCGTAAGGTACGAAGTAGGGCAGGCGGTAGCCGATCTGCGCGAAAAAGGCTTCGCTCCGGTGCGTGCCTATGCCTTGGTAGAGATTGACGTTGTCGAACCAGTAGGCCTCCGACACCACCTCCCAGGTGTCTGTATCGTAGACGGCGAAGGCGCCCGCCACCCTGACGTCGGTCAGATTTTCCGGAACTTGATCATCGTTGATCTTTGAGTCCAGCGCGTTGACTCCGAAGCTGAGTCCTTCAAACGAGCCCGCAGTCCATTGATAGCCGAGCCGGCCGCCGTAGATGAGCTTGCCGTGTTCGTTGCCGCCGCTGCGCATGTCGATCAGGCCGCCGATGATCTGCTGGCCGTTCCCCGCGAAGGCGTCGTAGAGCACCTTGCCGCTCTCGCCGCGGGCGCCACCGGTGAGCCACGCACCGACCGTATGGGCCGGCAATACTCCGCCCTGATCCTCGAACATGAGGAAGGATGGCCGCCGCAGCGAATCGTTGAGCCAGACACCGTGATGGAAGGCGGTGTTGACGTAGCCGTAGGGTGTGTGGAAGCGGCCGACCCAGACCGTCGCCGCATCGCTGAACTGATAGCCCAGCTGAGCGCGCTCGACGTCGACGCCGAAGTTGCCGTTGTGATCGACCTCGAAGTTGAGTTCGAACAGGGCCAACCACTTGTCACCGAGTTTCGGCGTCAAATACAAATCGAGGTTGTTGAGGCTGGCGCCCTTTTCATAGGCGTGGAAAGGGTTGTGATTGCCGATGTTGACGTCGGCAAACCCATGCACCGCGAGGCCGCTGTCATCGCCTTGCCGTGCAGCGTTCGCGGTTTCGATTTGGCTGATCTGCTGTTCGACGGCTTGGAGGCGTGCCGCTTCTGCCGGCGCCGGCGGCTGCTGGGAACCCGCGACAACGACCGCAGTCGCGGCGGCGGCCGAGGTTGCGGCCGTCTTCGCTTCGAGTTCCTGAACTCGGGCCGCCAGCGCTTCGATCATCTTGATGCTCTGCTCAAGCCTTTGCTGGAGCACCTTTACAGTGTCCGAGCTCGCATCCTCCGCCGATGCCACACACGGGCCGGCTGCCAGAATGCCGACGAGGCACAGGGCCCCAAAATTACGTTGTATCGAGATCGACATGGTGCCTCGCTGGGGTGCTTTCAAAGCGCGCCTGCGGCGTAGTCGGCCTTCGGGCCGAGCTCACGAGCCAGTAAACCGCACGCGTCAAACACAAGCACTCGGGAGTCGTGCATCACGTGTTCGTCGTATTTCCAGAGTTCAAAATGCAGCTGCCGAGCCAGTTGCGCCGTGTCGGCGACCGAGCCCGTGACGAAGTGCCAGTTGGAACGCTCGAGATGATGGCTCTGCCGGTAGTGACGCCAGGTCGAGGGATTTTCATTCTCGGGGTCGTAGCCCACTACGACGAACTCTGCGTGCGTACCTTTGGCGTCCAGCGCCGCCTGCAGCCGCGTGAGCCCCGCCATTGTCATCGGACAAATCCGGTGACAGTTCGCATAGGCCATGGTGAGCACGACGGCCTGACCCGAGAGGTCAGCAAGGGAGAGCACTTTGCCGGTGTCGTCCTGCCAGCTCTGCGGCAACACCGCCAGACGCACTCCGCCCGTGAGCGCGGCAGCTTGGGCACGCGCGTGGATCCCGGCAATCGCATACAGGCTGCCGATGAGAACGGCCGCGAACCACAAGCGACACACAAAGGTTTTCCGACGCACGACCAATGCCCGCTCCGGGGATACTGGAGGCTCTCGCCTCGGGCACTGAACGCTACCTGCTTCCCCTTATGTCGTATGCGCTCCGAATCGCATTTTGTTCAATACTGGTTGCAACGATGGTCGCAAAGCGTGACGCCCATCACACGCGCTAACGCGACAGGGTGACGAGCTCGGGCCCATTTTGGTCCCAACGCAAAAGGCTGCCTTGGTCGTACCAGTCGCCAAGCACAATGCGCGTGCAAGGGCGGCCATCGACCTGCAACGCGTGAATGGCGGGACGATGCGTATGTCCATGCAGGAGCGTCGAAGTTTTGGCATTACGCATGGCCAGGACGACGCTGTCGGCGTTGACGTCTGTGATGGCGTATTCCACCTCTGCGGTGTGCGCTTGACTGCCGGCGCGCGCGGCGCCCGCGAGCGCACGGCGCGAGGCCACCGAGAGTGCGAGAAACCGCCGCTGCCAATCGCGCTCTCGCACGGTGGCACGCAGCCGTTGGTAGGCGAGGTCATCGGTGCAAAGGGCGTCGCCGTGCATCAGCAGCACCGGTTCTCCGTAGAGCGTCGCGATCAGCGGGTCTGGCAGCAGAAGCGCGCCGCTCATGCGGCAGAATTGCTCCGCCAACAAGAAATCGCGATTGCCGTGCATGACAAAACACGGCACGCCGTTCGAGGTGAGGCTGCGTAGCCCGGCGACTGCAGCGGTTTGCGCGGCGTCCGCCGCATCATCACCGACCCATGATTCGAATAAGTCGCCGAGAATGTACAAGGCGTCGGCGGTTTCGGCCTCGGTGGCGAGAAAGCCTAGAAATTGCTCGACGATCGACGGGCGGGTCGCATCGATATGCAAATCGGATATGAAGAGCGCGGCCACCTGGAATTTCGACTGTGTCCTGGGATCGGCAGCGATTAAGGGCCGGCGACGCGCTCGATTCGCTCGATCACCACCGGCTTGAGCGGCGCGTCTTCCTTGAATAGCCCATGCGAGCCCGTCGCAACGTTGCCGATCTTATCGACCACATCCATGCCTTGTACGACCTTGCCGAATACCGCGTATCCCCATCGCGTCTTATTGGGATCAAGAGCCTCGTTGTCGTAAAGGTCCACGTAAAATTGCGCATCGCCGCCGTGCGGATCCTGGCTCCGTGCCATGCCGACGCTGCCTCGCTGGTTGGTCAAGCCGTTGCCGGACTCGTTGACCACCTTGGCGGGCGCGGGCACGGGGTTGCTGTTGGTGTCGAACCCGCCGCCTTGTACGACGAAATTCGCAACGACGCGGTGAAACAACGTGCCGGAATAATGCCCCTGATCGACGTATTTCAAAAAATGCGCCACCGTCAACGGCGCCCGCTCGGCGTTCAATTCGATCGTGAAGTTTCCCATCGACGTGACGACGAGCACCTTTGGTACGGTCGGGGAGCTCGCCGCCGCGCGGGGTGTGGCCTCGGCGGGGGCCGCGGCGCCCGCGGCAGAGGGCTTGGTCTGCGTTTCGGCCGAGAAACTCAGCGGAAGGAAAGCCGCGAGGGTCAGTCCGGCGGCGAGGAGTAGTTGTTTCATGCTCGAGATTCTACTCGAATAGGTACAATCTTGAGATATGTCCATAATCAAAGATTCATCCGCCGTCACCACGCGTTTCGCGCCGAGTCCGACCGGTTCCCTGCATCTGGGCAATGCACGTACGGCCCTTTTCAGCAGTCTATGGGCCCGTAAAGCCGGCGGCCGCTTTATTTTGCGTATCGAGGACACCGACGTCGAGCGCAGTCAACTGCGGTTCCGGGACGAATTGATGGCGGATCTTCGTTGGCTGGGCTTGGAGTGGGACGAGGGGCCCGACAAGGGTGGTGCGTCTGCCCCGTACTTGCAGGCGGAGCGCGGCGGATTCTATCGAACTTTGTTCAAGCAGATCGAGGTGAATGGTCAGGCGTACTCCTGCTACTGCACGGCGGACGACTTGGAGCTCTCGCGCAAGGTGCAACGAATGGCGGGCAAGCCGCCGCGGTATGCGGGCACGTGCCGGCAACTGACCGTGGTCCAGCGCACCGAGCGGGAAGCCCGGGGGCTTCGGCCAAGCCTGCGGTTCGCGGTGCCGATCGGTCAGACCATCGAGTTCACCGACGTGGTGCATGGTGCGCAACGATTCCTCTCGGACGATATCGGCGATTTCATCATTCGCCGCGAGGACGGTACTGCGTCGTTTTTTTTCTGCAATGCGGTCGATGACTCGGCGATGGGAGTGACACACGTCCTGCGCGGCGATGATCATCTCACGAATACGCCGCGCCAGCTCATGCTGCTGGACGCCTTGGGCATGCGCCGTCCCGGCTATGGTCATGTTGGTTTATTGGTAGGGACGGACGGCGCGCCCTTGTCCAAGCGACACGGCAGCACCAGCGTTCTGGAGTTTCGCGATCGAGGATTCCTCCCCGCAGCCATCCTCAATCATTTGTTCCGTCTGGGACATTCGAGCGATACCGACGGTTGGTTGGCGGCGGAGAATATGCCCCCTCACTTCCGACCGGAACATCTCGGCCGCGCGCCGGCGCGCTTCGATGAAACACACTTGATGCATTGGCAAAAGGAGACGGTGGAACGGATGTCGGCCGAAGAGTTGGCCGCCTGGTTGGGGGTCGGCGATCCGCCCGACTTCGTGGAGTTGGTGCGTCACAATGTGGTGTTGCCGGACGATGCAGTCGAATGGCGCAACGTAATGCACGGCGATTTGCCACCGATGGGACGCGACGAGCAGAGCGTCATCGCAGCGGCTGGACCCGGATTCTTCGCCGCCGCCGCCGCCGCGTTCGACCAATCATCCTCAAACCTCGGGGCCTTGGCCAAAATCTTAAAGGAACGGACCGGGCGCAAGGGCGCCGAACTCTACATGCCGCTCAGGGTTGCCTTGACCGGCCAGGCGCACGGCCCCGAATTGGCACCACTGCTCAAACTCATGTCGCCGGCAACGGCACGCCGCCGCCTCGAGTACCATGCTCAGAATTCATAATTCGCTCACCGGCCAGAAAGAGGACTTCAAACCTCTGCGGGCGAACGAAGTGCGCATGTACGTGTGCGGGATGACCAACTACGACTACATTCATGTCGGCCACGCACGCATGCTGACGGTATTCGATCTCATACAGCGTTATCTGCGTTTTTTGGGCTACGACGTCACTTACGTACGAAACGTGACGGACATCGATGACAAAATCATCGAGCGCGCCGCCGTCAACGGCGAGAACTGGGCCGAACTCGCGCGGCGTTTCACCTCCGCCATGCATGAGGATTGCGCCACTCTGGGGCTGCAGGCGCCCGATCTCGAGCCGCGCGCCACGGAGTACATCGCGCAGATAATCGCCATGACCCAAACTTTGATCGACAAGGGATATGCCTACGCCGCCTCCAACGGCGATGTCATGTACGCCGTACGAAAATTTCCGCACTACGGCCGCCTCTCGGGAAAGAAGATCGACGACTTGAGGGCCGGCTCGCGCGTACAGGTGGACGATGCGAAGCTCGACCCATTGGATTTCGTGCTCTGGAAGCACGCCAAACCCGGCGAGCCTTGCTGGCCATCGCCGTGGGGCGAGGGGCGCCCGGGATGGCATATCGAGTGCTCAGCCATGTCGACGAGCTTGCTCGGCAGCTACTTCGATATCCACGGTGGCGGGGAGGATCTCAAATTTCCACATCATGAAAACGAGATCGCGCAGTCATGCGCCGCCTGTTCCTCACCGTTCGTTCACGTATGGATGCACAATGGATTCGTGCGCGTGAATGACGAGAAAATGTCAAAATCCCTCGGCAATTTTTTTACGGTTCGCGAGGTCCTCAAGACACTGCGCGATCCCGAAGTGATGCGGTTTTTTTTGCTCAGCAGCCATTATCGGGGACCCATAAATTACTCGAGCGTGCAGCTCGAACAGGCGGATGAGACCTTGTTGGGGCTCTACCGGGCCCTGAAGGACGCCGGCTCGCCGGAACCGGTTCCATCGATGCCCGTTGACGCGAAGTGGCTCGGCAAATTTCGCAACGCCATGGACGATGATTTCAATACGCCCGAAGCACTTGCGGCCATGCAAGGCGCGGCGCGGGAACTCAACCAGGCGAAGGCGGCCGGGGATTACACAAAGACTGCGAGCGCAGCGGCAGTGCTTCGCGCCATGGGCGCGATTCTCGGCGTACTGCAACAGGAACCCAGTACTTATCTAAAGCGCAGCGTCGGCAATAAGTTGATGTCCGATGCGGATGTCGAGGCGCTATTAGCCGCACGCAGCGCAGCGCGCAGCGCGCGGAATTTTGCGGAATCCGACCGGATCCGCGAGCAACTCACCGCCGCCGGTGTATTGCTCGAAGATAAGCCCGGCGGCGCCACTCATTGGCGGCGCGTGTGAGACTCAATCCCGCCGCGACGCCAGAAAGCCAACCGCGAGGCCGATGACCGCGGCCATGCCGACGACTTGCCAAGGGTTATCGCGCACGTAAGTGTCGGTGCGCTTGCCGTACTCCTGGGCCTGATCGCGTACACGCTTGCCGACGTCTTGAGCCTGATCGCGAAACTGCGACGCCGCATCGGCGGCAGCGCTTTTCGCAGCCACCAGGGCGATCTTGACCTTAGTCCGCACTCTCGCAATATCTGGCGTGTCTATATCTTTCAGCGCCTTCGTCAAGTCCTCCACGCTATCGAGGAAATGGTTGACCTGACCATTGGCATAGTCGCTGAATTTACGGCCATTTGTCGAATCTAGGATCGATTCCATTGCTACTCCTCGCTCGAGCATTGCGGCGCTAAGCGCGGCGGCCCATGCTCATCAAGAAACTGATCACGGCGCCGATCAGGAAGACGACGAATAAAATTTTCGCGATACCCGCCGCCCCGGCGGCTATTCCGCCAAAACCGAATACGGCGGCAATCAAAGCAATGACGAAAAAGACAATGGCATAGTGAAGCATGGTCCGTACCTCCGTTGCGGCAGCACATTCTGCGGGTGACGGGAGTCTCGGGCAATAGACTTTCCTATGCAGTCGGAAGGTGTCGTCGCTGCCTGTAGGATATAGCTCACGTACCGCAATCGGTCGCGTACCCGGCCCTTTCTGCTAAATTCTCCTTGGTGAAGAGCCTGCTCATCGTTTATCACTCCATGACCGGAGGTACCCTGCAGATGGCCGAGGCTGCGGCCGCGGGAGCCCGCAAGTTCGGGCTGCGAGTCTCGTTGGTGCGTGCGGTCGACGCGCACGCAACCGATGTGCTCAATGCAGAAGGCTATATATTCGCGACTCCCGAAAACCTTGCCGCAATCTCCGGAAAGATGAAGGATTTTTTCGATCGTACCTATTACGCGGTGCTCGATCAGGTCAACGCAAGGCCCTACGCCTCCTTGATATGCGCGGGCAGCGACGGCCGCAACGCAGCTCGACAGATCGAACGAATTGCGACGGGTTGGCGCTTGAAGCCGGTGGCCGAGCCGCTCATCGTGTGCACGCACGCGCAAACGCCGGCAGAGATTCTGCGGTCGAAGCACATTCCGGAAGAGGCGCTGACGGCATGCGAGGAACTCGGCGCCACATTGGCCGCCGGCATCGCCTTGGGTATTTTTTAGTTCAGAACGCGAAGGGGGATCGAGTATGGCGACTCGTAAGTACAGCCGCGCCGGAACGAAAGTCCCGAAGAAAAAGGCTAGCTAAGCCCTCAGGGAGTGGAGGCGGGTTCCGGAGCCAGCGCGGGCAGCCGGACCGCCGAGCGTGCAGTCTCGTTCGGCGAAGGGGGCAGCTGCTGCACATCCAAAGAGGTTGGATTGATGACTGAAGGGTCGTCACGCAACTTCACGTAGAGCGGGCCCCCGACAGGGTGCGGAACGGGCAGAGCGGACCCCAAGAAGCCGTCCGGAACCTGCACCGGGTGAGCAAAGCCGGGATCGTTGGACAGGGAGTCGACCAGAAACAGATTGGAGCCCGACAGCTTGCACGCGAGCTCGGGTGCCGTAGGACAAGTAATATTTTTCAGCACCGGCAAACGCACCAGATTGCCCAGAGATTGCCAGTCGCCCGCGACGCCCTTGCCGATGAGCCGAAAGCGCAGGGGGCCAAAAGCTGAACCGCCGAACGCCTTCGCCGGATTGAACATCGCGACGGCAACTTGGGTGCTCTCGAGCGTGATTCCGCCATTCAGGAAACTCAAAACCGTCGTCGACGACTCGTCGGTGGTGGCCACTTCTATAGTCTCGTCACGCGTAAATGTGGCCGGCACCGATGCGCGCACGGCAAATGTGAGAATCGAGTCCTGCGGCAGTTCGCCTTGATCGGCGAGCTGGATGTTACTGTCCTTGATGGATGCGGACGGCTGCACGCTCTGGCCGATGAGCGTCACTCGAGGCCGTGGCACATCCACCGATCCCTGGACCGGAAGAACCCGCCCGTCTTTGAGCGTGACCTTCGCGACGATGCCGCGTTCCTGCTTAAGACCCGCCGCGGCGGTCGCGTCTTGCGCAATCAGGGGCAATTCGTCGACGCCGCCGTTGCGGCTCGCCAGCTCACCCGGCACGAACACCAGGCTTCGAATAGATAGGCTTGCGACCTCGTCGAGGCGGCTACCTTTCAGCACGCCGCGAACATCGCCGGCATGAATTGCGAAGCTGTCGTAGTGACCGGCCTCCGCGAAGGTTTGAATCGAAATGGGTTGAGGCTCGCTGACGCCATACTGGCTCACCAACAACGTCATGGCGCCGGGCTTGGCTTCTTGAAGCGGTAATTTCACTTCGACTTCATTGGGCCTGACGGTTTTCCATTCCGCCTTAAGCGCCTTGCCGGCGGGGTCCTTGAGCATGATGGTGTCGATACAGCTGACGCTGTCCGCCTGCAGATGCACCGTATCCTGGCGCCCGACCACGAGTGCGTCTTCGTCGCCGGCGGCGAGTGCCCACGTTTTGGAGTGCGCGTTCATCAAGACGAATTTCGGACCATGATAGCGGTCAAAGCCCCAATAGCCCGCAAGTGTGGCATGCACGGTGTCGCCCAAAGATCCGGAGTGCAGTGTCGAGGCGTCGACGACGTAGCCGCCCTGCACGGCGTCGGCGGTTGCGGGCAAGTCGATGGTCTTGCCGTCTTTCCCCGTAAAACTCAAGGTTAGCCCATGCGCGTAGGCGGTCGAAAAAACCAGCGGGGCGCCGTCCACAGGCAAGACAAGCGCGGTTTTTCCCGCGCAGTAAATCTCCTTGGGATTGACCGCATGAAGCGGCGGCGATTGCGGTTGTTCCACCGCCGGAAGTGCCGCAACCAATACGGATTGGGGACTGTGAAACGACGGCGCGGCATTGAGCGCCAGCGCGAGTTTGTCGCCACGCGCAGAGGCCAGCGCAGGGATATACTGATATTGAGCTGTGCGGAAGGAGTCCATGATGCGTCCAATATCGAGAATGGATGCGATGTAAGGGCTGTAGTACCCGTAGCTCAATTGCGGGGTAAAGCTCGCCTCCATCGCCAAATCGCTGCCGGGGCCGGACGTTAATGCCTCGACGATCGAGGTGCTGTGTCCGTCATTCAAGATGAGCGATTCCTGGCCCTGCGTCAGGCACGGCGCCTGCAGTTGCGGCAGCTTGTCGAGGCATTTTTCGTCGACTTTGATCGCCAGACTTCTCGCGAGGAGCGGAGCCGCTTCCGACAGTTTGGCCGGATCGGCATCGTTTAGGTTCCGAACAGCCGCGAGATAGGCTTCCAAGCGGGAGCGGTCCAGCGCCGCCTGATTCAGGTCCTGCGAGGCGCGCACAAAAGCGCCCGGTCTGCCTCGTACCGCGTTCACCAGAGTCCTATAGTCGCCGCCCGTCTCCGGTGCAAGAAAGATGAGCACCTGCTGCGCGCCTTCCGGGACAGTTACCGTCAATCCATCCCGGCTGCACTTGAGCGTCCACGTCTTGCAGGGAAAAAACCAGCTCTGCGGCGGAGGGTTGGTGGAACCGCTCAAAAACGCCATCACCATCAAATAATGAGCAGATTGGTTGGCCGGCAGATCGGCCTTGATCGAGACGCTGTCGCCGGCGGCGAGATTCGGGACTTCGGAGGCCGGCAGGGTCTTCTCTCCCCGCGTGACCCTGACCTCGAGCGTCGGCCCGGCGAGATCGAATGGCGCGGGGCCCGCCTCGGCGGCTGCGGCGAGAAGGATTGCTAGAGTCAGTGCGTAGTGTCGCAAATGCATGGGAACGTCAAGTCCTCTCGAGGCTGATAAGCTTTGGCTTAGAGCGCCCTAAGCCGGTGAAGTTCGCCCCCGGGAGCCGGCAGGGTTCAATGTGCGATTCGCATCACAAATGGAGTACAAATGCCTAGCTCAGGCCAGCAATGTACGCACCTCAGTACGGTAAAACCAGTGACGCCCTCCGGAGACGGTTGCCAAGAGTGCTTGGCAATGGGCGACGATTGAGAAGCATCGATTTCACGCGCAATTCTCCGGAGGTCGCTAGCCGCTTGATAGGCATGACCTTGCTGGTCGACGGCGCCGGCGGAATCATCGTCGAGACCGAGGCGTACGACCGCGAAGATCCGGCATCGCACAGTTTCTCGGGCCCGACGCCGCGAAATGCCGTGATGTTCG
>JBBROC010000039.1:0-30666 GCA_038229815.1 Steroidobacterales bacterium | reverse complement strand
GCGCGGGCGCGCAGTGATAACACTCGACGAAATTTTCGACGACCAGCTTCCAGTTCGCGGCCGTCGGGTAGGACTCGGCATGGGCTATTTTCGCGTCCGCGAAACCATGGAATACTAGATAGGGCTCGAGATCCGCGAAGGTCGCATCGAAATCAACCGGCGCCTGAGCGGACAGATTGATGAAAATGAAGCCATGGAAGACCCGGATGTGACAGCGGTGCAGGCCGTTGTCCTTTTTCGAGAAGTCCGCCGGCATCAATCGGGCCGCGAGCAACGCGCCGTCGAGGCCGTAGCTCCACGCGTGATAGCCGCACGTGAGGCGTGTTACGCGCCCCTCGGGCTTGGTGCAGATGAGCGAGCCGCGGTGCCGGCAGACGTTGTAAAATGCGTTCAACGTCGATTCGTCGCTGCGAATGATGATGATCGATTCGATGCCGACCTTGAACAGAAAATAGTCGCCCTTTCTGCGGACTCGGTCGACATGGCCGGCGACCAGCCATTTGCGGCCGACGATTTCTTCCATGTCCGCCGCGAACACCGCATCATCGCAGTAAAACTTCTGGTCCAAGCTATAGCCGCTCTTTGTACCTGCGGCCAAGCGCGCAATTGCGGCAGATTCACCCATAAGATTGCTCCTCTGCATTCGAGTCGGTATTCAGCATTTGATGCGTTCATTGCGCGGGTCGTACAGCGGACGCAAAGAAGCGGTCGCCGGATAACGGACGCCCGCGACCTCGATCTCGAAGCCCTCGGTTCCGGCCGGGTCGCGCCCGACCGGGTCGCGCCCGACCGGGTCGATCCCGACCGGGTCGATCCCGACCGGGTCGATCGCAGCGCCGTTGGG
The DNA here is from genome assembly GCA_038229815.1 of Steroidobacterales bacterium. Lineage (GTDB taxonomy): Bacteria > Pseudomonadota > Gammaproteobacteria > Steroidobacterales > Steroidobacteraceae > Bog-1198. The sequence continues at coordinate 29,822 of JBBROC010000039.1, read as the reverse complement.
CGCAGTCACATAGCCCAGGCCCACCGCCGCGCCCAATGAATGGGCATACATCCCCGAGCGAATGAATCCGACGATCGCGGCGCCTTGCCAAATGGGCTCGTTGTGATACAGCAAAGGTGCCGGCGATTTGAGCTTGAATTGAACCAGTCGCTTGCGCACGCCCGCTTGCTTCTGCCGCAAGAGATTCTCACGTCCTATGAAGCCGCCCGGTTTATCCCATTTGACGGCAAACCCGAGCCCTGCTTCCAACGGTGTGTCTTCATCGGTAATGTCGTGGCCCCAATGCCGATATGCCTTTTCGATGCGCAGCGAGTTGAGCGCGTGATAGCCGGCGTGAACGAGTCCAAAGCGCACTCCCGCCTCCAGCAATTCGTCGTACACGCCTTGCATGAATTCGGTCGGCACATAGAGCTCCCAACCCAGCTCGCCGACATAGGTAATGCGCGAGGCGCGCACCAGGGCATAGCCAAGCTCGATCACCTGGCTGGTGGCGAAAGGGAATGCCGCGTCCGCCATATCATGCGGCGTGAGCGATTGTAGGAACTCGCGCGACCTGGGCCCCATCACCGACAATACTCCCATCCCGGAAGTGACATTGGTGAGTACGCAGTTTGCGCCGGGTTGGATGTGCCGCCGCAGCCAGTTCAGATCCTTGCTTTCGGTTTCCGCGCCCGTCACGATCAAGTACGCGGTCGTGCTCAAGCGCGTCACGGTAACATCGGCCTCGATGCCGCCGCGCTCGTTCAACCACTGCGTATAGATGATTTTCCCGGCTGCAACGTCGACATCGTTGGCGCACACGCGATTCAGCACTCGGGCCGCATCCGCTCCTTCGAGCCGGAACTTGGCGAAAGAGGATTGATCGAAAAGTCCGACGCCCGAGCGCACCGCACGGTGTTCGTGCGCACTGTATTCGAACCAGTTCTGGCGGCCGTAGCTGTATTCATACCGCGGCGCGGTCCCCTTGGGAGCGAACCAGTTGGCGCGCTCCCAACCGAAAGCCTCGCCAAAGCACGCCCCAGCGGCCGCCAAACGGTCATGCACGGCCGACTTGCGCACGCCTCGCGCCGTTTCGTATTGGCGGAACGGCCAATGCGTTGCGTACAGGAGGCCAAGGCTCTCCGAGACCCGCGCCCTCAAGTATTTGCGGTTGATCTGGAACGGCATATTTCGCCGCACGTCGACCTCCCACAGATCGACCGGCGGATGTCCGTCCCGGATCCATTCGGATACGACTTTTCCGATCCCGCCCGCCGATTGCAGGCCGATGGAATTGAGCCCCGCCGCAACGAAGCAGTTCGCAAGTTCGATCGTCTCGCCCAAGTGATATCGAACGTCTGGCGTAAAGCTCTCGGGACCGCAAAAGAACTTTTGGATGCCGGCGTTTTCCAACGCAGGGATGCGGCGCATGGCATCGAGCAGCACCGGTTCGAAATGGCTGAAATCGCCGGCTATCTCGCCGAAGGAAAAATCGTCGGGAATTCCCTCGACGCCCCAGGGACGGGCGTGGGGTTCGAACGCGCCGACCAGCAATTTGCCGGCATCGTATTTGAAGTAGCTGCAATGATCATAGTCGCGCAGCACCGGCATATCGGGCGTGAGGCCGGGTACGTCCTTGAACAACACATAGTAGTGCTCGCAGGCATGCAGCGGCACCGTCGCGCCGATCCCGGCGGCAAGGTCGCGAGTCCACATGCCGCCGCATAGCACGACAAAGTCGGCATCGATGCGCCCACGGTCCGTTTGCACGCCGCTGACGCGCTGTCCGTCGTGATGGATCGCGGTGACCTTGAGGTCCTGCAATATGAGCGCGCCGCGGCTGCGTGCACCCTTGGCGAGCGCTTGCGTGATGTCGACTGCATTGGCATAGCCGTCACTTGGTATGTGAATTCCGCCGACGACATCCTCGAGATTCGCGAGCGGATACAGCGATCGAATCTCTCCGGGCCCGACGACGTTGACCCTCAGGCCGAATACTTTCGCCATGGAGGCGTTTCGCTTGAGCTCCTCCATACGGCCCGGTGTGGTCGCCAGGGACAGCGAACCGCATTGACGATAGCCAGTCGCCTGACCGGTCTCCGCTTCGAGGCCGCGGTATAACTCGCCCGTGTAGCGCGCCAGCTGCGTCATGTTGATGCTCTGGCGTAACTGGCCGACGAGACCGGCTGCGTGCCACGTCGTGCCGCTGGTCAGCGTTTTGCGCTCCAGCAGAACGATGTCGCTCCAACCCATCTTGGTGAGGTGATAAGCGATGGAGCACCCAATGACGCCGCCGCCGACGATGACCACTCGAGCGCGCGCCGGGAAATGGATCGCCACTCTAGCCCCTCATCCGCGTATTGTGCGGATCGAACGCCGCTTCGCCGAGCACAGTCGCAGCACGCCCATCGCCTTGGATGAGCACGTCGAAAGCGCTCCCCGGCGCAGCAAATTCAGGTGCAACGCAGGCGAATGCCAGGCTCTTTCGGACTCGGTGCCCATATGCGCCGGAGGTGATTACGCCGATACACCGATCCTGCACGAGAACCGGCTCGCCGCCGCGCGCATCGGTGTCGGTCGCCGCGACTTCGACATAGACGATTTTCAAGGGACGCGACCCCTGCTCGAGCGTCGCCGCCTTGCCGACGAAGTCCGGCTTGCCGAAATTGATGAAGCGCGACATGTCCGCTTCAAGCATGTTCAGTTCGTTGGTGAGTTCCGTGGACCAAGCCTTGTAACCCTTTTCGACGCGCATGGTATTGACCGCGTACAACCCATAATTCGCGATTCCGAACTTACGGCCTGCTTCCCAAACGGCATCGTACAGGGCCGGCAAGGCGTCGATCCGCGGATGCAATTCCCAACCCAGCTCGCCCACGTAGCTGACCCGAAGCGCGCGCACCGGCTGTCCCCCAATGTCTATTTCGCGCGCCTGCAGCCAGCGAAACGCATCGTTGCCGAGATCCGCATCGGTCAGGAGACTCAACGTGTCGCGAGAGTGCGGTCCGCTCAGCACGAGCACGCCGCGCTCTTCGGTGACGTTCTCGATCAGAACCTGCTCCCCCGGCGCGACACTCTGGGTCAAAAGATCTTGATCGCGCAGTTCCGCGGCGGCGGCGGACAGCGCGTAGAAGCGATCGTCCCCCAGCCGGCTCACCGTCATTTCGCCTTGTATTCGTCCGGCCGGGGAGAGCATGTGCACAAGCGCTATTCCGCCGACTTTGCGGGGCACTTGGTTGGCGCACACGCGATTCAAAAAGGCCTCGGCTCCGGGTCCTCTGATGTCGTACTTGGCAAATCCCGTCAGATCCAAAACGCCGACGCGCTCGTGCACCGCCGCGACCTCGTCGCGCACCACTGCAAACACATTATTTCGCCGGTAACCATACTCCTCGACGCGGCCATCGGGAGAAAACCATTTGGGTCGCTCCCAACCGAAAGTTTCAGTGTGCACACAGCCGTGGGCTTGAAGCCTGCCATGCAGCGGACTCGTTCTCCGCGGCCGTCCCGCCAACTCTTCTTCGCCCGGAGGGCGCGTGGTGAAGGTCAATCGATAGTCCAGGAACACCTTGTCGCGCACGTAATTCGCGTCTGCGAATGCTCCGAAGCGCCGCGGATCGAATTCAGTCATGTTTATTTCGGCATCGCCGTGCAGCATCCACTGCGCAAGGTATTTGCCGCAGCCTCCGCCCTGCGCAATTCCAAACGAGGTCCCGCAGCACATCCAAAAATTTCTCATATTCGCGGCCGGCCCGAGCAGCGGCGCGCCGTCGGGGGTGTGGGGAATTGCGCCATTGATGACGCGCCGAATGCCTACTTCCCCGAATATCGGCATGCGCTCGATGGCTCGCTCGAGCCATGGCGCTATGCGCTCCAGGTCGTCCGGAAACAACTCGTTCGAGGCCTCCCATTCTGGGAATCCTCGCGGCGCCCAGGCTTCGTGCAACCCGGTGTTCTCGTAGATTCCCATCAAACCCGATTTTTGCTCCTGCCGGAAATAACCGGAAGTGTACGAATCGCGCATGACCGGAATTTCTTCGCTGCGCGCCATAAAGGCCGGGATCGGATGGGTCACCACGTAATGGTGCTGCATATTTGCGATGGGCGCATCGGCGCCGACCATCGCGGCCACCTGCCGTGCGTAGCAGCCCGCGGCATTGACCACCATCTCGGCCACAACGCTGCCTTTTTCTGTGATCACCTCCCATTCACCGCTCGGGCGAGGGCGAATGTCGATCACGCGATTGTGGCGCGTCACGGTGGCGCCGAGGTCGCGCGCCGCTTTGGCAAGCGCGTTGCAAAGTCCGGACGGGTCGCCGTGTCCGTCATCCTTGGTCCAGGCCGCGGCGATCACATTATCCGTCGTCACGAACGGATTCAGACGTTTGATCTCCCCGAGCCCGACGATCTCCATGCGAAAACCAATGCTTTTCGAATACCCGTGCACATATTTGAGCCACGCCAGTTCACGTTCGTCGGTCGCGAGCCTAAGCCCCCCACAGGGGTGCCAGCTGACGTACTGGCCGGTCAAAGCTTCGAGCTTCGGGTACAACTCATTGCTGTAGGCGTGAATTTTGGCAAGGTTGAAGCTCCCGGTAATGCTCGGGCACTGACCGGCGGCGTGCCACGTCGAACCGGAAGTGAGCTCGCCCTTCTCGATCAGCAAGGTGTCGGTGCAGCCCTCCAAAGCCAGATGGTAAAGGAGGCTGGCCCCCATCATGCCGCCACCGATGACGACTACCCGTGCGTTTGTTTTCATTTTATCTGATGCCTTGAGCCGCAAGGGCCTTATGGCCACAATAAATTGATCGCTGAGCGCCATACAACTCAATATTTTGATATCTTTGGCCCTTAAATTTTAACGCGAGGGTCGCTCGGTGCCGCAAATTCGCCCCGTCGTGGGGCTACCGACGCTAACTTGGCTGCGGGCATTCGAGGCCGCCGCTCGCACCTCGAGCTTCACCGCCGCGGCCGCGGAACTTAACTTAACGTCCGGAGCCATCAGCTATCAGATTCGCGCGCTCGAGGGTCACCTCGGGTTTGCGTTGTTCGAGCGCCTGCCGCGAGGCGTCAAGCTTACCCCGATGGGCGTCGCGTACTTACCACCGGTGCGCAAGGCCTTCGAAGAACTCGCCGATTCGACCGTCGGTCTCTTCGGCGGATCGGAACGGCTGCAAATCACGGTGCACGCCCCCGTGTCGCTGGCCGCAGTCTGGCTCGCCCCCAAGCTTCCCGCGTTCAGCCGAGCAAACCCATCCATCGACGTGCGACTCTCGTCGGTAATCTGGGACAACGCGGTGCTCGACCAAGCGACCGATTTGGAGATTCGCTACGGCGCAGGACACTGGCATGGGTACAGGTCGGAGCGCCTGTTCAATCAGAACATCCTGGCGGTTTGCAGTCCGACGCTTTTGCACGCGGCGCAGGTGGGCGGCGGCCTTGCGGGATTGCGGCGGGAGCATCTGATCCACATCATGGGCTACGAGAATCACTGGTTAAAGGTGCGGCAAGTGCTGGAACTGGCAAGCGAGCCGGCAGGCGCGGGCCCGACCGTCGATACGACGATAGCCGCACTGGAACTCGCGGCTGCCGGCGCGGGGGTGGCGCTGGCGCATGGCATTTTTCTGGACGCATATCTGGCGACGGGACGGCTGGTGATGGCGCTGGCGGAGGAATTTGCCGACGACAATTCCTATTTTGTGATCACGCCGGAGCGGCCGCAGCGTATTCGCCGGGAAGTGCAGCTGTTTCGCGATTGGCTCGTAGCCGTTTCGCCCGACAATCACCCCCTGGGGGGGCACGAGTGAGAATTGTTCGCGCTTCGGAGGCACAACACAATTAATTTTATTTATGACAAATGGCGTCCGAAAAGCGGGAAAATGGGTGGAGTTCTTCATTACAGGATCATTCCGATGCAAAACAAGATTTCACGTCGCGCGGTCGTCAAAGGCGGATTGATCGCCGGCGCTTTCATTCCGGCCATGGGGCTCATCGCAAACTCCTCGGCCGCGGCAACACTTCCGCCGTTGGACCCGAAGGACCCCACCGCGCAGGCATTGGGTTTCGTCACCGACGCCTCCAAGGTGGACGCCGCCGCGAACGCGACTTACAAGCCGACGCAGAAATGCGACAACTGCGCGCAATATCTGGGAAAACCGGGAGATGCAACCGCGGGCTGCAACATTTTCGCGGGCAAGAGCGTGCCGGCGGGCGGCTGGTGCAAGGTTTGGGCGGCGAAGCCCGCCGCGTGAGCTGACCTGTCGCTGCGTCAGTGAACTTTGGCCAGCCATTCTCGCAGCGCCACCGCGACCGCGTCCGGCCGCTCGATTGGCGCCATGTGTCCGGCACCGTGGATTTCGAACAGCGTAGCGTGCGGGATCCGGCGTCTCATGATCTCGTGCTGCGAAATCGGTGACCATTCGTCCTCGCTGCCGCTCAGCAACAAGGTGGGGACGCTGATGGTCGGCAGCACCGACTGGGCCTGCGGTCGATTCAGCAGCGCATTGATCTGACCTGCATACGAATCCGGCGTCGAGCGCTCGACCATAGCCGTCAAGCGCGGCATGAGCCCCGGGGTGCGAGAGCGGCCTGCCAGCATCGGCGGCAACCATTCGGCCGCAACGGCCGACATTCCGTGTCGGTACGCGAGCCGCAGCAAGCGGCTGCGGCTCTGCGGCTCGCCGTCGCGAACCGTGTGCACGCCGGTGTTGAGCAACGCAACGCCCGAGACCCGCTGCGGCGCTAAGCGTATGACCTCGAGCGCAACCCTTCCTCCCATGGAGTGGCCCGCGACCGCGAAGCGCTCGGGAGCCGCAGCCAATACATGCTCAGCCATGGAGGCTATCGATGTGAATCCGCGAAACGAAACGACGCGTACATCCGCTGCACTGCGCAGGCGCACCGGTATATCGGCCCAAATGGTCTCGTCGCACAACAATCCGGACAGGAGCAGAAGTTGCTGCTTCATGGCGATACTCGTGATTCGTCGGTTCTCAATGTAGCATCGGCCCTGGCTATACGCGCGGAGGTCGTTTGGCAGGCGATTTTCATCAAGCCGTGCGGAATGCGTGCCTTTGGCTACCGGAAGCTGAGGAGTTCCTCGCGCACGGCGCGCCGAACTTCAGGGTTCGCGGGAAGACCTTTGCGATGTACGCCGTCAATCACCATGGCGACGGACGCGTTGCTCTGTGGCTCAATGCATTGCCGGGCTCACAAGAACATCATGCCCGGGCGGCGCCTGCGCATTTCTTCGTTCCGCCTTATGTAGGACCTCGCGGTTGGTTAGGGGTTGTGCTAGATCAGGGCATCTCTTGGAAGCAAGTTGCGGCGTTGGTGCGGGAGGCTTATGAGAAGGCAGCGCCCGCGGAACTGCAGGCGCGCATCGGCAAGACGCCGCCGCTCAAGGCGCCCCGCACGAGGTTATCCTCCAGCCAAATCGATCCCATGAAACTTCCGCGCGCGCTCACGGTGCTTGGAATCTTCCGCAAGACGTGCTTGAAGCTGCCTGAGTCGCATGAGGAGCGTCAGTTTGGGCACCCAGTCTGGCAGGCAGGCAAGAAGACCTTCGCTTTGGCGCGGCATGACGGTCAGCGTCTCACGCTGTGTTTTTGGGTCGGGGTGGATCAGCAGGGCTTGTTGACGGCGGACATCCGATACCGGATTCCCGCCTACATTGGGCACAACGGCTGGATCGCACTCGATGTCGGGTTGGATTGCGACTGGGCGGAAATCGAGGCGCTGACCCGACAGAGCTATCGCCACTTCGCACTGAAGCGGATGTTGCTGCAGATGCTGCCCGCTGCCGAGAAGCGTCAAAAGCCGAAACGCCTCGCTTGAGGTACCGTTTTGAAGCTATCGATGGCCAGCACCAGGGCGCCGAGTACACCGGCATTCTCGCCGAGCTCAGGCGCAACGACATAGCGCTCGGCTTCGACGAGAATCTCGCTGCGTTCGATATAGCCGCCCAGCCAGTGGCGCAGGCGCGCACGAATGAGCGGCAGCAACCGCACTTGACCCATGACGCCGCCGCCCATCACGATCCGCTGCGGCGAGACGGTCACGACCAGCTGAGCGCATAGTTGGCCGAGATAGTCCGCCTCGATCTCCCACTGAGGATGTGATCCATCGAGTTCAAGCAGACGTTTTCCGGTGCGGGCAACAATGGCTGGTCCCGACGCTACTCCTTCCATGCAATCTCCGTGAAATGGACATACCCCGCGGAACTCGAGATCGAGAGGGTGGCGCCGCGGATAGATGTGGCCGATCTCCGGATGCATGAGACCGTGGAGCGGCGCGCCATCGACGAGGATTCCGCCGCCGATGCCGGTGCCGACCGTGAGATAGACGAGGTTCTTGATGCTTCGCGCGGCTCCCCACCGATGCTCGGCCAGTGCAGCGGCGTTGACGTCGGTATCGAAACCGATGTGACATGGGAACTCCCGCGCCAAGCTTCCCGCAATATCAGCGCCTTGCCACCCCGCCTTCGGAGTGCGACCGATGAAACCATAGCGCGGCGAGGCGGGATCGAGTTCCACCGGACCAAAAGAGGCGATGCCGATCGCTGCAAGCGTACCGAGCGACCTATCTCCGTGATGCAGGAATGCACGCACGTTCGCGAGCGTTGAATCCGGGTCGGTGGTGGGAAAGCGCTCTTGAGCGAGGATTTCGCCCCGATCGTTGCCGATGACGCATACGAACTTGGTGCCGCCGGCTTCGACAGCGCCGAAAAAACGGCTCTCAGTCATGACACGGCAGCATAGCGCAAGGCATGTGGGCAAGCACGGCGGCGGTGATGTAGAGTAGACGTTTACGCTTGGGCGATTGTAATGAGCGCAGTCCTCGAACCCACGTCGAATTCGGGCCGGCCCAGCGCCGAGTCACGCGCCATGATCGAGCGTTTGATCGGCTTCAACACCGTGTCGCGCGATTCCAATCTTGGGTTGATCGAATGGGTGCGCGATTACCTGCACGGAGTCGGGGCGGTTACCCGCCTGACCCATGACCCGTCGGGAAAGAAGGCGAACTTGTTCGCGACCTTGGGCGACTCACCGAAGCCTGGATTGATCCTTTCGGGGCATACGGACGTCGTGCCCGTCGATGGTCAGAGCTGGGACACGGACCCGTTCTTGGCAGTTGAGCGGGACGGCAAGCTGTTCGCGCGGGGCTCCGCGGACATGAAGGGCTTCATTGGCATTGCGCTCGCCAAAGCGCCGCGATTCGTCGCCGCGCTGAATGACAATCGACTCGATGCCCCGCTTCATTATTCGCTGAGTTATGACGAGGAAGTCGGCTGCATCGGTGTGCGGGGCCTGATCCGCGACCTGCAAGAGAACAACATTCGGCCGGCGGGTTGCGTAGTGGGCGAGCCGACCTCGATGCAGCCCATCATCGCCCACAAAGGCACCCACCGCTTTCGCTGCCGGGTGCATGGACGCGAGGCGCATTCTAGCTATGTCACCCATGGGGTGAATGCCATCGAGTATGCGGCACGCTTGGTGGTGTTCATCCGCCACATCGCCGCGCGCTTGGCGCAGGTCGAAACCCGCGACTATGGATTTACCGTGCCGTACTCGACGTTGTCGACCGGACTGATTCAGGGGGGCATCGCCGCCAATGTCGTGCCCAAGGACTGCGTGTTCCAATTCGACCTGCGCACGCTGCCCAATACCTTGCCCGAATCCCTCTATCAGGAAATTCGCGCATACGCACAAGAGTTGACGCGCGAGATGCGCACGGTAGATGAAGAATCCGGCATCGACCTTGAGTGGCTGAGCCAGACTGCGGGACTCGCCGCGGCGGAAACCGACGCGATCGTGCAGTGGGCGATGCAGCTTTCCAGCTCTTCCCAAGTGGGCAAGGTATCCTACGGCACCGAAGCGGGACTGTTCCAGAAAATGGGCGTGCCCAGCGTCATTTGCGGACCGGGTGACATTGCCCAAGCGCATCGGCCGAATGAATTCGTCACGCTCGAACAGCTCGCGCAATGCGAGAAATTCATGGATCGCATTCTCGAGACGGGATACGCAGTCTGATGGCCCTCAATGCTGCTTTGTCCGAATCGACCACGGTGAAAGGGGCGTGTCCGCATGACTGCCCGGATACCTGTGCCCTCACCGCCATGTCAGGGACGGCGTCGCGCTTAAGGTCAGCGGCTCGTCCGAGCACGCGCCTACCGCGGGCGTACTCTGCACCAAGGTAGCTCGCTATACCGAGCGCACCTACCATCCCGACAGGCTGCTGCATCCCATGCGCCGAGTCGGAAAAAAGGGGGAAGGGCGTTTCGAGAAGATCAGCTGGGAGGAGGCGATCGCCACCATCGCAAGCCGGCTGACCTCGATTGCCGCCAAAGGCCCTGAGCGGATCTTGCCCTACAGCTATGCCGGGACCATGGGATTGGTGCAGGGCGAATCGATGTCCATGCGCTTCTTCCATAAAATCGGCGCGAGCCTTCTGGACCGGACGATCTGCGCTTCTGCGGGGACTGCCGGTCACGAGATAACTCTCGGCAGCCGCATCGGCATGGACATGGAATTGACCGAGGAAGCCAAGCTCATCATTTTCTGGGGCTCGAACGCCATCACGTCGAGCGTGCATTTCTGGGCACGGGCGCAGGAGGCGAAACGCCGCGGCGCAATCCTCGTGGCGATCGATCCGTACCGATCGCTGACGGCGGAAAAGTGCCAGGTGCATATCGCTCTGCTGCCCGGAACCGATTCGGCGCTTGCGCTCGGATTGATGCATGTGTTGATTCGCGACGGTCTGATCGACGAGGAGTATGTGGCGCGCCATTCTGTGGGGTTCGAGCGGCTGAAGGAGCGTGCGAGCCGGTACGACCCGGCGAAGGTCGCTTCGATTTGCGGCCTCGCACCGGATGAGATCGAGTCCCTGGCTCGCCTCTACGGCACAACCCGGCCTGCCCTGATCCGCGCCAATTACGGCATGCAGCGCGTGCGCGGCGGCGGCATGGCGACTCGGAATATCGCGTGCCTGCCGGCGCTGGTGGGCGCATTTCGGGATGCCGCCGGCGGGCTCTTACTGTCCACCGCAGGCAACTTCGAAATCGACAGGGAGGCTTTGGAGCGCCCCGATCTTCTGGCCGGCCGGCGGCCGCGCACCATCAACATGTCGACCATCGGTCATGCACTGCTGGATGAGCGCGCGCCCATCGATGCGCTGATCGTCTACAACTCGAATCCCGTTGCCATTGCGCCCGACTCAACCCGCGTGGCGCGGGGCTTCGCGCGCGAGGACCTGTTCACCGTGGTTCTCGAGCATTTTCAAACGGACACCGCGGACTACGCCGATATCCTGCTGCCCGCCACCACGCAACTCGAGCATCTGGACGTGATCAAACCCTATGGCCACTACTATATGATGGCCAATAATCCGGCGATTGCGCCGCTCGGCGAATGCAAGCCCAATTCGGAAATTTTCCGCCTTCTTGCGCGAGCCCTGGGATTCAACGAACCGTGCTTCGGCGATTCCGACGAAGCGATCGCACAGACCGCAATCGCAAAGGATTGGGATTTCGATGCGGTTCGCGCGGCAGGGTGGAAGCGCGTCGGTCCCGTCAAGGGAATTGCGCGATTTGCCGACGGCGGCTTCGATACACCCTCCGGAAAAGTCGAGTTCTTTTCCGACCGTGCTGCACAGCTCGGCTTGGATCCCTTGCCGGATTACATCGCCCCTCAGGAAGACACGCGCAGTGACTCGGCGAAGCGCTACCCGCTCGCGATGATTTCGCCGCCCGCGCGAAATTTCCTCAATAGTTCCTTCGTCAACGTGCAAAGCTTGCGCGCTGCCGAAGGCGAACCCTGGCTTGACATCCATCCGGACGATGCGGCACCGAGGGGCGTCGTGGCCGGAAACTACGTGCGAGTGTTCAATGACCGGGGCAGCTTGGAGCTGCGCGCCCGAGTCACCGATCGCGCCCGGCGCGGCGTGGTCGTAGGGTTGTCAGTCTGGTGGAAGAAACTGACGCGCGACGGCAAGAATGCCAACGAACTCACCAGCAGCGACACCCTCACCGATATGGGAAGGGCACCAATTTTCTATGACTGCCTGGTACAGGTGGAAGCTCTCCGAGTGCCATAAAAGGCTGGGGCAATACGCTCCGCATACTGTGCTTCCCATGCCCAGCCTCGCGCCAGGGTCATGAGACCGATCTTGGGGCTCGCTACCGGCCAGGTGATCGTTTTGTAAGAATTACAAGGCGGTCGCGACCCCAAGACAATGGACTTTTGACGGGGTGTTTGACAAGATTTCTTGTGGGGATGATTGGTGCGCTCACACATGTTTCGCGCGCTTAGGCGTGGAGATAATTAATGCAATCAAACGTCAGCGTCGCCCGCAAAAAAAAGAACAACGGGCACGCCACCGTTGCATCGAACGGTAGTCCCGAACTCAATTTAAATCAATTGCTTGACGTGCTCAGGGCAATGCAGGAGGGCGATTTTTCGGTGCGCTTGCCCGGGTCGCAGGTGGGTGTCGCGGGTAAAATCTGCGACGCTTTCAATACGATCATCGCCGCCAACCAGCGCATTGCGCAACAGCTCGAGCATGTCGGGGAAGTCGTGGGCCGGCAAGGCAAGACCCGCACGCGCGTCCGCTTCGGGCTCGCCGATGGCGCCTGGGCCGACATGGAAGAATCCGTAAACGCGCTGATCGATGACTTATTGTGGCCGACGACCGCGGTCACCCGCACGGTCACCGCGGTGGCGCGCGGCGATCTGCTGCAGACGGTGCCGCTGGACGTGGACGGGCGCGCACTCAAGGGCGAGTTTCTGCGCTCCGCCAACATCGTCAATACCATGATCAAGCAGCTCAGCGTATTCACCTCGGAGGTGACGCGCGTGGCGCGCGAGGTCGGTACCGACGGCAAGTTGGGCGGCCAAGCGCAGGTACGGGAAGTTACCGGCGTCTGGAAAGATCTCACGGAAAGCGTCAACTCGATGGCGTCGAATCTGACCGCCCAGGTGCGCAACATCGCGGATGTGACGATTGCGGTCGCCAATGGCGATTTGTCAAAGAAGATCACCGTCGACGTCCGCGGCGAGATTTTGCAACTGAAGGAAGCCATCAACACGATGGTCGATCAGCTCCGCTCCTTCGCCTCCGAGGTGACACGCGTGGCGCGTGAAGTAGGCACGGAAGGCAAGCTCGGCGGTCAGGCGTTGGTGCCCGGGGTGGCGGGAACTTGGAAAGACCTCACCGATTCGGTGAACGCCATGTGCGGCAATCTCACCGCTCAAGTGCGCAACATCGCGCAAGTGACCACGGCCGTGGCACGCGGCGACTTGTCGCACAAGATCACCGTCGATGTGTCGGGCGAGATCCTTGAGCTCAAGCAGACCATGAACACGATGGTGGATCAGCTGAACGCGTTCGCCGGCGAAGTGACGCGCGTCGCGCGCGAAGTAGGCACCGAAGGCCGCTTGGGCGGCCAAGCGCAAGTGCCCGGCGTGGCCGGCACTTGGAAAGATTTGACGGACAATGTCAATTCGATGGCATCGAATCTCACCGCGCAGGTGCGCAACATCGCCGAGGTGTCGACGGCGATCGCAAACGGAAACCTGGCGAAGAAAATCACGGTGACCGTGTCCGGTGAGATCCTGCAGCTCAAAGAGACCATCAATACCATGGTCGACCAGCTCAATGCTTTCGCGTCGGAAGTGACGCGAGTGGCTCGCGAGGTCGGCACCGAGGGGCGCCTCGGCGGCCAGGCAAACGTGCGCGGCGTGGCGGGAACATGGAAGGACCTGACCGAGAACGTCAATTCCATGGCCTCGAATCTCACCGGCCAGGTCCGCAATATAGCCGAGGTCACCACGGCGGTGGCCAACGGCGATTTGTCGAAGAAGATCACCGTGGACGTGAAAGGTGAAATTCTCGAGCTTAAGGACACCATCAATACGATGGTGGACCAGCTCAACGCGTTCGCGGGCGAGGTTACGCGCGTTGCGCGCGAGGTTGGCACCGAAGGCAAGCTGGGCGGCCAGGCGCAGCTCAAAGGTGTCGCGGGCACGTGGAAGGACCTCACCGACTCGGTGAATTCGATGGCGTCGAATTTGACCGGTCAAGTGCGCAATATCGCCGAGGTCGCAACCGCGGTTGCGCAAGGCGACTTGTCGAAGAAAATCACCGTGACGGTGTCCGGCGAAATCCTGCTGCTGAAGGAAACTCTGAACACGATGGTGGACCAGCTGCGCTCCTTCGCCGGCGAGGTCACGCGCGTTGCGCGCGAGGTCGGCACCGAAGGCCGGCTCGGAGGACAGGCCCAAGTCCCGGAAGTCGCAGGCACGTGGAAGGACCTGACGGACTCGGTCAATTCGATGGCCGGGAACCTCACCGCACAGGTGCGCAACATCGCCGAAGTATCGACCGCCATCGCCAACGGCGACTTGTCGCGCAAGATCACTGTCGACGTGCGCGGCGAGATCCTGCAGTTGAAAGAAACTCTGAACACGATGGTCGATCAGCTCAATCGTTTCGCTTCGGAAGTGACCCGTGTGGCCCGTGAGGTGGGCACGGAGGGAAAGCTCGGCGGGCAGGCCAACGTACCAGGCGTGGCGGGAACCTGGAAGGACCTCACCGAGAACGTAAACTCCATGGCCTCGAACCTCACCGGCCAAGTTCGCAACATTGCGGAGGTCACTACGGCGGTGGCGCGGGGGGATCTCTCGCGCAAGATCACCGTCGATGTGAAGGGCGAGATTCTGGAGTTGAAGAACACCATCAACACGATGGTGGACCAGTTGAACGGATTCGCCGGCGAGGTGACGCGCGTGGCGCGCGAGGTGGGTACCGAAGGCAAGCTCGGCGGGCATGCTCAGGTCCCCGGAGTCGCGGGCACATGGAAAGACCTCACCGACAACGTCAACTCGATGGCGGGCAATCTCACCGCCCAAGTGCGCAATATCGCGGAGGTGGCAACCGCCATTGCGACCGGCGACTTGTCGCGCAAGATCACGGTCGACGTGCGCGGCGAAATCCTGCTGCTGAAGGAAACATTGAATACGATGGTGGATCAGCTGCGTTCCTTCGCGGGCGAGGTGACTCGTGTGGCGCGCGAGGTCGGCACGGACGGGCGCTTGGGCGGGCAGGCCGTGGTCCCCGGCGTCGCCGGCACGTGGAAGGACCTCACCGACAACGTGAATTTGTTGGCGGCGAATCTCACGACACAAGTCCGCAACATCGCGGAAGTCACGACGGCCGTGGCGCGCGGCGATCTATCGCGCAAGATCACGGTGGACGTAAAGGGCGAAATCCTCGAGCTCAAGAACACGATCAACACCATGGTCGACCAGTTGAATGGCTTCGCCGGCGAGGTGACGCGCGTGGCGCGCGAGGTCGGCACCGAGGGTAGGCTCGGCGGCCAGGCGCAGGTGCCGGGGGTGGCCGGAACCTGGAAAGATCTCACCGATACCGTCAACGTCATGGCGGCCAACCTGACCGAACAGGTGCGCGGCATCGTGAAGGTCGTGACCGCGGTCGCGAATGGCGATTTGAAGCAAAATCTTACCGTAGCCTCCAAGGGCGAGGTTGCCGCGCTGGCGGAGACGATCAACAACATGACTGAGACGCTTGCGACGTTCGCCGATCAGGTGACGACCGTTGCGCGCGAAGTCGGCGTCGAGGGCCGGCTTGGCGGACAGGCCAACGTGCCGGGCGCGGCGGGAACCTGGAAGGACTTGACAGGCAACGTGAACTTGTTGGCCGCAAATCTCACCACGCAGGTGCGCTCGATCGCGGAAGTCGCGACCGCAGTCACCAAGGGAGACCTTACCCGCTCGGTGCAGGTGGAGGCGCGCGGCGAGGTCGCGGAGCTCAAAGACAACATCAACACGATGATCGGGAATCTGCGGCTGACGACGGACCGCAACACGGAACAAGACTGGCTCAAGACGAACCTGGCTCGATTCACCAACATGCTGCAGGGTCAACGGGATCTCGCGACCGTGGGCCGGATGATGCTCTCGGAGCTGGCGCCGTTGGTGGAAGCGCAGCACGGAGTCATTTACCAAGTCGAGACCGACGGCGCAGCGCAGGGACTGAAGCTCTTGGCGGCCTATGCCGGCGATTCGGTGGACGGCTATGCCGAGAAATTGCAGTTGGGGGAAGGGCTCATCGGGCAATCCGCGCGCGATGCTCGCCGCATGTTCATCACGGAGATTCCCAGCAACGTGATGCCGGTCCGCTCGGGGCTGTTCAAGGCGCCTCCGCGTCACATCATCGTGTTGCCGGTGTTGTTCGAAGGTCAGGTCAAGGCGGTCATCGAGCTCGCATCGCTCGGCGCATTCACGGCGTTGCAGCTGTCATTCCTCGATCAATTGACGATGTCCATCGGCATCGTGCTGAATTCCATCGAAGCAACCATGCAAACTGAAGGGTTGCTCAAGCAGTCCCAACAGCTGGCCACTGAGCTGCAGACCCAGCAGCGTGAGTTGCAGCAGACCAATGAGAAGCTGGAGCAGAAAGCGCAGCAGCTCGCCGACCGAAACGTCGAGGTGGAAGCCAAGAATCAGGAAATCGAACAAGCACGCCGGGCGGTCGAAGAGAAGGCCACGGAACTCGCGCTCACGTCGAAATACAAGTCGGAATTCCTGGCCAATATGTCGCATGAGCTGCGCACGCCGCTGAACAGCATTCTGATATTGGGGCAGCAGCTGACGGAAAACCCGGACGGCAACTTGAGCGGCAAGCAAGTGGAGTTCGCGCGCACCATTCATGGGGCGGGCACGGATTTGCTCAACCTCATCAGCGATATCCTGGATCTGTCGAAGATCGAATCGGGCACGGTTTCGGTGGACGCAGAAGAGGTCTATTTCAGCAACTTGCTGGAAATGATGGCGAGGCCGTTCCGCCACGAGGCCGAGAACCGACGCCTGCAGTTCGACGTGGTGATTTCGCCGAACCTGGATCGCAGCATCGTCACCGATTCGAAGCGCTTGCAGCAGGTTTTGAAGAACCTGTTGTCCAACGCCTTCAAGTTCACATCCGAGGGCGGCGTGAAGCTTAGCGTGTCTCCTGCGGCCAGCGGCTGGAACGCGGACCACCCAATACTGCGTAATGCGCCGACCGTTGTCTCGTTCGAGGTTTCCGATACCGGAATCGGCATCCCTCCGGAGAAACAACGCATCATATTCGAAGCCTTTCAACAAGCCGACGCGGGTACCAGCCGCAAATACGGCGGAACGGGCTTGGGACTTGCCATAAGCCGCGAGCTGGCCAATCTACTCGGCGGAGAAATCCAGCTGCGCAGCGCGCCCGGTCATGGCAGCGTGTTCACCCTTTTCCTGCCGCTCACGTATTTGGGCGGGACCACGTCGAAGTCGGCGTCCGCCAATACCGCGGACGGCGTGCCATACAATGCAGCAGCGCAGGCGGTGGTGCTGCGCGGGCCGGACCGGCAGAACGAGCAAGTCCCCGACGATCGCGATACGCTCACCGAGGGCGACAGCATCGTGCTCATCGTGGAGGACGACGCACACTATGCGCGCATCATGATGGCGGCGGCCAAGGAGCAGGGATTCAAGGTGCTGGTCGCGCAGCGCGGAGCGGATGCGCTGACTCTTGCGCACGATCATCTGCCCACGGCCATCTCACTCGATATTTTCTTGCCGGATATGCTCGGTTGGACGGTGCTGAGTCAACTCAAGCAGGATGCCTTGACGCGGCATATTCCAGTGCAAATCGTGACGCTGGACGAAGATCGCCACCATGGGCTTGCACGCGGGGCGTTCGCATACGTGCAAAAGCCCGCGACTCCGGAAGGGCTGGAAGACGCCTTCGCGCGGATCAGGGACTATGCCGCTCCGCGCCGCAAGCGCTTGCTCCTGGTCGAGGACAACGAGGCGGAGCGCAAGGGCGTGTCTGAGCTGCTCAGTCACTCGGACATCGAGATCACTGCCGCGGAAACCGGCGAGGCAGCGATGGCGCAGCTGCGCGCGGTGCCGGCCGATTGCGTGGTGCTGGACTTGAAATTGCCCGATATGTCGGGGTTCGAAGTACTGGAGAGGATCCGCGACGACGCGGCGCTTTGCGACGTGCCCGTGGTGGTTTTTACGGGCCGCGAGCTGTCCGCGGACGAAGATGCGAAGCTGCGCACCATGGCCCGCAGCGTGGTCGTGAAGGGAGTCGAGTCGCCGGAGCGATTGCTGGACGAAACCTCGCTATTCCTGCATCGAGTCGTGTCCGGTCTGCCGCCGGCTAAACAACGCATGCTGCAGCGACTGCACAGTTCCGACGAAGACTTGATGAAGCGCACCGTGCTGCTGGTGGATGACGACACGCGCAATATTTTCGCGCTCAGCAGCGTGCTCGAGCGGCGCGGCATGGAAGTGCTGACCGCGACGACAGGCAGCGAGGCGCTTGGGGTGCTGAACACCCGCGCGGATGTGGCCATCGTGTTGATGGACATCATGATGCCGGGGATGGACGGCTACGAGACCATCCAAGCCATACGGACGAAGGCTCAGTATCGGCGCCTGCCGATTTTGGCGCTGACGGCCAAGGCGATGAAGGGCGACCGCGAGAAATGCCTCGAGGCGGGGGCGTCGGACTATCTGGCGAAACCGGTAAATACCGAGCAGCTACTCTCGGCGTTGCGCATGTGGCTGCACCGCTAGAGCGCGAAGCCCAATGGACACCCTCGAACGAGTGAACATTCTGCTGGTCGATGACCAGCAGGCGAAACTGCTGAGCCACGAAGCAATTCTGGCGGAGATCGGCGAAAATCTTCTGAAAGCATCCTCGGCGCAGCAAGCGTTCGAATATTTGCTGAAGAATGAGGTCGCCCTGGTTCTCATCGACGTCTGTATGCCGGATCTCGATGGTTTCGAGCTGGCGGGCATGATTCGCGAACACCCCCGCTTCCAGACTACAGCCATCATATTCGTCTCCGCGGTCATGATGACCTACCCGGATCAGCTGCGCGGCTATCAGCTTGGCGGCGTGGATTACGTGCCGGTGCCTGTGGTTCCGGAATTGCTGCGCGCCAAGGTCAAGGTATTCGTGGACTTGTACCGCAAGACCCGGCAATTGGAGCGCTTCAATGCCGAGCTCGAGCAGCGGGTGGCCGAACGCACCTCGGAGCTACAGCAGTTCAATGAGCAGCTGGAACTGCGGATCAAGGAACGCACACGCGAGCGTGAAACGGCGCTCGCGCAACTTTTCGAAGCGCAGAAGATGGATACCATTGGGCAGCTGACGGGCGGCGTGGCCCATGACTTCAACAATCTGTTGATGGCGGTTCTCGGCAGCCTAAGCCTCCTCGAGAAGCGGCTGCCCGACGATCCGCGCAGCCACAAGTTGCTGCAAAACGCCGTGCAAGGAGCCCAAAGAGGTGCCGCGCTGACGCAACGCCTGCTGGCTTTTTCGCGCCGTCAAGAGCTCAAGCCGGAAGCGGTCGATGTGCCGCAGCTGGTGAGTGGGATGAAAGAATTGCTGGAGCGCGCGGTGGGGCTCGGCGTCGAACTGCGGATGCAATATCAAAGGGATCTGCCGCCCGCATTGGTGGATGCGAATCAGCTGGAATTGGCATTGCTCAATGCGGCGCTGAACGCGCGCGATGCCATGCCGGCCGGCGGCATCCTCACGATATCGGGAACCCACGAGACGCAAACCGCCGGCGCCCCGGATGCAATCCTGCAACCTGGCGACTATGTGCGAATCGCGGTTGCCGATAACGGAGTCGGCATGGATGAGGCGACGGTGTCGAAAGCCACGGAGCCCTTCTTCACGACCAAAGGCCCGGGCAAGGGAACGGGTCTCGGATTGTCCATGGTTCACGGACTTGCCGCGCAATCCGGCGGGCTTTTGCGCATCAAGAGCGAACTGAGCATCGGTACGACGCTCGAGCTGTGGCTTCCGAGGGCGAAAACTACCGCGGCAACCAAGCCTACCGAGGTTGTGACCCTCAACGCAACGCCGCACATCGACGGGTGCCGCGTAATGATCGTCGACGATGACCTGTTGGTGATCACTGGCACCTCGGCGATGATCGAGGATTTAGGACATATCCCGATCGAGGCGCATTCCGGCGCTGAAGCCCTCGCGAAGCTTGCCTCCGGCATGGAGGTCGACGTCGTCATTACGGATCACGCCATGCCGTCCATGACCGGGTTGGATCTCGCCAAATGCATCCAGGCAAGATATTCGGGGCTGCCTGTCATTCTCGCGACCGGCTACGCGGAGTTGCCTGTGGATCCCATGTCCCTCGGAATACTCAGGCTGGCAAAGCCCTGCAATCAGCACGACATTTCTGCGGCAATCCAAACGGTGTTGGGGTCGAACGCACAAGTACGGCGACGGCGCGTCGGAGGCGCAGACTGACGCGACTGTGCTAGGTGCGCTCAGGAAGCCGCGCGAGCACCGAGGAAACGATCGCCGCCGGACTGTCTGCAATGTCGCAGCCTATGGCATATTCGTCGCCGGCCGGCGGCTCGAGCGTGTCGTATTGATCGTCGAGCAGGTTTGGGGACATGAAATGACCTAGTCGAGCGGCCAGACGCTCCCGCACGATTCGCTTGTCTCCGCGAGGCGTGAGCGATCCGCCCGGCAATGGTCGCAAGCCACCCACTTCTATCCGAATCGCCGAGCGCCGTTCCGGCGGCCATGCGCCGGATATCCTCCGCTGCATGAAGGTCGTCTCCCTCCAGCAGAGAGCACCGTAAGCGTTCGGCCAGAAGGCGCGCGACCGTTGTCTTTCCGGAACCTGAGACTCCCATGACGACGAGAATGAGCGGGCGATCGAGCAGCTTTTCCAGAGTCGGCATGCGAAGGGGGCCTTGCGAGATTTCGCCCCAATGATACGGCATCGATGGATCCGGTAAGCTTGCCGTATGGCCGAGTTGAGAACCGTCACGGCGAGCCGCTACGTGACTCCCTTGCGGGAGGGCGGGTCGCTGCCTGGCATCATCGAAGCCGACGACGATGGTTTGTACGTGCTTAAATTCAAGGGCGCAGGGCAGGGGCCAAAGACCCTGATCGCCGAGCTTCTCGCCGGCGAGATCGGACGGGCAGCCGGCCTTCCGGTGCCGGAAATCGTCTTTGCAGACCTTCCCGCCGAGCTGGCACGCACGGAGCCCGATTCGGAAATACGGAGCCTCATTGGCGCAAGCGCCGGGTTGAACATTGCGCTCGACTACCTCCCCGGTTCCGTCACTTTCGATCCGCTGGCGTTCGAGCCTGATGCGGAACTGGCTTCGGACATCGTCTGGTTCGATGCGTTCGTGTGCAACGTGGATCGGACGGTCCGCAATGCCAACATGCTCATCTGGCACCGACGACTCTGGCTCATCGACCACGGGGCATGCCTGTATTTTCATCATGCTTGGGATAGTCAAGATCAGCACTCGACGAGTCCTTTTGCCTTGATCAAGGATCACGTATTGCTCAAGTATGCGAGCGGCCTTGAACAGGCGGACGCGCGCATGAGCGGGCTGCTCACGGCGGACAAATTGGCGGAAATCGTCCAATTCATTCCCGAGTCCTGGCTGCCGGACGATCCGGGGTTTGCCGGCAAAGTCGCGCAGCGAGAAGCCTATCTGAATTTTTTCATTCTTCGGATGCGATCGTCCGGCTTATTTGTACAGGAGGCGATCCGTGCGCGACTTTCGCACCTATGATTATGCGGTCGTGCGGGTCGTACCGCGCGTGGAGCGCGGCGAGTTCGTCAACGCGGGAATCATTCTTTCCTGCGATGTAGAGCGAATCCTACAGGCTCGCATTGAACTCGATGAGACAGCGTTGTTGGCGCTCGATGCCGGGGTTGACCTCGAACTCGTACGCGACACCCTATCGACAATTCCGGCGATCTGCACGGGCGGGGCGGAAGCCGGGGACATCGGCAAACTGTCCGCGCGGGAGCGATTTCATTGGTTGGTAGCCCCGAAAAGCACCATCGTGCAGACATCGCCGGTTCACACCGGCCAATGTCGCGATCTGCGGCTGGTGCTCGATCACCTCATGGAAAAAATGATTCGGCGGTGATCCGCATGGTCCGCCACTTTCGCTATAGGCGAATACCTACGATAAATGTAGCCGGATTCCCCTGTCCTTGGCCAACGACCTCGCGCGACGATATCCCCCATTTCAACGGACCCAGAGGCCAGCAGATGAAACCATGTTCCAGAGCTTTCAGGCTCGCCCCGTTGCTAACGCTCCTTGCGAGCATCGCTTATGCCGATAAGCACACCGATACGATCAACCTGTTCAAGAACGCGGGCGAGAGCGCTGCCTTTTTCCACAATTCCTACGGCTATGCGATGTTCCCCACCGTCGCCGAGGGCGCACTCGGCGTGGGCGCAGCCTATGGCAAGGGCCGTGTTTACGTGCACGCGCGCTACGTAGGGAATGCCACCATGGGTCAGGTGAGCGTCGGATTTCAGGCGGGCGGCAAAGCGTATAGTGAGATCGTCTTCTTCGAAGACAAGCGCGCGCTGGATGAATTCGAATCCGGAAGGTTCGAGTTCAGCGCCGAGGCCAGCGCGGTCGCGATTACCGCCGGTGCCGCTGCAATCGCGAGGACGAGGGGTGTGTCCGCAGGAGCAAGCGCCGGGCCGAATGACGCGAAAGTCATCGGCGCCTATAACAAGGGCTTTGCGGTTTTCACCATCGCGAAGGGCGGCCTCATGTATGCGGCGAACGTCGCCGGCCAGAAGTTCACGTTCCATCCCCGTGGCACGCATGATTAGCATCCGGTCGCCGCGGGTGACTATACCTATATTCCGCATTAATACAAAGGGATATAGATTTTTTTTATAACGTTACATGAGCTCGACGAGCATGCGCTCGGCGGGGCGCGGTACGCTACGATCCATTTATGCGCCTGCCATTCGTATTGATACTGCTCGCCGTTCTGCTTTCGGGTGAAAGCACGCGAGCAGCGGAGACCGGCGCGTCAAACTTTCACGTATCGATCTTGACTGCGGACCAGGTCGTGCAGATCCTCGACGAGACGGTCGATTGGTATCGAACGCTCGGGACCCAGCAGCAAAACGCCACTCAGCCCAGCGATCTGTTGATTGTATTTGCGAACCGGCAGACCGCCGACAAAGTCATTGCTCTGGCGTTTGATATCGCCCGCGCCAACGCGGAACTCCTCAGCAGCGAGGCCGGCTCCGTCTCTGCTGTCGATGGTTCATCCTCGCAGTCGCTCAGTCAGCATCAAAAGCAATTGGAGGCGCAACGACAGTCGATTCAGCAGGAGATCGATGCGGTCGGGCAAAAGCGCGCCGGCGCCGGGAAAAGCAATCCCCAGCTGGAGGCGCAGCTTCAGGAACTGCAGGGCGAACTCGCGATGCTCGACGCGAGAAAAAACCTTTTGGATACGATGACGGCGTTTGTCAGCACGAGCGACCCAAAGGCGGCGGGCGCAAGTGCACTCAAGGCGCGGATTGACGCGATTGCGGCGACGATACCCAGCTCTAATGTGACCACCGGCGCGGCGCCGACCGGCAATTCGGCCGCCGGCAGCGGGCCGACGGCCGCAGCCTCGACCAGCACCGAAGTCGGCACGACTCGTTACGGCATCTGGGATCTCGGCGCCAACGTGATTCGGCAAAGGAACAAAAGCGCCACGATCGATGCGATTGACAGGCGTACCGCCGCTTTAGCGCAAACCTTCCAAAAACTTAGCGCACCGCCCCTGCAGCAATTAAAAGCTTTCATTGCCCGCAGCGATGCTCTCGCGGCCCAAGCGGACAGCGCCGGCAGCAGCACATTGAAGGATCTGCGCGGCGAATTCGACCGATTGGCGTGGCTGTTCAAGCAAACCTCCGAGATTCTCTTACCGCTCAGCAAAGAGCAGGTGCTGCTGCAGCAATACCGACACAACCTGCAGAACTGGAGAGACTCCGCTAAGCGGCAATATCACGAAGCCCTTACAGCGCTAGCGGTGCGCCTGGGCATCCTCGCGGGTATCTTGGCCATCGTATTCGTACTCGGTGAATTGTGGCGGCGCGCAGTGCTTCGCTTCGCGCATGAGCCGCGCCGCCGCTATCAGTTGCTGCTGGTGAGGAACTTTGTTTTGTGGACCACCGTCGCTGCCGTGGTGGGTTTGAGCTTCGTTTCTCGAATCAGCAGCTTCGCGACGTTTGCCGGGTTGCTCACTGCCGGCTTGGCCGTTGCCATGCAGAGCGTTCTCGTTTCTGTCGTGGGGTACTTTTTCCTGATCGGAAAGTACGGTATTCGGGTCGGAGACCGAATTCAGATCGGCACGGTCGTCGGCGAGGTCATCGACTTGGGCTTGGTGCGAATGCATCTCATGGAACTGAATCAGCAGGGTCCCTTGGGGCCCACGGGGAGGGTTGTCGCCTTCGCCAATCTGATCGTCTTCCAGGCCTCCGGCGGGTTGTTCAAGCAAATTCCTGGCGTGAATCTATCCTGGCATGAGACGACGCTGGTTCTGCCCGATGTGGGCGATTACGCTGCGTTGAAGGAGAAATTGTTGGCCGCGATCACCGCCGTCTCGAGCGAGTACGGCGCGGAGCTCACGCGGCAGCACAAGGAGATCGAAAGAACGACCGCATCGATTGCGGTGATCGACACCACCCCGCAAGTGCAAATGCATTTGTCCAATGGGCGGATGGAGGCGCTGATTAGGTACCCGGTCAACCTGCAGCACGCCGCGGAAATCGACGAGCGGGTGGCGCAGGCGGTGTTGAAGGTCCTAGCCGATAGCGAACGGCGTTAGTCATCGGGCGCGGGCGGCCGGCACGACCAGGACGAGCGCGAGGGCCGCCGCCCATGCCGCCGACGCGGCGCCGATCAGCGCGGCGGCGCGAAACCCGACCATGAAGGCATCGCTCGATTCTTGCCGCGCAAACACGAATCCCAACGATGCGGTCGCGATCAGGCCCGCTATGCGGGCCACGGCGTTGTTGAACCCCGAGGCAAGTCCGACGCGATCGGGATCAACGGACGTCATGACGGCCGTCGTCAAAGGCGCGACGCAAGCGCCCATGCCAACCGCAACCAGCAGAGTCGGAGGAAAAATATCTCTCCAGTAATCGACGCTCTGCGCGTCAATTCTCGCGTAGAGCGCAAGTCCGACGGCAACGATTCCGGAGCCCGCGGCGAGCGGCCAGCGCGGCCCGTGACGCGAGGCAACCCGTCCCATCAAACGCGACACCAAACCTATCAGCAGCGGCACCGGCAGCAGCGCCGCGCCCGCCGCGACCGCCCGCCAGTTTTCGATCGTGATGAGGAAAAAGGGCAGCAAGACGAGCAGGCCCCCAAGGCTCGCGTAGAGAAACAGCGTCAACGACGTAAGCCCGACGAATGTTGGCGCGGCAAACAGCGCGAACGGCATGAGTGCGCGGTCTCCGAGTTTTTCCTCGTGCAGGAGAAACCCGCCGAGAAGGACAAGTCCTGCGAGCGCCGCTGACCAAACCCAGGCGTGTCTTACCGTGGATCCGGATGCCATGGTCAGTGCCCAGATCAGCAAACCAAGCGCCGTCGTCGCAAGGGCGGCTCCTGCTACGTCGAGCGGTGCCGAACGCACTGCCTTGCGCTCCTCGACGTATTGCCATGCCAGGTATGCCGCGCTCGCTGCGATCGGCACATTGATTAGAAAAATACTGCGCCATCCGATCGAATCGACAATCCATCCCCCAGCAACCGGGCCCAGCGCCCCGGCCAACGCGCCCGCGGCTGCCCAGGTGCCGATTGCGCGCCCGCGAGCCTCGCCGGTGAATCCGCCGCCGAGAATGGCAAGGCTGTTCGGCATCAGCAGCGCCGCTCCGAATCCTTGCAATCCGCGCGCGCCCAGAAGCCACGGGAGCGAAGGCGCCGCCGCGCATCCCAACGAAGCGAAGGTAAAGGTCGACAGTCCTATTTGAAACAGGCGGCGCCGCCCAAAGTGATCGCCGAGCGCTCCTCCCAGCAAGATCAATGCGCCGAGCGGCAACAGATACGCATTGATTGCCCACGATAAGTTTGCAGGATCGACCTGAAGATCACTCGCAAGCGCAGGTAGGGCGACATTCACGACCGATCCGTCGATGAATGCGAGACTCGATCCAAGAATGGTGGCCGCCACGGTCGCACGGGGATGCATGCGGGGCAGCATACCCGGTTGATCCCTATTTGCGACGAGAAACTCTGCGCGGCTTGGGTGACTGGGTGATCGAGCGGATCGCATCCGCCAGCGACCGAGCCGCTTCGGCATAACCCATCCACGGTTTGGTCTTGCGCACGACGCCCGGCGCAGTTCTCACGGTATACTTCTTCGGATCGAGCCCGCTGCGGACTTCCTTCCAATCAATCGGCATCGAGACCGGAGCGCCTTCGCGAGCTCGAGGCGATAAGACCGCGACCGCCGTGGCTGTGCGGTCATTACGAAGATAATCGAGGAATATCTTGCCGACCCGCTGACTCTTCGACATCGTGTCGAGATACTTGGCGGGATTGTCCTGAGCCATTTGCGCGCAAACGATGTGCGCGAAGTCCTTGGCGACGGGCCACGGCACTGCATTCTTGCCGGCAGTAAGAGGCGTCACGACGTGCAACCCCTTGCCTCCCGTCGTCTTGCAGAAGGACTCAAGTCCTGCGGCCTTGAGCCGATCGCGGACTTCGAGGGCGGCAGTGATGACCGCGTCGAATTTCACATCCGGCGCCGGATCCAGATCGAACACCAGCCGCCCGGCGACCTCCGGATTGCCGGGAGCGCAATTCCAAGGGTGCATTTCGAGTGCGCCAATCTGTGCGGCGGCGATCAAGCCCTCGACCCGATCGATCTGCACGTAGGGCGCCTTGTCCCCCTTGACCTTTACCGACGAGAGCAGGCTCGACATACCGGCCATGGCATGGCGCTGGAAGAACTGCTCGGTGCCGACACCGTTCGGCGCTCGGACGAAGGAGCAGGGGCGGCCCGCGAGGTGCGGCAGCATCCATGCGCCGATCTTCTCGTAGTATTCGGCCAGGTCGGCCTTCCTCACCGGCGAACCATCGCCCGCATCCGGCCAAAGTGCTTTATCGGGCTTTGAAATCGTCACCCCTATGACGGTCACGAGGCCGCTGCGGCTTGCGCGTGCACGGCTCGAGCTTGCAGGTCTTTTAGTGATTGGCCGTATGTTGTTCATGGGCCCGGTCTCGTTTGACGTGGTATGCGCGACGGCCGGCTGGGGGATTTCGGCGACCACGTCGCGGGGCGGCTTGTCGAGGCGCAGACCCTTGAAGGCTGCCTGGCGGATCATGCCCGTTCCAGTCCAACCGGCGAACTCAATTTCGGCGACCAGCTCGGGCTTCAGCCAGCGCACGTTTTTTTCTCGCGGCGGTGGATCATTGCCGGCGAAGGGACTGTGCTCGCGAGTCAACTTCTTAAGCTTCGGTAAGAGAGTATTCACGACCTCGCGACCATATCCCGTGCCGATACGACCGACGTAGACTAATTCGCCGCCGCGCTTGTCGCCGCGATAAACGCCGGCAAGCAACGAACGCACGGTGCCCGCTTCTGTGGTCCAGCCGCCGATCACCACCTCCTGTCCCAAACGACATTTGGCTTTGGTCCAGCTTCCGGTGCGGCCCGAACGATAGGGGGCATCCAGTTGTTTGGAAACTATCCCCTCAAATCCCATCTGACAGGCCGATGAAAACACCGCCTCGGCGTTGGACTCCAAGTGCGCCACATAGCGCAGTTGCTGCGAGTCGTCGCGAGCCTCCACCAGCGTTTTGAGGCGGCCCTTGCGTTCTGCCAACGGCAGCGCGCGCAAATCCTCCCGGCCTTCGAACAACAGATCGAACGCATAAAAAATCAGCCTTTCTGATTTGCCTTCGGAAAGTGCCGCCTGCAGCGCGCCGAAACTCGGCAGGCCGTCTCGGTCGAGCGCGACTATTTCTCCATCGATCAAGCAATCGGGAAGCGTCTGTGAGTCCCTGGCAACGGCGCCGAAGCGATCGGTCCAATCAAGACCGCTGCGGGTGCGGATCGAGATGCGGCCGCTGGCGGCTTGCAGTTGTGCGCGATAACCATCGAGCTTGACTTCATGCGCCCAGCGCGGGCCCTCGGTGGGTCGATCGACCAGCTTTGCCAGCTGGGGTTCGACAAAGGCCGGTGCTTTCGCAACGAGCACGGGCTCGACCGAGCGAGCCGCAGTTGATTTCGCACGGGATTTCGCGGCGGACTTTGCGGCGGACCTGGAAGTCCAGACCGCGTCCGCCCGCGCTGGCTGTTTGGTCGCAAGCATGAAAGGTTTTGGCCGCTTGCCGCTTCCCTCGGTGATCTGCGCAAGCGTTCGCCCCGATGCCACGGAGCGATCCTCCGCGAGCAAGCCGTCCGCATCGCCGGGCTTGGCGCTGGCATCCCGGTGCTTGATCAAAAGCCAATTGGTCCGCTTGCCGCCGTATCGGTCTCCTCGCATGCGCACAAGAACCCAACTGCCGTGCAGACGCGAACCCTCAAGCAGGAACTTGAGATCGCCGGCGCTCAACGCCTCACGAGGCGGTCTGTTCCCTTCGGGAATCCAGTAACCACGATCCCACAGCTGCACGCTGCCGCCGCCATATTCTCCCCGAGGAATCGTACCCTCGAAGTCCCCGTAGTCCAGCGGATGATCTTCGACTTCAACGGCAAGGCGCTTTTCCCCAGGATCGAGAGAGGGACCGCGAGTGACCGCCCAGGATTTGAACACTCCATCGAGCTCGAGCCGAAGGTCGTAGTGCAGTCGCCGCGCCGCGTGTTTTTGTATGACGTACCGCAATCGAGGGAAAGGCGCCACGCGCGCTTGACCTGAAGGCTCTTCGGTCTTTGAGAAATCGCGTTTCGCGCGGTAGACGGAGAGTCCCTGCTTTTTCAACTTCAAGTCCCTTGGCGGTCCATCATGCGGCGGTACGCGAGCAGATGGCGCAGTGATGCCTTGGCGTCTTGGACCCTCTCATAGAGCCGGGCCAAATTAAAGTGCGCGTCTGCGAAATCGGGATCGAGCGCCAGGGTCTCTCGATATGCGACGATCGCGTCGGACTCCCGCTCCAGATCCTCGAGCAATACTGCGAGATTGAAGATGAGCATAGGCTCCGGCGTTTGAGCCGCGCGGTAGACTCGTTCCGCTTCGGCCAGGCGGCCCGCGATATGTAGGAGCCGACCCAGATTGATGCGCGCCTCCGTGTGTTGGGGATCGGTCTCGAGCGTGGCCTGATAGGCTGCCCTCGCGCTTTCCGGATCGCTGTCCTCGAGCGCAAAAGCTCTGGCATAGTGCTCATCCGCAGAAACTTCGGCTGGCGCGCCTGAAACGAGCCGCGTGATCAGGTGCAACCCGCCTTTGTCCTCGCCGGTATCGAGCGCCAATACGTATTGACCGGAGTCCGACTCCCATATGAGCTTGCCTTCGCGTATTGCAATTTGATTACCCAGCGCCGTGATAGACCGTTTTTTCGATGCGACGCCAACGGGCAGAGTGGCACGAAAGGTCTGCAGCGTTCGGTTGATCCGGTTTGCGGAGATATTCGCCGAGCGCAGCGCACTCGCAGTGCGCATCATCAGCAAGTCTTGGAAAGAATAGTGCAGCCGCCCGCGACGCTTGACCGGGCTTATGTGTCCCGCGCGCGCGAGGGAGCGGACTGCGGATGCGGGCAGTCCAAAAAGCCGTTCGAGGTCCTTCGTGTTATAGGCATGCATCTCATCGGCGGGCGGTTTTTCGCGAGGACGTTTGGGCTGCTGCACGTTTCGGTGCCTTTCGTTCCTTTAGATCAGCGGGCTTCGACCCGCGGGCATCGATGCTCGCGCGCAGAGCCTCCATCAAGTCGATGACATTGCCGCCTTTGTTCGATACGGGTCCTTCAGCAAGGGAGACCTCCTTGCCGTCGACCTTGCGTTGAATCGCCGCTTGTACCCTCGACTTGTGCTC
>JBBROC010000038.1:0-31655 GCA_038229815.1 Steroidobacterales bacterium | reverse complement strand
TCGATGCGGTGGTGGGCGGCGTAGCGAAGACCTGGGAGATGTCTGCGCTTACCGTGCAGATGCTATGGCGTATCGTGACGGGTCAAGTTTCCGCCAAGAACATCAGCGGTCCGATCAGCATTGCGGAATTTGCCGGTATCAGCGCCTATTTGGGCGTGACGGCGTTCTTGGCGTTTCTGGCAATCATCAGCGTGAGCCTAGGCGTGCTGAATCTGATGCCGGTACCGTTGTTGGACGGAGGTCAGGTGGTCTATCAGCTGGTGGAAGCGGTCAAAGGGACGCCGCTATCCGAGCGCGCCCAGCTGTTCGGGCAACAAGTCGGGATCGCACTGCTTGTAGTGTTGATGAGCCTTGCTTTCTACAACGATATATCAAGACATTTGAATTAACGGGAAATCATGATCCATAGAAATAGCAATCGGTCGTTGTCGCGTGCGACTTGAATTGCGTTTGGCTTGCCTGGTGGCGCTTGCCATCCAGCCCTTGGGGTCGGCTGTGCGCGCTCAAGCGGCGCACGAACCGTTCACGGTCGGCGACATCCGGATCGAAGGTCTGCAAAGGATCTCTGAAGGGACGGTATTCAATTATCTGCCGGTGAATATCGGCGATCATCTCGACGGTCAGCGCATCGGCGAAGCCATGCGGGCGCTGTACGCGACCGGCTTCTTTCGCGACGTCGAGCTGCGCCGCGACGGCAACACGTTGCTGGTGGTCGTGGTCGAGCGGCCGTCCATCGCCAAGTTCGAGCTCAAGGGCAACAAGGACATCAAGACTGAGGACTTGCAGAAGAGCTTGCGCAACGTGGGTCTCGCCCAAGGCAAAACCTTCGACCGCTCGGTGCTCGATGAGGTGAAGCAATACCTCACCGACCAATATTTCAGCCGCGGCAAATACGCGGTGCGCGTTGACACGAAAATTACTGAATTGCCCGGCAACAAGGTCGATATCATAGTCGACATCAAGGAAGGCAAGCGCGCCAAGATCGAACAGATCAACTTGGTCGGCGACACCAAGTTCAAAGAGAAGGACATACTCGGCACCCTCGAGTTGAAAACGCCGAATTGGTTGTCTTGGTACAAGCAGGATGACCGGTACTCGCGTGAATCCCTGCAGGGCGACTTGGAAAAATTGCGTTCCTACTATATGGACCGCGGCTACGCCAATTTCCAAATAGAGTCGACCCAGGTCGCCATCGCCCCGGAAAAGGACGACATGTTCATCACCGTGAACGTCAACGAGGGCGACGTCTTCAAAATTTCCGAAATCAAGCTCGCCGGCACTATGGTGGTCCCCGAGGAGCAGCTGAAAAAATTACTGTTGATCCATCCCGGCGACACATTCTCGCGAAAGGCCGTCACCGGCTCGCAAGAACTGATGAGTTACCGCTTGGGTGCGGACGGCTATGCCTTCGCCAAGATCGATCCGGTGCCGACCCCGGACAACGAGAAGAAAACGGTATCGATCACATTCTTCATCGAACCCGGCAATCGGGTCTACGTCCGGCACATCAATTTCAACAACATCACGGCAATCAACGACGAAACGTTGCGCCGCGAGATGCGTCAGCTCGAAGGCGGCTGGCTGTCGAATTCGGCGATCGAGCGTTCCAAGGAGCGCCTGCAACGCCTGCCTTATGTCGAAAAGGTCGAGTTCGAAAACAAGCCGGTGGCGGGCAGTGCCGATCTCGTGGACGTGGACTACAACATCAAGGAAGGGCTGCCCGGACAATTCGGCGGCGGCATCGGCTACTCGGAATCGCAGAAATTCAGCTTGAACGGCAATTTCGTGCACAGCAATTTCATGGGAACGGGCGATCGAATCGCACTGGAAATCAACGCGGGAAAGTACAGCAAGAGCTATGTGTTCTCTCACACCGATCCCTACACCACCATCGACGGCGTGGCCCGCACGAGCTCGCTGACGTATCGGGACATCACGCAATTCGTCGCCGCCTCATCGGCATTCTCGACGAAGCAAATAACCGGAGCGGTGCAGTGGTCCTACCCCATCACCGAGTACCAGTACCTACAGGCAGGTGTATCGGTCAACAAGAATACGTTGATCGTCTCGCAGGGGTACAGCGCCCAGCAGGCGGTCAATTGGGTCAAGAGCAACGGCAAAACCTTCACGCGCGACCTTACCGACACCAACGGCGACGGCGTCGTCAACTCGCTCGACAGCCCCTACTCCGTGTACGGCACGCAGTTCTACACTTACGAACTGACTGCGGGATGGAATTACGATGCTCGCAACCGGGCTCTGTTCGCGGACCGAGGGCTGCACCTGAGCGTCGCCGGCCGTTATGCGATACCGCCGAGCGACGTGCGCTACTACGCCGCCAATTTTCAATATCTTCAGTACGTCCCCATCTGGAGAAAATGGCTGTTGTCCTTCAACGCGCAAATCGACTACGCCTCGGCGGTGGGCCGCACGACCTCGCTGCCTCCCTATCTTAACTACTTTGCCGGCGGCCCGGACAGCGTGCGCGGCTATCGAGAGAGCCGCCTAGGACCCAGGGACAATATCGGTATCGGCAATCCGTTCGGCGGCAACTTTCGCGTGGTCAACCGTCTAGAGCTGATATTCCCCGTGCCCGACAAATGGAAAAGCGCGGCCCGGGTAAGCTGGTTCTACGATCTGGGCAATGTCTTTCAGACCGGCAATCAGGTCAAATTCCTCGGAGTCGACGACATAACGCCGGTCAACTACCACTTCAATTATGCTAATCTGAAAAAATCGACCGGGATCGCGGTACAGTGGCTTGCTCCCTTGGGTCTGTTCCGTTTCTCGTACGGCATCCCTTTGAATCCGTATCCGGGTGACACGGTCAGATTCAACGATGAAACAGAACGTTTTCAATTTTCCATCGGTCAGGCATTTTGACCACACAATATTCGAGGTCTTAAAAAGCAACATGTCGACTTTCAATCGAAGCATACCGTTATTGGGCCTGTGCCTGGGCCTCGCCCTGCTGCCCTCCTTTGCGAGCGCGGAAATCAAAATGGGCTATGTCAATTTCCAGAAGCTTCTGGAGGAAGCGCCGCAGACGAAGACGGCAATGCAAGCGCTCGAAAACGAATTTGCGCCGCGGCGGCGCGAGCTCCTGACGATGCAAAACGACCTGAAAGCGCGCGATGAGAAGCTCCAAAAGGAAGGCGCCGTGATGTCCGAGGCCGACCGAGCGAAGGCTGAAAAGACTCTGCGCGATCAGCAGCGCGAATTTTCCCGCAAGGCCGGCGAATTCCAGGACGATGCGTCGACCCGCCGCAATGAGGAAATCGGCAAGGTACAGCGTTATCTCGTGACGGAGATCCAGGGCTATGCGAACGCCCAGGGTTACGA
The DNA here is from genome assembly GCA_038229815.1 of Steroidobacterales bacterium. Taxonomy (GTDB): domain Bacteria; phylum Pseudomonadota; class Gammaproteobacteria; order Steroidobacterales; family Steroidobacteraceae; genus Bog-1198. The sequence continues at coordinate 28,313 of JBBROC010000038.1, read as the reverse complement.
TCTGGTGCTCGGCGACGGCGTGTTCTTTGCCAAAGGTCCGCTCGATATAACGGCGAATGTGGTTGCGCTGCTTGCGACCAAGCCGGCCAGCCTGCCCGCCACGGCTCCGGCGAAGAGTCCGGCGACATCGACTGCGCCAAAACCCCCGGGCAAATAGCGCAGCTCACCGAAGGGCTTAAGGTGGTGAGCGGGTGCCGGGAGAATTCACTCTAGGGGATCTGGCGGTACGCTTCGGGCTGCTGCTGCGCGGCGAGCCCGATTTCAAAATCTCGCGGGTGGCGACCTTGTCGCACGCGGACTCGGGTGCTTTGAGTTTTCTGGCGAATCCGCGCTACCGCAAACAGATGCAATCCACCCGCGCAACGGCGGTGTTGGTCGGGCCCGATCAGGCGCAAGATTGCCCCGTCGCCGCGCTGATCGATCCCAACCCTTATCTTGCGTATGCACGGATCGCTGATCTACTGCACCCGCAGCCGCCGTCCGCGGCGGGAATTCATCCGACCGCCGTCGTATCGTCGAGCGCGCGCATCGATCGTACGGCGAGCGTGGGACCTCTTGCCGTCATCGAGGACGAAGTGCAGATCGGCGAGCGGGTATTCGTCGGTCCCGGTTGCATCGTGCAGCGGGGAGCGCAGGTCGGCTCGGACTCGCGCTTGATGGCGCGAGTCAATCTGTGCGCGGGCGTGCGCATCGGCCGGCGCTGCATCCTGCACGCGGGGGCGGTGGTCGGCGCCGACGGATTCGGTTTTGCGTCCGATGCAGGAACGTGGGTGAAGGTGCCGCAGGTAGGGAGCGTTCAAATCGGCGATGATGTGGAGATCGGTGCGAACACCACGATCGATCGGGGCGCCATCGATGACACGGTGGTGCAGCATGGAGTGAAGCTGGACAATCAGATACAAGTAGGCCACAACGTAACCATAGGGGCTCATACCGCCATCGCGGGATGCGTGGGGATATCCGGCAGCACGACGATCGGCGAACGATGCATGATCGGCGGCGGTGTTGGCATCGCCGGTCACTTGACGATAGCCGACGACGTAGTGGTGACCGGGTGTAGCTTGGTCAGCGCATCGCTCAGCAAAGCCGGCAGCTACTCGAGCGGGATGCCGGCCGTGGAGACGCGGATGTGGCGGCGGATGGTGGCGCATTTGCGGCGCTTGGACGGAAAGGAGCGGTAGTAATGGCGGAATCCGACAAGATGGATATTGAAGCGATCATGCGGCAATTGCCGCATCGGTATCCCTTCTTGCTGGTGGATCGCGTCATGGAGTGCGTGCCGGGAAAGCACATTCATGCGCTGAAGAACGTAACGTTCAACGAACCGTACTTCCAGGGTCACTTCCCGCATCGGCCGGTCATGCCTGGCGTGATCATCATCGAGGCGATGGCGCAGGCCGCGGGAATTCTGGCGTTCAAAACCGTCGGGATAGTGCCGGACACGAATACGCGCTTTTATTTCGTCGCCATCGACAACGCGCGTTTTCGCAAGCCCGTGGAGCCCGGCGATCAGCTCATTTTCAAGATCACCCTGAAGCGTGCCTTCAAGGGAATCTGGAAGTTTCACGGGTCGGCCGAAGTCGACGGGGCGGAGGTAGCCTCGGCCGAAATCATGGTGGCTCCCGAGACCAAGGTGCCGACGCTCAAAGGAGAGGCGGGATGATCGACCCGCGCGCGGTGATATCGCCGCAGGCGCGAATAGCGGCGGACGCTGCGATCGGTCCGTTCACCATCATCGGCGCGGACGTCGTCATCGGGCCGGGCACCTGGATCGGTCCACATGCCGTTATCAACGGCCCGACGCGCATCGGCGCCGGCAATAAGATATTTCAGTTTGCCTCCCTGGGAGATGCTCCCCAGGACAAGAAATACAATGGCGAGCCGACGCGCCTTGAAATCGGCGACCGCAACGTATTTCGCGAATCCGTCACGGTGAACCGGGGCACCACTCACGACAAGGGCGTGACGCGCATCGGCAACGACAATCTGTTCATGGCGTATTCGCACGTCGCGCATGACTGCCAGCTTGGGGATCAGATCGTGATGGCGAATTGCGCCACGCTTGGCGGGCACGTGGAGGTCGGCGACTGGGTAACCTTAGGCGGCCTTTCGGCCGTGCATCAATACACCAAGGTGGGCGCGTACTGCTTCATCGCGCACAATGCCGCGGTGACCCGCGACGTCCCCCCTTACGTCATGGCGGTCGGGCGACCTGCGGTGCCCCACAGCGTGAACTCGGTGGGGTTGCAGCGGCGCGGCTTCACTACGGAGCAGATCCGAAACATTCGCCGAGCGTACCGGCTGTTATACCGTTCCGGACTGAAACTAATGACGGCTCTGGAGGAGCTTGAGAAAGCGGCCGTGACGCAAACGGAAATCCGGCCGTTCGTCGAGTTCATCAAGCGCAGCGAACGCAGCATCGTTCGGTAACGATGTCCGCGTCAGCGTCGCGTCCCCTGCGGGTCGGGTTGGTGGCGGGCGAAGCGTCGGGTGACACCCTGGGCGCCGATCTGATCGGCGCCTTGCGCCGGCATGTTCCGGATACTCAGTTCTTCGGCGTTGCCGGCCCGAAGATGCAGGCCGCGGGATGCGAGAGCTGGGAACCTTCCGAATCGCTCGCCGTGATGGGCTTGTTCGAAATCGTGCGCCACTTGCCGCGGCTGCTGCGTCTGCGCGCCCGCATCCGAGCTCAGTTCGTAAGCGCGAGACCGGACGTTTTCGTGGGTATCGACGCGCCCGAGTTCAATCTGCGATTGGCGCGCGACCTGCGCGCCGCAGGCATCCCTACGGTGCAATACGTGAGTCCCCAGGTCTGGGCTTGGCGAGAAAGCCGTGCACGCAGCATTCACGAATCCGTGGACCTGGTGCTGTGCCTGCTGCCCTTCGAGAAGCGCTTCTACGATGAGCACGGCATGCAGGCGGAGTTTGTCGGCCATCCGCTCGCCGACGCGATTCCCATGACCGTGGACCGCGAGGCTGCTCGACGCAGCCTAAACATCGACTCGAATGCCGCAGTCGTCGCCTTGTTGCCGGGGAGCCGCCGCGGCGAGGTAGCGCGTCTGGCGCCGGAATTTGCCGCCACGGCGCGCTGGCTCGCCTTGCAGAGACCGCAGCTAGCATTCGTCGCGCCGATGGCGAGTGCGGCGGCGCGGCGGATTTTTGCGGAGGCACTCGAGCGCCATGCGCCGGGTCTTCGGGTCCTTTTAACCGACGGTGGCGCGCAGACGGCGCTGATCGCGGCTAATGCGGTCATGGTGGCCTCGGGAACGGCAAGCCTGGAGGCTGCGCTCTGCAAGCGGCCCATGGTGGTCGTGTATCGACTCGGGGCGATGACGGCCTGGATCTTGCGCCGGCTGAATCTGGTCAAGGTCAAGTTTTTTGCACAACCAAATCTACTTGCGGATCGGCGCGTCGTCGGCGAATATTTTCAGGAGGAAATTGTCCCGGAGGCGATTGGAGCCGAGCTCTTGAGGTGGCTAGACGATGCCGAGCGCCGCAGCGGCTTGGAACAAGAGTTCGCGCGAATTCACGCTGAGCTGCGCCGTGGGGCCGGCACGCGCGCCGCGCAGGCCATCATGAGACTGCTCGAATCTTCCGGGCGTCGCATGGCGGAATCATCATGAGACGACGAGTGGCGGGTATCGATGAAGCGGGGCGCGGACCTTTGGCAGGACCCGTGGTCGCCGCAGCCGTTATTTTGCGCCCGGGCTGCCCCATCGACGGTGTCGCGGATTCGAAGGCGTTGACTCCGGAGAAGCGCGCCGAGCTCAACATCGTCATCCGCCGCGATGCACTGTGCTTCGGCATCGGCTGGGCAGACCGGGCCGAGATCGACGCGCTCAATATCTTGCAGGCGACATTCCTCGCCATGCGCCGCGCGTTGCTGGCGATGCCCCTGACGCCCGATCACGTGTTGGTGGATGGTAACCGCCTGCCGCAGCTCGGCGGTTTCGGCAAGACGCTGACGGCACGCGCCATCGTGCGCGGCGATGCCCGCACACCGTCCATCAGCGCGGCCTCGATCTTGGCGAAAACCGCCAGGGATAGTTATATGATTCAGATGGATACGCTCTACCCTGCGTATTCTTTTGCCGAGCATAAGGGCTATTGCACGCCCGATCACCAGCGGCTGCTCGAGCTGCATGGGCCTTGTCCCTTGCACCGGCGCTCCTTCGCTCCGGTGTACCTTCGGCTGAAGGCAGACTCTTGAGGCAATTCGTTCACCTGCGACTGCACACCGAATATTCCTTGGTGGATGGGATCGTTCGGGTACCGGAATTGATAGCCGCCGTGTCGGCGGCGGAAATGCCGGCCGTAGCTCTCACCGACCAAAGCAATTTGTTTGCGATGGTGAAGTTCTACAAGGAGGCGTTGGCCGCCGGCGTCAAGCCGTTGATTGGAGTCGATGCGTGGATTCGCGGCGTGGGCACCGTTAAGCCGCCGTCGCGGGCCGTATTCCTTTGCCAAAACCTCGCCGGTTACCGGCATTTGACGAAGCTCGTGACCCGCTCCTACCTCGAGGGGCAGCAGCGCGGTGCACCGATGCTGGAGCGCAGCTGGCTGCAACAAGACATGCTGCAGGGTTTGATCGTTTTGTCGGGCGGCACGGACGGGGATATCGGACAGGCGATTGCGCGCGGGCGCGACGATGAGGCGGCACGCTGCCTTGCGCGCTGGCAGGAGCTGTGCGGCGACCGGTTCTACCTCGAGGTACAGCGCACTGGGCGGCCTAACGAGGAAATCTACGCCGACGCGGTCCTGGAATTGGGGCAGGGGCGAGGCGTTGCCGCCGTGGCGACCAATGACGTGCGCTTTCTGACGCGAGCGGAATTCGAGGCGCACGAAGCGCGGGTGTGCATTCATGACGGTGCCTTGCTGGCGGACCCAAGCCGCGCGCGGCGCTATTCCGAAGAGCAATACCTGAAGTCGCCCGCCGAGATGGCAGAGCTATTCAAGGATGCGCCGGAACTTCTTGATAACACGGTGGAAGTCGCCAAGCGTTGCTCCCTTGAGATCCGCCTGGGGTCCTCGATGCTGCCGGCCTATCCGGTGCCTGCCGGAAGCAATACCGAAGGCTTTCTGCGCGAAGAAGCGGTGCGCGGACTTGCGGGGCGTCGCGCATTGCGAGCCATGGCAGCAGGAGCAGCCGGCGCCGATACGCAAGCTGCTGCCGATACCCTAGCCGCCGCCGATGCGGGCGGTGCTGACTACGAGTCCCGCCTAGATCTGGAGCTGGGCGTCATCTGTTCCATGGGATTCGCCGGGTATTTCTTGATCGTCGCAGATTTCATCCGCTGGGCGCGCGACAACGGCGTGCCGGTCGGTCCCGGCCGCGGCTCCGGTGCGGGTTCGTTGGTCGCTTACGTACTGGGCATTACCGACCTGGATCCCATCGAGCACGATCTGCTGTTCGAGCGGTTCTTGAATCCCGAACGTGTGTCGATGCCGGATTTCGACGTCGACTTCTGCATGGAAGGGCGCGACCGCGTCATCGAATACGTAGCCAACAAATATGGCCGCGAGCGCGTGTCGCAGATCATCACCTACGGCACATTGGCGGCGAAGGCAGTGGTACGGGACGTCGGCCGCGTGCTCGGCCACAACTACGGGTATGTCGACAAGATCGCGAAGCTGATTCCGTTCGAGATCGGGATGACGCTCGACAAGGCGCTCGAACAGGAAGAGGAACTCAAGCGTCTCTACGACGGCGATGCCGAGATTCACGAGCTCATTGACCTTGCGCGCACTCTCGAGGGCCTTGCCCGCAACGCTGGCACGCATGCGGGCGGCGTCGTCATCGCGCCGTCGGTGTTGACCGATTTCACGCCGCTGTACTGCGAAGAGGGCAGCACGACCCCAGTGACGCAATTCGACAAGGACGATGTCGAGGCAGCCGGGCTCGTGAAATTCGACTTCCTGGGATTGCGCACGCTCACCATCATCGACTGGGCGGTCCGCGACATCAACGCAAAGCGCGCAAGCGAAGGCGAATCGGCGTTGGTGATGAGCGCTCTGCCAGTGGACGATGCGAAGACCTTTGATTTGCTCAAAAGCTGCAAGACGACGGCAGTCTTTCAGCTTGAGTCGCGCGGCATGAAGGACCTGATCCGCCGCCTGCAGCCCGACCGCTTCGGCGATATCGTGGCGTTAGTGGCTTTGTTTCGCCCCGGCCCGCTGCAATCGGGCATGGTTGAAGATTTCATCGCGCGCAAGCATGACACCAGCGGCGCCACCATCGATTATCTGCATCCGGATTTGAAGCCGGTGCTGGCGGCGACCTATGGCGTGATCCTCTATCAGGAGCAAGTCATGCAGATTGCGCAAATTCTTGCCGGCTACACCTTGGGCGGCGCGGATCTCCTGCGGCGCGCCATGGGCAAGAAGAAAGCCGAAGAAATGGCGAAGCAGCGCTCGGTATTCGTGGGCGGCGCAGTGGCGCGCGGCGTGCGCGAAGCGCAGGCGACGCATATTTTCGACCTGATGGAGAAATTCGCCGGCTACGGCTTCAACAAGTCGCACTCGGCGGCCTATGCGGTCTTGTCCTACCAAACCGCGTGGCTCAAGGCGCATTATCCGGCTGCCTTCATGGCGGCGGTTCTGTCCTCGGATATGGACAAGACCGACAAGGTGGTAACGCTGATCGATGAATGCGCGGGCATGGGGCTCGCGGTCCAGCCGCCCGATGTCAATGAATCGGTCTATGCATTTCGCGTGTCGGGTCCGATGAGCATCCGCTATGGCATGGGGGCAATCAAAGGCGTCGGAGCCTCGGCCGTGGAAGCAGTAATCGAGGAGCGCATCGCCCGCGGCCCGTTCGAGAGTCTGCCCGACTTATGCCGCCGCATCGATTTACAGCGGGTGAATCGGCGCGTGTTCGACGCGTTGATTCGTTCAGGCAGCCTGGACCGGATCGGTCCGAATCGAGCCACCCTGACCGCGGAACTCGACCGTGCGATGCATCTGGGCGAACAGAATTCGCGGGCGATGAGCGTGGGCCAGGTGGACCTGTTCGGCTTGAGCGCGTACTCGGATGGCGTCGTGACCGATTGGACCGAAGCACAGCGTCTGGCGGGCGAGCGCGAAACGCTCGGATTATTCTTGAGCGGCCACCCGATCACCCCGTACGAACCCGATCTGAAATTTTTGGTGAGTGCGCGTCTCGCGGACGTCGGCGGTCCGAAACCGGCGGCGCCCCTCGACGGCATGCGCAGCTGGTCGGCCGGCAAGGCGACCACCGTCGCCGGGTTGGTTCTCGAGATCCGGCGCCGTCCGAACCGGGTGACATTGATCTTGGACGATCGAAGCGCGCGGCTCGAGGTCAGCTTGTACGATGAGATTTTTCAACAGCATCGCGACATCATCGTCAAGGACGCGATTCTGATCGTCGAGGGCACGCTGCGCTTCGACGATTTCATTGAGGCCTGGCGATTGCAGGCGAAGTCTCTGATGGATATCGACCGCGCACGCGAGCGTTTCGCACGCCGTCTGTGGCTGCGTTGGCCCGCCGAGTTCGATACGCCTCAAGGGATGAACCGATTCGAACAGTTGTTAAAGCCCTACTTGCGCGGCCCGTGCGGCGTGAGCGTGGCGGTCAACCGCCCCGGCTACACCGGACGGCTGAATTTGGCGGACACTTGGTCGGTGCGCCCTTCGCGCCCCTTGCTCGACAAGCTAACCGATCTAGTTGGGCGGGATGGCTGGTATTTGGTGTATGGTCCGCGTAATGATGTTCGCGGCGAGGAAACTTCTTCATGGCGATGAATTTTCTGGAATTTGAGCAACCCATCGCGGAGCTCGAGGCGAAGATCGAGGAACTCAAATTCCTAGGCGCCGACCAGAGCGTCAACATCACCGAAGAAATCAAACGCCTCCAATCGAAGAGCCGGGCGCTCACGAGCAGTATCTTCGCCAACCTTTCTCCCTGGCAAATCACGCAGCTGGCACGCCATCCTCAACGGCCTTATACGCTTGACTATGTGGCCATGATTTTCACCGACTGGCACGAACTGCATGGTGATCGCATGTATGGCGACGACCTCGCGATCGTCGGCGGTTTGGCGCGGCTCGACGGGATGCCGGTAATGCTGATCGGGCACCAGAAAGGCCGCGACACCAAGGAGCGCGTACGGCGGAATTACGGCATGCCCAAACCCGAGGGTTACCGCAAGGCGTTGCGCCTTATGATGATGGCTGAGCGGTTTCGAATTCCGGTCGTAACCTTGATCGATACGCCGGGCGCATATCCTGGCATCGGCTCGGAAGAGCGCGGCCAGAGCGAGGCGATTGCGCGCAACTTGTTCGAAATGTCCAATTTGGCGGCGCCGGTCCTGAGCGTCGTCATCGGCGAGGGCGGTTCGGGCGGAGCGCTCGCGATCGGAGTATGCGACAGGCTGGTCATGCTGCAGTTCAGCGTGTACTCGGTGATTTCTCCCGAAAGCTGCGCCTCTATTCTGTGGAAGAGCACGGATAAAAAGGAAATAGCGGCCGATGCGATGGGAGGAACGGCGGAGCGCCTCAAAAAGCTCGGACTCGTCGATGAGGTCCTGAAAGAGCCGCATGGCGGCGCACATCGCGATCCCCATGGCATGGCCGAGATCGTGAAGCAGAGCATGGTCAAGCACTTGGCCGAACTGCGCAATCAACCCGTCACGCAATTGCTCGACGCGCGGCAAGCACGGCTGCGCGGATTCGGTGTATTCCGCAACGCATAGCGGGGCGCGGATCGCCTAAACGCCATGCGCTATTCCGCGGCTTCCCTGCGCGAAGGTCTGGATGCTCACATTCCCGCGGGAGCCTCCGGGCTGGTGGTGGCTCTGAGCGGCGGCGCTGATTCAGCCGGCTTGTTATGGGTGGCCGCATCCTCGGGGCCGACTTTCCGCGGACTCAGCGTGCGGGCCGTGCATATCGACCACGGCTTGCAGAGTGCGGCGGCTTCGTTCCGCGAGGCCTGCGCGCAACTGTGCAGACGCTTGAATATTCCCTTGACCGTGATTCCCGTCAGTATCCGAACTGACAAGGGCGCGTCCATCGAAGCCGCGGCGCGCGACGCGCGCTATGCGGCGCTCGCCCTCGATCTCAAGCCCGGAGAATGTTTGTTGACCGCTCACCACAGCGAAGATCAGGCCGAAACGCTGTTGCTGCAGGCCTTGCGCGGAGGGGGACTCAAAGGCCTGGCAGCAATGCCTGTCTGCCGCCCGTTGGGACTCGGGTGGCATTTGCGGCCGGTGCTCGACGTGCCCCAGAACGAACTCCTTGCAATCGGCGCATGCGTGGGCGGCCTGTCCGTCGCCGATCCGATGAATCGAGATTTGCGCTTCGACCGCGGGTTTTTGCGGCTGCAAGTCTGGCCCCTGATCAAGGCGCGATGGCCGGGGGCGAGCACTGCGCTGGCGCGCACGGCCCGGCACGCCGCCGCAGCGCAAGAGTTGCTGGATGACGCGGCTGCCGCCGATGTGAGCCGGCTGCGCGACGGCGAGGCATTGTCGGTGCCGGGACTGCGAGCGCTGCCTGCTCCTGAACGGATCAATGCTTTGCGCGTCTGGCTTTGCGAAGCGGGAGTCGAGCCGCCGTCGACGGCGCGCCTGAGCGAAGCTTTGCGTCAGATTCTCGAAGCGAAGATCGATCACGTCCCCTCGATCGCGTGGGGCAGCTTTGCATTGCGGCGCTATCGGCAGAGAGTGTTCCTCACGCAGGCGCACCCGCCGCGGCTGGAGGGCATCAAGCACTGGCTTGCGCGACCCGACGCGCGTGTGCATCTAGGCCCCGGATTGGGGGAATTGGGCTGGGCGGCGCGCGCCGGAGGCATCGATGCGCGGCGCCTGCCGCAGACCCTGATCGTACGCCGGCGCGAAGGAGGCGAAACCCTAAAACCTGCAGCGACGGCCAAGACGCAGAGCTTGCAACATCTGTGTCAGTCGCAAGGAGTGCTGCCCTGGATGCGCGACGCGCTGCCCCTCGTGTTTGCGGGCGGCGCTTTGATCGCCGTCGCGGACCTCTGGACGGACGCGCGCTGGTGCGCGCCGCCGGCTCAACCGGGTTTCGCCCTCATTTGGCGCCAGGCGCCGAATATTGCTTATTAGATTGTCGCAAGCCTCGTGTTCTGCTAACCTGAATTCCCGTCGAATTCCTATTGTTCTTTTGACCCTTTGTTGCACTCGCGCAATTTATTTCGCGTGAAGGCCTAGAGATCGGCGGTGACCACATGACTCGATTCGTATTCGTCACCGGCGGCGTCGTTTCCTCGCTGGGTAAAGGCATTGCCTCCGCATCTTTGGGAGCCATCCTCGAGGCGCGCGGGCTCAAAATCAGCATGGTGAAACTGGATCCTTACATCAACGTGGATCCCGGGACCATGAGTCCGTTCCAGCACGGCGAGGTTTTCGTCACTGCCGACGGCACCGAAGCTGACCTCGATCTTGGCCATTACGAGCGTTTCGTGCGCATGACCGCCGGACGCAATAGTAATTTCACGACCGGTCGAATCTATGAGCGCGTCATCGCGAAGGAGCGGCGCGGGGATTATCTCGGCGCGACGGTCCAGGTGATCCCGCACATCACCGATGAGATAAAATACCGAATTCGCATGGGCGCCGGCGACGCCGATGTGTGCATGGTGGAGATCGGCGGTACTGTGGGCGATATCGAATCTTTGCCGTTTCTCGAGGCTATTCGCCAGATGGGAGTAGAACTCGGGCGTAACCAAGTGCTGTACATGCACCTGACATTGGTGCCGATCGTCGGAGGTTCCGGCGAGATCAAGACCAAGCCGACGCAGCACTCGGTCAAGGAACTGCGGGGCATCGGTATTCAGCCGGACATTCTGTTGTGCCGCTGCGTGCAGTCGCTGCCGGACGAGCAGCGCCGCAAAATCGCGCTGTTCACCAATGTCGAGGAACGCGCGGTGATTTCCGGAGTCGATGCCGACGATATCTACAAGATCCCGATGCTGCTGCACGAAGAGGGGCTCGACGACATCGTGGTCGACAAGCTGCGAATGAATGCGCCTCCGACGGACCTGCCGGAATGGCGCGCGGTGGTCGCCGCGAAACAGAATCCCGAGGCCGTGGTCGACATCGGCATGGTCGGAAAGTACGTGCAGATTCGCGACTCGTACATATCTTTGAACGAGGCGCTGATGCACGGCGGCATCAAGACGCGCACCCGCGTCAACATTCATTATTTCGAGTCGCAGGACATCGAGCGCACCGGCGCCTCGGCGTTGCAGAACATGGATGCCATCTTGGTGCCGGGCGGTTTCGGCGACCGCGGCATCGAAGGCAAGATTCAGGCGATTCGATTCGCCCGCGAAAACAACATTCCCTATCTGGGTATTTGCCTCGGGATGCAGCTGGCGATCATCGAATATTCGCGCAACGTGGCGGCGCTCAAGGGCGCGAACAGCACGGAGTTCGATCGCGCCACCAATCACCCGGTCATCGCCCTGATTACCGAGTGGCAGGATTTGGAACGCGGCCAGCAAGTGCGGGATGAGAAGACGGATCTGGGCGGCAGCATGCGGCTCGGCGCACAAGAAGCGCAATTGGTGGCGGGCTCCCTGGCGCGCTCGCTGTACGCCAAAGAATCGGTATTCGAGCGACATCGCCATCGGTATGAATTCAACAACCACTATCTGGACGAGTTGACGGCGGCCGGCTTGAGTTTTTCGGGATTCTCCGCTGACGGCTTGGTCGAGTTCATCGAGCTGCGCTCGCATCCCTGGTTCGTGGCGAGTCAGTTCCACCCCGAGTTCACCTCGACGCCGCGTGATGGGCATCCTCTTTTCACGGGCTTCGTCCGCGCGGCCCGCGAGTATCGCGCCGCTCTGCAACCCGGCCGCGCGACTGCATGAAATTGGTCTCGTTCGAGGTCGGGCCCGAGCACCCATTTTTCTTGATTGCCGGTCCCTGCGTGATCGAAAGCGAAGGCCTGGTGCTCGACGTCGCCGGCCGCCTGAAAGAAATTTGCGCTGCCCTCGGCATCCCGTTGATATTCAAGGCTTCATTCGACAAGGCCAATCGCTCGTCTCGCGCGAGCTTTCGCGGTCCCGGCATCGATGCTGGGCTGAGAGCCCTGGCCCGCGTGCGTACCGAGATCGGAGTTGCTGTGCTGACCGACGTGCATGAGGACACGCCCCTCGGCGAAGTCGCCGCCGTGGTCGACGTCTTGCAGACCCCTGCATTTTTATGTCGGCAGACCAATTTCATCGTCGGCGTGTCGTCGTTCGGCAAGCCCGTGAACATCAAGAAAGGCCAGTTCCTCTCGCCCTGGGAAATGCAGAATGTGGTCGACAAGGCGAGGTCCGCCGGCAACGAGCAGATCATGGTCTGCGAGCGCGGGTTCTCCTTCGGCTACAACAATCTCGTGTCGGACATGCGTTCCCTCGCCATCATGCGCGGCACCGCATGTCCCGTGGTGTTCGACGCAACGCACTCCGTGCAGCTGCCGGGAGGGAAGGGCCAGTCTTCGGGCGGGCAGCGCGAATTCGTGCCGGTATTGGCCCGCGCCGCGGTGGCCGCGGGAATTTCGGGAATTTTCATGGAGACCCATCCCGATCCGGCGAAAGCCCTCTCGGACGGGCCGAACGCCTGGCCTTTGGATCGCATGGCGCCGCTTCTGGCCACGCTCAAGGAGCTGGATGTGGCGGTGAAAAAGCAACCCTTCGAGGAGTCCTTGTTATGAGCCGTATCATCGATATCCGCGGCCGCCAGATCATCGACTCGCGCGGCAATCCCACGGTCGAAGCGGATGTCGTGCTGCATTCCGGCACCGTAGGCCGGGCCGCGGTTCCCTCCGGCGCTTCCACCGGTTCGCGCGAGGCCATGGAACTGCGCGATGGAGATGCGAAAGTGTACGGCGGCAAAGGAGTGCTCAAGGCGGTGGCGCACGTCAACGGACCGCTGCGCGATCTGCTCATCGGATACGATGCACAGGATCAACGCGGGCTCGACGGCAGAATGCTCGAGGCCGACGGCACGGATTTCAAGTCCAAGCTCGGTGCGAACGCGATTTTGGCCGTTTCGCTGGCGGCGGCGCACGCCGCCGCTCGCGACAAGGGTTTACCGCTGTACCGGCATTTGAGCGGCCCCGGGGACCTGACGCTTCCCGTGCCGATGATGAACATCATCAACGGCGGCGCGCATGCGGACAACAGCGTCGACATTCAGGAATTCATGATTCTGCCGCTCGGCGCACCGTCGTTCTCGGAAGCGGTGCGCTATGGCGCCGAAATCTTCCACACCTTGAAGAAAGTACTGCATGCCGCAGGGCTCAATACCGCGGTCGGCGATGAAGGCGGCTTCGCGCCGGACTTACCGTCGAATGAGGCTGCTCTGACTACGATATTGGAAGCCATCGACAAGGCCGGGTATCGGGCCGGCAAAGATATTTATCTGGGATTGGACGTCGCCAGCACCGAGTTCTTCAAGGACGGTGTTTATACGCTCGAGTCCGAGGGCCGGCATTTCACTTCATCCGAGTTCGCCGACTATTTGGCGAATCTCGCTGCGAAGTACCCGATCGTGACCATCGAGGATGGGATGAGCGAGGGCGACTGGGATGGGTGGGCGATTCTCACCAAGAAGCTCGGCGCCACCGTGCAGCTGGTGGGCGACGATCTGTTCGTCACCAATACGAAAATTTTTGCCGAAGGCATTGCCAAGAAAATTGCCAACGCAATCCTCATCAAGCCGAATCAAATCGGCACTCTCACCGAAACCTTGGCGGCCATCGAGATGGCAGACGACGCCAAGTATGCCGCCGTGGTTTCGCATCGCTCGGGGGAAACGGAGGACTCAACCATTGCGGATATCGCCGCAGCAACGACCGCCACTCAAATAAAGACCGGTTCGATGTCGCGTTCGGATCGCACCGCGAAGTACAACCAACTTCTGAGGATCGAAGCTGAGCTCAAGACCAAGGCCGGCTTTGCCGGGAAGCGCGCTCTGTCGGTTCCAATCTCTTAAGAGTTCGTGCTAAGCTGCTGTCCCCATGAGGATTTTGGTTATTATCCTGGGTCTCGCACTGGTATCCTTGCAATACCGGCTCTGGCTGTCGGACCAAGGATTGCGTGAGGTGTCACGCCTGCAAGCTGCTGTCGACGCACAAGCTTCTGCGAATCGCGACCAAGGTGCGCGCAACCGCCAATTGGTGGCAGAGGTCACTGATCTGAAAATGGGCTTGACCGCGCTCGAGGAGCGGGCCCGCAGCGAATTGGGCATGGTCGGCAACAGCGAAACTTTCTACCAAGTCGTTACCGCGGCGACTCCAGCCCCTGCAGCACCTGCCACCGCCGTCACTGCCCGCGCGCACTAATGCTTAGCCGGACGTCGCGGCGCGTCTGGGCGATCGTTCCTGCCGCAGGCAGCGGCGCACGATTTTCACCATCGCTGCTTGCGCAGGCACCAAAGCAATATGCGCCGTTGCTCGGCGCCACCGTGCTGGAATGGTCGCTGCGAGCGCTGTTGGCGGAGGCGCGCGTGCACGCCGTGGTTGTCGCGCTCGCCGCGGACGATGCTCATTGGCCTAGCATTGCCGCAAAGCTCAATTCGCCGAAGCTGCAAACCGCGATAGGCGGCGCGAATCGGCAGGACTCGGTGATGAACGCCCTTGAGCTTCTGGTGCCGCAAGCCGCCGCGGCCGATTGGATTCTGGTGCACGACGCCGCACGCCCCTGTTTGATCAAGGCGGATCTCGACGCGTTGCTAGACGCGGTCGGCGCCGGCACGCAAGCGGCAGCCGGCGCGGCAAACTCTGGCGGTGCGGTGCTCGCGGCTCCGATCGTCGACACCGTGAAACGCGAGCTTGGGGGGCATGTTGAAACGGTGGATCGTCGCGGTCTATGGCGGGCGCTGACTCCGCAGGTGTTCGGCTTCGAGCAATTGCTGCATGCTCTGAAGGAGGCGAGACTCGCCGGCGTCACCGTGACCGACGAGGCACAGGCGGTCGAACGGATCGGCCTGAGGCCGGTGTTGGTGGCCGGCTCGCCATTCAACGTCAAAGTGACGCGCGCCGAAGATCTCGGCGTCGCTGAGAGGGTATTGAAAATGACCGAAGGCAGCGCGATGAGGGTTGGACAAGGTTTCGACGTCCACGCTTTCGGCAAAGGCGACCACGTGATACTGGGCGGTGTTCGAATCGCGCATTGCAGCGGGGTCGTGGCGCACTCGGATGGCGACGTCGTCATTCACGCCCTCTGCGATGCGTTGCTTGGAGCGCTTGGCGACGGCGACATCGGGCGGCATTTCCCGGACAGCGATCCGCAATATCGCGGCGCGGACAGCCGTGTTTTCCTGCGTGTCGTGGCGGCGCGAATGCAGGCAGCCGGACTAACATTGGTCAATGCAGACGTCACGGTGCTCGCGGAAGCGCCGCGGATTGCGGCGTATCGCAGCGCGATGGCGGCGAATCTGTCTGCGGACCTTGGCGTTGCGCCGCAGCTCATCAATATCAAGGCCACCACCACCGAGCGTTTGGGGTTCATAGGCCGAGGCGAAGGCTTGGCTGCGCTCGCGTGCGTGCTGTTGGGCCGTTGAGACATTGGCCGTGCACGGAAGGCGAGCCGATGCCTGGACCCGCGCGGCATTGCAACCGCCTCGAGCGCATGGCGCGCCGCTGCCGGCGGCGGAGCTGAAGGCCGCCCCCGAGGATTTCCACGTCGAGGAGCAGTTGTCGTTCCAGCCCTCGGAAACGGGACCGCACTGGCTGTTGCGAGTCGAGAAACGCATGGCCAATACCCGCTGGGTGGCGGCCGAGATCGCGCGCCTCGCGGGGGTTCCGGGAGGCGAGGTGGGCTACGCGGGACTCAAGGATCGCCATGCCGTAGCCGTGCAGTGGTTCAGCGTGCCGAAGCTCGGCAGAGCTGCCGAATACTGGAACCAAGTTCATACGGTCGAATTCAAAGTGCTGGAGGTGCGCGCCAACTTGCGCAAATTGAGGCGAGGTGCACTGTCGGGCAACCGCTTTCGTATCCGCCTGCGCAATGTGACATGGTCCCGGGAAGAATTGGACCTCAAGCTCAACGCGCTGCGCGCTCATGGCGCACCCAACTATTTCGGCGCGCAACGATTTGGACGCGACGGCTACAACCTCGACCGAGTCGCCGCATGGGTGCAGAGCGGAGTTGCGGCGCGGGGCCGCGCCGAACGCAGCTTTGCGCTGTCGGCGGCACGATCGCTCGTGTTCAATGCGGTGCTCGGACGGCGCGTGGCGGCGGGCGACTGGTCGCAGCTCAGCCCCGGCGATCTGGCCAGTCTCGATGGCAGCGGCAGCCACTTTCCCGTCACTGCCGTCGATGATGAATTGCGCCGTCGCCTCAACGCCTTCGATATTCATCCATCAGGTCCGCTGTGGGGCCGAGGCGAGCCCGCCAGCCGGGGAGAGGCTCTGCAGCATGAGCTTGAAACGGCGCGAGAATTCGGTGCGGTGGCCGATTTGCTGGCCGCTCAGGGCTTGACGCAAGAACGGCGCGCGCTGCGCAGCACCGTTCGCGAGCTGTCGAGCGAGCGCGACGGCAGCACGTTGAGCTTGAGCTTTTCGCTCGGGAGGGGGCAATTTGCAACAGCGGTGCTGAGAGAAATCTGCGAGTTGAAGGAAACTCCCGAATTCGAATCGGACGAAGACTAGGGCGCGAAGCTATCGGCGCGCGGCGTCGTGACGTTCACAGAACATTGAACACAGCTTCTTGCCGCGCCAGACGGCCGCGCTCATCTGCGATGAGCAGCAACAGCCGGTGATGTCCATGCGGCAGCTCGGCGCCGGACACGTGCAGTCCTTGTTCCGAGACGGCGACACGGTCGGTGATCCGCTTTGTGATGTCCATGGTGACCGATCCCAGATAGCAGACACGGAATGTTTCCGCTCGAATGTGCGTGCTGCGGACCGGGACAAATTGCAGATCGATGTCGATCGGCATGATGAGGGGCTTTGCCAGCACCGGCGCGACGATTCGTATTTTCGGATTGTCGGCGTCATTATCGGCAGTAGAGCGGCAGCTCGTTGTCCCATTGTCCTCGCTCAAATCGCGCGTATCGAATTGCGCCGAGTCTTTTGGCCGGGTGCTGTTCCACGCCGCCGCCTCGCTCTCTGTAACGAGGTCGAACGTGGCCTTGAGCTGTGCCGGCGCAGCCGCGGGTCCTTGTGCAAATGAGGTGCCCGTCAATGCAGCAATCACGAGCGATGCGCCGAAGACTCGAATTCGATTGGTCATTGCCACCTCTGCTAACCACTAAAAATAAGTCAGGCCCGCAGCAAAACATAGACTGCGCCCGTACCGCCGTCGATCGCACGCGCGGAAACGAAAGCCATAACGTCCGCGTGCCGCCGCAGCCAAAGGTTCACGGCCGTTTTGAGCACGGGACCGCGCGCACCCGAGCGATAGCCCTTGCCGTGGATGATCCTCACGCAGCGGCAACCGGCGTTACGACTGCGCGCCAGGAAGTCGGCAAGTTCATTGCGCGCAGCCGCTTGACTCTGCCCGTGAAGATCCAATTCATCGTCGATCGGGTAGAGACCGCGGCGCAGCCGGCGCATGATCTGAGTACGCACACCGGCACGGTTAAAAGACAACGCTCCTTCGCCGGTCACGGCATCCGTCGTCCCGACTAGAGGCATTGCCGCCTCGAGATCATCCCTCGGGCTCTCCTTGCGTATGCGCGCGCGCGGCTTCGGTGTCTCGAGCCCGGCCGCCGAGGGCTTTTGCGCCAATGGCCTGACGTCGCGCACGGCGGCGCGAAACGTCTCGGCATCCGCCGTGGCATCGTCGGCAGAAATGCGATCGGTGGAACGGTGCTTGGCCATGCTTGACGACTCGATCGGCTATCGGGGTTTCCAGCGTTACAGTATAGTCCGCACGGCGACACCCGCCAGCTTGGGGCAGGCTGCGATATCCCGTGAAAATCCTTCTCTCGAATGACGACGGCTACCGTGCCGAGGGCCTGATTGCGCTAGGGTCGGCGCTAAAACCTCTCGGCGACGTGACTGTCGTGGCTCCCGATCGCAATCGCAGCGGTGCGAGCAATTCCCTTACGCTCGATGTGCCGGTGCGGGCGGCACGTTATGATACCGATGCCTACTACGTCAACGGCACGCCGACCGACTGCGTGCACCTGGCGATTTCCGGCTTGTTCGACTTTGAGTACGACATCGTGGTGTCGGGGGTCAATGACGGCGCCAACCTCGGCGACGACACCTTGTACTCGGGCACCGTGGCCGCTGCCGTCGAGGGCCGCTTTCTCGGGCTCCCTTCCATCGCGGTATCGCTTTGCGTCGAGCCGGGCAGTCCGCGCAATTTTGGCGCCGCTGCACAAGTGGCGGCGCAACTCGTGCGCCGAATGTCCGAGGAACGATTTCAAGGGCCGGAAGCGGGACCGATCATTCTCAACGTCAATGTGCCCGATCTGCCCGATGGTCAAATGCGCGGCATCAGGGTGACTCGCCTGGGTAGCCGGCATCGCAGCAAGCCGATCGTGAAGGCCAAGGATCCGCGCGGCCGCAACGTCTATTGGGTGGGCAATGCCGGTGCCGGCCAGGACGCCGGAGCGGGCACGGATTTTAATGCGGTCGCCGAAGGCTATGCGTCCGTCACTCCCCTGCAAATCGATCTGACGCGTCACGCCGCTCTGCCCGAATTGCAGAAGTGGCTCAAGCTTGAGTAGCTTTATGGAAGGCCCGCGGCTCAGCGGTATTGGCATGACTTCGGCACGCACGCGAGAGCGGCTGGTGCAGCGTCTGCAGGAGCAGGGCATTGCCGACCGGCGCGTGCTCGATCGCATCAAGAATGTGCCGCGGCATCTGTTCATGGACGAGGCGCTCGCCAGCCGCGCCTATGAGGACACCGCGCTTCCCATCGGGTTCGGCCAGACCATCTCCCAACCCTACGTTGTGGCGCGCATGACCGAGGCGTTGCTCGAAGCCGGAGAAACCCGAAAAGTTCTGGAAATCGGCACGGGTTGCGGTTATCAGACGGCGGTGTTGTCGCCCCTGGTAGAGAAGATCTACACCATCGAACGAATTGCCAGCCTGGTGGGGCGAGCGCGCCGCACGTTGCGCGAACTCAAAATTCGAAACGTCAATTTCCGCCACGACGACGGCAATATCGGATGGGCGGCCCGTGCCCCTTTCGACGGGATCCTGTTGACGGCGGCACCGCATGCCGTGCCTCCCGCGCTCTTTGAGCAGCTGAGCGTCGGCGGCCGACTAATCGCACCGGTGGGACCGGAGGGCCGCCAGGAGCTGTACCGATACATCAAGGGTGAGACACGGATTGAACGCCAGTCGCTCGGTCCCGTGAGTTTTGTGCCTTTGTTATCGGGACTGCAGCGCTAGCGTTGCGAATCTCGCGCTCGATTTGCACCATTGGGTTGTGCTGCCTGGCACTCGGCGCGTGTGCTGAAGTCGCCGGCGCCGGCCCGCACACTTACGTCGTGCGCCCCGAGGACACGCTCTACAGCATCGCGTGGCGGCATGATCTCGACTTTCGCGACTTGGCTCGCTGGAACAACCTAGGCTCCGATTTCCATATTTCGGTCGGCCAAGTCCTGGTGCTCGCGCCCGGCACGCGCGCGCCCGGCGTACCCCAGGTCAGCACCGCACCTCGAATCGGCAGCGCGCCGCACGTCGGCCCGCAGCGACGGATTCCGCACGTCGCGGCGCCACCGGCCGATGCGGCGAGCGTCCGGCAACCGCAGAGTGCCGGCAACGGACCCGTGCGGTGGGCCTGGCCAACTGAACGGGTCGGTACGCTGCGCCCGGTGCCCGGTGGCGGCATTCTTCTGCCTGGACGCTTGGGACAGGATGTGCGCGCGGCGGCCGCCGGTCTGGTGGTCTACACCGGCAACGGGTTGCGCGGTTACGGCAATCTCATCATCATCAAACACGCCGACAATTTACTCTCGGCGTATGCACATAACCGCGAGCTGCTCGTCCATGACGGCCAAGAGGTTGCCCTGGGTCAGGTGATCGCTCACATGGGAGAGGGCACGAGCCAATCGCCGATCCTATATTTCGAATTGCGCCGGAATGGCAAGCCAGTCGATCCCCTAGCCTTCTTACCTAAATAAAGTTAATTATAGAATATACGTTTAATAGATTGTTTTGTAAGACTATTTTGTTGTTAACATAACAGCCAATATTGTTGCGACCGTTGTTAGCGTGTGCTTTACTGTGCACTTATCGGCAAAGTCCATTTGCGGGGCGCTGAAAGATTACACGGGGTCTGGGGAATAAAAGAGTAACAAGATCAAGAAGAAGTACAATAAATCTCGATACCAAATTGATCGTGTTTCCGTAAGCGCCCTGCCATTTTATTTGATTGATCTCACACAATAAGCAGCGCCACCACTCGGCGCTGTTCCGCGACAAGCACGTTGAACGTGCGGCATGCTGCACCCGTGTCCATGACTTCCAAACCGATTCCGGCGGTCAGAAACTGAGCGCGGAAAGGGGAGTCGGGGAAAATTTGCCGCGGGCCGGTTCCCAACAGTACGAGTTCTGGACTCTGCGCGAGTATGCGCGACGCGTCGAATGTTGCAAGATCGGCAGCCTCCCGAATGTTGGGCTCCATCAGTATGGTAGAAGCGCTGAGGATCACTGTAGCGCGATAAATATCGTTGTTGATGCGCAGCTCGCCCGCTCCGTAGGCGCGGATCAGGTGAGTGGTGGTACTCGAGTCTTGGGTGAATCGCATGTCTAGTAAGATACTGAATTTGGCGCCGGAGCGGTCGCATTACTTCCGTCTGACCCATCACGGCGCAGGCAGCCGGCGACGCTCCGAATTGTTGGAGCACTTGCTAGCGCGCGCGGACGCAATCGGCGCGGTCAGCGATTGGCGTGCCGATGCATTTCGCGTCATTGCACCATTCACCTCGATGCCTGCTGTCGGTGCTGCCGCCCTCTACGCCGATCGTGGACCGGTCGATGCCGCCTCGGCGTTCATCGCAACACCGGTGCACTATGTGGCCGAAATGAGCAACGTACGCTTGCCCGCCGGCGGTATGCTGTCGCTGCGCGCCGGCGAAGCCGAGTCATTGGCCGTCGATTTCAATCGTGTCTGGAGTGACGCCGGAATTCGAATGCTCGCGGGCCGATGCAATGAATTGTTTTGCCTGTTTGACCAACTGCTCGAGGGAGCGACCCACGACCCCGAGGAATTGCTTGATCGACATATCGAGGATTATCTGCCGACAGGAGCGGCCGCACCGCGGCTGCGGCAGCTCATGAGCGAAATCGAGATGTGGCTGTTCGAACATGAGGTGAACCGCGCGCGGACCGCCGCTGCGGCAGATAGCGTGAACGGCCTGTGGCTGTGGGGAGGCGGACCCGCGCTGCGGTCGTTGCCGCCCGTGCAGGGATGGACGGCGGGCAACGATCCCTTATTCAAAGCGCTCGCGGGCAGCGGCGCAATGCCGGCCGGCACGGCGCATGCGTCCGGCGGCGCCGCCTCCGGCGTAGTGGTCATTCGTGAAGAGCCGGGCACGGAGGAGTGGCGCGACGTCGAGTCGCGATGGCTCCGACGTTCTCTTGCAGACCTGCGCAGCGGCCGGATCGGGCGCCTCGATCTCTCCTTGGGTAACCGCGGTTTCAGCGTCCGCAGGCATTGGCATTGGCGGCTGTGGCGACGGCGCCGGCCCTGGTGGGAGGCGCTCACATGATCACGACGGAGATCAGGCGGCGCCCGCCGGGAGCCTCGTGCGACTTTACGTCGGCCGTGCATCCCATTTTGCAGCGCGTGTATGCGGCGCGCGGAGTTCGCAGCAGCGCGGATCTGGATTTATCGCTGGGCCGCCTTCTGCCCGTCGGTTCGCTGGAGGGCGTCGATGCGGCGGCTCTGCTGCTGGCTGCGCACCGATCTGCCGGACGCGTGCTGGTGATCGGCGATTTCGACGCCGATGGGGCTACCAGCACCGCCTTGATGGTGCGTGCGCTCCGCGCCATGAATTTTGCACATGCAGACTTTCTCGTGCCCAATCGATTCCGTTTCGGTTACGGCCTTACCCCCGAAATCGTGGCGCTGGCGGCGACTCGCCGGCCCTCCTTGATCGTCACCGTTGACAACGGCGTGTCGAGCGTCGCCGGCGTAGAGGCGGCACGAGAAATTGGCATTCCCGTACTGGTGACGGATCACCATTTGCCCGGCGCCGTGCTGCCGCGCGCCGAGGTCATCGTCAATCCGAACCTGGTGAATGCGAGCTTCGCAAGCCCGGCTTTGGCCGGAGTGGGTGTTGCGTTTTACGTCGTTGCGGCCCTCGCAAGACACCTGGGAGAACATGATTTCCGGGCCGCGGACTTGCTCGACTTGGTGGCTCTCGGCACGGTCGCCGATGTAGTGCCGCTCGATCGCAACAACCGGGTTCTGGTAGAGCAGGGGTTGCGCCGCATTCGAGCCGGGCGTTGCGTGCCCGGCATACGCGCATTGCTCGAATCGGCCGGCCGGCGTTGCGAAGATCTCATCGCAGCCGATCTGAGTTTTGCCGTCGCGCCGAGACTGAACGCAGCCGGACGGCTCACCGACATGAGCGTGGGAATCGCCTGCCTGCTCGCCGACGATTCATCCGAAGCGGGGCGCTTGGCGGGAATGCTCGCCAAGCTCAACGAGGAAAGACGCGAAATCGAACAACGCATGCAGCTCGAGGCGCTCGACATCGCAGCGCGCGTGCGCTTCGACCAAGCCGGCGCAGAATCGCTCGGCCTGTGCCTGTTCGACGATAGCTGGCATCAGGGAGTGGTGGGACTCGTCGCCGGCCGCATCAAAGATCGATTGCACCGGCCGGTCATCGCCTTCGCGCGCGCGGAGAATGGTTCCCTGCGCGGCTCGGCACGCTCGGTTGCCGGCGTCAATATTCGAGATGCTCTCGACAACATAGCGACGCGTCATCCCGGCCTCATCGACAAATTCGGCGGCCACGCAATGGCCGCCGGGATGAGCCTGCCGGAGGGAAACCTGGCCGTGTTCAGGGCTGCTTTCGCGGCCGAGATTGCAGCGCATACCGATCACGAATCGCTTGCCGGCGTGATCCATTCGGATGGAGCGCTCACGGCCGGCGAATTGTCTCTCGACACCGCGCGCCTGCTGCGAGGTGCCGGTCCTTGGGGACAGGGCTTTCCGGAGCCGGTCTTCGACGGTGATTTTCAGGTCCTCGATGCGCGCATCGTGGGCGGCAAGCATTTGAAGATGCAACTCATGGCTGCCGGCAGCAGGGCGAGCGTCGATGAGAGCACGCGCGGCCGCGAGGGCGCCGCAGATGCTCTCGAGGCAATCGCCTTCGGCTACCTCGGCGCCGCGGCCGAGGATTCGAAGTTGCAAATCGGCGCAAAAATACAGGTCGCGTATCGGCTCGAGATCAATCAGTACGGCGGGGTCGCGCGCGTGCAGTTGAACTGCCAACACTTGCAACTCGCGCACTAGTGAAAGCGCTATGCAGAGCTTCGTCCGGATCTCTTGCGTTGCAATATAAAAGATTCGCCAATAATTTTATTATAAAAACAATATCGATATAAATCATGTACTTAAAATGGAATGTAACCGTTACAATCGGATCGCATCAAGTCTCTTGCGGTGCATACAAATTGGATTATAATGGAGCGGCCATTCACCACCGAGGACATGAAATGAGCGACACCACATTTGATCCCAAGACCATATTCGAAAACTATCGCAACGCATTTGCGCCGGCTTTAAAAGCTCAGCAAGAGGGCGTGAAGTCTCTTGATCGAGTCGGCCGCTACCAATACGACGTGGCCGGCGACTACCTGGAATGGGGTTTGGCCCAGGCCAAGGCCGCGCTTTCCGCGCAGACACCCGCGGATTTCGTTTCCAAGCAGGTGGAACTGACCACCGCCCTCAGCGACAAGCTCCGTGCGCGCGCGCAGGAGTTCATCGCGTTAGCGTCCGACTCCCAGAGCAGTTTCGTCGAGATGACAAAGGAGTCTGCGGATAGTATCGCCGCGCAGACCAGCAAGGTCGCGGCCGAAGCCAAAAAGAAAGTTAGCTAAATCCTTGTGGAGGCGGGGCGTCGTAAAGGCGCCCCGATGCACGGCGCCCGATGCACGGCGCCCGTTGCACGGTGCCCGTTGCACGGTGCCCGTTGCACGGCGCCCGATTTTCGTTACCGAAGGAGACCCCATGAACGAGGTAGTCATTACGGCGGCGGTGCGGTCCGCGGTCGGTAAATTCAACGGAACCATCGGAAAGGTGCCGGCAGCGGATCTGGGAGCGCAAATCATCC
Source organism: Steroidobacterales bacterium (assembly GCA_038229815.1). GTDB lineage: Bacteria > Pseudomonadota > Gammaproteobacteria > Steroidobacterales > Steroidobacteraceae > Bog-1198. Next base: position 4,095 of record JBBROC010000038.1, on the reverse strand, counting down.
GCGCGTTGCTGGCCAGATCGCAAGTGCAGCCGGATCAGATTTCCGAGGTCATCATGGGGCAGGTGCTTACCGCGGGCGTGGGCCAGAATCCGGCTCGACAGGCGCTCATACGTGCCGGCCTGCCGGACAGCGTGCCAGGAATGACTATCGGCAAGGTTTGCGGCAGCGGACTCAAGGCAACGCATCTTGCCGCGCAAGCGATCAAGTGCGGCGACGCGGACATCGTGATAGCCGGCGGCCAGGAGAACATGAGCATTTCACCGCATGTGCTGCAAGGTTCCCGCGATGGTTTTCGCATGGGCGACGCGAAGCTGGTCGACAGCATGATCACGGACGGTCTCTGGGACGTCTACAACAACTATCACATGGGGAACACGGCAGAGAACGTTGCGAAAAAATATGAGATTTCGCGCCGCGAGCAGGATGAATTCGCGGCCGCGTCCCAGCAGAAAGCCGAGGCGGCGCAAAGGGCAGGCCGTTTCAAGGCGGAGATCGCGCCCATCGAGGTCGCCTCGCGCAAGGGTGCCACCTGGTTCGAGGCCGACGAGTACATTCGCGCGGGCACAACGGTTGAGACGCTCGGCGAGCTCAAGCCTGCATTCGCCAAGGACGGGACGGTTACCGCAGGTAATGCCTCGGGCATCAACGACGGCGCCGCCGCGGTGATGATGATGTCTGCGCGCAGAGCCAGTGAGCTTGGCCTCAAGCCTTTGGCCTGGATTCGCGCCTATGCATCCGCCGGGGTCGACCCGAAACTCATGGGTATGGGCCCCGTACCCGCGAGCCAGTTATGCTTGAAGAAGGCGGGATGGGCGCATCAGGAACTCGATCTGATGGAGATCAACGAGGCGTTTGCCGCGCAGGCGATAGCGGTCAATCGTCAAATGGGCTGGGATACTTCGAAGATCAACGTCAACGGCGGCGCCATCGCCATCGGCCATCCGATCGGAGCATCGGGCTGCCGGATCCTGGTGACGCTGCTGCACGAGATGATTCGTCGCGATGCCCACAAGGGACTCGCCGGATTGTGCATCGGCGGCGGCATGGGCGTTGCGCTGGCGATCGAGCGTTGAGCCTGCGGCAGAGGCAAGGCACGCGCGGCGGCTATCCGTTTACGATCCCCTTCGAAGCGACCGATTCCAGAGCGCGGCGATGATGCGGCACGGGTAACGACATCAGGAGATCCTGAATCTTGTTCACGAGCGAGGCCTTCACGCTCAAAACCTCCTCGAAAGGAACCGCGTCGGACAATAAGTACCCCTGCAGGTACATGTCGCGGTTGCCCATTAGCCAGGCAAACTGCTGCGGCCGCTCAATACCTTCCGCCGTGACTTGAAGCCCCAGACTGCCGCAGAGATCTATGATAGCGCGCGCGATTGCGGCCGCACGATCGCTCGTGTCGATGCTGGCGACGAGGCTCCGATCTAGCTTGATGCGGGAGAGCGGCAATTGCTCCAGTGAGGTGAGCGAGGAATATCCCGTGCCGAAGTCGTCGAGCGCGATTCCGAATCCATGCGACTGCAACACGCGAAGCGCGGCGATGGTTGTCGGTCCGGTCTGCAGCAGCGATTCCGTCAATTCGAGCTCGATGCATTTCGCGGGCAACCGGTGCTCCAGCAACAGAGCCAGGATATGGTCGACAAAGCGCTGATCAAGCAGCTGGCGTGGGGAGATGTTGATGGCGACGCGCGCCTCCGGCCACCCGCCGTGGTACCAACGCGAGGCGTCCTTCACCGCCGTGCGGAGGACCCAATTGTTTATTTCTGCAATGAGGCCCGATTGTTCGGCGACTGCCAGAAAATAGCCCGGCTTTGCCAGGCGCCCGTCAGGCATCCGCCAGCGCAGAAGCGCTTCGACCAGACCCATTTCCGATGTGGCCAGATCGATCTCCGGCTGGTAGGCAAGCTCGAATTCCGACGCTTGGAGCGCGCGCCGCAATCCCTGCTCTATCGTAAACCGAGTGGCGGCGATTTCCGTCAACTCCGGCGTGAAGACCGCAAGCTGGCTGCGACCCAATTCCTTGGCACGGAACAGCGCTGAATCCGCCGCGCGCAGCAGCCCGTCCGCGTCCCGGCCGTGCTCGGGGAAAATGCTGGCACCGACGCTTACGCTGATACTGAGTTCACGAGCATCGACCGAAACGAGCTTATGGAAGGCTTGCACGAGGCTCCATCCGACGTCTTCGATGGCCTCGACCGACATCGCGTCTTCGTACACCAATGTAAACTCGTCGCCACCCAGGCGCGCCACGAATCCCAAGCCATCGGCGATTTCTTCCAGTCGATTCGCGACGCTCATGAGAACGCGGTCTCCGAAGACGTGTCCGAGACTGTCGTTGAAGTTCTTGAAGTTGTCGATGTCGAGAAAATATACTCCGACATAGCGGCCATCGCGGCCCGCGTTGTCGATCGCGGCGCCGAGCTGTGCGGACAAATGCCGCCGATTCGGCAGTGAGGTCAAGGGATCTTGCTGTGCGAGTTGCTGCAGCTTGTGAGTGCGCTCGAGGACAGTGGCCTCCAGGCTTTCTTGTTGGTTCCGGCTGAGCGCTTGGGCTGCCGCCAATCTCTCTGCCATCTCGTTGAACGCCCCCGCCAGTGTATCGAGCTCGCGTATCCCGCCGCGCGTCACTTCAATCCGCATATTGCCGCGAGCGACTTCGGCTGTTGCCTTCAAAATGCGCCGAACCGGAGCAAGAACACTGCGCACGGTAAGGACCGAAATCGCGGTGATGAACAAGATCACGACGATGGTCAGCGCGGCCATCAAGTAGCGCGTCTTGCGGTCGGACTCCCGCCGTTCGAGGGGCGTCGCGTCAACGGCCGGCGTGGTTACGGGCGGGGCCGCGCCGGCGTCGGAGGTCGTGTCGACGCGGGATGTCGTGTCAACGCGCGATGTCGTGTCGACGCGCGGTGTCGTCTCAACCAACGACACGCCGTCGGCGTGTTGCGGATTGTGAGACGTAGGGCGGATAATCGATCGCGCGGCAGCGCGAGGCGCCGGGCGGGTGTCAACCACGACGTACTCCGAGGATTCGGATGCGGCAGTGATCGCGGCCGAAACCGACAGGTGTGCGGAGGAGAATCGCTGGAATTCGTCCTCATATTGGACGTTCAGTGCATATAGAGAAGCACGCAGAACGACCAACGAATCGAAGTCCTCGCGGATGCGGCGAACCCAGGTCACCCCGTCGGATTTTTCGAGGCTCTTGCGGTGCGCCTCAAAATTCGCTGCAAAAGCGTCTTCGCCGGCGGCCAGGAGGTCGATGTCGGCCGCGGTGACTGCATCGCCCGAGACGATGTTCTCCGAGCGCTGACGAATCGTATTGAGCTCGGTGCGAAGCTGCAGCAGCGATTGCCGGGCCATGACCCGCCCGAATATTTTCCAGGCGCCGTCGAGCGATTGCTGCAACTCCTTGTCGATTGCTTCCGAGCGCATGGAATGCTCGACTCGAGCCGAACGGCGTTGATCTGCCACATGTATGAGCGCTTGGCCGCGGTCGAGGTATTCCGCCGTCCGCCGGCCCACTGCGAGGGCCGGTGTGCTTCTCGAAGGTGCGCCTTTACCGTAGTCCAGAGGAGAGTTGCGCAAGGCGCTTTGGGCAGACAGATACTCGGCTTCGTTCTCGGGCGAGTTGACGGCGGCGCGCAATTGACTTGCGCGTGAATACTGATCGATCGCGCGAATCAGGGCATCGATACTCCGTTTACTTGGTGCCGTGGAGCGCAACACGGCGGTTTGCGCCGGCATCGAGGGCTCCACGACGGCAGGCAAGGGCGGCAGCTGGGGTAGAGGCACGCTCGGCGGCCCTGGAAAACTCGTGGGCGCGCTCATGCTGATGATGGAGATGCTTTCGCGCGCAATCATATTCGCAGCGGCGCCGAGCACGGCGACCGCAATAAGAGGGATGCTGAGACGAGCGGCGATTCCCAATGGAAATAGCGAGGCCGTGCGCGCACGGACGGCCGCCAGGCAGGCCAGAAGTTTGAACGCGCGAGTCTCTGATGCCATAAGTCTGCATCTTGCACTCTACGGCGCTAAATATCGGAAATGGCTCATAAAACTGTGCAGTTCATCTCGCAAACTCCGCGGCCGAAT
>JBBROC010000037.1:0-32139 GCA_038229815.1 Steroidobacterales bacterium | reverse complement strand
GGCTGCCGCTCCTACCTGGTTGGCTGCGAAGAAACATGCGCGGCGGCGCTGATCGATCCGGAACTCAGTCAGCTTGACCGCTACAAGGCGCTGGCCGCGCGGGATGGCATACGCGTCCACTATCTCATCGATACCCATACTCACGCGGATCATTTCTCGGCGACGCGAGAACTCGCGCGTCAGCTTGACGTCCCGGTCGTTATGCACCGTGCCAGCCCTGCGCCTTTCGTCGATCTGCGGCTGGAAGGCGGTGAACTGCTTGTAATCGGCCGCCTGCGTCTGCAGGCGATGCACACCCCTGGTCACACGCGCGATTCCATGTGTCTATGCGTCGAGGATCGCGTGTTCACCGGCGATACGCTTCTGATGGGCGCGACCGGTCGCACCGACCTGCCGAGCGGCGACGCAGGGAGCCTATATGACAGCTTGTTTCAAGGTCTTCTCAAACTGGATCCGGCATTGAAGGTATTCCCTGCACACGAATACAAAGGGCGTTCACACTCGACCATCGGCCAGGAACTCGCCGAGAACCCGCGGCTCCAGAGGCGTGAGCGCGGCGCCTTCATCGAGATGATGCAAAGCCTCAATCTGACCATGCCCACTCATATCACCGAGGCTTTGCGAACCAACATGAGCGGCGGCAAGACGGTGGCGCAGATGCTTTCTGACGCAGCAGCCGTCGTGCCGTTCATGGCTCTCGCGGAGCTCAAAGCGAGTCTTCAAAGCCGACCCGGAGAGTTGATGGTACTGGATGTACGGGAGCGCGACGCATACGAAGCCGGGCATATTCCGGGCGCTCTGCATCTACCACGCGGCCAACTCGAGTTGCGGGTCAATGAAGAACTAAAGGACCCGACGCAGCGTATACTGGTCTGCTGCGAATTCGGACGCATCTCCACCCTGGCCGCGGCGACGCTTCGCACGATGGGATTTCAGGGTGCAATAGCGCTCGACGGCGGGATGAAAGCTTGGCGCGAAGCAGGGAACACGCTATCCACAGAAAAGCGCTAAGGATGGTCGTACGCATAGCATTTCGAGCTGATGCTCGTAACAGAAGAGCAGCCAGCCGTCAGAATTCCCGCAACAGATCCAGGGCCAGTATCTTGGCGTCGGCGCCGTACTTCACCGTGTAAAACTCCACCATGTCCTTGCCTTCGACACGATAAACTCGGACCCGGCCCTCGAGAGTGCCGCGGTCGGCCGCGACACTGAAGTGCTGGATCGGACCCAATTCGGACAGATCGCGCCGCAGTGTTTGCGTTGGGAACAGTGTGGGCAATATTGGCAATGATGCGCCCACCGCCGTTTCCCGCGCCTTGGCCAGAAGACTCTCGAAGTTCTTGCTCAAAGCCGGTGCGTTGTCGGCAATGCTCACAGGATAGGGTGTGAGCGTCGGATCCACCAATCCAGCCACGGTGTGACCGAGCCTTTCGGTGCGGCACAACGCCAAATTGGTAAGCAAGATGACGGTGAGCCTCTCGTCCGCGTAGCGCGACATTACAGCCTGGAATCCCTGCCAATTGCCGTCGTATTCCACGACCCGCTTGCCATTGATGTGATTGCTTTCCCACCCGTAGCCATAGTGATACAGCGGCTCCTGCCCGTCGCGGTGCGCATCGACGCTCCACATGCGTTCGAGTTCCCTGTGCGGCAAAACACCACCGCCGTCGAGCGCCCGGTCCCACTTCATCAGATCGATTACCGTCGAGTACAGGCTACCGTCGGCGGTGCGATTCAGCGCCGGCGACACCGGCGTTTGATTGCGGAGCCTGCCATCGTCGCGCAATTCGTAGCCGCCGGCGCGCCCGGGCACGATGTCCGCATCGGAAATGACTCGCGTGCGGTTCATTCTCAAAGGCTTGAAGATCCGTTGCTGCAGAAAATCGCCGTAAAATTCGCCTGCCACCCGATTGATCACGAAGCCCAGCAGCACGTAGCCCACGTCGCTGTACGACACATCGGTGCCGGGCTCGAAGTCCAAAGGCTGGCTGATGGCGAGTTGAATGAGTTCGGTGTCGCTATAGTCATGAGACAAATCGAGCACCTGACGCTGCGGCGTCGTGTACTGAGGGATGCCCGCCTGATGATTGAGCATCAGCCGCAGAGTGATCTTGTCCCAGCTTGCCGGCACCTCCGGCAGGTATTTGGACAGGGGGTCTTCCAAGTTCAGCTTGTGTTCGTCGGCGAGCAACATGACGGCGACCGCGGTGAACTGTTTGCCGACGGAACCCACTTGAAACACGGTGTTCGGCGTGACGGCCACGGGGTGCTCGAGAGTGGCGGACCCGTATCCCTTGACGTACAGCGCCTTTCCGTCCTTCAGCACCGCCAGAGCGATACCCGGAATGTGCTGGCGCTGCATTTCCGCTCGTAGATAACGATCCACCGCCCCTCGAAAATCCGCCGCTTTCCCAGGCAGCGACATGCCGAGCAGCACGAGTGCCGCCCACCACCGTAACTCGGTTGCCGCGGGTCCCATCATGGATTGGCAGCGGACATCTTCAGAACGAGCGTTGCAGCGAGACCCCGATGGTGCGCGGCCGATTCGTAAACATCCGCGTGCGATTCGAGGCATCGTAATTGTCGGAAATGAATTTCGACAGATAAGCACGCCGATCGCAGACATTGTCGATGAACAAATCGCCTTCCCACCTATCGTGCGTGATAGCGGCGCGCGCATCGAGAATGGCGTAAGCGCGCTGAAATGTCGCAGGATCCGTGCGATCGAAGTCGGGATACGATTTGCCCACATATTGTTCATCCACGCGCACGTAGCCTGCGTATCCGACGGCGGGCGTGAACAAAAACTTCGCCGACGCATTGCCGTTCCAGCGGGGTACGTTTTCCAGCTGCTGACCGGCCACGCCGTTCAAGGAGGGCGCATCGGCCGCGAGCACGGCCTTGGTATAGCCGACGCCGGCGCCCAGGATCAGATTACTCACGGCCTCGCCCTGCAATTCGAGCTCGGCGCCATGGACTGTCGCGGATCCGGCGTTCTCGGTGATTTGATAGGAACACGGCAGAGTACGGCCCTGCTGCACTTCGCTCCACTTGATGTAGTAGGCCGCCGCATTGACGGTGAGCGCGCCGTTAAGCCAACGGGTCTTGGCACCCGCTTCGTAGTTCCACAAGCTGTCCGGCCCATACGGCCCGTAGTCCTGGCCGCAGCCTTTTTGGGCCAGATTGCTGGTGTTGACGCCGCCCGGGCGCACGCCTTTGGAGGCACTGACGTAGTACAGCTGATTGTCCGTGGCCTGATAGGAGATCTCGCTCTTGGGATTGAATCCCGTGTTCTTGGCGCTGCCTGCCGAAACCGAGGGACCGCCATTGCTCAACCCATCTTCGTAACGCACGGTGGTGTATTCGAGTTCGTACCATCGCACCCCGGCGGTGGCCTTCCACTGGCTAGTGATCTGATAATTAAGCTCGGTAAATGCCGCGTACTGCCTGGGCGAGTAGTCGCCGTGCTGCGAGTAATTGGTATCGCTCAACGGGCCCGGGCCAAAAAAGGCGATCGAGGTCGGAGAGTTCTCGAACAAGGCATTGTACCCAAAAGTCACATAGTTGACGTAGTAGTGACGATTGGCATTGTTGACGTAGCCACCGGCCACGCCGCTCAAAGGCCAGCCTTGTGGTGCGAAGGCGAGGCGCACCTCTTCGGTGAGTTCGCGCGTCGTCACGATGGGGGCATACACGCTCGGCACAAACCGCCCCTGAGGAATGTTGTATTCCAGCGCCTCGGTTTCATCGTCCGGCGTGGTCTCGTGACGTTGCATATAGGACGTGGTTGACAACAGGCTTCCCCACCCTAAATCGTAGTTCATGGTGAGATTGCTGAGCGTGAAGCGGTCCGAATAGGCCTCTGAAATATTAAAGGGGCGATTTTGCACCAGTGCATGGCTCGAGCCGCCCTTGGGAATATCAAAATCGGGTGGTCCCCCGGCCTGATTGTCCTGCAGCCACACCGAGGGGGTGATGGTGAAGGCATCCGTGACGGCGACTTTCAGCAGCGTGCGCACGGTAAACGTCCTGTCGGTATTGACATCGTGCACTACCGAGGCCGGCTGCGAGGGCGACACCGGATAAGCGGGGAATCCCGGCTGCGCATCAGGATTCGGCGCCCAGACGCCGATCCGCCGGTCGATGAATCCGCTGAAGTCCTTATAGGTCGCAACCACTCGCAGCGCCGCTCGGTTGTCGATGAGCGGGATGTTGATCATGCCGTCGACGCGTACATTGCCGCCGCCATGTGCGGTGTCGGAGCCTTCAAGTTTGACGGTGCCCTCTTCTTGCTTAAGATTCGGTTGATTGGTGATCAGCCGCACCGTACCACCCATGGAACTCGCGCCGTACAGCGTGCCCTGCGGTCCGCGCAGCACTTCGACGCGCGCCAGATCGAATAGATCCGGATCGATGGTCGCTGTGGCGCCGTCGCCGCCGGAGGGTAGGATGGGTGTTTCATCCACGTAAAAGCCGGTGGTCGGAGCATTCCCGCCCACCGAAGCGATGCCGCGGATGGAATAGCTGCTTCGCCCCGGCCCAGCCGAAATCAAGCTCACCCCCGGGATACGCGCGGCCAGCGATGAGAAATCCTGCACGCCGGCTTCGGCCAAGGCTTCACCGCCGTAGGCAACGATGCTCAATGGCACGCGCTCAATACTCTCACTGCGCTTTTCTGCCGTCACGATGATGTCGCCCAGTTCATTCGAGGCCGACTCCCCGGTAGCCCGGGCCTGCGGGGGGAACACGCCCGCGGCCAAGAGCGCGCCGCCGCCGGCGATCATGCAGGGAACTACGCCCACGCGCGTCATGGGCGATCCGCCGCGCGCGAATGCGCGATCTTGCCGAGCAGATCCGGAGCTCCCGGATCCCTGATCAGATTGGGATAACGCTCGCCGCCGGAGTATTTCAATTCCAGCGTCTTAAACATGTTGTCCTTCTCAATCAGCAGTTTCAGGGGTGTGGCGGAGCCGCTTGGATGCGCCAGTGTGTCGTGCAACAACTCTTTGGACCATTTGTAGCCGTCGAGTGCGATCAAATGGCTACCCGGAGCGACGCCGGCTTGGTCCGCGGGAGAGCCGGGAACGATATCGCCCACCGTGGCCCCCTCGTCATCCACATAAAAACCCAATGAGTAATGCAGGTCGAGATCGCGATCGTCGGCTTCGTGGGCGACATGCATGCTGGAGGGCTCCGCGGTATAAGCCAGATGCCATCCGGCGGCTTGCAACCCCTCGAGCGGCGCGCCCGGCCTCAGACGATTCAAGCGCTCGCGCCAAAAACCCGCCCAGTCGTACGGGTGCACGGCGTTGAGCGCGGCCACCAGATCGTTGAAATCGTACGGCTTCACCTGCGGCGGCGTGCTCGGCGGACCGTAGAACAATTTGCAGAAATCATCGAGACTTTTACGGCCTTGGGTCGCGCGCCGAATCAACGTGTCCGCTTCCAGCCAGAGCAGCGCCGATTCTTGGTAGAAGTCGTCCTGCCGGCGCAGTCGCGCCGCCCAGCCGCGGGACTGATAGTAAAGAAGCTGCGCGGCGACGGTGGTCTCCTGCAAGGAGCGCCACTGGCGACTGCTGTGCGAGTCCATGGCGGCGGCAATGCGCGCCAGTTCGTCGCGAAATTCCCCTTCGGTGAGTAACCCGCTGCGAGCTGCGAGCACGTCACCAAGATATTCTGTCAGTCCTTCGTACACCCACAGCATCTCATCGAGCATGGGTTCCTGATAGTTCGGCGTGGCGAGCCCCGCGGGTCGGCGGAATTTTCCGTTCCAGGAATGCACATATTCATGCGCCAGCAAACTGGCCTCGGCGCGCCTCACCGGGTCGTCGACCAGGGCGCGCAGCGGCGAGCGATCGTCGCTCGACTCATGATGCTCCAGCCCATCGGGCATGATCTGGTCGGTGAGTGCCCAGAGAAACTCGTAATGATTGTAATGCGTTGCGCCGAACAGCGCCGCCGCCTCGCGCACCAGAGCGCGGTAATGTGTTGCCGTCTGCGGACTCATGTTGAGTGCCGCTGGTGTGTCCGCGGCCAAGTGCAGGGTCACGGCCGGCGAGCCGCCGAGCGGCAGGTCCTTGACGTAGCGGCCCGCAAGCAGCGTCGAATCCGCGAGCGTGGTCAAGGAGACGGGCGCGAACTCGATTGCACCGTCGATCACGCCGGTGGTGACCAGCGCCGTGGCGTATTTCCATCCCGAGGGTAGTCGCACGGCGGCATGGTAGGTCAGATCATCGCTGCGGGTTTGCGCTGGGTACAGGATCAGCTGATTCCACTCCAGGATCAGCAGCGAGTCGGTGGCCGTGCGTGGCGTCTCGGTCCCCTGCACCACGCCGTCCGGCGCGGGCAAAGTGAGAATTTCCAGATCGCAATCCAGCTCAGCAGAGCCCGCAGGGATCTCCAGATGGAAGGCGTACATGTCCACAGGATCGCGGCTCCACGCAAGCGGCGCACCGTGGATGGTAAAGCGTGGCGCGGCCAAGGAGGTCGCGGGACCTGCAGGGCTATGCCGGCCCGGCAGCCACTTCGGATACACCAGCGTCAGGGCGCCCGGCGTCACCGGCATGTGCAAGTGCGCTTTCATGATGCCACGCGGCGCCTCGCGGACATCGACCGCAATGCTTCCCATGTCAAGACCTGCAGACTGTGCGAGGCCTGCCGAAAGCAGGCAAGCGCCAAGAAAAGCGCCGCCTCGAATTACCAGGATGCGAGCGTGCATGTTGAGCGACTCAGTAGCGATAACTCACGCCCAACTGAAAGAACGTCCCCACCGCGCCCGCCTGATCCAAGGAGGGGTTGTAGTTGGTGCCGCCGTAGGTGGCGGTGTTGAGCGGCGGCAGGCGGTTCGTGACGTTGGCGACATTGCCCGTCACAAAGATCTTCGGCGTAACGTGATACTGCGCATACATGTCCAGATACGTAAATGATGCCACGTAGCAATTCGGGTTCGGATCGGTCAATTGCAGGCACACCGGACCGTTCGAGGGATCCACGCCGTACATATGGCTGCGATAGTTGAGGGTGGCGCCGACGGTCACCGGCCTGTAGCTCCACTCGAGGGTCACGGAGCCGCGTGTCCGCGGCGTGCCGGTTGCGCCGCTCAGGGCCGAGGGCCCGACCGTACCCGCATAGTGATACTCGGCGCCCTCGATGATCTGAGAGGACTCGAGCAGGTAGGTCGCGTCGGCCTTCGCGGTCACAGTACCCAGAGCGCCCAACGCGAAAGTCGAACGTAGCTCGCCGTCGAAGCCCGAGGTCAAAGAGGCCGAGTCATTGATGTAGGGGGTCGCATAGTAAAGGATGGCCCCCGGGTAATTGCTGCCGGGAGCCTGCGCCGCGCGCGCGGCCTTGCTGGGATCGAGCGGCGCACCGACGATTTCCTTGGTGCGCCTGATATTGAAATAATCCGCCGTGAAGTTGATGCTGTGCAGGGGCTCGAAGATCAGCCCTAAGGTGTAGCTGCGCGAATGTTCCGGTTTCAAGTTCGGATTCGCTGTCGACAGCACCGCAACATAGCCCTGGCCGCAGTCGGTGGGCGTGCTCGGCAAACCCGGTCCGCAGCGCGCAGGATCGAGCGGCGCAAAGGTGCTGGAGGCTGCGCTGCTGTTGCCGCTCTCCGCGATGCCCGGTGCGCGGAAACCGCGGGCAAACGTGCCGCGCAGCGCCAGCTGCGGAACAACTTTCCACTTCACGCCAAACTTCGGCGTGAACGCCGTGCCCGCTTCATTGTAGCGATCGACGCGCGCCGCGGCGCTCATCTCCAGCGAGCGCAAAACAGGGGCGGACAGTTCGGTAAAAGCCGAGTAGACGTCCTGGGTGCCTTTCGCATAGAAGCTACCGTCCATGGCGATATCGCCGATGGTCGCGTAGGGTTCGCCGGGATTGTTCAAGCGCGTGAAACGCGCATCGACGCCCAACGCAATTGCGAGATCGCCGCCGGGCAGCGGCATCAAGGGCCGCGACGCGTTTGCGGAAAAGAAGGCCAAGCTCGAGATCGCCGTGTCATGGGTTTCCGGCGCCAGCGTTTGATACAGGGACGGTGAATTCAAATAGGCATTCTGACCGACGCGATATTGACCGCTGGCTAGCGCCGCATCCAATGCGCTGGCGCGCACGAATCCGGTGTAGGTGATGCGGGTCTGCGCGTCGATGAAGCCGGCGGACAGCGTTGTCTCCCAGTCGCCGAGCGTGGCCGTCAAATCTTCCACCACCCGGTAGACGTCGGTTCGATAGCGGGTGATTTGCACCGGGATGTCGGTGAGCGCAGCGTAAAATAGCGCGGGCTTGCCGACGTAGTTGGCAAAGCCGGCGCCGTAGTAGGCCTGGGCGCCCGCGAAGTATGGACTCTGGGGATTGAAGGGATTGTCCAGGGAATTGGCCGGCAGCACGATCTGCGTGGTGGCGGGATTCGTCTGATCGACCAGCGTGCCGTTGGCGCCCGCCCAAACGAAGGGCACCAAGGTTGTGCCGTCCAGATATTGGTTGGGTTGCCGCCACTGTTCGGACTCGGACCGGAACATGGACAGTGCCAAAGTGCTGGTCCAGCGATCACCGATCACTTGCGACCACTTGGCCGTCAAGTCCAAGCCTTCGGAGCGTGGCTGAATCTTCTTGTACAGATTCGGATCCCAGGTGCAGCCGCCCGAGTAGTTGAAGTTTTCAGCGGAACAGCCCGGCAGCAAGTAGTAGCCTTGAGCCGGCAATGCGCCGGTGCGATCGAGCGGCGCCACCATGCCCACCGCCGTATAGGCAGGCGTGCCCGGGCTGCCTTGCACGATGCCGCCTCGCAAATCGCTGCCACCATAGGGTCGCAGGTCGAGTTGATTGAGGTATGAGCCGCGATCTTCCTGCTTGATTTCGGCCTGGTGGCGATATTCGACATTGAAGTAAATGTTGTACCGATCGTTATCGAGGTTGCCAAAACCGTAGGTCGCCGACAGGCGCTGCGCCAAACCATCCGCCTTGTACGAGGAGCCTAAGTCCGCGGATGCCTCGAAGCCCGTGAAGTGCTTTTTGGTGATGATGTTGACCACCCCGGCGATGGCATCGGATCCGTAGATGGCGGAAGCGCCGTCCTTCAATACTTCGACGCGATCTACGATGCCCAGCGGCAAAGAACCGATGTCGACGAAGGGACGCTGACCATCATCGGCCAGAGGATAAGTGGCCATGCGATGGCCGTCGACCAATACCAGAGTGGCATCGACGGTGAGGCCGCGCAGCGAAACGCCGCTGGCGCCGCCCGCCATGGCGCCGCTGAAATTGGAGGTGAGGGTGCCGCTGTTGTCTGAAGACAAGGTGTGCAGCACATCGGCGATGGAAGTGAGGCCGCGCTTGGCAATGTCATCGCCGGTGAGCACATCCACCGGTGATGGGGACTCGGTGTCGGTGCGGCGGATATAGGAACCGGTGACCACGATGGTCTCGAGGCTGGCCTGCGCGTCGCGCGGCGGTCCGCCAGTCTGCGCGAGGCCAAGCAAAGGCAATCCCAGCAGACCGGCGGCAAAGGTGCCCCTGACCCAATGGCTCATTCGTCGTCTCCCGTTTTTTTCAACCCTTTGCGAATGCAGCCCCATTCGGAAGACGCGTCATTTCCGCGCGGACGACAATTTCCCCGCCTGCCGACACTGGTCGAATGTAGCTGCATTCCAAAGTCATTGCAATAACATACTGATATGCAAATTTTGGATCGGCTTTTTGCTGGAGCGGCGTCGCGCTGCCCATTGATATCGACGTAGAATCATCAGCCGTGAAATCGCTGTACGAAAAGACGATCGCCTTTGTTTTGCAATACATCGATGAGCGCAAGCTCGTCGAAGGCGACCAATTGCCCACCGAAGCGCAGCTCTCCTCGCTCGCCGGCGTAAGCCTTGTGACGGTCCGGCGGGCGCTGTCGGAGCTCTCGGCGCAGGCCGTGGTGCGGCGCGAACAGGGCCGTGGCACCTTTGTCGCCCGGCCCCGCGTCGACGCAGAGACCACCAAGATCGGCGGATTACGCAACGGACTGCATCTGGATGCACGCTCCAAATTGAAGACCAAGGTGTTGAGCTGCCAGGCGCGGTCCTGCAGTGCCGAGGAGGCGAAGCGTTTGAGCCTCACGGCCGGCGCCACCGTGTGGGAAGTCTCGCGGCTGCGCTTGCTCAACAAGCGTCCGGTCATTTGGGAGATCTCCGTCATCCCAAAGATCCTGGCGCCGGATCTGTCCGCTCATCTCGGCGGTCCCGACAAGCGCTCGCTGTATGACTTGCTCGATGAGGTGTATGGCCTGAAAGAGGCGCGCGAGGAACAGGTGCTGGTATCGAGGCCAGCCTTGACGCGCGAGCACACTCTGCTCGAACTGATGACTTTCGAGTGGGTGGTGGAAGTGTCGGGAGTGAGTTATTCATCGCGGCACCAGCCCATTGACGCCTTTCGCATGATCTTCGTCGCCAAGTCGTTTGCGTTTCGATTGGAGACCGCACCGTCCTTCTTCGTCGAGGCGGTTGAACTCGGCGGCCCGCCGCGCGTCCGCAAGCCGGCTTGAGTTGCGGCTCACGCGCACTTGGCAGCCATCTCGCAGTATTCTCGATACAACGCGTCATAGGCGATCGCCAGCGTCGCAGCGGGATTCTTGAATTCCGTCAGGTCTGAGAAAGTCCGCACCGGCGCGACGCCAACGCCGGTTGCGGTATGCCGTCCAGCGCGCCTCGCCAGCAGCGCGGCGCCGTAGGCGGCGGGGGATTTCTGGGCCGCCGCGCCGACCGGGCGATTCAGGATATCGGCGAGTAGCTGGGTACTCGTGGCGGAGCGCGTGATGTTGCCGCTCACCATGACCCGCTCAACCGGATCATGTTCGGTCAATACTTCGATGCAACGGCGTAATTCAAAGCACACCCCTTCGAGGAAGGCCCGCGCAATGTCATTCTGCGAATGCTGCAGACCCAAGCCGAACAAACCGGCGCGCAGCTTCGGGTTCCACAACGCACCCTGCTCGCCGCCGGCGAGATAGGGTGGAAAGAACAACCCCTGCGCACCTGCGCTTGACGCGCCCGCCCGTTGATCCAATTCGCCGTCGGCCCAGCCAAATAGCTCGCACAACCAGCGGTAGCCGGTACCCGTCGCCAGCAGGTCCATCTCGCGCCCGTACCAGCCGTCCTCGACGTGCGGCGTGACCAAGAAGCGCGCCTTCGCATCGAGATCCGCCGTGGCGGCGGCGCTGATCACCACGGCGCTCGAGCCTAAGCTGATCGAGACGGTGCGCGGGTCGAGGCCGCTCATGGCGTAGGAAGCGCAAACCGAATCCGCGGCGCCGGTGGTCACGGGGATTCCGGCCGGCAATCGCAATATGTGCGCGCCCGCCTCGCTCAAGGCCGCGGCGATCGAATTGGACGGCAAAATCCGCGGCAACTTGTCGAACTCGATGTCCCAGAAGGCCGCGAGTTCGCTGCTGAAACGCCGCTCAGTCAAGTCGTACAGACCATAGCCCGCCGCCGTCGACGGTTCGGTGGCACGCACGTCGGTGAGTGCAAACGACAAGTAGTCCTTTGCGGACAGGATGCAGCGCACCGTGTCCAGCTGATTCGCAAAGTGAAACTGCAGCATAGGCGCGAGATAGCGTCCGTCGATCGGCATGCCGGTGCGGGCATACATGCGATTGCGCTGCGCGGCGCCCAAGCGCTCGGACGCAAATTGATCGGCGCGGCCATCGCGCCACGTAATGGCCCGTGCCAGTGGCTCACGCTCGCCAAGACACACCAGCGTCGGCAATTGCCCGGTCAACGCGATTGCGCTCACGCGCCGGCGCCAGGCTTCCCCGGAGCGCGCGGTCAGCGAAGCGTCGAGATCTTGCATGGCGGCTGACAGTGCGGCCAGCCAGTCGGCGGGATTTTGCTCCGCCTGCTGCGGCAACTCGCTTACCGTCGCGAAATTACCCTGCGCTTCGCCGGTCACCGCTCCGGTCGCGTCGATGAGCATCACCTTGACCGCAGAGGTGCCGAGGTCGACTCCAAGTGCAAGATCGGATTCAGGCAAGGCGTTAATCATGCGCGCGGAGTGTGCCGGCAACCTCGTCGGCCGCCTTCAAAGTGCGGTCGATGTCTGCGTCCGAATGCGCAAACGATACGAACAGATTTTCGAAGGCGCCCGGGTGGAACAGGATGTTGTGTTCCAGCATGCCCTCCCACCACAGCCGAAACATCTCGTGGTTCGCGTAGCGCGCCGCATCGCGATAGTTCTTAATCGGATGCTCGGCAAACCACACTTGCAGCACGGGCCCCAAGCCGACGACGTAAGCCGGCAGCCGATGCGCCTTCAATATACGCGACAGCTCATCATAGAAGCGCTCGCAGCGTGCAGACAGCGCCTGGTACTTCCCGGGCTGGCCGAGTTCCTCTAGCGCCGCGTTCGCCGCAGCCACCGCAATGCCGTTCGCGGAGTACGTTCCCGCCATCGACACCGTGCCGTCGGCGACCATGGACATGATGTCGCGCCGCCCCCCTAGCGCGGCCACGGGAAATCCGCCGCCCAGCCCTTTCGCAAACACCGAAAGATCGGGTTTGATTCCATAGATCCCCTGCGCGCCGCCGTACCCTAAGCGAAATCCGGTGATGACTTCGTCGAATATCAGCACGATACCGCGCGAGCGGGCAATGTCCTGCATGGCCTCCAAATACCCGGGCTCGGGCAGGATGCAGCCCGTGTTGCACATCACCGGCTCCGTCAAAATGCCGGCAATTGAATCGCCGTGCAGCGCCACGGTCTCGCGCAGTGCCTCGATGTCATTCCAGGGAAGAATGATGAGACCCTCGCCTGACGCCTTCGACATACCCGGCCCCTGCGCAACGGCCAGCGGCCGACGATCGGGTCCCGCCTCGGCTATATCCGGATGCTTGCTCCAATACACCCCCTCGGAGAATCCGTGATACATGCCCTCAAAGCGGATGATCTTGTCGCGGCGCGTGAAAGCGCGCGCCAGCCGCAGGGCGTAGATCACCGCCTCAGTGCCGGTATTGCACAGACGCACCTGTTCGACGCTCGGTACCGCCGCAATGATTTTGTCGGCCAATTGGGCTTCTTGCGCCGTCGGCAGCGCAAACACTGTGCCGCGCTCAACGATCTGCTCGACGACGGCGGCCGTTACCTTAGGGGGCCGATGACCCAGAATCATAGGTCCCAACCCCAGTAGGTAGTCGATATAGGTGTTGCCGTCGACGTCGTACAGGTAGGCACCCTCGCCGCGCTCCACGAATAAGGGATACGGGTCCCAGCCCGACCAGGTGGCGCGCGCCGTGCTGTTGATTCCTCCGGGGATGCTTTTGCAGGCGTGTTCGAATAGTTTGGCGCTCATCACCGAGCGCGACGGTTTACGATATTTCATAGCCAGCCGGGATCCTCTCAAAGAACTGCACCGCCAGGACGCGATGCAAAAAAATAGCCACCCCGGCGCCGACACCGATCGAGCCCAGGCCGTAGCCCAACACGACAGGCGTGACGGCACCGCTGTACAACGATTCCACCAAAACCCAGGCGCTGAAGAGCACGCCAATGGAGGGCAGCACGCCGCCGAACACAAAGTCACCAACGCTCGACGTCAGAGTAGCCCGTTGATGCCAAAAAGCGGCTGCCGCCGTGAGGCCGTAGAACACAATGGAGATCAACCCTAAGCTGCTGGCGGCATTACTCAAGGCCATTGCAATGCTGCCGGTGCTGAGGGCGAGCGCCAGCAAGATCAGATTGAGCGCACACATGGTGAGGATCGCCACCCACGGCGTGCCGCCCTTCGCTGCACGGCGTTGGAAGAAATGCGGCATGACCCGGTCGCGCGACATCGCAAATCCCATGCGTGACGCGGCAATCACCGCCGACTGCAGCGAGGCCAGCGTGCCTGTGAGCACCACCAAAGCCATCACGGCGTCCCAGGGTTTGTGCAGCAGGCGAATGCCGACGGCCGACAAGGCATCGCCGGCATGTGCTTGCAGCTCGGCCGGCGTCAACACGCCTTGGAAGGCAAAGGTGGCGATGGAATACATGAGCGCCAGCATTACTACGCTGGCAAGTGCCGCCTTGCCCGGACTGTTGACGCGATCTAGGGTCTCCTCGTTGACGTACACCGCTGCATCCCAACCGGAGTACATGAAGCAGGCAATGAGAATCGCGCCCATCAAGCCCTTCATGTGGCCCATTCCGTCCCATGAGAACCATCTCCAGCTGAACGTCGCGGCGGTTTGTCCGTGAAAGAGCGCCGTTATCGCCACCGCCGCCACAATCAGCAGCACGGCGTATTCGAAAATGACGATGAGCCATTCGACGCGTGCCACGGCTCGAAGCCCCATGATGGCGATCGCCGTGATGAGCAAATTCCAGAGCGCACCCACGGCGAAAATCACCCAGTGATTATCGACATACGCCGGCGCCAATAACTCGAGCGTGTAGATTCCCGCTGGAATCGTCAGCGTGGTTGTACCGAGCGTGTAATAAAGAAGAATCATCCAGCCGCATAAAAAACCGAGATACGGATGAAACACCTTGGCGACCCATGTGTACGTTGCGCCGGCGCTTTGATCCCAGCGATTTAGTCGCTGATACGCAATGGCGATGCCGATCATCGGCAGGAAACAAATGAGAATGGCGATCACCCCGCCGTAGCCGCTGACGGCCACGAGCCCCGCCAAACTAACGGCAATAGTCTGCGAAGGACCGGAACTGGACAGGCCGATGACCAGCGCATCACCCAAGCTGGCTTTACTCAGCGACTGACCCTCCGCGGTAATTTATAAACATTAGGTCATTATAATGACTTGCGGCCTAGGCTCCAAGTCGGCCCCGACACACGGATTTTGAGCCCGGAAAAAAGCTCGAGAGGGCCTTTACAATCAATCCCTTGCAATACCGTCGCGTGTAAAATCACTGGGACTTTACAGCACTGAGCGTGTTCGACATTTACGCAGCAACCGAAATGTCGCCGTGGATCGGCAAGATCGCTCAGCCCACGCTGGTTCTGACCGGCGAAGAGGACGGGAGATGCAATCCCCGTCTAAACCGACAGATGGCAGATGCATTGCCGAATTCTGCGCTCGCGATTTTACCGCATTTACGACACGCGATATTGCCAAGCTCCGCTGCAAGTGGCGGAGCCGGTGTTCGAGTTCCTGAGGCGCTACGATTGAACGCGAAAAGAGAAGGGGCTGACGAATTCACCGAAGCGATCGGGTCGCTGCCGAAATGATTGGGCCTTGACCCAAGACCTGCACCAGCACCGCGACGTCGGTGGCATCCTCCGGCAACGATGCGACGTTGGCTGCATATTTCTTTCCCTCACCCATGAAGCTGCCCAAGTGCTGAACCGAGCGCACGATGTTGTACTCGGTTATCGTCCGTCCTGAATTCTCGCCCCGCCCGATGGCAGAGACCGCGCTGCGCCGATAGGGTACTAGCAACACCTCACTCGGGGAAATGCCAGGCATGGCAACAAGGTCAATGTGCAACAGCCCGTCGTGCACGTCGATCGTCATCGGAATGCCGCTACGAGGATTGCTGAGCACCCTGCCGATTTTCTGCCGGTCGCTGCCAACAAAATCCTCCCGCCCGTCGATCACGATCTGGGGGGTATATACCGATGAGCGGTTGAGGGCCGTCGCGTAGCCCCTTTGACGCGGCGTAGCCTCGGGGATGCCAAAGCGGTCGCGCCAACCTAGTTCATCCCAATAATCAACATGGAACGACAATGCGAGCACGTCCGGCCGCTGAGCCAGTTCACCGACATAGGCTTCGGCCGGCGGACAGGAACTGCAGCCCTCCGAAGTGTAGAGTTCAACCACCGCGGGCCGCTGCTCAGCGTACAGCGGGCTCGTTGTGAACATGAGGCTGGCGCCGATCAAGCATGTCAAGGCGAGGGTGCGCATAAGCTGGATGGTCCTCACTCAACCACCTGTGATCAGGCGGATACTCCCGCCAAACCGCAGGTAGGCCCAAAACCAGTTGATCAACGTCGCGACGCGATTTCTAACACCAAGCATGAATCCTACGTGCACGATTCCCCACAGCCACCAGGCGGGAGCGCCCGACAATTTAAAAACACCGAAATCGGCGACGGCAGCCTTGCGACCAATGGTGGCGAGGCTACCCAGATGACGATAGCGAAAGGCCGGCAGGGGTTTTCGAGCTTCGATGAGAGCGCGGATTTGTTTAGCGACGTATGTTCCTTGTTGCTTCGCTGCCGGGGCCAATCCTGGGACCAACTCACCGTTCCATCCTTTGTTTGCGGCGGTATCGCCGATTGCGAACACGTTCTGAAGCCCGGGGACGCGTAAGTCCTCGCCCACGATGAGACGCCCCGCCTTATCGGCAGAAACGTTCAGCCAGGCCGCCGCCGGCGATGCTGCGACCCCCGCTGCCCAAAGGACTGTGCTCGCCTCGATTCGCATACCGTCAATCGCGACCCCGGTTGCATCGATATGATCGACCCGACTACCAAGTCGAATCTCCACCCCCAATCGCTCCAGGGAGCGCTGCGCGATCTGCGCCAAGCGTGCGGGAAAGCTCGGTAGCAAACGCGGGGCTGATTGCACGAGAATCACGCGAGCCTGTGCGGGATCAAACGATCGGAAATCTTTTTCCAAGCCGAAAAGTGCCAATTCCGCGATCGCACCTGCAAGTTCCACACCCGTGGGACCGCCCCCTACCACCAGGAAAGTCAAAAGGCCCTGGCGCTCTCGGTCGTCGGGCGCTGCCTCCGCACGCTCGAATGCAGTTAGAATTCGACGCCGAATCTCCAGCGCATCCTCGATGCGCTTGAGGCCGGGCGCGAACGGTTTCCATTCGTCCTTGCCGAAATAACTATGGGTGGCGCCCGTGGCCAGCACGAGATAGTCGTAGGGAATTTCTCTGTTTTGCAGCGACACCGTTTGCCGCCGCGCATCTACCGCGGTCACCATGCCCAGCAGAAGCCGCGTTGAGGGGGAACTGCGGAAAATCTCGCGCGCGGGGGTTGCAATATCCCCGGGAGACAACGCAGCGGTGGCGACTTGATAAAGCAACGGCTGAAACAGATGGTAATTCGTGCGATCGATGAGCGTTACCGCAACGGGAGCGTCTCTCAATGCTTGCGCGCACCGTAGCCCGCCGAATCCCGCTCCTATTATGAGAACTCTCGGCACACCTTGAAGCTCGCCGAGCGCAGGCCTCCTGGTCTGCGGGAAGAACCGCTGGCGGATATACATCAGCGCTTGATCAAGCGAGACGCACCCTCCTCCGTAGACCCCAAAAATCGCCAATAACATCAGGAGATAAATTGAGTCGGTGAGGCGAGGATCAACAATCGAATAGCCAAGCAGCCCTACGAGCAGCAAGCTCGCGACGTAGCGGGTCGCAAGTCCACCGATCAGCAACACTCCGCCCAGCCAAGCGGCGGCCGGCGGAGACCGCATGGTGACATCCAGGGGCAACCAACGCTCAAGGCCCGTAACTTCTGCAACATGCGAATTTGCGTATGCGGCGATGACCAAAGCCGCCCCCAGCCAGACGCGCAGCAAAGAGATGTAGAGCGGCGTGCCATGCTTTCTCAGGCGTTTGGAAAAAGCGATCATCTTGGCGACCAGCGGAATCGCGCTGTCCGACAAACCTCGGCGCAGAAGGTTGTCCAGAGAGATTGGGCCCGCGCCGTTGATTACATACCAGCCCGCCAACGCCATCCAGAATAGCTGGGTATCAAAAGGGGTGTATCGAAGCTGCGTGATGAAGGCGAGAATCAACACGGGAGCCGCGGCGTATCGAGAGAGCAGCCCGATCGCGAGCAGCGTCCCGCTGATAAAGTATATTGCGGTGCTCAAGTACGCCGCTAACGTCGGAGCCAGGAAAGGGATCGGATTTTCTTGCCGCGCCAATTCGAGCGCAAGTTCCCAGTGCATCAGCTGCAAGACGCCGAAGCCAAAAAACAGCTTGGCAATCCATACGCGTATCGCCAACTCGATGTAGGGCCATGCAATCCCACGAATTACCGACGCCCACAACTTCGTGACCGATTGCGTCACCCTCGTGGCTCTTGCAAAGATCAGGTTTTTCTGTCTACCCATGAATATGGCACGCGTCCCAAAAAAAACTCATAGGACTCGATGAAATGGCCCCTACCGCAGAACTACGAGGCCTGATTTACTCTCGTCTAGAAGACCGCAGAGACGACGTCTTTATTTCAAGTGTCCTCGCTTCCGATCCGCCCGCCGCATTCGGAGTGCTTTAACATATTCAGGAGCGTAAGGTAGGTTGACATTGAATAACAAGCGGATTTCAGTTAGTGAATGGCGCAGATGTTCTGATAATCAATCACTTGCAGCGCTGCCATGAGGGATTCGCACGGAGCTGGCGCAATCGGACCCAACTGTCACACCTTCCGCCGATGTCAAGAAAACATTTGAACCGGCGCTGAATAGGTTTACGCTTTAGCGCTTAGGGAGAGCGAGCGGCCAATAATTGTATTCGCGCTCGGCCAGGCAGGGGGGCGAGGTCATCAAATAATGCGCCGTCGGCGCAAACATCAAAACGGGCAATCCGAAAAGGTCATTCGATCAATGCGAGTTCGATCCGCAACGGTTGTTCCGTCACTTGGGGAGCTTTTCAATGCGCATGAGTAATTCGATCGGGATCATTAAAATGGGACTGCTATTACTGGCCTTCACCGCCGGAAGCGCTCAGTCGGCGACGCGAGTCGTGAGCGGGTACCTGTCGGGCCTGAACCGGGGTGAGTCGGTGACGCTCCTGCAAAACGGCGCCGATGCGATCACTCTCGCGACGAACGGCAGCTTCAATTTCGCAACGCCCCTGGTGAGCGGGGCCTCCTACGAGGTCACAATCGGCACTCAGCCGCCCTCGCAGATCTGTACGATCGATGCCGACGGGTCGGGCAATGTGCCCCAAGCGGGAGTGACCCAGGTGGCGATCTCCTGCGCGGCGAGCACAGGTACGGGCGCGGCGGGAAGCTGGTGGATTCCCTACACGGCCTCTCCCAAGACCACGGGCGGCCTCACCGGCTTGTTCCTGATCGCTTCGGATCAAATCCATAAGTCACCGAAGCAGCAATTCATTGTGAAGACCAAGGTCCAACTCCTGGCCGAGGGCGTCAAGATCACCGCTGCAGGTTTGATCGGGATTCAGCCCATGAATTTGATGTACGCCGCAGTGGGACCTGACGGCGGCAAGCACGTTTACGGATTGCCCATCAGCAACACCGCCGTGGTGCCGACGCCCACCCAGATCACGAACTTATCGATCAAGTCGGCTCAGACGATTTGCAGCCAAAGCGAAGCGCAGACGAATCTCTCGGATGCCACCACGCTGTTCGTCGTGCTCAATGTGGCGACAGCGCCCTGCGGCGCGAACGTCGGCACCTTCTACGTCATTCACTTCAAGGATAGTGCCTCCGCCGCGCCAGCCAAGGTGAGCATTACCACGACTCAGATTTCGACCCTCTACAGCAACGGTTTACTTGCCGGGCTGTACCTGTACAACGCGCCGACCAAGTCGCTGAATTATTACGCGACCAACGCCTTCACCTCGCCGAAAGAGCTCGTGACCTCGGTCGCGAGCGTTCTGCCGATCGCGAACCTCACGTCCATCGCGAACGGCAACCCGTTCGGCGCGACCGAGTTCTTCCCCGCTGTCACCGGCATCACCGCCGCCGGTAACGCGCTGTACCGTATCGAGTCGACATCCGCGAGCACGGCCACCCTGATCCACAAGGGAGCCGTTTTCAACGGCGTGGTCGACAACAAGAATTTGTATTTTCAGGATTCCTCCTCGAAAACCGCCGTTTTCTATCAGGTGGGCCTGACGGCCAACACGCCGATTCAACTTTTCAGCGGGCCGCTTACGTCGGCCTATACGCTCCTCGGGACGGACACCGCCCGGCTGGCGTTCATGCAATCCGAAGTAATACCGTCGCCAATGGCGACGATCAACACGATTCCGATCGGCGTCAAGTCAACGAAGCCGACCCTGATCGCCGGACCTTACAACAACAGTATCGTCGAGCCCTTCCTGGCGGCGCCGGCGCTCAACGACTGGGCAGGCAACAAGCTCTTCATCACCATCATGCAGTACACGCCGCAATTCGCGTATTCGAGCACTGCCACCGCTCTCAACGCAAAAGCCCCCGCACCGGCCAAGAACTCGGCTTACGAGTCGTTCGGCATTGGGGGTGTTTGGCAGGCCAAGGGGATTACCGACACGGACAGCGGCATGGGAGGCGCCACGATAAACGAGGTGAACGTGACGACGCTCGCGGACTCCCCGGTGACCACAACGGGAGGCGGCGTGTTTCACATACCGGCTCATCACCACGGATTTCTCTTCGCGGTGGGATCCGCCTCAGTCGCGGTAGGAACGCTGACCGGGACGAGTACGGCGCTGCCCTGGATCGGCCTCGCATTCGATGTCACCGGAAAATTCATCATCGAGGAGACGGACGCAAACACGAACGTCACCGCCTTCTAGCGAGTCGTCCGGGGCAATCCTCGCGCAGGCGCTCGATGACGAAAATTCGCTCGACCATCACAATGTGATAGACGCCGCCGGCGCCGCCGCCTTGCCGGTGAAGGTGGCGGCGCTGACATCGGCAAGCGCTAAACCCCGATTTACGTCCAGCCCGCTCATCTGCCACCGATGCACCGAGAGAGGGACGGGGCGCAGGAGGCGCTCGTGAAAGCGGGTCGGCCAGCGTACACCGTGCAGCGTCACATGCTCCGAGGTATCCACCTCCGCGATCGCTCCTCGGGTCGACTCCAGGCCGTCGAGCGTAAAGCGTACCCGACGCATCAACCGTTCTTCGCGATCGATAAAGACTGCAAGCTCATCAGCGACGGAAAGCCCGAGTCCCGGTGCCATGCGCACCCGCAGCACGTCGCAGTTATACACGTGCCCGCCCAAGGTCAGACGCTCCGTGCCCGCGAACTCGAGTACCAACGCTCGCTCGTTTACCCAGGGTTGTGCAAGCAACATCGGCCCGAGCAGGAAGAGGCCGTAACCATCGACGACCAATGCGGCGGCGGCGCGCCGCTCCAGGTCGTACGCTTCTTCGCCGTTGAACCACACTCGCACGTCGCCTTGCGCACCCTTCGCTGTGTGCCTGATGACCTGCTTGTGACCGCTGGGTCCAGCGTACCCTTGTGCGACCACGCCTTCACGCTGCAACAACCGCTCTTGCAATCTTCCGCGAAACCCGGCATCTACCAAAATTGGCTGCAGTTTTCCGGCGAGCCAATTCCACTTCCCTTCGTAGCTCACGCTCAGGTCGGAGAGCCCTTGGAACGCCTCGAGTCCATGCGCTGCGGCGCTCTGCATCAATAGCTCATGTCCCTCTGGCGTCGTACCTGCGACGCGCAGCCGCGGCAGAGGCGCTGCACAGCCCACGAGCGCCGGCAAAAAAGGTAGTGAGACTGAGGCCAGCACGATGCGTCGCCGGCATAAATCAGGTTCATACTTGTCGAGTTCTTCTGAAACTTTTTCCAAGCAGATGCTCCGAAATCAAAGATCGTAGCCGCCCATTTCCTTATCGGGCCGTGCGCGTACGCCGCAGTGAATTCTGACCTATCGGTCCCGCAGCGGTCCGGATTCGAGTTCTCGCACCCAAATATTGCGGAAACTGATCGGCGTCGATGGGTCGCCGTGCGCCTGAAGTTTGATGGCAGCGCGATCATACGGCCTGTACGCGGGCTGCCCGATATAAACGGTTTCGCCTCGCAGTTGAAAATGATTCTGAACCAGTACGCCGTTGTGCAAGACGGTGACGTAGGCCGGCGTCTTGAGCGAACCATCGCCATTAAAGCTCGGCGCGTTCCACACGACATCGTAGGTTTGCCACTCGCCCGGCTTGCGCATCGCGTTGACCAACGGGGGCGCCTGCTTGTAGATGCTCGCCGCCTGGCCGTTCACGTACGTCGGGTTATCCCAAGAATCCAAAATCTGCACCTCGAATCCCCCGTCACTCGGGCCGGTCGATGCCAGGAACAGGCCACTGTTGCCGCGAAGCTGACCTGCGCCGGTGATTCCGTTCGGAATGCGCCACTCCAGATGCAGTTGATAATCACGGAACTGACGCTTGGTCTCGATGTTGCCGAGTGCTTTGTCGACCGTTAACACGCCGTCGCCGACTTTCCAGCGGGCCGGTGAATGGTCATTGGTCGCCACCCATTCGTCTAAATTCCGGCCATCGAACAGCACGATCGCATCGGATGGCGGAGAGCCGGCGGTCCCGGGAGAGACCACCGGCGGGACAGGCGCCCATTGCTCCGTGACTTTCGGATCGCCATTGACCGGAGGTGATTCAACGGCGGCCGCCGACCAGCAGACCGCGCCAAGCATTCCGATCGGCGCGAGGAACATTGCTCGCTTCATACCGCACACAACCGGTATGCTTCGGCGAGCGATTGAAACGGATCGCTTCGAGTCGGCGCGAATTCGTGCGCCAGAAAGCCTCGATAATCGAGGTTGGCAATCGCGGCGACGATGGCGCGATAGTTGAGTTCCTGGTCGCCGTTGATTTCATGCCGGCCGGGCACGCCGCCGGTGTGAAAGTGTCCGATCCATTGAATGTTGCCGCGGATGGTCCGAATCACGTCGCCCTCCATGATCTGCATGTGATAAATGTCGTAAAGGAGTTTCACGCGCGGCGAATTGACCGCCTTGATTACCGACGCGCCGAACGAGGTATGGTCTCCCTGGTAACCCGGGTGATCCAATTTGCTATTTAAGAGTTCGAGGCAGATCGTGACGCCGTGGCGGTCGGCAAGGGAAGAGATTTTGGCGAGTCCGGCGGCGCAGTTGGCGCCCGCCGTCTGCTCGTCAATGCCCGGGACGCGGTTGCCGAACATGGCGATCAAGTTCGGCACATGCGCATTCGCTGCGAGCGGAATGGCCGCCTCCAGCTCTTGCAGAAGCTGCGAGTGGTTCGCGGGGTCATTGAAACCGCGCTCGATGAAATTCTCGCGCCGACTGGCGTAGCCCATGGACACACCTAATCCTTCCTGTCGCACCACGGACCACTCATCCGGAAACAACAAATCGACCGCCTCGAGTCCGATTGACTTCGAGCGGCGGCAGAATTCGACCAGCGGGACGCGCGCGTACGGCCACCGGCAAACCGATTGTCGTACGCGGCCGCCGGCCGCGGCGAAGGGGCCGGCGGCCGCCGTCGATGCCGCGGCACACAGGCTGATGCCGGTCGCGAAAGCCCCGGCAGTCCTGGCGAGCGCGGCCAGCGCAGTGCGACGGGTGATGCCCTGGACCTCATCCGGCATGGGCGGCTCTCCAACTAAACAATGACTGCGGGTAGACATAAGCCTGTTGTGCGGCTCCAATTCTAACCGGTATACGAATTCTTGCCGGTATACCATTTACCCGGGCGGCTCAAAGGGGACGACGCCCGGCGAACCTGTTCTTGGGGCAATGCTCGTAGGGAGCAATAATGCAGTCTACTAGTTATGACGCGATTGTCGTGGGCTCGGGAATATCCGGCGGTTGGGCGGCAAAGGAGCTTACAGAGAAGGGTCTGCGCGTCTTGCTGCTCGAGCGCGGCCGCAACGTCGAGCACATCAAGGACTACGTCAACGCCACCAAGGCACCCTGGGAATACCTGCATCGCGGCGGCCGAACGCAGGCGATGGAGGAGGCTTACCAGGTGCTCAAGAGGGATCTGCTGAATGAGACAAACCTGGCCTTCTGGGTCAATGAAAAGGAATCGCCCTATACCGAAGTGAAGCGATTCGACTGGTATCGGGGTTACCAGGTCGGCGGCCGATCCCTGATGTGGGGTCGCCAGAGTTATCGCTGGAGTGACTTCGATTTCGAAGCCAACGCCAGGGAGGGTATCGCAGTCGACTGGCCGATTCGTTACCGGGATTTGGCGCCGTGGTATGACCACGTGGAGCGTCACGCTGGAATCTCCGGCTCACGTGATGGCTTGGCGCAGCTTCCGGACGGACAATATCTGCCCGCCATGCCGCTGAACTGCGGCGAGGAACAGATCGCCGGCCGTCTCCACAAAACCTTCGGCGGCATGCGCCGGATCATCATCGGCCGTACGGCGAATGCAACCCAGGCGCTGGAGGGCCGCAACGCGTGTCAGTACCGTAATGCTTGTTGGCTGGGATGTCCTTTCGGTGCTTACTTCAGCACCCAGTCCTCGACCCTGCCGGCCGCCGCCAAGACGGGGAAACTGACGTTGAAGCCCTGGTCGATCGCCACCGAAGTGCTGTACGACAAACAGCGTCAGCGCGCCAGCGGCGTCCGCGTGCTCGATGCGCTCAGCGAGCAAACTACCGACTTTGCCGCAAAGGTCGTTTTCCTCTGCGCGTCCACGCTGAACTCCGCGTGGTTGCTGATGCGATCGGCGACGGACGTCTGGCCCGCAGGCCTCGGCAGCAGCTGCGGCGAGCTCGGGCGAAATTTAATGGATCATCACTTTCGCTGCGGCGCGGAGGGGCATCTCGTCGGCCTCGATGACAAGTATTATTACGGGCATCGACCCAACGGGATTTATATACCCCGCTATCGCAACCTGTTCGGCGACAAGCGCGAGTACGTGCGCGGATTCGGCTACCAGGGCAGCGCGAGCAGGCAAGGTTGGTCGCGGGCAGTCAAGGAGCTCGGCGTCGGCGCGAGCTTCAAGGATGAGATGGCAGCGCCTGGGCCCTGGATGTTCGGTGCCACCGCATTTGGGGAAATGCTGCCAAACCATGCCAACCACATCGCGCTCGATGCCGAGCGAAAAGACAAATGGGGGCTGCCAGTTTTTAAAATCGACTGCGCCATGGGCGAGAACGAGCGATTAATGCGTAGAGACATGATGACAGACATGGCGGAAACGCTCGAGCAGGCCGGCGCAAAGAGGGTCACGACCTATGACGACGGGTCTTTCCCGGGCATGGCAATCCATGAGATGGGCACGGCACGCATGGGGCGCGACCCGAAGACCTCGGTATTGAACGGGCACAATCAGGTGTGGGACGCTCCGAACGTGTTCGTGACCGATGGGGCGTGCATGACTTCGAGTGCCTGCCAGAACCCCTCGCTTACCTACATGGCGATCACCGCACGGGCGGCGGATTTTGCCGTCAAAGAACTGAATCGCCGCAATCTATGAGGCAATAACTCTATGAGCACCCCACCCGAGATAGAGCGGCGCCCAGTGCTAGGCCGTCGCGAAGCCGTTCGCCGCTTGACCGCTCTGCTCGGTGGGGCCGCATTCATTGGCGGCGAGGGCCTGTTGATCGCTGCCGAAAAGCTCTCTTCTCCGGTACGGCAGACAACCGGCGCGTTCAGCGCAGCCGACGTCGGATTGCTGGACGAGATCGCCGAGACGATTCTTCCCGCAACGACGACCCCGGGCGCTAAGGAAGCGAAAGTTGGTGCGTTCATGGCGCTGATGGTTACCGACTGCTACTCACCGGCGCAGCAGAGAATCTTCCGTGAGGGCTTGCGCAAAGTAGATGCGGTAACGAGAACTGCGCACAAGGTCGGGTTCATGGAGGCCTCTCCTGATCAGCGGCTTGCCATTCTCACCGCGCTTGATCGCGAACAGAAGTCGTTCATGGACGGGCAGAAGGAGAATGCCGATGCGCCGGCGCACTATTTCCGCATGATGAAACAGCTCGCACTGCTCGGCTATTTCACGTCCGAAATTGGCTGTACCCAGGCCCAACGCTACGTCGAAACGCCCGGTCGTTTCGATCCTTGCGTACCCTATGCAGCCGGCGAACCCGCCTGGGCCTCGCACGCCTGACCCTGTAGAGGTGGGGCCCGGGCGTGCCCGGTCGCTTCTTTGAACCTAGCGGCTCGTTTCACGCAAATGACGCGCGCGTTCTTCTATGGCGGGATGGGTGGATAAATAACCCATCTCTCCCCCTCCCTGACGAGAGCTCGCCAACTTCTTCAGTGCCTCGGCCAGTAACGCCGGCGACATCCCGTTGAGTCTCAGCACCGCCGCCGCATACTCATCCGCCTGTTCCTCCAGCGCTCGCGAATAGCTCGCGTGCATCAGCGTCGCGGGCGCCACCGCTAAAAGACTGCTGACGTCGCCCACATAAAAGGCCAAGAACGTCGCGACCACCGAGCCCTGCAGGAGTAATTGCAGTCCGTGGTGCCCGCGGGCGTGCCCCAACTCATGGGCGATCGTCGCCAAGATTTGGCGATCGTCGTCAATGACGTTGATGAGATCATCGAGAATTACGATG
This sequence comes from Steroidobacterales bacterium, assembly GCA_038229815.1. Classification (GTDB taxonomy): domain Bacteria; phylum Pseudomonadota; class Gammaproteobacteria; order Steroidobacterales; family Steroidobacteraceae; genus Bog-1198. Next base: position 5,944 of record JBBROC010000037.1, on the reverse strand, counting down.
GTGCCATCGGGCAACGTAAAAGCATTTGCGCCGAGTTGCGGGGAACGACGAAAAAACAATTCACCCGTCGGACCGCCGCCCCCCGGAAGGCGTAACGCAGAGATTTTAGCGCTCAAACTTTGCTGATGGTCCTGAGGAATGCGGCTCGGCAATAGGATCTCTCCATCCAGCGCCCGGAGTGTCCCCACGGATAACTGATGGCTTACCACAGCCGGTATCTTCGCTGCCGCCTTGGCCGCCGCCCAGGGCAGCACCCATTCATATCCGGCTAACGCAAGCACAGTCACTGCGACGAGAGAAATCAACGCAGATCGGGCTCGGCGCTGAGCGCGATCTACCCATCCATCGCGATGTGCGACCGACGACAGCAATTCATCCAGGGCGCGAAGATCCCCAACCACACAGAATGCACCGTCCCTGAAATGAAGCCGACGCGGCGCGCGACCCAGCCGTTCATCGACCTTCACGTCGACAAAAGGTATGTGCCGCTCGATGTCCTCGCCCGCGATGCTCAGAGACTGGCCATCAACCTCAAGATTGACTACCCGAACGCGCGTTGAGTGCCCGTCGAAGTACTCAGCGGTCAACATTCCGTGCGCGGGTCTACAACGAGATATCGAAATCGAAAGCCGTCGCCGTTTCCTCGCCGACAGCACTGATTTTGTCCGGTTCGGCGGCAACGAACTCCTGCAAATCCCCGGCCGGCACCAGGCGGACTGCCTCCAGCTGAAACTTGGCCAAGCGAACCATAGCCCACGGGATGAATATGCCAAGCGTCAGCACCGTCAGTGCCAAATTGCTGACGCTGATCCACATCAAACCGAGCGGCGACATGTTGCATTCGATGCGATGTTCGCCAATCCGTGTGTTGCGCCATATCAAGTTGGTGATGAGCGCATGAAATATCGGCCCGATCGACAGTCCCACTACGATCAACGCGCCATAGAGAATCGCCAGCGCTCTGAGAACGGCGAATGGATTGGGAGGCGCGCCGTGCTTTTGCGCAGCGGATGCGGCGATAAACGCACCGCCGATTCCACTGAATCCAATCACTATTCCGAAGATAACGAGCCCTGCCAGCAATACCAAGTAGATTCGATAGAACTCTCCGGCCCGGGCGTGAAAAGAACACTGAGTTCCTCCGAACCAGCTGTTGTTGTGCTGATACGATTTGAGCCGCTGATGCATGAAGGGCGCCATCACATACAATGTGATTACCGTCAAAAGCCCGTTCAGCAGAAAAACCCGATAAGCGGAGGCTACGGTTCCTCTAAAGTGGAAGCGCACCCCGCGCCAGCTCGTATTGTATAGTCGAAAGCGGAACGAATTTCTCAGTAGCCACGGCATGACGACAGCGATAGCGATCACGACGGCCAAAGTTAACGGTGAGTGCAATCGTGCGGAGAGGTTATACGCAATCAGCATGGCTACCGCGATCAAACGCCCGATGAAAATCTTGATAGGATCACCGTGAAAGTCGAAGCTAGATCCGGCCAACTCGGTGTGCCTGTAGAAATATTGCAACCGCCTCACCTTCGCCCACGACGAATAGATGCCGATGGTGACGATCGTCAACAGCAAATTGACGATCCAAATGCCGAAATATTCAGCCCCGCTTCCGGTAAAAATCACGGCCTGAGGCGCAGAGACCGTCGAAGCTTCCCGTTGCGATGCGCCCGTGAATTCCTGGCTCATAGGTCCAAATCCCTTTGTTTTATGGTGGGAAACCCGAGCCTACACGATAACCCAATGCTGTACGAACCGAATTACCCCCAGACCTTGTTGCCGGCTAAAGTGGCCCACACGTGCTTCCGTGGGCTGCGCCGAGGTCGTACTACACTGACAGATCGGTCATTTCGAAAACAGGCGTATCGGTATCAGAAGAGAATCTGTGCCCCACGATGATCGAAGAGCAAACCGGTCTGTTGCGGTGTGAGCGCATCTATCACGGCAATTAATTGCGCAGCCGCTTGCGAAGGCGTCTGCACCTCCAATCCGGCCTTTGCAAACGGCTCCGAAAGCCGTGTACTCACCGTACCCGGATGCAAAGCCACGCAAATAGCTTGCTTGCGTGTGCGGGCCAATTCGATCGCCGCGGTTCGAACGAGCTGATTGAGTGCCGCCTTGGATGCGCGGTAGCTGAACCAGCCGCCGAGATAATTGTCGGAAATGCTCCCAACGCGCGCGGACAACGTCGCGAAGACGGCACGCTCATCGCGCGCGAGCAAGGGCAGGAAGTGTTTCATGATCAAGGCGGGGCCGATCGCATTGATCGCAAAGGAATACGCCAAATGTTTCGGGTCGAGCTCGCGCGACGACCTTTCGGGTCGGAACTTCTCATCATGAAGAAATCCGGTCGCATCGATAACGAGACCGAGAGTCGGGCCGATCGCCGCGGCGGCCGATGCGATGCTATCCTCATCCTGTAGTTCCAGTTTCGGAATGGTTCCTCGCCCGATTCGGATTACCGGTCGCTGTTTTGCTTCCAGCGCATCCGCCAACGCTGCGCCGATGCCGCCACTCGCGCCGATCACCAGGGACCTCATGAGCGCCGCCCGCCAACCATGATCACGCGCAGCCGGTATCGTCGCATTGAATTCGGCCGAGGGTCTTCACCCTATCGTGTCCCGGATCGACTTCGCGCGCGATTGCGACTCTTTCCTGAATTCTTGGATAGTCAGACTTACCCCGAGCAGGATCATCGCGAAGCAAAAAATGCCTGAATAGAGAATGGTCGAGTCGTTCATCTGATTGCCGCTTTCACGCTGAGCAGCTTGAAGTACAAGCCGAAACACAGGATCGACGGCACCCATATGGCGGTGAACAGCCCTTCTTCTCGTTGGCCGTGAAACCAAAGATAACCAGAGACCGCAAATGCGACCATAACCGCCAGTAGAATGCATACATCGGACATTTTGATCATGGACATAACTCTTTTAGTGTGTCGAACACGACGCGACTCGATCGCGCCGCTCAGTCTTTCCAAAATCCCCACGCTGCGACCAGAAGACAGGCGACCGCTGCTGCAGCGTGCGTGCGTAGCGCGGTTTCTCCGGCTAATTCCAGCACGAACGGCACGACATGAAACAATCCCAAGGGCAGCCAGGCGCCGAACAAAAGGCCGAGTGCCAACGCACCGGCCCCCGTCCAGCGTCGCAATTGGTTCAATCCGCCTTCGGACATATTGTGTGGGTGCCTCATCGCCGAACGGGAGCGCGGGTTGGCGGTCGACGAGCTCGACCGCACCCGCTCCAACTTCATATTACTTCGGCAGCAACACGCTATCGATCACGTGAATGGTGCCGTTGGTCGCGGCAATGTCGGTCTTGATCACGTTGGCATCGTTCACTTTGACGTTCGAGCCGTTCACGGTGATGGATACGCTCGCACCGTTCAACGTCTTCGCCGTCGGCGATTTGACCACCTGGGCAGCCTTCACATTACCTGCAACGACGTGATAGGTCAGAATATCGGTCAACTTCTTCTTGTTCTCCGGCTTCAACAGCGAGTCGAGAGTGCCCGGCGGCAGCTTCGCGAAGGCCGCATCGGTTGGCGCGAAAACGGTGAACGGACCTTTTCCCTCGAGCGTCGCCACTAATCCCGCCGCCTGCAGCGCGGCGACCAAGGTTGTGAACTCACCGGCCGCTTCTGCGGTCGCTACGATGTTCTTCTCCAGCATGGCGGCGGCCAGGACCGACGAGCTACTGCTGGCGGCGGCAAGCACGGTTGCAGCAGCGGCCACCAAATTCATTGAACGAGTCATACAGTCTCCTTTGAAATAAAAACACGGTGAAATTCCGTGACTGCACCGTAATTCGCAAGGCGCGACAGAGTGGATGCAGCGTCGCCGCGCGTTAGTTGGAGAAAGTTTTGATGTGGCGAGGCAGCGCGATTTAAGATTCGAGCAGTCTGAAGTCATGTTGCGAAAGCCATGACCATCATTTCGATTAATGAAACAAACGCCGCAGTGCGACGCGACGCGTGGTGCGGCTTCATCCGCCGATTGCGCCTTGGGCGCGATACTCGCCCGTGTGAAATCGAGGCTACGGCCGCGCCGTCGGTATCAGTACTTCGTTTCGACGCAAGAACCAAGGCTTGAATGGCGGATCGTAACGAGCGAGGATCGGCGGCCCGCTGGCGCGCAAGCCTCTGGTCTTCATCCAGGAACGCAGGGTTTGCAGCTTTTTCTCGTACAAGCTCTGGCTCCACGTACCGGAATAGCGAATAGCGGCCATCCGGGTAGGGGGCACGGCGCGCACCAGCAGCTCCGGCGAGGCCGGTCTTGGCGCCGAGTCGGCGAGTTCGACCGGAATGCAGAACGCTGTGCGGTACTTCGCCGGCCCATCATCTTGCACTGAGGTCTGAAGTGGTTCGGTGAGCACCGGCGCCGTCATCGCGAACTTGCGCCCGCTCACGTTGGCTCCGCGAATATATTGGTAGAGCTTGCCGAACGCCTCGCCGCTGGCACGGCGCAAATCGCCGTCCCCTTGCGTCTCGACCAAGACATGCGCTGGGTAGTCCCGCAGTTCCATGTCCCCGTCGCGAGCAATGGTTTCGTAGGAAAGGGTTTCGATCGCGATGGCATTGTCCCCGATCAGCAGAACCGCCGCGAGCATCACCAGCTCAGCGACGGCCCCATGGCCCATCTTCAGCCGCATGTGCGCGTCATGGCTTTGTCTGCCCAGCTCGACGAATGTCGGTGATTACGCATGGGTCGAGTCCGTCAAACATGGTTCTGCGGCGGGGACGTGCCGGGGTACCGACGACGCCGGTTTGGCTTTGTCGCCGATGATCTGGGCGTAGGCCGAATGGTTATGGATCGACTCGAAATTCTCCGCTTCCACCGAATACCGGCATATCCGCGGTTCGGCGTTGAGGCTGCACGCGATGTCGCGCACGAGATCCTCCACGAACTTCGGATTCTCATAGGCCCGTTCGGTCACGAACTTTTCATCGGCGCGCTTTAGCAGTGGGTACACTTCGCAAGACGCGTGCCGTTCGGCGATCGCGACCAGTTCCTCGATCGCCATCGGTTCGCGCAACTCCGCCGCGATGGTGATGTGCGAACGCTGATTGTGGGCGCCGTATTTGGAGATTTCCTTGGAACAAGGACATAGGCTCGTCGCAGCCACAACCACCTGCATGCGCAGTCTGAAGATCGCTGCGGGATCGATGCTGGCAAGCAGCGTGACCTGATGATCGAGGGCGCTCTCGACGCCGGACACCGGGGCGCGCTTGCGAATGAAGTAGGGAAAGCGGATTTCAATATCGCAGTGCACGGCGCCAAGCCGGCTGAGCACGGTGCGCAGCAATCGGCGCACGCTGTCAAAATCGACCGGCGCCGCGTGGGCTTCGAGCACCTCCACGAACCTCGACATATGCGTGCCCTTGACGTCGGACGGCAATCCGACGTACATGTCGAACTCGGCGATGCTCGGCACTTCCGCACCGTCCAGCGAGCGCACGAGGATGGGATAGCGTAGCGACTTGACCCCAACGCGGTCTATGGCGAGCTCGCGGGTATCCGGACTGGATTGCACGTCGCGAAGGCGCGCTTCCGAGGTTTTCATCGTCAATGTCTCCTGCTGAGCGGTGAGTGGCAGGTGATTGGGCGGGACCGATCGAGTTGCCGCAGCCACCCCGACCCAAATCACCTTCCGCAGAATTGTCCTAGACAACTCGGTCGGGTAGTGCAAAAATATCGGTAGTCTGTATGGAAGTCAATAGTTGTCTATGACAAATGGCACGTTCTGAGGGGGAGCCCGCGGCCGCGTCGATCACCGACGTGGAGCGCGAGACAGGGTTAACGAAGGATACGTTGCGCGTTTGGGAGCGCCGCTACGGCTTTCCGAAGCCGCACCGCGACGTGCACGATGAGCGGTGCTATCCGCCCGCTCAGGTAAGAAAGCTGCGGGTGATCAGACGGCTCATGGATGCCGGCATC
>JBBROC010000036.1:0-33396 GCA_038229815.1 Steroidobacterales bacterium | reverse complement strand
CGGGTCCGGAAGGGGGCTCGAGAACTTGCAGCACCTGTCGACGGAAATCGCGCTCATTGAACCACTTCCGTCCGAGCGCGCGGGCGCTCTGCTGCTCGGGCCTTGGTAATTGAGCAGTTCAATCTCGCGGGGTCCGCGATGCATCTACTCTTAGGTATACCCAAGCACTCATCACGCAAATGCCTCAGACGGCGGCCTGCAATCGCCACCATACTATCGACCAGCAGTTATGCCGTTTGATGTTGCTTACCCTCGACCGGCTTCGATCTGATGAACTCATCATGACTCAAGCGCTGATAGCGAACATGCTGAGGGTGCGGCGGGAAAGTGTGACTGAAGCCCTGGGTCGCCTCGATAAGGCCGGATTGATCAACTACCGCCGGGGCCAAATTACCGCGCTGGCTCGAGAGCCGCTCGAGCTGCGCGCGAGTGTTACACGGTGGTTAAAAAGGAATACGATCGCTTGCTGCCGGCAACTTAGCCGCGGCGCGTTGGGCTGGTAAAATGGGTTCGACGGCGCCGCTTGCCTTAACGTAACGGATGTTTGGAAACGATTCGGCGCCGTGCGAATCGGTAGTCGGGGCGAATGTCACGCGCAAGTTCGGTAATGAAGAAAGTGAAACCTGATTAAGCCGCTCCGACCGAATCCTTGGTCGGCTCTGCAGTCGGCGGCGGCGGTGGCGCCTTTCGGTCCACCAAGAGGTACATCCCAAAGGTCCATGCGATCGCAGCGGTCCATCCGGCGAGGATGTCGGACGGATAGTGCACCCCTAGGTAAACACGTGAAATGCTGACGACCAGGATGAATATCAGGCTCACGGTCAGCACCGGCCAGCGCCAGCGCGTTGGCCAACACAGAATGATCACCGCCGTGCCTAGCGTCATCGAGCCCATCGCATGACCGCTCGGAAAGCTGTATGTGGTCTCCGGCGTGATGGAAAGCCATAGATCCGGGCGCATGCGCGCAAAATGGTTTTTCGCGACGACATTCAGGATGGCGGACCCAATGACGGCGATGCCGAAGAACAAGCCGTCGCGAAACCGCCGCAGCACGATGAGCAGCACCAGCAAGCTCGCATCCAGCGGCACCACTCCCCACATATAGCCGAGACGGCTCGAAACGACGAAGAAGTGATTGAGCGCCGGCGTCGCGAGCGCATGCAGCAAATTCAGGATCGGCGCGTCGAACGGGAACACTTTCTTTTTGTGTACTTCGCCCACCAGTGCAGCAAATCCCCAGAGTGGCAGCAGCAAGCAGAAAAACCAAAGGACCATCCGCCAGATGTGCTCACGTAGAAAGCGCGCGCCGTAAAACGCCGCGTCGCGCACGAGGCGCGCTGCGGTGGCTGCCCGAGATGCCGGGTCCGATGCGTCCACATTGAGCTCCTAATCGGATTCTTGGCCGAGCTAGCCGTCAGTTAGCAGGTTTGCAGCTGAGCGAACGCGCGCAGGCCCGATGGGGTTTCGAGGTGGTCCGCATAAAGCTTGGTCAGCCGGGATATTGCGGCACACCGCTATGCCGCGCAACTACGTGACAATTGCGGGAAGACATTTTAGTCTGCAGCGAGAGCGCGCGCGAGAATTCAACTGGGCCTTTGCGGTAGTCGAAAGTGTCGCCCCGGAATTTCGCGAACGGCCCTCGCTGCAGTGGTCATAGGCTATAACGAATTACTTGGGAAGCAAAAGGTGTTTCACACCCAACATTAATGTCAGCGTAGACCTACTGAGTGGAAGTTATCTGCCTCAGGGTAGCGACACCGCAGCGGGTACATGCTCTCGCGCCAGCGCGACCGCCTCGCCCAGGATACTTGCGAGGGCGGCTAAGTCGAAAGGCTTTGGAAGCACGAGCACTCTGCTCAGTTTATTTCTGGTTAAGAACTCCGCGTTGAGAGCCCTGTCTCCCGAGGATACGACGACGGGAAGACTTGGATGCTCTTTACAGAGTTGCCGCGCGAGTTGAATTCCGGACATACCGGGCAACGAATAATCCGTGATAACCGCGTCGAATTTCGTTTCCCGAAGTTGCGCAATCGCTCCTTCGGCCGTCGCTACCGCGACGGCCTGGTGCCCGAGTTCGTGCAAACATTCCACGATGATGCAGCAAACTTCGTCGCTGTCTTCTACCAGTAGGATGTCCATACTCCGCAGGGTAACATAGGCAGGGTGCAGTCAGGCTCCGTACGTAGACAACGATTTATTAGCGAGACTTTAGATCTGCATCTCGTTGCCCGGAGGATAAGCAGTTTAGACTGTCTCGCGCTGAGAATGCGCTTCAGTTCAGATAGAGGATCTATGTCGACAGGGCCTTCCAAATTTGACCGGCTGCCGAAGACGCTCGCCGGCGTTAGGCACTTCAACGCTGGAAAGGGCATTTTGCTGCTTTTGATTGGTGTGCTTCTGTATTTCGGGCACGCCGCCTTCATACCGGTTGCCCTTGCGCTTCTGGCCGGATTGATCCTCTCGGGACCGGTCGAAGCGCTTTATCGCCTCGGGCTTCCGCGGGGCCTGAGCGCGGTGCTGATTTTGATCGCCGCGCTTGCGGCCGTGTCGGGATTGATTGCGCTGATGTGGGCTCCCAGCCAGCAGTGGTATGCATCGGCGCCGCACACCCTGACGGTAATTCAGAAAAAATTCACGCCGGCGGCTCGATTGATGCGCCGCATGGAGGACTTATCTCAGCGGGCTGGAAAGGTGGCGGCCGTGAATTCGGGCGAACCTGCTATCGTCGCCGTTGCCCAGGAAAGCGCATCCAGCGCGCTTCTAGCGACCTTGCGCGACTCTGCCATTGGCCTGGCGACGTTTGTGGTCATTACCCTGTTTCTTCTCGCCGGCGGACCGCCCATGGTCTCCCGCATGACCGCGGCCTTTTTTAGTCATCTCAAATCTCACCATATTCAAAAGTACATTGAAAAAATACGCGCGGAAGTGGGCCAGTTTTATGTCACGACGTCGCTCATAAACGTCGGGCTAGGTATCGTGACGACGCTTGTCATGATGTGGTGGGGGATGCCAACCCCGTATCTGTGGGGAGTGCTTGCCGCACTTTTGAATTTCATTCCTTACGCGGGCGCAACAGCGACACTCCTCATTGTGACCCTGGTCGCGATCGTCTCATTCGAGGGCCTGGGACCCGCGGTTGGCGTCGCCTTGAGCTATCTCGCGATTGCGACCATTGAAGGTCAGGTCGTGCAGCCGCTCTTGGTAGGGAGGCGCCTCGAAGTAAACCCGCTGTTGATATTCCTCGGGCTTTGGTTTGGAGGTCTTTTCTGGGGGGTTGCGGGCGTGATACTCGCCACGCCGGTTCTCGTTGCTTTGAAGGTGATGGCCGAAAATGCGGTCGACGGACAATCCATGCTGCAGTTTTTGGGGCCAAATGAAGATGAGCCGACCCGATTCGAGAAACTGCGCAAGTTCGCAAAACGATCCAAGTAGAGTCGTGAGCCGAGGCTAGGAACGTCCGGACGAGCGCAACAGCTCACTGATCCGTGCCGGCTCGACGGGTTTTGTAAAGTGATGATTGAAGCCTGCCGCCAGAGCCCGCGCCTTGTCGCGATCCTGTCCCCACCCCGTCAGCGCAATTAGCGTGACGGCGCGCCCCAAGGAGTCTTGGCGAACAGATCGTGCGACCTCGTATCCGTCCAGACCGGGCATTCCAATGTCCAAAATCACAAATTCGGGCCTGAATTCCTTGAAGGCCTCGACCGCCGCGTATCCATCGTGCACCACGGTCACCTCATGCCCCTCCAATTCGAGCAGCATCGCAAGGCTTTGCGCAGCGTCTCGATTATCGTCCGCGATCAAGATGCGCCGGCGCACGCAAGGTTCCTTTTCCAGCAAATTCGCGCCGGCGGCTACAGCGGCCGGCAACGCTCGTCGGGGTAATCGAACCGTGAACTCACTCCCCTCTCCCGCGCCTGCGCTTTGCACTTCGATGCGCCCCCCGTGAAGCTCGACCACTCCCTTCGACAGGGCCAATCCAATACCGAGGCCTCCCTCTGAACGGTCCTTGGAGGATTGCACTTGCGCAAACATTTCAAAGACGCGCGCGAGAGAATCTCTCGGAATACCAATACCGCTGTCCTTCACCGACAAGATGACGCTATCCGAGGTGCACCCTACTTTGAGCTCGATTCTTCCTTGTGGATCCGTATATTTCGCAGAGTTGGTCAGCAAGTTGGCCAGCACCTGAGCCAATCGAAGCGGATCCGCCACGATGTGCAGAGGTTCCTGTGGCTTCTCAATCCGCAACTCGTGACGTTTGGCATCAATCGTCGGGCGGGCAGTTTCGATCGCCGCTTCGATCACGTCGCTCAAATCGGTCGTTTCAAGCCTCAATTCGAGCGTGCCGCGCGTCACCCGCGAGATGTCGAGCAAATCATCGAGCAGCAGCGACATATGATGAACTTGTCGAGTGATGACATCATGACTCCAACGCTTTTGCGACTCGCTGGCCCCGGCGGTTTTAAATATCAGGGCTGCTTGTCGAATGGGCGCGAGCGGATTGCGCAGTTCATGAGCAAGCGTCGCCAAAAATTCATCCTTTCGGCGATCGGTCTCGCGCAACGTGGCTTCTGCGCGCTCTCGGGTCGCAATCTCACGTTGGGCAGCTTCATATAGCCGGGCGTTGTCGATGGCGACGGCCGCCTGCCCGGCGATGCCGACGATCAACCGCTCGGATCGCTCGGAAAACACATCGATGTCCGGGTGACCGAAGATTAAGCCTCCAATGACTTCGCCGGAGCGCGAGACGACCGGCACCGCCAGGTAGCTGCGCACCGGTAAATGCCCTTTCGGCATGCCGTGATGCGGCGCCATCAACCCATATTTCTCATCTTTCGTCACGTCGGCGGAGCGCACGATGCGTGCCGCGCGAAAGGTCGGCCCGAAGATAGGGGTATTGCGGGGCATGCCGAATTTTTCGAATGCCTCGCGCGAAGCGCCCGAGAGCGAATACAACAGAAACGATTCACCATTTTCGTTCGAGACGTTGTAAAAGAACGCGCCGAACCTGGCGCCGCTGAGCTGAGTCGCCGAATCCGTGACCGTCTGAACGAGGCTTTCCAAATCGAGCCGGCTCGCAATCGCCGCACCGGTTCGGTTCAAGATCTCCAAGATCCGTGTTTCTTCTCGCAGTGCCTCTTCCGCGCGCTTCCTGTGCGTGATGTCGCGTGTTATTTTTGAGGCGCCGATCACGTGACCGTGCGCGTCGTTGATCGGCGAAACGGCTATCGAGACATCCAGCATCGCGCCGTCCTTGCGCCGCCGTATGGTATGGAAATGCTCGATACGGCCGCCTGCTCGGATCTGCTCGAGAATCTTAGCCTCCTCGTCGGCACGCTCGGGCGGAATGAGTATATTCGGAGATTGCCCGATCATCTCCGCTTTCGCATACCCAAACATTCGCTCCGCACTGCTGTTCCACGAAAGGATTTCCGCATCGAGCGTCATGCTCAGAATCGCGTCGTCCGAAGATGCAATGACCGCGGCAAGGCGTGCCTTGGCTTCATCGGCCCGTCGCCGCTCCGTGATGTCTTCGACTATTCCGACGAAATTAAGAGGGCGGCCGGCGCGATCGCGCATCAACGTCACCGTACTCAATGTCCAGACGATTGTGCCGTCCTTGCGCATCCAGCGCTTTTCAAGTGCGATGTGCGGAATTTCCTCGGCGATCAACTTCTTCATGGCATCTTCGGTAACCGAAACGTCCTGCGGATGAGTCACATGCAGAACTGACCGCTCCTTCAACTCTTCGACGGAATAGCCGGAGATTTCGGCGAGCCTGGCATTTATTTGCAAGAATCGGCCTTGCAAATCGGTCAGCGCGATGCCGACAGCCGCCTGACTGAAAATCGCGCGGAATCGATCCTCACTCGCGCTCAGCGCTGACTCGGTTTGGCGCCGCTCGGTCACATCGTGAAAGACCATCACGGCGCCCGTCAGCCTGCCATGAGCGTCTCTGATCGGTGCCGCACTGTCTTCGATGGCGGTAATGGCTCCATGGCGGCTGATGAGTGCGGTGTGATTCGCAAGTCCGATGACGCGTCCGTCCCGCAGCACCCGCTCTACGGGGTGATCAATTTTCTCACGGGTATGCTCGTTGATGATGCGGAAGATTTCTGTCAATGGGCGACCTTGCGCCTCGATCGAGGTCCAGCCGGTCAGCTGCTCGGCCACGGGATTTAGAAAGGTGACATCCGCATTGAGGTCCGTCGTGATTACCGCATCGCCGATGCTCGAAAGGGTCACGCGGAACCACTCGCGCTGCTGCTGCAATTCCAAGTTTTTTTGTTCCAGCGCTTCGTTGGCGGCTCGCAGAGCCTGCTCAGCCCGTTGACGGGCGAGTAAAATCTGCTCCGCATTTCTGAGCGCCGCAATCCGCACCTGCGTGTCTTCGTCCTCATCCGACGCCAAGCGATTCCCCTAGGATGCGAGCGGCGAGCGTCGTACCCTGAACACGCGCGCGTATTTTCGCAAAAGCGGTGTCCCTGCTGGTCGATGTATCATCGCAAAAAGGTGCATACCCGCAATCGTCCGTGGTCCCTAGCTGGCTCAGCGGAATGTAGGAAGCCGCTTCCAGTATCCGATCGCGAACCTCCTCCACCGTTTCGATGCGAGGATCGATCGTCGAAATGACCCCGACGAAAACACGCTGGTGAGGCTTCAGGCGGTCGCGAATGATGCGCAAGACATATTCGCGATCTCGTTCACCCGCCAGCGCCACATAGAAATTCGTCACGTCGAGCGTAAAAAGACTTGGCAGCAATTCGGCGTAGTCGACATCCGCGCTGTGGGTTGAATCGCGATCTCCACCGGGGCACGTGTGAACACCGAGCTTAAGGCGCTCAGTGCCCGAGAAACGCGATAGCGCCAGGTTGTTGAGCTCAACAAACCGGCTCAGGAGCTCGCCGGACGGGTCTATCTTCATCGCCAGCCGACCTTCCGTGAAGTCGATCTGGACGCAGTGAGCCCCCGCACGTAGGCAGCGGCGAACCTCGGTCACGTGTTCGCCCAGCAAATCGCCGATGAAGGTTTCACGAGAGTAGCCGGGCAGCCCTTCGGCGGGATATAACAAGCTCAAGGCCGACGGCGAAATGACGGCTTGCTTGACTGGAACGTGCGCGAAACGCAGCGCGAGGGCCAGATAGGCATCGGCGTACCGTCGATAGCGAAATGGGCCGCTCGTCAGGCGAGGCATGCGGCGCGTATGACCCGCCGCAAACGGAATCTTGAAGCCCTCAGTGGAGGTATTGGGAAGGCCTTCGACGCTATACGTCCAGAAATTATGATACTTGCGCTGCTCGCCGTCGGAAACCACCGGCGAGCCGGTGGCCTCGAATTGCATGATCGTGTCGCGGACTGCTGCTTCATAGAGCCCATCGAGTGACGGATCGGCCGAGTCATTGGTCGCCGCCAAAGCTGACAGGAGCGCCGCCGGCCGCGGGATACTGCCAATGGGCTCGGTTGGAACTGTAATCACCGCAAGATCTCCGTTATCCGTTTGCAGCTTAACCTAATGCACCTTCCGTCAGAGAATGCAACGTTTTAGCACCAGCTCGCTGGTACGTCATCAACTCTCCGGCCGCTCCCCGAACTGCCTCGACCGTGGTGGCACCGTCCCTAGCGGTGAACCGAGTGGGCAATCGCCGGTGTTTTGGCATCCGGACTTGTGTCGATCGCACGCTGTACTAGGTGCAGTGCTGCAAGCGGATCATCCGCAAACTCGAACAGTTGCAGGTCTGCCGCGCTGATCATACCGTGGCGGACCAAGGCTTCGAAGTTGATAATCTCGTTCCAATACTCTGATCCGTAGAGAATCACCGGCACCCGGCGTGCAAGCTTGCCCGTCTGGGAGAGAGTCAAAATCTCCATGAGCTCATCCAAGGTGCCGAACCCGCCCGGAAAGACCACCAACGCGCGCGCCAAGTGCGCGAACCAGAGTTTTCGCATGAAAAAATAGCGGAATTGGAACACCAGCTCGCGGGTAATGTACGGATTGGGCCGCTGTTCGTGCGGCAGGCCGATATTCAGTCCAATCGAGCGGCCACCCGCCTCCGCCGCGCCTCGGTTGGCAGCCTCCATGATCCCCCCGCCGCCGCCCGAGCAGATCACCATTCGATGAACCGGCGACGGCAGGCTTGCCGCCCACACGGTAAGGAGGCGAGACAGCTCGCGGGCTTCCGCATAGAAGCGGCCCAAAGGACCGTTCGGGTCCAGACGTGCCGAACCAAAGAAGACGATCGTGTCGTGGACGCGTTGGCGGCGAAAGCGCCGCAAGGGATCCAGATACTCGGCAAGAATCCGCAGCGGCCGGGCATCATCGCTTGCGAGAAATTCCGGGTCGTCGTAGGCGAGGTGAGCTTCCGGAGGATTCTCTTTTTGCATGTCACGCCCGGGCGAAATCGATGAACCCGCGGTCAACATCCGTACGAATCAGCTCCACTCGCACCCGATCGCCGACGTTGAGGCCCTCAAATCCTCTGACCAATCGCCCCTCCGTGGTGGGACCTGAGATGCGAACCCACGTGCCTTTTTCAGACGCGCCGGTGACCATCGCATCGAACTCAGCACCCGTGCGCGGCGCGAGCAGCAATGCGGCGGCAGACTTGTTCACCGAGCGCTCGACCTTTGCGGCGTTTTTCTCTTGTTCCGTGCAGTGTGCGGCAAGGGCGCCAAGGTCGTCGTCAGTGTAAGGCGACTGCTCGCCTGCCAGCGCGGCCTTCACCAAACGCTGGGTGATTAGGTCGGGAAAACGCCGGTTGGGCGCGGTCGAGTGCGTGTAGTCGGGGACCGCCAGACCGAAATGACCTTCGATTGTCTGTCCGGGCTTATTCAGAGCGTATTCGCCCGCCCCCAACAGCTTGATGATGGATAAGGACAGGTCGGGAAAACGTGTTGGATCGAACTGCCGCCGTTTCTCGAGGAAGGTGTTGAGTGCGGGCGCGCTGGGAATGGACGGCAATTGTTCGCCTAGTGCCGCCGCGAGGGCGACGATTCGATCCCATCTCTTTGGCGTGCGCAAGACCCGACGCAGCGCAGCGAACCCTTTGGCGGCCAGAAACTGCGCGGTGACGCCGTTGGCGGCGACCATTAACTCCTCGATCAATTGCTTCGCTCTATTGTTCTCATCCGGCCGCAGGTCACGGAGCACGCCGGACTCCACCACAGGCTGCGTTTCGATGGTCTCCAGATCAAGCGCGCCGCGAGCATGACGCACACTGCGCAGCGCTTGGGCCGCCTTATCCTGGATGCGAAGTTGCTGATCGGCTCCTGCGACTGCCAACAGCCGCTCGGGCGGCGGCCCCCGACCCTCGAGCCAAGCGCCGACGCTGTTGTAGGCGAGCTTCGCGCGATTGAAGACCACCGCGCGATATAGGTCCGAGTTAGCTATCACGCCGTCTGCAGCCACGCTCATTTCTATGATGGTTGCTAAGCGCTCCTGGCCTTCGCCCAAGGATGTCAGATCGGTCGAAAGCTTCTCCGGCAGCATCGGAAAGATTGCCGCCGCCGTGTAGACCGAGGTGGTGTTGGCGCGCGCACGGTCATCAATGGGCGAGCCCCTCGTGACGATCGCATCGACATCGGCGATCGCTACCAGGATCTTGACCGTATCCCCACTCGCCGGTACCGCCACCGAAAGCTGGTCCAGATCACGTGAACTATCGTTGTCGATCGATGCCCACAGGAGCGCTCGCAGATCGCGAATTCCCGCGTCCGGTGCGGCTGGGGCCTGAAAAATGGAGTTGGTTTGGTCGACGACGGCTTGGTCAAATTCCGGCTGCAGCCCGTTCTCATGCATGACGCGGCGCGCGATGCTCACGAGCCGGCTTTCGTCGGTGGTCGATAAACTTCTCATGGAGCACTGTGCGGCGGCGACAATCAGCTGGGACCGTGACACTTCAGAGTCCCTGCGTGCTGCCCGTCGCGTTCAGCCGAAGGCTTGTTCCAGTTCTTCCAGCTCTACCATTCGGGTGATGATCGTTGTCTTTCTCGCTTCCAGCTGCCGCCACGCCAGCTTGGCGCGCACAATCTCCGCAGCGTTCGGTTGAGGCTGCCGCAAGAGCGTAAGATAATTCGCCCTGGCAGTCATGGCGCCGGTCTGCGCGTAAGTGAAAAGAGATTGGAGTTTTTTCAGGCGCTCTTCAATGTTCATGCCAAGAACTCTGCATAACACCGCTTAAGCGGCAGCGGCAGTGTCGCTAAGTCTCGCGCCAACGTGTAAGTCTCAAAGGCCGTGAATTGTTATAGGATCCGTCCTATAGCCGCTGTGACACTAGGGTTCAGGCGGCGCACACAATACGGTGTCAGAATCCTCTGACCTGAACAGGACGATTTAGCCCAAGTTGGGCCAAGGCGGCCTGCGGTAGGATTCGCTTGCAGCCGAGGGTGTCATTTGCATCTCTGGACAATCGCTTGCTCGATTCTAGGTACGCTGGTCGCCGTGACCATCGTGCTCAATTTCCGCAAGCCGGAAAAGGAGCCGCAGCACCGAGTCGAGCGTCTTCACAACATCGTCGATCCACAATTCCGGCGCGAGATGGGGATTCTGCTGGGACCGGCCATCGTCCCCGGCAACCGCATCCATGTCCTGCAGAATGGCGACGAGATCTTTCCGGCTATGCTCGAGGCGATCGCCGCGGCGCAACGAACCATCACGTGTGAAACCTATATCTATTGGTCGGGAAGCATCGGCGAGCGGTTTGCGAAAGCGCTGAGTGAGCGAGCGCGGGCGGGCGTCAAGGTTCACCTCATGCTCGACTGGGTAGGCGGCGAAAAGATCTCAGCGCAATCGGTCGCTCGAATGAAGGCAGATGGGGTCGAGGTCGAGCGGTATCACGCGGTCCATTGGTATTCGCTCGGCCGGTTGAATAACCGGACTCACCGCAAGGTGCTGATCGTCGATGGATTGGTGAGTTTCACGGGCGGCGTGGGTATCGCCGATCAATGGACGGGCCACGCACAGGATCCCGCGCACTGGCGCGATATGCACTTCAAGGTGACGGGCCCCGTCGCGGCGCAAATGCAGGCCGCCTTCCTGGATAACTGGATTAAGACCACCGGCCATGTGCTGCATGGCGATGCCTATTTTCCGCCCATCGAGGCAAGCGGGGACCTGGACATGCAGATGTTCATCAGCTCGCCCGAAGGCGGCAGCGACAGCATGCGGCTCATGTACCTTACGGCCATCACCGCCGCGCAACGCAGCATCGATATGGAAGCGGCTTATTTTGTTCCGGATCGATTGATGATCCGCGAACTGATCGGGGCACGAGCACGCGCTGTGCGGATACGGCTGCTCGTACCGGGTGGCCATATCGACGCAAAGATCGTCGGCATCGCGTCCAAACACGAATGGGGGCCGTTGCTCGAGTGCGGAGTCGAGATCCACGTGTACGAGCCGACGATGCTTCATTGCAAAATGCTGATCTTCGACGACTACATGGTCTCCGTGGGCTCCACGAATTTCGACATGCGCTCCTTCGAGCTCAACGACGAGGCGAGCCTCAATGTCTACGATGCGCACTTCGCGCGGCAGATGAAAGCCGTGTTCGAAAAGGATCTCGAGTCATCGACCCGGTACACCCTGGCGCATTGGCAGCGCCGTCCGTGGCGCGAGAGGTTCGCCGAGATCGTCGTGAATCCCTTGAGATCTCAGCTCTGACCGAGTATCGCCAAACGTCCCACGTTGAGCGCGAACATCTACGTGCTGATCGGCGTCTTCGACCTTCTCGCGGCCTCGGGACATCAGCGCCACCCCGTGATGATCGGCAGACGCCGGTCACGTGGACCGCACGGGTGATAAGGGTGCCGCTGGGACGCTATGCCGTCGGTCTCCGGGGCGCCGGCATCATTTTAATCGTCTTTGGCAACTTTATCGGGCCGCTACGCGCGACAAGAGCCGGCGGCTCGATCTCAGCCGCACCCGGTTTCGCATCGCCCATCGTGACCCGCGGTAATCGGGCGGCATCGCCGGCGCGCTCGACGCGCTGCAACACCAGCCTTACGGAAAATGGCTGCTCGGCGCTGTCGCAATCGGACTCGTGTCGTAACGGCTCGTTTCAGATCGTCAGAGCGCGCTACTTGCGTTTGCCGGATGGCTGAGCCGCAGACTACCTTTAGACAACTTCGCTCAAAGCGCCGAACAGTTGAGGGGCCGTCTCAGTAAATCTTGTAGCCGAAGGATAGTCCGAGCACGCGCGGTCGGAGCGGTGTCTGTGCAACGATGAATTGGTCGGTGCTGGTGAAGGTTGCCGCGTGGGAGTTGCTCAGATTTTCACCGAACAGCATCACGTTCCAGGCATCCTTGGCAATCCCGATTGAAGCCGCCAGACTCGTGTACGCGGGATTCTCGAATCGCAGCCGGGACGTCGAGATGTTGCTCGAGCCCGCGAAGGTCGGGTTGGAGCCCGCCTGGGTGAATGAATGCCCCGTGTGCGATACGCCAAACTGCGCGAAGGAATTGTATTCCCTGAACGACCATTCGTAACGCGCCCGCACGCTGAATTGCAGCGGCGGCGCATCGGCGGTCGGCGACCCGACCGGACCGAACGGATTCGTGATCGGAGTGCAAGTGCCCGAGTAAGCGCTGCCGCCGCAGCTTTGCGTGATGGCATGACCGAAATTGGCACTCTTTGGGTTGTTGTCGATCAGCGCCGGCGAATTGGTCTGTCGAGTTTGATTCCAGGAGGCGGCGCCTTGAACGGTCAGCCCACCGATCACGCGGGCGATCGTCGAGGTTTCGATGCCTTTGACCAGGAAATTCTGCCCGTTCGCGTTGAAGAACAAGTTGCCCAACAAGCCGGGATCGAAGAACGATATCTGCACATTGTCCCAGTTCTCACGGTAAATGGCTCCATTCCACTGAAAACGATGGTCGAAAAATTCCGTTTTCCAGCCAATCTCGTTGTTCGTGAGCTTGTCGGAATCCCATGAGCGCGGAAGCAAGTATTGCGGCTTTTGGTCCGTACCGTAGGCATGCCCCGTGCCCCCATTCTCGTCGAAACCACCCGGCCGGAATCCCTGCGACCAGGTGTAATACAGCATGACGTCAGGCGTGATGTGCCACGTGAGATTGGCGCGGTGCTTGAAGCCAGTCTCCGTGCCCCTGAGGTTTTGCGCATCGAGATTGTACGAAAACGACGACGTGCAGCCGCCGGCCGGTGTGCCCGCCTCGTAACAGCCGAAACTCGACATGACGCTTCCTTTGTACGAATTCTCGAACAAGAAATGGCGCGTCCCCACGGTGAGTGTGAGCTGCTTGGGTATCAAGTCGATGTCGACCGAGGCGAAGAATGCGGTCTGCTTCGTTTCACGCGGGGTGTCTTGATAAAACGATTCAGGCGCAGGCCGGATCCCCGCAGGGTTGACTGTGCTCCCCGGCCAAGTGCCCAAGTCGGTGAAGCAGCCCACCGCGAGGGTAGCGGTACATTCCGGTACGTGCTTGTAACTCCACGCGGTCCGATCGAACAGCTTGTTGTCTTCGTAGAACGCGCCCACGATGCCGCGCACCCGCCAGTCATCCGGAGTGCTCACGCGGAATTCGTGCTGCATGTGCTTGTTCTGCTCGCTGGTGCGCCACGATGCGCTCGGGGAGAAGCACGTCGGCGTACGATCGAACTTGCCGTAACACTGATAATATTCTGCGTAGACGGCGCGCGAATAATTCGTATAGTCGCCGGCCTGCTCAACGTCCCGCACCAAGTAGCCGCCGGTATACACGCCCTTCAAAAAGCCGAGCTGTCCGTCGATCGTCAAGGAAGTCATCTCGAATTTGTCGTTGTCGTGCGCCGGGTTGAACAGAGTGACCTCGAGCGGCCGCAACGCCGCGCCATCCGAGGCGTTGGGCTGTTGATAGAACACTCCCTGTGAATGCATGTCTTGATAGGTTTGCGCCAGAAGCATGTCCCAATTGTCATTGAACTTGTACTTGAGCTGCACCCGGATGCCTTGGTAGGTGACTGGGTTTATTGCCCGGCCGGTAATATTGTTGTTATTGAGCGCGGGGCTGCCAGGCGGCACGCAAAAGCCATTGTTCGCCAGTCCATCCGGGCACACGTTGTTGACAGCAGGATAGCCGGCATACTGAATGCCGAGGTCGGTGTTCTTGCGGGTGAACGTCGCCGGTACGTTGTCGATGTAGCCGCCGCGCCGATCATCGTAGATCACGGCGCGCACCGCCATATGCCCGGCGATTAGGGGCAGGTTCAGGACTGCAGTAACGTCCGAATTATCATCCCCGTGGGCAGTCGTGCCGTAGCCAGCCTTGACGCTGGCTTCGGTCATGTCGATCTTGGGTTCGTTGGTTATGTAGCGAATCACGCCCGCTTCGGCGCCTGCGCCAAACAGCGTACCCTGCGGGCCCTCGAGAACTTCGATGCGATTCAAATCGGCGGCATAGATGTCAAGATTGCGGTTCGGCAACTGCCCCGATTGATTGTCGAGGTAGATTGCGACGTTCGGGTATAGGCCCGTCGATGAGCTTCCCTGGCTAGCCTGGGAACCCGCACTCAAGCCGCGCATGAATACTTCGCTCTGCCCGGGCCCATTGTTGGCGCTGGTTACATTGGGCAGATATTTGATGTAATCGTCGAAGGTCAGGATGTTGAGCTGCTGCAGGGCCTGGGCTGTAAAGGCTTGCATCGATATCGGCACGTCCTGCATGCTTTGCTCGCGCCGCTGCGCCGTCACGGTGATTTCCTCGAGCGCTTCGCTTCCCACGTCCGCGGCCAGGGATCTCACGCCCGGCAGGCTGCTCAAGATTGCTGCGATCGCAATTGAAAGCTTGGAATTCATCACTCATCCCCTTGTTATGCGAACTCTCGGCGTCCCGCGAGACATAGGCAAACTGCGGTCCATTTCAATGAAGCCTCACGTCTATCCCGGCTTGTTCATTATGATGGTAATAATTATACTAAGCTTAGCTTTGCGTCAACCGCAGTCTGGTATGGCGCATGGAAGTCTTGGGGCGCCCTCACGATTCCACACCTGTAACTACGCCGTTGTGCCTCAGAGGAGCGACTGCTTTGGCTTCACGAATGGCCGGCTCACCCGAAGAGCGCAAGCAAACAATAGCCCGCGCAACCTGCCGTGCCATCATTAAGCGGGGCTTGCATCGAATGAACCTGCGGGATATTGCTCGCGCGCTCGGGACCACAACGGGCCCCCTGCAACACTATTTTGGGAGCAAGGAGGAATTGCTCCTCTACACCAAGAACCTTCTCATCGACGAACTGTTGAATAATGCGCGAGAGGCGGGAATCAAGCTTCGAGGGAGCGAGCGGTTGCGCGTCGTCTGCGAGAATCTTCTCCCGTTCAACGAATCTGCACGAATGGCGTGGCTCGTATTGACTGCGTTCAACGGCCGCGCGATCGGCGATGAGCAATTGACTGCGATCCAAATTTCGAGATACGCCAAATGCCGGCTGTTCTTCGAGCAGGAAATCATGGCCGCCAAGGATGCCGATGTCCTGGAACCCTCGGTCGACACCGTCCTCGAGGCCATCGCTCTCGCAAGCTTCGTCGACGGCCTTGCCGTGCAGGTGCTGTTTCTAGGGAAAGGTGAAATCAAACGAGCGAAAGAAGAGTTGATTCGGCGGTACTTGGAGCGCGCTTTCGGAGCCGGCCAAGAGGGTCTCAGGCGGTTATCCGAGTAAGGCTTTGCGCGCTACGCGACTCCGCCGGCCCGTTTTCCAACGACCTTGAGCGCCTCGAACCGCCCGGTCGCCGAGTAATCTTCGCTGGCTGCCTGAGCGGTCCAATGCGCGTTGCGCTTGGCTACGAACTCGCTCCCTGACAATTGCTGTAGAGAACCGGCCTTGGCGAACAGGAAGCCCTGCCCGGCTACGCATCCGAGCGCGAGCAGCGCGGCGACCTGGGGCTCGAACTCGATCCCTTCCGCCACGGTATCGAGCCCCAGCGTCTGACCCAACGTGATGACTGCGCGGGCGAGTTCCGACCCGGTGCTCGAGTTGGTGAGACGGCTGATGAAGGTCCGGTCGATCTTGAGAATGTCGATCGGAAAACGGTGAAGGTAGGCCAGCGATGAATAACCGGTGCCGAAGTCATCGATGGCCAATCGTACGCCGAGCTCCTTCAATTGGTGCAGCCGCTCGAGATTCGCATCGATGTTGTACATCATGGTGCTTTCGGTCAGTTCGATGACGAGATTCGCCGGCTCGAGCCCGGACATCTCGAGCGCGCTTGCGACGTCGTGCACCAACTCACCGTGCTGCAAGTGCCGGCTCGAAATATTGACGGCCACCCTTAAGCCCTGGCCGCCGGCCACCGAGCCGCGCCATGCGTACAGGTCGCGGCACGCCTGCGCCAGTACCCAGCGGCCAAGTTTTGCTACATGACCGCATTCTTCGGCGACCTGAATAAAACGGCCGGGTAACAGCACACCGGCGGTGGGGTGCCGCCAGCGGACGAGCGCCTCGACCCCGAGCAGCGCCCTCGTCCCCAAGTCCACGATGGGCTGATACTCGAGGAAGAACTCTTGGTCGTCGAACGCTCGGGCGAGGTCGGCCTCGAGGCGCAGCCGCTCGTTCAGCACCTCCAGCATCTGCGGCTGGAAAGTGGCAAAGCGGTTCTTGCCCGCGGCTTTGGCGTGGTACATCGCGAGGTCGGCATTGCTCAAAAGCGCAGCGGCATCCGACCCCGGCGCCGAAAATGCGACGCCGATGCTGGCGCCCATCTGAACCTCCGTAGCATTGAGCGAGAACGTCGGTTTCAGCGAGGCGATCAAGGAGACCGCCATTTGCTCCGCTTCCGCGCTCGTCGTGATTCCTTCGAGCAGAACGGCAAATTCGTCGCCGCCGAGCCGGGCGACGGTATCCGAGGATCGCGTGTTTACGACAAGACGTTGGGCCACCGCTTGCAGCAGCCTGTCGCCCGCTTCGTGGCCCAAGGAGTCGTTGATGT
The DNA here is from genome assembly GCA_038229815.1 of Steroidobacterales bacterium. Lineage (GTDB taxonomy): Bacteria > Pseudomonadota > Gammaproteobacteria > Steroidobacterales > Steroidobacteraceae > Bog-1198. The sequence goes on along the minus strand of JBBROC010000036.1, from coordinate 16,479 downwards.
TCTTGAAGTCGTCGAGATCAAGGAACAGTACGGCCAACGAAGCGGGGCCTCGCCGCGCCAGCGTCAGCGCGTGTTGGACGCGATCCCGGAACAAATTTCGGTTAGCGAGCAACGTCAGCGGGTCATGAAATGCCAGCTGCCGCAATTTTTCCTCGAGCGCCTTACGCTCGCTGATGTCGCGAAAATTGAGCGCGAGTCCGTTCACCGCAGGATCGTTCGTCAGGTTGCTGCCGACGATCTCCAGGACGAAGGCCGTGAGACGGTGTTCTATGCGCACTTCAACCGGGCCGACGGTTCCGTTCGTCGTCGCGACGACCTCGGCGAGGAATCTCCTCAGCAGATCAACGTCCGCGCCGGCCCAGAGGTCGAGAAGGTTCTTCCCGACAATGTCATCGGCTTTGAGGCCTAGCATTCGCTCGGAGGCGGGAGACGTGAAACGCATCACCCCGTCCGGCGTGACGATCATGATGACATCGGAAGCGTTCGCGATCAGCGACGCGTAGCGATCCTCGACTATGCGGGTCGCACGGCGCTCGCGAGCCACAACTTCGACGCGCATGTTGATTGCTTGCCGCACCATCAAGAGCAGAGTGAGTGCGAACACGATGATGGTCATCACGGCCGTCGGGCCCGCGATATCGCCGTGATTGAAGGATACGAGCACGAGTAGCGCGGTGAGCATCGCCGCGTACGGGAGCGCTCGCGCGAGGGCACCTGAGACTTGCGCCGGGGCCGGCGCCCGGGCGGCGGTCGCGCGCATCTGCTCGCGCCCGGCAGCCGCCAGCGGCAGGTAGCAAGAAAGGTACAATACGTCCTGCACGCCGCCCGGCAGATAGAAGCCGCGGACTTTGGCCACCGACCAGAGTATGTCGGCGACGAACAACGTCGCAAATCCGAGCGAAAGGAGCAGCGAAATGCGCCGGCTGCCGCCTTTGCCCGCGCCCGCCAAGAGAAGCACGCCAAACATGAGCAGGAGCACGCAATCAAGCCCAGCGTAGACCTGACTGAGAATTTGCTTTAGAAAATCGGTAGCGGTCCCCGACGCGGCCGGGCGAATCACCAGGAACCAAAAAAACGCCCCGAAGCCCACCACGCAAATCGTCGCATCGATTGAAAGCTGCGCCCAGGGTACGCGAACGTCGGCGGCGCGGATCAAGTGCAGCGCCGCGACGAACGCGGCAGGATAGAACGCGAGAAAGATGATATCGGATGGCCCCGGGAAGGGATCATGGCCGATGAGCCAACTGCCGGTGGCAATGATGCTGCCGAGGAAGTAAAGGGCGAGCGCGAGCGACAACCAGATCCATGCCGTCCGCAGCGCACCTCGGGGGGCGCGGCGGGCCGCCGCTACGCTGACCAGCACGCTGCCGAGGCACGACGGTGAGTCGGCCGTCAAACCGACGTAGTGCGTGACTTTCTGACCGCCAAGCCCGGTCAGCATCAATATCACACAGACGACGACGTAAATAACGAGCCCGACGAAGAGCTTGTCGACCCATGCAGGCCCAGCTTCGCAGCGGGTTCGTCCGGTGGTTGCTGCTGTCGCGTGCGACGAGCCCATCTTTGCGACTCCGTCGCGGCGCCGAGACTGAACGGCTATGCACCATACGCCCGCTGGCGCGAGGTAACTGTGAGCTCCTCGGCGTACGTTCATTTAAAACAGAACTGAGCCGTGACGCAGTTCGCATGCGCGCCACGGAAGGCCTGAATTGGCGTAGCCTACTACCCCGCGCCGTAGAGGGCGCGGTACGCACCAGCCGCGCCCCATGAGGCTCCCAGCGCATTGACAATGAGTCGGCCCGCCATGATGCAGGTGATGCCGTTGGCGCTGTCGAACCGCGGTGCGATCTCCACCACGTCCAATCCCACAATTCGCTGGCGCTGCGCAATTGTGCGCAGGAAAGGAGCCACCTGTTCGTAGCGCAATCCACCGGGCGCGGGAGCCATCACTCCCGGCATTTCCGTCGGATCCATGCCGTCGGCATCGATCGTAACGTACACGGCTGATTTCGCAGGAATAGTCTCGAGTACGGGCTCGAAGCCGCTGGCATGCACGTCATTCGCCGTGAAGATGCGCGAGCCGTAATTGCCGGCGTCCTCGACTTCCGCGCGCCGCGCGCTGCCGGTCGCGCGCATGCCGATCTGCGTCATGCCGGAGATCCAAGGCTTTCGGCTCGCCCAGCGAAGAGGACTGGAGTAGCCGCGCGTGACGCCGTTCACTTCGGCACGCCAGTCCAGATGCGCGTCGATGTGCACGATGTACACGGGCTCACCCACCGCATCCAGGGCATCGATGGCGGGAATTGTCACGCCGTGATCGCCCCCGACGATGAACACTTGCGTCCGACGCCGCCAAAGATGTCTAAGCCTCGCGGTGACAGCAGCAACATACTCATCATAGCTTCTATCCACCCACGCGATATTGCCTGCGTCGATGCAGCGTGCGGGTTTCATGGCCGAGAGCGGCGCACCCATGTCGAAGTCCCACTGCTCGGGTCCATAAGAAATGGTTGCAGACACCAGCCGTACCGCGTCGGGCGCCCGCGCCTGATCGTTCGGCCAGGGATCGCCCGCATAGCGCTCGCTGTGCTGAATACCGATCAAAGCGACATCGGCGGTCCAATCCGCGGGATTTGTGACCACTGGCCAGTCCAGAAAAGGGCGGATCGGTGCCGCAGTGGAATCAAGCGTAGTCATACGGTTCCTGAGCAGTGTGTTGTTCGATAGGATCGATGTCAATGAAGAACCAGAGGACGGCAGCGAGCACCGAGAGCGATGCACCCAGCACAAACACCGTCGTCCAGTGGTGCCCAGCGGACAACCAAGCAATGGTCGGGGTTGCGACAACGCCGCCGAGATTGCCGCCCGTGTTGAGCACAGCGGTCGAGGCCATCACTTCAGCAGGTGCGCTGCGCATTGCAGCGGTCCAGAACGCGCCCTCGGTGAGCTCGGTGCCGGCAAAGGCCATGCAAAGCGCCGCCACAGCAAGGTAATCGTTCGCCGCGAATCCTGTGAGCACGAGGAATGCGGCAGCGGCGGGCAGCGCTAGAACAGGCAGCACGCGCAATCCGACACGCGCACCGTAGCGGGTGCAAAGCCGATCGCAAAGTTGCCCTCCTGCGCCTGCGGCAATCGCGGCGGCGAGAAAGGGCAGGCTCGCGAGCCCTCCTCCTTCGAGGAGCGTGAAATGTCGCTCCTGTACGAGATATAAGAAACACCAGAACGTTACCAGATAGAACACATAGTTCATCAGAAAATAGGAGCTCGTGAGCAGTGCAATGCGCCGGTCTTGCAACAAGTGCAGCACCTCACGAAGGCCGACATGTGCATCAATGGTGGGGGGATTTTCCGTGAGTTCTGCAAGTTCCCTCTCTTCTACCGAACGGTGCTCGGCAGGCCGGTCCCGGGCGTAGCGGTACCAGAAAATGACTGCCACGAGCGAGGGCACGCTGCTCGCGATGAGCGCGAATCGCCAGCCCCAGTGACCCATGAGCCAGGCGATGAGCGGTGGAGTGCACGCGGCCCCGAGCCACAGCCCTGTCACAAGAAGCCCCTGTGCGAGACCCCACCTGCGCACCGGAAACCAACCTTCGATGGTGCCGCTCGCGACGGGGTAGAGCGCCGATTGTGCAGTTCCGAGCACGAAGCGCGCAAGCAACATGAGCACGAACACCATGAGATCCGCCCGGCCCGCGGGGGCGAGGGCCATGGACGAGGCTGCGGCAACCGTTACGAAACCGATCACGGCGAGAGTACGACGTGCGCCAAACCATTGACCAAGGACGGCACCCGGCAGCTGAAATATCGTGTAGCTGATCAGAAAGGCATTCAGCAACCAGCCAAACTCGACCTGCGTCAGCCCGAGTTCCGGGACCATGCGCTCCGCGGCGATGGCGACTCCAGTGCGCTGCACATAGCCGAGGAACCCGAAGCCAAAAAGAAAAGCGAAGATTGCCCAGCGGACGCGATAGCCGGCGAGCACGGAAACTTGCGGGCGCACTCCTTGATCCTCGTCGGGCGCGGCGCCAGCCTAGTCGCCTGCCGCCTCGAGCAAGGCGGCAGGCACCTCCGCGATCGGGATCCCGGCGCTGCGGGAATCCGATTTGGACCGCGGAGCCCCAATTTCCCGAAGCGCGTCCTCGACTCGATTGAGCATCTCGTGCAACAGTTTCATGGGTATGTTCAAGGCCGGTTCGATGCGGATCGTCCTGGCCTTGGAATAAGTGCCCGCCACCAGCACACCGCGCCGAAACAGGGCCGCGGCGAATGCATATCCGATGGCATCGGAGGGAAATTCCAGGCCGATCAACAGTCCCCTCCCACGGACCGCCGTGAGCACGGCGGGATATCGGGCTTGCAGCTCCTTCAGAGTCTTTATTACGAGCTCTCCTTTGCTTGCGGCTTGACCCGGCAGATCTTCTTCCAGCGTCACGGTAATCGCCGCGATTCCCGCGACGCATGCAATCGGATTGCCGCCGAAAGTGGTCGAATGAATTACAGGGTTCGGCACCAGAACTTCCCAAATCTTCGCGGTTGAAACGAAGGCTGCCAGCGGCATCACGCCGCCGCCGATTGCCTTGCCCAGGCACATGATGTCGGGAGCGACGTCGCTATGGTCTACACCCCACAATTTCCCGGTACGCCCCATGCCGGTTTGTATTTCATCCGCAATGAGCAGGGCGCCGTATCGATCGCAAAGTTCTCGCGCTCGCGGGAGGTAGTCGGGCGGCGGGACCACCGCGCCTGCTTCGCCCTGCACAGGCTCGACCACAAAGGCCGCGATGGGTGTGCCCACCGCTTCTGCCTTTTCAAATTCCGCCTGCAAGGCATCTGCGTCGCCGAAAGGCGCGAATCGAACATCTTGCAAGCCCGCACGGAAGGGTTCTCTGAAAGTCGCCTTCCCCATTAGAGACAGCGAGCCCAAGGATTTTCCGTGGAATCCGCCGAGCGTGGACAGGAAGGTATTGCGGCCTGTGTAAAGGCGCGCCAGCTTGATGGCGCCTTCCACGGCATCAGTGCCATTATTGATGAAAAAACTGCAGGCCAGCTCGCCCGGTGTAATCCCTGCCAGCAACTTCGCGAGGGCCGCGCGCCACGGCTCGAGCAATTCTTGGCTGTTCAGCGCCATCCGTTGCAGTTGATCGGTGACCGCCTTGACGATACGAGGGTGATTGACGCCGGCGCTGAATATCCCGAAGCCGCCAAGGCAATCGATGTATTCGCGGCCCAGCAAATCGCGCACCGTCGAACCCTGTCCGGCCCACTCCAACGCAGCGAACTGACCGGCTTCGGTCACCGACTTACGGTAGGCAATGAAGCCTCGATTCACGTGTCGCTCGTAGGCATCGACCGTTTCGTTGATGAATGAGCGAGACTCCAATTCGCTCAAGGTACTGCCGCCGATAATGTCGAGATACCGACGTGAAGACTCCAGAATAGTCTCTGTTGATAAGCGCATTTTCTTCCTCCGTTCGATCCCCGAACACGGCGGGGATGATGAAAACGAAGATCAGGGATCTGATCCGCGAATGAATCATCGAGGGGTTGGCGCGACCTCACGCTGGACTCTTAATATTCCGGTCGCCCGAGCGACCCCTCGGCGTTTAAATTGACGCCGAACTGAGCAAGATCTGTCGACCTGAAACCGAAATGGTGGGACCTTCGAGGCGTATGCAGGCCGCAAGGAAGCGCTGGCCCTGCATGGGGACATAATCGGGCGGAGACCTAAGATAGTACGGTGGCTTTCTCATGGGCCTGTTTCTATTGAGTCGCAATTACACTATCCCACACCCGAATATATGACTTGGCCAGGTTGGCGTCAAATCGGCGCCATTCCACTGTGACAGGCTGGCCGGGCAATGCGAAATTCGTGCAAGCCGAGGAGTGCCGAGGGGATGGGGCCATGTGCCACAGCCCCTCCCGCAGCCAGGGTTGCCGCTACTGCCGCTCACTGCTGACGCTGACCGCCGTCACTTCGGTTTCTTGAAGCGATACAGGAACTGATCGGTGTGACCACGGACGGAGGGGTCAAATACTTTCTTGGTGTGGTCGTCGCTCTTGTCGGCAAGAATTGAGCTCTCCGCATCCAGCTTGAAGCCGGCCGCCAGCACATCCGCCTTGACTCGCTGCGGATCGATACGATGCAGCGTATCAGTTGCGCCGATCCCCGAACCCGCCGCCGCTGCGTGATCCAAGACCACAAAGACACCGCCAGGCTTCAGCGCTGCGAAGACAGCTTTATTGAACGCAGGTACATCCGCAGGTCCCATGAACTTGTCATAGAGATCGTGGTAGTTCTGACGAATGAACACGGCATCGAGTCCCGACGGCAGCGCCGAGGCGACGGGGTCGTCGCTGACCACGACATTTGGCGACTGCGTCGCCAGAGCCTTCATCTTGTCCAATACTTCGGGATGGACCTTGACCACTTCGGCCGTCTCCACCGCGTAAACCTTTCCGGAAGGACCGACGGCTTGCGCCAGCGATGCGGTGAGCCTGCCCCCCACGATATCGGCCACCTTATCCCCCTTCTTGAGACCGATGAATGCGATGACCTGCGGCGCCTTCCAGGCGGGATCGACAATCGGCTCGACGGACTTTGGGGACTGGGATGACGCCGTCGTGGCGGCTCCGATTGATACGGCCAGCAAGACAGAGAGGGCGATTTTTCGCATGTGACAATCCTTTTCAGTTAGTTGCAAGGTAACCAGCGGCTATGAGACCCGTAACCACTGGAATACACAAGAGATTTGCCGAGTAGCTCCATCACAAGTAGCGCTTGCCGCATGCAAATCCGGCACATAGCCTAGAGTATCGACTCGAGCACGTATATTGAGCTCGATTATGGACTCCGCAAATTCAAAAAGCTCTGGACTGCGCGATCACAGCCGCGCCGAAATTTAAAGTGCGCCTTCCGACGGGCCGCGAGTTGAACCGCCGCATGTATCGCGCCACCGCAGTCAATATAGGTTAATCGCTACGACGTGCACGATTCCCGCAACTAACAGCATAAAGAACAGCGGGATGTGCATAACGTGCCAAAAGGAAAATATTCGCTCATAGGTCTTGACTTCAGTTATCCGCCGCGTCGCCTCCAATCGCCGATAAGCATAGCGGCGAGCGATCGAAGCCATTCGCCGGCCGCGAGCCGTATCGACGATTGTCGAGTGCTGCATCCGCGCCCGTGACAATGTCTCTTCGATCTCCCTGCGGACTACGAGGCGAGCCATGGAGATACGGAAAGGGCCTATTAACAAATGAAGCAAGCGTTCTGTGATTCCCTTGGGACGTTTAATGAATCGCGCTTCTGCCCGATCAATTGTTTCGTCGAGGTTCGGCAGGAGTTCTCTCGATGTTTTTCGGCAGCGGAGGCAGGCGCCGATAGCCTTCAACTGCTCCAGGGTGTATTCCTTGTCTTTAACATGAGCATGCAGGCGTGTGTAAATGTAGCGGCCGACTAATCCGCTTCCCGCCACTAATAACATGGAGATCAGCGCCACGTTGCTGTTGGGCGAACCGAGTCTAAAGTTAGCGTGAAACAAAATTAGCACGGGCCCAATGACGCCCAGCATCATGTGGAATTCGAACCAAGAGGAGAGACCCCCAAGCCACCGCAGACCGGAGATCCGTTTGCGAGCCGGATACATGAGTAGCAGCACCATCATGGAACCGCCCACAATTCCGAGCCAATACCCAATGCCGCGTTGCGGTGTAATATATCGCTCGAGGCGCGCATGGCTTCCCCAGACGAGCAACGCGCCGATTAATATTGTCCAGACGAGCGGCCAACGAAGCCGGCGAGTTCTCGGTGCAATAGAGTCGGCGACTACGGCTTTCATTGATTGTTACGCCCGGAGAATCCTCATTGGTCGAGGCCTAGATCACCAATTCTCATTGGGCAGCCCCGCCACACCGGCACCGCTATAATTAGGTAATCAACGCGCCTGAAGCCATAGGTCAACTTAAGAGGTTATTGTCAAAGAGGATAGTAGTGAAACAACGTAGTTGCCCCGCATACGACACCGTAGCACTGGCGGGGCGACGGCCACTATGGCGCGAGACGCCGCGGCAAAGCCAACCACGAAGTGCCATAGTAACCCACCATGAACACAGCCAAACCTTCGAAACGGCAACGCGTACTCGAAGAGCGCCGCAAGCACAAAATGGCTGCCTCAGCGCACGCTTACGTTCGAGGCAATACGGCCCAGTTTTACAAGTGGCTCGAGGAGCACGGTAAACGGACCGTTCCGCAGGGTCCTCCGGTATGGATCTGCGGGGATTGCCATGTCGGCAACCTAGGCCCATTGGCGGATAAGAAAGGCAAAATTCACGTGCAGATCCGTGATCTGGACCAAACGGTCATCGGCAATCCGAATCACGACTTGATCCGGCTGGCGTTATCGTTGGCGTCCGCCGCTCGTGGGTCTGACTTGCCGGGTGTCACTACGGCACACATGCTAGAAAATATGATGGACGGCTATGAACTTGCCTTGGGTGCGCCTGGCAAAGAGAATGACGAAGAAAAGCCTAAGTGTGTAAGGGTTGTAATGCGTCGGGCGATGCAACGCACTTGGAAGCACTTGGCCCGCGAACGACTAGATGACGTCAGGCCCACAATACCTCGGGGCGACAAGTTCTGGCCCCTGACGCAGAAAGAACTCCGAGCCGTCAAGAGCCTGTTCGGCGATGAATCGGTGCGTCGCCTAGTTGCCTCACTGAAGCATCGAGACGATGACGCCGCGATCGAGATGTTGGATGCCGCCTACTGGATGAAAGGCTGCAGTTCATTGGGCAAACTTCGTGTCGCCGTGCTCCTCAAGGTGAGCAACGGCAAACGGACCAATGACGATTATTGTCTGATCGATATAAAGGAAGCGGGGGCAGCCGCCGCTCCCAGAATGTCACGTGCCCGAATGCCCAAGGATAATGCGCAACGCGTCGTTGAGGGCGCAAGACACCTCTCGCCGGCGCTGGGTGAACGCATGATGCCGGCGCACCTGCTGCAGCGGTCAGTCTTCTTGCGCGAACTGATGCCGCAAGATCTAAAAGTGGAAATTGATCGATTGACGCGCGAAGAGGCGGTAGGGGCCGCGAGATTCTTGGCAAGCGTCGTCGGCAGGGCGCACGCTCGTCAAATGGACGCTCCCACTCGGAAGGAGTTCCGATCAAGTCTCAAGCGTCATCGTTCGAGCCGTCTCGATGCACCTTCCTGGTTGTGGTCAAGTGTCGTGGCCCTAGCCGCTGCGCATGAAGCCGCCTACCTGGAGCATTGCCGGACCTATGCACCTGCGTGAGTTACTTGTGGATCGCAGCAACCACCAGCGGTCGCATCAGAGCGTAGCCATCGCTGTTGGGATGGACGCCGTCGGGCGATAAACTCGCCTTTAACCCTCCATTGCCGTCGACGAGCGCCGAATAGTAATCGACAAACTGAATGCCATTGGAATTCGCGTAATTTTTCAGCCACTGGTTCAATGCCTTGATTGTATCAACGGGCTTGACTTCGGGTCGCCAGGGAAAGGCTGCCGCGGGCGGGATGGAGCCCAGCACAACGCGAATATGGTGCGCCCGGGCAAGCTCGACCATCGCTTCGATGCTGTTGCGATAGTCCTGCACACGCGTTGGCCCCGTGTTGCCGGCCACATCATTGGTTCCCGCCAAAATATGCACAACCTTCGGGCGCAGATCGATTACGTCATCGAAGAAACGAAGCAGCATTTGCGGCGTGGTCTGGCCGCTGATGCCTCGATCGACCACCTGGCCTGAAAACAGCGAGGGATCAGCGGCAAGCCAGTTTTCAGTGATCGAATCACCCATGAACACAACTTCAGGGGGGTGGGTCAGCGACTTATTACTGTCACGATACTTGCAGAGGTTTGGCCAATCCTGCTTCGCTCGCTCCGCGGTCGTGTCTTGATGATCTCGCATCACCGCGGAGCAGGGTTCGTCAACTATGCCGACGAGCGGTTCGGCACCCACCAAAGAAAAACGAGAAACGAGAACGGCCGTCAGCGCAAGTTCCGCTAAAATCGTTCCTACTCGGTTTCTCCCAGTCATTCCCCTGTACTCCACTGTTTTGGCTCTGATGCCGATTCGATTTGCGTTTTGCCGACATTTTCCATGATCAGCGCCCGGCCTTGAGCTGCCAGGCTTGATCGATGAGATAATCGTGCAGTGCTTCAAGGTCGCCCGGCGACAGCACATCGTCAAATCGCGCCATCCCCTTCGGCGCATACATGCCGTCCAGCACGATCGATTTGAACAGAGCATGCGTCGCCGGCGACAGGCGGCGAAGGTCGGGCAATATGCCGCGGCCGAAGACATGGCAGCGCGAACAGTGGCGGTTGTATAAAACTTCACCGGCCCCCACCTGTGCCGGTGTGCCGGCGTGGGGCGGCGGGTCGGGCGGCGGATCGTCACCCGCATGCATCGGCGGCAACGGCGGCACCGGTCCGCCGATCTTCAGAGCGATGATCCGGCCCTCGTTGCCGTATTTGTACGCTGCCGAGGAAGGGTCGAGCGGTGCGCCGACGATCACCGCGCCGCCGCCAAATCCCGCCATGATGGCGACGTACTGCACGCCACTGACTCGATAGGTGATGGGCGCGGCCATCATCGAGCTACCGAGTTGCACCGACTCGAGGTTCTGCCCCGTATCAGAGGCATAAGCGTTTAGATTCCCATTGGCATCGCCCTGAAACACGAGTCCGCCGCCAGTCGCGAGCACGCCGCCGTCCCAGCTCGTGGCAGTCTGAGTCTCCCAGACGACGCGATGTTCGGCCACGCTCCACGCACGGACAAAGCCACGCGAGGCAAGCGTGGTCTGGAGGCCATGCGACAGTGTGCCCAGCGGCGGCAAGCTGCCGTACAGCCGCTTCATTACCTTTGGGTCGTAGCCCTCGGTCGCGAACGCCGGGGTCGTGAACTGTCCGTCGACGGGGCCTGCGCGCCGGTCGCTGGACTCGACGAAGACGTTGCCCGACTCGATGACGGGAATGAACGTGAGCCCGCGCTCGCCATCGTAGGCCATGGGTTGCCAGCTATGCGCACCGCTCTCGGACGGAAAGACGAGCGCAGGCACATGATCGTAATCCGCACTCGGATCGACGATCGGCCTGCCGGTCGTGGGGTCAATGCCTTTCGCCCAGCTGACGAAGGCAAAATTGTGTGCCGATAGAAGTTCGCCGGTGCGTCGATCGAGCACATAATAGAAACCGTTCTTCGCGGCCTGCATCACCACCGGCCGACGCACGCCCGCGAGATTCATTTCGGCGAGCACGAGCTTTTGCGTGCTGTCGTAATCCCACCGATCTTGCGGGACCGTCTGGTAATACCAGGCCATCGATCCGTCATCGACGTGAATGGCAATGATGGACGCTGCGTAAAGTTCATCGCCGCCTTTGCGGCCGCCGATGTGGCTGTTGTACGGAGCCGCGTTGGCGGTTCCCACATAGGCGAGCCGCAATTCAGGATCGTAGGCCATGCCGTCCCACACGTTACCGCCGCTGGCGGCGTCCCAGCGATGCCGCGGATCCCATGTGCCGATGGCCGCCTTCAGATGCTCTTGTTCCTGAGGCCCCGCCGCCGGGTCGCGCGGCACCGTAAAAAAACGCCAGCGCTGCGCTCCGGTCTTCAGATCGTAGGCGGTTACATATCCACGCGCCCCGGCAAAGTCGCCGCCGCCATTACCTATGATGACGAGGTTGCCGGCGAGCAGTGGCGCGCCCGAGAGGGTGTAAGGCTTGTGCTGTTGACGCCCGAGCAATGTATCGACCTTCCACAGCAGCTGCCCGCTGCGTGCGTCGAGTGCATGCAGCCAGCCGTCGAGCGCACCCACATACAGGCGGCCGTCAAATGCGGCCAGCCCCCGGTTGACCGCGTCACAACAGGCGTAGCGCCCCCACTGCCCGTCGACGTGCGGATCGTAGGTCCAGCGTTCGCGGCCGGTGGCGGCATCGAGCGCGTACACGCGCCCGAAGTTGCCCGTGGTGTACATGACGCCGTCGACCACGATCGGCGTCGCCTCGAGCCCGCGATGGGTTCCCAGGCGGTAATCCCAGGCGAATCCGAGCTGGGCAACGTTGGCGGCATTGATGTCCTTAAGCGGCGAGAAGTACGTGCCGTTCGCGTCGCGGCCCGGCGTCAACCACTGGTCAGGCTCAGGCGCCGCGAGGCGAGCGGCGTCGATTGCCGCTGCGGGAACGAGCGCCGCCGAAGGCGCCACGGAGCGCTGACATCCGCCGCAAGTCGCCAGCGCATACAGTGCCACCGGCGCTAGCCACCGCCGCATCATTTTCGCGGGTTCGCTTTCGAGGCAAGGCGGCTCGCCTGCTCGATCCAATTCGCTGTCTGAGTTTTGGCGAGCCCGTATTGCAGATCCCCCGACACGGCGTGTCCGCTTGTTATGGCAGCCACCACACAGCGAAGGTCGGCGAGCAGGGATTCGATGACATGCTCCGGCAAGGGATTGATGGTCAAATGCAGGGAAGGCGGTCGCTCATTGCCGAGAAATACCCAGCCTTTGCTGCGCATTCCGCCCATGACATGGGACGGATATGCGCCCTCCGACCACTCGTCTGCGATGTAGCAATGGTACACGGTCGCCGGTCACGGGACTACGATGCTTTAACATCACTTAAGGTGATGCTATGATGCTCACAAGATGAATCGAGGTAAAGATCAATGAGAACGACCATTACGCTCGACGATGACGTTTTGCAAAAGGCGAAAGCTGCAGCCGCAAAATCTCGGCTGCCTTTCCGCCAGGTGATCAATGAAGCGCTGCGCGCCGGCCTGCGAGCCACGGCGACGGCGCCCAACGTCGTACCGTACCGCACCAAGCCTCACAAAATGGGACTCAAGGCGGGACGTAATTTGGACAATATCCAGGAACTGCTCGCGCAAATCGAGGGCGAGAAATTTCGGTGATCCTTGTCGACTCCAACATTCTCCTCTATGCCGAAGATAGCTTGAGCCCGCATCACGATGTCGCACGAGGATGGTGGGACGAGCAATTGTCTGGCACTTCGCCGGTGTGCTTGTGCTGGACGGTAATCGGCGCCTTTATCCGCATCGGCACCAATCCTCGCGTCTTCGACACTCCCCTGCCGCTGAAGGCGGCGATCGCACGCGTTCAGAGCTGGCTCGACCAACCGTGTGCACGTTTGATTTTCGCAACGGAAAGCCACTGGTCCGTCTATCAGGATCTACTCATCGAGGGTCAGGCGCTCGGCAATCTGGTCATTGATGCCCATCTGGCGGCACTCGCCCTACAACACGGTTGTGAACTCATGTCCACTGACGCCGACTTTTCGCGATTCCGCAAATTGCGCTGGACGAATCCTTTGAACCGCGACAAGGAGCCCAAACGTAAGTAGCTCGAAATGCTGTGTAGGTCTCACGTGCGATGCCGATCGCAAGCCATCGCCAGCCGTGTCTGCGGTCATGCATCGTTGGGTATCCTCACATAGCGGTTCTAGATTCTCACGCCGCCGGTAACTGGGATGACTTCGCCGGTGATGTACGCGGCACCGGCGCATAAGTACACGATGACTTCCGCGTAGTCTGCGGGCTCGCCGACGCGCGCGAGAGGCACGGTCGCTATCGCGGCGGCCTCCATATCGCCAAAGGAACACTCCCAGGGCGAATTCACGAAACTCGGGGCAATGCCATTCACCCGGACGCTCGGAGCGAGGCCGCGGGCGAGTTCGCGCGTCAGCCCGGCTAATCCCGCCTTGGCGGTGGCATAGGCCACACTGCTGCCGCCTCCGCCGAGTGCAGCCACCGAGACCGTGTTGACCACCGCGCCGCGCGATGTCCGCAAGGGGATCGAAAGCGCTTTGGTCATCCAGAACGCACTCATCAAATTGATGCGAAGGATGCGGTCCCAAAATTCATCCGTGAGCGCTTCGAGATCACCCGCCGGGATGGGTGCTTTGGTCAGCGGCGCGCCGGCATTGTTGACCAGATAGTCGAGACCTCCCAGCCGTTCGAGGCATTGTTGGGCGACCGTGAAGGCCGAAGCGGAGTTGCTCAAGTCGCCGGGAATGGCATACGCGCTGAGTCCTTCGCGATTCAGGCGCTCGACCTCGGCCCGCAATTTCTCGGTTGCGATGTCGTTGAGGGCCACGTGGGCGCCGCTGCGCGCCAGCCGCTCGGCCGTTGCCAGTCCGATCCCCGAGGCGCCGCCCGTGACCAAGGCACGACGGCCCGTGAGCTTGAAATCAATCGATGAGGTCATCGTCATGCGGTTTTCCATTGTAGCGGCTCGATCTTCGGCAGCACGAACACCCAGCCGATGAAGCCCAGAACGTTGACCGCCGCCGCAAGACCGAAGGCCACATCGAACAGGCCGGTTCGATCGACCAAGATGCCGGTGAGCACGGGTGCGATGAGTCCCGCCACATTGCCGGCGGCATTCTGCACGCCCACCCACCTTCCAGTGGCGCTGGGGCCCGCGAGAATCTGCGGAATGGCGAACAAGCCGGGATACGATGCCCCGCTCACGATCTCGAACACGAAGAGCGCAGCAATCGAACCCGCGGCCGGCAGCAGCACCATGGCGGCCATGCATAGGATTCCCGCGACGTGATTCGCGGCCATGACTCCCTTATAAACGAGCGTGACACTGCGGCCGTGGCGAATCCATCGGTCCGCCAGCCATCCCATGGCGAGCGCGCTCACTGCATTGAGCAAATACGCCCACGAGGCGATGGCCACCATGGATCCCATCGAGAAACCGCGCGACTTGACCAGATAGAACGGCAGCCACGACACGATGAAGTAGTAGCCGTAATTGGACGCAAAGTGCCCTAGCGAGGCACCCCAGAGTGCGCGTCGCGATAGAATCTCACCGAACGCGGGCGGCGCTGCGTTGTGCATCGGAAGCTTGACTGCAGGTCCGATCACCGCGCCCCGCCAGGGCCAAAGCCAGACCAGCGACAGAACACCGAAGGCCACGAACACCGGTCGCCACCCGTACAGGGTCATCAGGTAACCACCCAGCAGCGTACCGATCGCCGGCCCGAGTAAATATCCGAATGATAGTACCCCGTTTGCAAGCCCCAGGCGGTTGACGTCCACGGCTTGGGCTATCACTTTCGATGCGCAGGGAAACGCCGCGCTTTCGCCGATGCCAAGAAGTACCCTAAGGCCGAGGAGCGTCACGAAACTGCCGGCAAAGCCAGTACTCAGCGTGGCAATCGACCAAATCGTAATGGCGAGTCCCAGGATGCGCTTCGCCCCATAGCGTTCCGCAAGCCAGCCCATCGCGGGCATGCACACCACATAACCATAATAGAACGCCGACAGCAGCACGCCCAGTTGGCTTGCGCTGAGGTGCAATTCGTCCTGCATCAGCGGCGCCGCCGTTGCGAGATTACCGCGATCGATATAATTGATGAACACGGCCGCCGTCACGAGCAGCACGAGCCGCGTTGCAGTGTTTGGTTTCTTTATCTTGAAGAGGGCATCGCTTACCCCTGTGGTTTCAGGCATCACGTCAAATCGATCAAGACGTTGCCGACGAAACTGCCGGACTCTACGGCCTCATGAGCCTTCACGACATCATCGAGTCCGAATCTCGCCGCAATCATGGGCGTCAGCGCATCGTCCTTCAATGCGCCGTCGATATGGGCACGAACCGTATTTCTCTCCACATCCGACAACAAATAGACGAGCAGCACGCGCAGAGTAATGTGCTTGAACATCAGCTCATAGAAGGGCAATGCGGGCGTTCGATCCCCCATGGATCCATAGGCGGCAATGACGCCGCCGCTCTTGACCACTTGCTTGGTCGTTCCAAGGTTGCCGCCAAACTCTACCTCAACCACCCGATCCACGCCCTGCCCGGAGGTAAATTCCTGTACTCGCTCGATCACCTTGTCCGTCCGGTAGTTGACCACGAGGTCTGCGCCGGCCGCGCGGGCCACCGCCGCCTTCGCTTCGCCGCTCACCGTGGCAATCACCCGCGCGCCACTCCACTTGGCGAGTTGAATGGCGAAGCGGCCGACGGTTCCGGCCCCGCCGGTCACCAGAACGGTCTTTTTTTCCACGGGGCCGTCCGCCATCACGGCGTGGCAAGCCGTCATGACTGGAATGCCGATGCAAGCACCTAGCGTGAAATTGGTATTATCGGGGAGGATCACCGCTTTCTCCGAAGGCAAGCACACATAGTCGGCGCAAGTTCCCATGGGACGGTTCCACGCAGCATTCCAAACGTAAACTCTTTCCCCCACGCGCGATGAGGACACGCCGGCACCGACGCTCTCGATTACACCGGCGCCATCCGAATGAGGAATCTGAAACGGGAACTGAAGCGGTCCACGGGCGCCCGCACGGGCCTTGACATCGGAGGGGTTGATGCCGGAGACATGGATGCGTACCCGGACCTCGCCGGCGCCCGGCATCGAATCGCCTTGCGCGCCGCGCTGCAGTACCTTTTCTGCTGGGCCGGTTTCTGAGTACCATACTGCTTGCATT
>JBBROC010000035.1:0-34189 GCA_038229815.1 Steroidobacterales bacterium | reverse complement strand
GGAGACATCCAGCGGATTCACGAGAGTCCGCTAGATGTCCAGCATCTTTAAAAACGCCGCTTCGTCGAGCATCGTGATTCCCAGTTGCTGGGCCTTCTTGAGTTTCGATCCCGCGTCGGCTCCGGCGACCACGTAACTCGTTCGTTTGGACACGCTGCCGCTTACTTTCCCGCCTGCTTGCGCGATGGCCTCTTCCGCTGCCTCCCGTGTCAGTGCCTCGAGCGTGCCGGTCAGCACGAAGATTTTTCCTGCAAACTGCGAGTGAGCCTCGATCGGTGCGGGAGCGGGCCAGGTAACGCCCGCGGCGAGCAGGCGATCGACCATGGCTGCGTTGCCGGGATCGCAAAAATACGCCGCGACGTTCTTCGCCACCACCGGGCCTACGTCCGGAACGCGCTGAATTGCGGCAGAATCGGCGCGCCGCAGCGTCGCAATGTCGCCGAAATGCTGTGCAAGCGCGAGCGCAGTAGCCTCGCCCACATCTCTGATGCCGAGACCATACAAAAAACGCGGCAAGCTAGTCTGCTTCGAAGCCAGGATCGCCGATTGCAGTTTCTGAGCGGATTTTTCACCCATGCGTTCGAGCGTGGAGAGTTGCTCCGGTTGCAGGACGAAAAGATCCGCCGGTGTTTGCAGCCAATCGCGGTCCACGAGCTGCTCAATCAATTTATCGCCGAGGCCCTGGATGTCCAGCGCGCGGCGCGAAGCAAAATGTTTAATTTCCTCTTTACGCTGCGCGGCGCATGCCCGCCCGCCCGTGCAACGCGCAACTGCCTGGTCGGCCTCGCGCACGACCGGCGATCCGCATACGGGGCACGCTGTCGGCAGGATCACCAGCGTGGCGCCGGCCACCCTGCGTTCGGGAATCACTTTTATGACTTCCGGTATCACGTCCCCGGCGCGTCGGATCACCACCGTGTCGCCGACTCGCACGTCTTTGCGGGTCAACTCATCCATGTTGTGCAAGGTTGCGTTACCGACGGTGACGCCGCCGACGAACACCGGTTCGAGGCGCGCCACCGGAGTCAGCGCGCCGGTGCGCCCGACTTGGAACTCGATCGCGCGCACCGTCGTCAGCGCCTCTTCGGCAGGAAACTTATGGGCTATCGCCCACCGCGGCGCACGCGAGACGTATCCGAGCTGCCGCTGCAACTCGAGATCGTCGACTTTGTAAACAACGCCGTCTATCTGGTAGGGCAGCGTCGCGCGCAACGCACCGAGCTCACGGTAGTAGTCCAGGCATCCGTCGACACCATCCACCACTCGGGTTTGCGCACAGATCTTGAAGCCCAATTGGCGCAATGCCCGCAAGGCCGCGCTGTGCTGTGCAGGCAGTTCGCCCCCCTCCACGATTCCGATCCCATAGATGAAAAGGTCGAGCGGGCGGGCCGCCGTCATTCTTGCATCCAGCTGGCGCAAACTTCCCGCGGCCGCATTGCGCGGGTTGACGTAGCTCTTTTCGCCGCGCGCGATGGCGTCCTTGTTGAAGCGTTCGAAGCCGGCCAAGGGCATGAACACCTCGCCGCGTACTTCGAGCACGCGCGGCGGCCGATCCCCGCGCAGCTTCAGCGGGAGGGCCTTGATGGTGCGCAGGTTCTGCGTCACGTCCTCGCCGGTTTCGCCGTCGCCGCGCGTAGCGCCCTGCACGAATAGTCCGCCCTCGTACCGGGCGTTGATGGCCAGGCCGTCCAACTTGGGCTCTGCCGCATAACGAATGGTCGCAACGCGGGCGAGCCCTTCGGCGAGCCGTTCTCGGATTCGCCGATCGAAATCGCGTACGTCCACGTCGCTGAAGGCATTCTCCAAGGAAAGCATGGGGAACCGGTGCTTCACGGCTCCGAAAGCCGCCACGGGCGCCGCCCCAACGCGCTGCGTCGGCGAGTCCTGGGTCAGCAATTGTGGATACTGCGTCTCGAGAGCTCGAAGTTCGAGCATCAACCGGTCGTATTCGGCGTCCGAAACTTCCGGATCGTCGAGCGCGTGATAGCGGTAGTTGTAGCGATCGAGCGTTTCCTTGAGTTCGAGGACGCGCGGCGCCGCCTTCATGGGAGGCCTCGCTGCTTTCTGCGCGCACATCGATTTCAGTGCCGCGCCAGCGACGCCTGGAAGCGCGCAATGTCTTCGCGCAACGCCGCCGCGCGCTGCGGCGACATGGGCATCCCCCTGGCGTCCTGCACCATGCCCGATAATGATTCCGCTAATCTACGCGCGGTACCTACCAGCTCATCCATCGTTTCGAGAGGCGAGAGAGGTCCGGGCAACACTGCAAACAAGCTCACGCCCCGAAACTCTTGGTCCGCCATTTTGGCGACGTCGAAGGTTCCCGGTTCGATGAGGCTCGCTACGCAAAACAGGCTTCGACCGTCGGCGTGCCTGCGGTGGAACACCTGATAGCGTCCCAATGCCAATCCGTGCGACTCCAACGCCGCTGTTAACCGGGCGCCGGACCAGCGCATTTCACCGGCGGCGCAGACGCGAATCGTCACAATCCGTTGCAGCTCCGGCGCCGCGAGAGAGGCGCCGGCCAGAGACGCGAGGCGATCGCTGTTCTCGGGCGCCGCTGACGTTACCGGCGGCGCTGCGATCGGGCGCGGCGCTGCGATCGGGCGCGGCGCTACGATCGGGCGCGGCGCTGCGATCGGGGGCGCGGTTGCGATTGCCGGCTCCGCGGTGGCCGGAGGGGGCGCTTCCGGAGAAGTCACCGTTAACGGGGACGTCACGGTGAGATCTGTTATTTCGGGAGCCGCCAAGGAGTCGGAGAGGGGACCTGCGTCGGCCAAAATTGGACCATCCACTACCGGAATCTGCTCGAAGTCGGCGGTATGGATACTGAGCCGCTCGAAGGGCGGCACACCCCAGTCTCTCGGCACCGGGTGAGGCCGCATGTCATTCTCCCCATTCGTGTCGGAGTAATTCGTGTCGGAGTAACGAGAATCTGGGGCAGGAGTCGATTCGCGCAACTCGGCGTTTCCCGGAGCTTGACCGGATCGCCGCACCGTCCACCACCAGATGACCGCAAGCAGCGGCAAGCTCAGTCCCAGCAATATCCAGCGAAGCTCGGCGGCCAAAGCCTAGACCTTACATCGCCGCCATGCGCACGGCCTCGTCGACATCCACCGCCACCAAGCGCGACACGCCCGGCTCGTTCATGGTAACGCCGACCAGTTGCGAGGCCAGCTCCATGGTGCTCTTGTTGTGCGTGATGAATATGAACTGAACGTTGCGCGACATGTCCCTTACGATTTCGCAGAAACGGCCCACGTTATTCTCGTCGAGGGGCGCGTCGACTTCGTCCAACAGACAGAACGGCGCCGGATTCAAGTCGAATATCGCAAATACCAACGCGACCGCGGTCAGCGCCTTCTCCCCGCCTGAGAGCTGGCTGATCGTGCTGTTGCGTTTGCCTGGCGGACGCGCCATGACGGAAACGCCGGCAGCCGTGCCATCTTCGCCGGCGAGCTCTAGATAGGCGTGACCGCCGCCGAACAGCCGGGGGAATTTTTCTTTCAGACCGGCGTTAACTTTGTCGAAGGTGTCCTGGAAACGGGTACGGGTCTCCCGATCGATCTTGCGCATCGCGGATTCGAGCGTATCCAATGCATCCGTCAAATCTTTGCACTGCCGATCCAGGTACTCCTTGCGTTCGGACTGCTCCTTGAATTCTCCAATGGCAGCCAGATTGACCTGACCCAGGCGCTCGATCTTGCCCTTCGTTTCCTCGAGCTGAGCCTCCCAAGTCGCCACCGCGGCGCCTTCGGCGAGCTGCGCGAGCAGTTCGGCAAGCTCGAATTGCGTCGCAGCCAGCTGTTCGGCAACGCTCTCACGGCGGACTCGCACTTGCGAAGCAGCCATTCGTGCTTCGTCCAACTCGGCACGCGCGGCTTCGACCCGCTCCTCGACCGCGGTTCGTCCGGCATCGCGCTCGCGCAGCCGGGCATCAAGCTCCTCACTGGCGATTCTGGCCGCCTGCAGCTCACCATCAATTTGCGCGCGTACGCGCAAGGCCTGTTCGAGCTGGAGCTGCGCTGCGGCGAGCGGTGCTTCGCCGTCCTGCAGTTGGGCCGCCAGTTCGTTGCGCCTGTTCTCCAGCCCCTCCAGCTGCTTCTCGATGCGCGACAGCGCCGTGGTCAAAGAGTTGTGCGACGAACGCCGCGACTCCACTTGCAGCGCCATCTCCCGAGCGATTTGCTGCGCCGAGAGTGCCGCCGCGCGGGCAGTGCCGACCTCCGAGCGCATCCGGTCGCGCTCCTGCTCGAGCGCCACGCGCCGCGGCTCGAGGGCGGCCAATATGTCGATGGCGGTTTCCATTCGGCCGCGCGCTGCGCGCAAATCCGTCTCCGTGAGTTCCAGCTCGCCGCGCACGTCGACCAGACCGGTCTGCAGCTGCGCCATCCGCCGCTCCGCATCGTCATTGCGCGCTTGCGCGGCATCGAGTTCGGCACGCCGATCGACATGGTCGCGGTGCAGACGGTTGACATCCGCCTGAACGCGGTCGCGCCGATCTTCGTGGTCGCGCACTCTTTCCCGAGTGATTTCCAAACGTTGCTCAAGATCCTTGAGCTCGTCTGCGAGACCGCTTAGTTGAGCGCGGATCTCACGCAAGGTTTCCTCGCGCTCGATCACGCCCGTGTGGGGATCCGCATCGCGTGACAGGCGCAGCCAATCCGACCCGAGCCATATGCCGTCGCGCGTAACCACTGATTCGCCCGAACCCAGACGGCTTCGCATGCGAAGGGCCTCATTCAATGTCTCGGCGGTGTATACCGAGGACAGCACCGAACCCAGCACGGTCGAGCCCTGCACTCTCGCCAGCAGCGAGGTGGAGTCGGCGCGCACGGCGGGCGGATCGCCCAGGCTCACCATGGCCAAATGGCCTCCGTCGAAGCTGGCCAGCAGATCGATGACGCTGTCCAGGCCGTCGACGCACACGGCCTCGAGGTAGGATCCCAGCACGGTTTCGACGGCGCGCTCCCATCCGCGATCGACGCGAAGCTGCTGCGCGACGCGCGGCTGCCGATCGAGAGACTTCGACTTTAACCATTCGGTGACTTTGCCGGATACCTTGCCGAGCGCGGCCTGTTGCAGCGCTTCGGTCGATACCTGAGTACCCAGCGCCTCTTGCCAGCGCGTGCGCAGCGCGATGAGAGCTTGGGACTGTCCGCGTTCATGCTCTCTGGCGACGATGAGCTCGGCCAGCAACTCTTGAAGTTCGGCCGAGGCCTTTTCACCCGCGTCACGCGACACTCTTGCGTGCAGCTCGAGCGTTTCAAGCGGAACCGCCGGCTGCGCTTGGGCCAGCGCCGCGCGCTCGCTCTCTTGCCGCTCCTGCTGCAGCAGCAGGCGCCCCAGCTGACTTTCGAGTTGCTCGATGCGCGCGCGTTCGACACCGGTTTCACGCTGACTCAGGGCAACCGCCTGCGCGTGCGCATCCCAAGTGTGCTGCCAGGCCGCGAGGGCATGCTCGCAGTCCGAGAGCGTCTGATTGCTGCGATGTTCCTCGGTATGTGCCGCGTCAAGGGCGGGCACCATCACATCGAGTTCCCCCGATAGCTCTTCGAGCTGGCTCCGATCGCGTTGCAGAACTTGCGTCAAGTCGCCAACTTGCGCCTCGGCTTGTTGCAAGTCCGTGCGCTGGCGTTGCCGCAATTCTCGCGTGAATTGAATGCCTTGCTCGATCCGCGCCACCTCGCCGCCCGCCTCGTAGAAGCGGCTCTGAATCGCGCCGAGAGCATCGTTTTTCGATCCCTGATCGGCACGAAGTCGCTCGATATCCGCCTCGATTTCCCGCAGATCCGCTACCACGGCATGCATGGCGGTCTCGCAGCTCGATGTAGCGGCATCGCGCACTTCCGCCTCGGCATCCAGGCTTTGCAGGCGCAAAGCCAGCAATTCGGCCTGAAGCTTGCGCTCCTCTTCCTTCAGCGTCTGGTAGCGTCGTGCGGTCGCGGCCTGGCGCTGCAGATGGCGGATCTGCTTTTCGACTTCTTCCCGCAAATCGTTCAGACGGTCCAGGTTCTCGCGCGTATGGCCTATTCTATTCTCGGTTTCACGCCGCCGTTCCTTGTAACGAGAGATACCGGCGGCCTCCTCCAAGAACGCGCGCAGATCGTCCGGCCGCGCTTCGATGACGCGAGAGATCATGCCTTGCTCTATGATCGCGTAACTGCGCGTTCCCAGACCGGTGCCGAGGAACAGCTGCGTGATGTCCTTGCGACGCACCTTGATGCCGTTGATGAAGTAATCGGAGGTCCCGTCGCGGCTCACGGCGCGGCGCAGCGCAACTTCGTTGTAAGCCGCATACTCTCCGCCGATCTTGCCGTCGGAATTATCGAACACCAGTTCCACGGATGCGGCGCCCAAGGGCTTGCGCGCGGATGAGCCATTGAAAATGACGTCGGCCATGGATTCGCCGCGCAGATGCTTCGCGGAGATTTCGCCCATCACCCACCGCACGGCGTCGATGATGTTGGATTTTCCGCATCCGTTTGGACCCACGACTCCGGTCAGGCTGCTAGGAAAAGTGACGGTCGTCGGATCGACGAAGGATTTGAAGCCGGAAATCTTGAGTTTAGTTAAGCGCATTATTCCTTGAACGTAGATGCGTGGCCGCCAATCAGGGGCGTAGTGTAAAGTAAACGTCACATACGTAAAGCCCAGGGCGTTGTCGCCGCAATTTCCTCCATGACCGAACCCAGCACCCGCTTGGAAACGTTTGCGAATCCGACGCCTGAGCGGGATTACACCATACGCATGACCATTCCGGAGTTTAGCTGTCTCTGCCCGAAAACGGGACAGCCAGATTTCGCCACTCTGAAGCTCGAATACGTCCCACATGAACTCTGCGTCGAGCTCAAATCGCTGAAGCTCTATATCTGGTCTTTCCGCAACCGTGGCGCTTTCCACGAGGCGGTGACTAACCAAATATTGAACGACCTAGTTGCCGCGACCGCGCCTCGATTCATGCGCCTTTTGGCGGAATTCAATGTGCGCGGCGGTATTTATACGACCGTGACGGCCGAACACAGGCAGACAGGCTGGTCCGGCGGCTCCCCGATTGCACTTCCCTAGGGACGAGCCCACACGCTCCCCGCCCGTGCCCGGGGGTTTTGCTTCCCAATCATAGGCTTAGATAATAAGAATATGTTGCATTAGGGCGCTGTACACGCCTGATTGCGTCGGTATAATCGCGCGCTCTTTCGTTAGGAGCGGAGACCACAAATGCCCTCGAAAAAACCGAATAAAGCGGCTAAGCGGCCAGGTAAGGCGACACCCAAGAAAGCGGCTCACAAAGCGCCCGCTCCAAAGAAGGCGGTTCGGCCGCCTGCGAAAGTGAAGCCATCGCCTCCCATATCGAAGGTACCAGTGAAACCCAATAAGCCAGTTCCCAAACCCGCGATCGCGAAAGGCGCAATCGCAAAACCCGCGGCGCCCACCACCGCCGCAGTGAAAACGCCGCGCCCGAAGCCGGAACCTATCAAAGCCGGACACGAGAAAGTTGCTCCGATTAAATTCGACACCCGCCCGCTCGTGCTGACTCGCCTGCCGCAAACCGATGAAGACAGCGACGGCGAAGCCGCCGTTTCGGCCAGTTTGCTGGCAGGACCGCGCAACGTAAAGCCCTATATTGCTCGCCGCGGCGAGCAGTACATGAACAAGGAGCAGTTGGAGCATTTCGCTCGAATACTGCAAAATTGGAAGCGTGATCTGATGGTCGAGGTCGATCGCACCGTGCTGCACATGAAGGACGAGGCGGCCAATTTCCCGGATCCGAATGACAGAGCCACCCAAGAAGAGGAATTCAGCCTCGAGCTGCGAACTCGCGATCGCGAGCGCAAGCTGATTAGAAAGATAGACGAGGCGCTGAAACGCATCGAGGATGGTTCGTACGGCTACTGCCTCGAGACCGGCGAGGAGATCGGCATCAAGCGATTGGAAGCCCGCCCGGTTGCCACATTGTCGGTGGAAGCTCAGGAGCGGCGCGAGCGACGGGAAAAGCAGTACGGCGACCGCGACGACCGATACCGGTAACACGCGGCCCTATGTGGGCCGCTTCGCCCCGACGCCCTCGGGCGACTTGCACTTGGGTTCGCTGTATTCTGCGGCGGCGAGCTATCTCGATGCGCGCGCGAATCACGGACGCTGGCTTGTGCGGCTCGAAGATATTGACCGGCCGCGCGAAATCGCGGGTGCGGCGGCCTCGATCCTGCGAACGCTGCATGCCTTCGGCTTCGAATGGGATGGCGAGGTAATTCGCCAGCGCGATCGGCTAGAGCGCTACTTCGAAGCCTTGCAGATCCTGCAGTCGCGGCAACTGACCTTCGAATGCTCCTGCAGTCGCCTGCAACTTGAGGAAGAATCGCGTTATCCCGGTACCTGTCGCGTGCGCCCGTCGATAATGGGAGTATCGACCGCCACCCGGCTGCGGATCGAGCCAGGAAAGGTCATATTTAGCGATCGCATCCAGGGAATTTACCGGCAAGACATCGCAGCGGCCGTTGGCGATGTCATCGTGAAGCGGCGCGATCAAATATTCGCTTACCTGTTGGCGGTCGTAGTCGACGATGCCGCACAGGGGGTGACCCACATCGTTCGCGGCGCCGATCTGTTGGACAACACGCCGCGCCAAATTTATCTGCAAAAAGCTTTGGGGTTGCCCCAGCCTGACTATGCCCATGTGCCGGTACTCACCGAACCAGACGACACCAAACTTGCCAAATCGCGGCGCAGTGTGCGATTGGGCAACGATTCGCCTCTGCCGCAGCTTCTGGCGGTCTTTTCCATGCTGGGACTCGACCCACCTCATTCCCTGGCAACCGCGCGTTTGGCGGAAGCCTGGCGGTGGGCGATAGCACGCTTCGATATCCAGCGGGTGCCAAAACGCTTGAATGTGCGCGTAAAGGATTAAAAAATATGACAAAAAATGCCGATTTGCCTTAGCGCTGCATTGCGCTATCCTTGAACCGTCCAAGGATTGGGTTATGCGTGGTCAGGCACGAACCGGCATCTTCCGGCGGCGCGTCGGCCAACACGAGCGAGAGCCCTATGAGCGAACCGCGAGTGATAAAGAAATATCCGAATCGTCGCCTGTATGACACGG
The DNA here is from genome assembly GCA_038229815.1 of Steroidobacterales bacterium. Lineage (GTDB taxonomy): Bacteria > Pseudomonadota > Gammaproteobacteria > Steroidobacterales > Steroidobacteraceae > Bog-1198. The sequence continues at coordinate 25,092 of JBBROC010000035.1, read as the reverse complement.
TGGAAAGCCGGTACATCACACTGGCCGATGTTAGGCGCTTAGTGATCGAAAGGATCGAGTTCGTCGTCGTTGACAAGAAGAACAATGCGGATATTACCCGCAGCATCCTGCTGCAAGTGATAGCCGAGCAGGAACATCTTGCCGAACCCATCCTGAGTCAGGATTTCATGGTCAACGTGATCCGCGCCTATGGAACCGGCATGCAGGGGCTGGTGAGCGGTCATTTGGAAACGAACCTGAAGCAGATCATGAGTCAGCAGCCGCAGGTGCGTCCAGCGCGCGTCCGTTCTGCTTCGGACGATCCCTTCAAGGGGCTGACTACTGTCCGTACGCGCGACGGCGAGAAGGATCGCGACGAGCACTTCGACACGAAGTAAGGTCGTCGATCAGGACCTCGGCCGCCGATCGAGGTCGGCGCCCGGTGACTTGCGCCGCGCGTCACCAACCCGGCCGTGCCACGCCGGGCGGTCAGCCGAGCAAGCTACGCAGCGTCGACGTTCCGCATCGATAAGCGCACGCGTCCCTGCCGATCCACCTCGAGAACTTTCACGCGCACTACATCGCCTTCTTTCAATTTATCGCCGACGCGCTCGACGCGCTCTTCTGAGATCTGCGAGATGTGCACCAACCCGTCGCGCCCCGGGAGAATGGTAACGAACGCGCCGAAGTCCATCAGTCGAGCCACCTTGCCTTCGTACACCCGGCCGACCTCGACGTCGGCAGTGATCAGTTCAATGCGCCGTTGAGCTTCGCGGCCGGCGGCCCCCTGTACCGAAGCGATCTTGACCGTGCCGTCGTTCTCGATATCGATGGACGTGCCGGTCTCTTCGGTAATTTGCCGGATGACGGCGCCGCCCTTACCGATCACGTCGCGGATCTTTTCGGGATCGATTTTCAAGGTGATGATCGTGGGCGCCCACTCCGACATAGTCTCGCGAGGCTTGGAGAGAACTTTATTCATCTCGCCCAGGATGTGCAGACGACCGTCGCGGGCCTGGTCCAGCGCCACCTTCATTATCTCGCGCGTGATGCTCGTGATCTTGATGTCCATCTGCAGGGCCGTGATGCCGTCCTTCGTCCCCGCTACTTTGAAATCCATGTCGCCCAGATGGTCTTCATCGCCCAAAATATCCGTCAGAACCTGGAATCGGGGGCCTTCCTTGACAAGACCCATCGCCACTCCGGCGACCGGCGCCTTGATCGGTACGCCCGCGTCCATCAGCGCGAGGCTCGTGCCGCATACAGAGGCCATGGAACTCGATCCGTTCGATTCGAAAATTTCCGATACGACGCGGATGACGTACGGGAATTTCTCCACGCCCGGCATCACGGCCTTGACGCCGCGCTTGGCAAGGTTGCCGTGACCGATCTCACGCCGCTTGGGCGAGCCCATCATGCCCGTCTCGCCCACGCTGAACGGCGGAAAATTGTAGTGCAGCATGAACGGTTCTTTGCGTTCCCCCGTGAGACCGTCGATGATTTGCGCATCGCGCCCCGTGCCTAGCGTGGTGACTACCAGTGCCTGGGTCTCCCCGCGGGTGAACAGAGCCGATCCGTGAGTGCGCGCCAGCACGCCCGTGCGAATGTTGATGCCGCGCACCGTCTTGGTGTCGCGGCCGTCGATGCGCGGGTGTCCTTCCAAGATTCTCTCGCGCACCAAGCGGTATTCCAAATTGAAGAATTCGTTGCCGACCTCATCCGAAGTGAATTTCGGCAGCTCACCCGAGAGCCTCGGCTTGGCGAGCGCCTCGAGCGTTGCGCTTTTGATCTCGCTGATCTTGGCATGACGCTGTTGCTTCTCGGTCAGCGCATAGGCTGCGGCGAGGCTCTTCTCTGCGAGTGAAGCAACGGCATCCTTCAATGCCTTATTCGGTTCAGGCGCGACCCAAGACCATTTTGGTTTGGCCGCCTCAGCCGCAAGTTCGTTGATCGCCTTGATCGCGGTCTGCATCTCCGCGTGACCGAACATGACGGCGCCGAGCATGATTTCCTCGTTCAAGCCGTCCGCTTCAGATTCCACCATCAGCACGCCTTCCTGGGTGCCGGCGACCACGAGATCGAGTTTCGATTCGGCCAGCTGAGTGGCGGTGGGATTGAGAATGTACTTGCCGTCCAGATAGCCGACGCGGGCGGCGCCGATGGGACCCAGGAACGGCATCCCGGATATGGCCAGAGCTGCGGAAGCACCGAGCAAAGACGCGATGTCCGGGTCTACCTCGGCATTGACCGATAATACCGAGGCTACTACTTGCACATCATTGATGAAGCCTTCCGGAAACAACGGTCTGATCGGACGGTCGATCAACCGCGATGTCAGAGTTTCCTTCTCCGTCGGGCGGCCTTCGCGTTTGAAAAAGCCGCCGGGAATGCGGCCGGCAGCGTAGGTTTTTTCCTGGTAGTTCACGGTCAGCGGGAAAAAATCGCGCCCGGGCGTGGGCTTCTTCAGGCCCACCGCCGTCACGAGCACCACGGTGTCGCTCATGGTGACGAGCACCGCGCCGTCGGCCTGACGAGCGAGCTCGCCCGTCTCAATCGTTACGGTGTGATCACCATATTTAAAGCTTTTTTTGATAGCGCCCACTTGGAGCCTCTTTACGTATTTGGAAATGTATAGACGAAGGCCGAATGCTCCAAGCATCTGGCCTGCGGCGGCGCCTGTTAGCGGCGTAACCCTAAGCGTTCGACCAACTGCGAGTACTTGTCCGGAGTTCTGCTCTTGAGATAATCGAGCAGCTTGCGGCGCTGGTTGACCATTTTGAGCAGCCCGCGGCGCGACGCATGGTCGGCTTTATGCGTTGTGAAATGCTGGCTCAAGCCGTTGATGCGCTCGGACAACAAGGCAATTTGAACTTCGGGAGAACCGGTGTCCTGCGCATTGCGCTGGAATTTACCGACGACGCCCGTCTTTTCTTCTCGAGTAAGTGGCATTGAAATCAAACCTCAATCAATAACTTAGACCTTTTAAGAAGGCGCGCATTGTACGCGTCGCGGCACTCCCCCTCAAGCGTAGGTTTAGCCATTAGCTGGCAATCAGTCGTAACGGCACCAGCCGGCCGGTAGTCTCGATCTGCCCCAAACCCAGAAATCCCAGGCCCGCCGCATAGATACGGGCGGTACCCGGCACACTTCCGGGTACCCCGATGGGAATCGAGACTGCCTGACCCTGTCGAAACGCACTGACTCCACCCGCATGGAGATCCAGCCGCTGAAACGCTCTGAGAGCGGCATCAACCGGCAGCAGCACTTTTTGCCGTTCTGCCAGGCTCAAGGATTCGAGTGACTCGACGGACCATTGCGGTTCGGCGCCAAACGGCGCGACAGCGAGTCTGCGAAGCACCGCCAAGTGGCCGATCGTATCGAGCTGGGCCGCCAAATCCTCGGCTAGGACTCGAATGTAAGCGCCCTTCGAGCAGCGCACATCGAACGATAAGTCAGGGGGCTGCCAACCTAGCAGGCTCATCTCATGGATGATGATGGCGCGCGCCGCGCGCTCGCGGGTAATGCCGGCACGCGCATATTCGTACAGCGGCTTGCCGTCCTGCTTGAGCGCCGAATGCATTGGGGGCACTTGGGCGTATTCGCGCGGAAACCTTGCAAGCGCTTCGTCGAGCCGCTGCAGGGAGTAAGGCGTTAATTCTCGACGCTCGATCACCTCGGATTCCCGATCCGCGCTTGGCGTGCGCTCGCCGAGACGCACCGTCACCCGGTAAGTTTTGTCGGCCTCCAGAAGCTGAGCGCCGAATTTGGTGGCCTCGCCGAAGCAAATGGGCAACAATCCCGACGCCAGCGGATCGAGCGACCCGGTATGCCCCGCCTTGCGGGCGTTGAACAGCTTTTTGACCCGCGCGACGGCGCTCGCAGAGGTCAAGCCTATGGGCTTATCGAGCAAGAGAATCCCATGGATGTCGGCCGGCATCACCACTCCCTGGGAGACGGGTCGCCCTCGTCGACGATGTGGCCTTCATCGGGGTCCGCCGCACGTGTTTCGGGCTTGTTGACGGAGTCGATCAACTGCGTCAGGCGCACGCCGTGTTCGATCGACGTGTCGAGCTCGAAGGTTAAGGTAGGCGTATAGCGAATCATCAAGGAACGCGAGAGTGCGTTGCGCAAGAAACCGGCGGCGCTCTCCAGACCGCGCTGCACTTTGGGGTCTGGGCCGTCCTTGCCGAATACCAAGTAGTAAACACGCGCCGTGCGCAAGTCTCCGGTGACGCCGACGGCCGTAATCGTCACATTGCCGATGCGCTCATCCTTGACGTCGCGCCGCAGCAACTCGGTCAGCTCGCGCTGGATCTGCTCACCGAGTCGCCGTGCGCGCGGATTGTCCTTGGCCATAGTTTTTAGGCGCTACGCCCCGGATTGGAGGGGCCGAAGCCGCCCCCGTCCCGCAGTAGAATTAAAGCGTTCGTGCAACTTCCACTCGCGAGTAGCACTCGATCTGGTCGCCTTCCTGCACATCGTTGTAGTTCTTCACGCCGATTCCGCACTCGGTGCCCGCTCGCACCTCGTTTACGTCGTCCTTGAAGCGCTTCAAGGATTCCAAAGCACCCTCGAAAATGACGACGTTGTTGCGAAGCACACGAATCGGGAAATTGCGGCGCACATAGCCGTCGATCACCATGCAGCCCGCCACCGTGCCGAACTTGCTCGAGCGGAATACGCTGCGGACCGCGGCTAGTCCCACGATCTGTTCCTTGACCTCGGGCGCCAGCATGCCCGTGAGAACGGCCTTTATGTCATCGATGGCTTCGTAAATGATGCTGTAGTAGCGGACGTCGACCGCGTGGTCTTTGATGGCGGTGCGAGCCGCGGCATCGCCGCGGACGTTGAAAGCGATGATTCGCGCCTTGGACGCTGCGGCGAGGGTGACATCGGATTCTGTCAAGCCGCCGACGCCGGACGCCACGATGTTCACCGCAACTTCGCCGGTCGACAACGCGTTCAGCGCATCGCGCAATGCCTCCACGCTGCCCTGTACATCGGCTTTGACCAAGAGCTGCACCAGATCCGCCTTGCTCTCGCCCATGGTGGAGAACACGTCCTGCATGTTCGCGCTCTTCTGCGCCAGCTTGACGTCGCGGGATTTGGACTGTCGATGCATGGCGACTTCACGCGCCTTGCGCTCGGTCTCGACCACCAGCAATTCGTCGCCCGCATTCGGCGCGCCGGACAAACCCAGCACGACGACCGGTATCGAGGGTCCCGCTGCGTCGACGGCTTCGCCCGCCTCATTGAACAAGGCCAGCACCCGGCCGAATTCCTGGCCGATCAGCAGAGGATCTCCCAGCTTAAGGGTGCCGCGCAGCACGAGAACCGTCGCGACGGCGCCGCGGCCCTTCTCGAGGCTCGACTCGATGACATAGCCGGCAGCCAAGCCCGTGGTCGGAGCCTTGAGCTCGAGCACTTCTGCCTGCAACAGGATGCTGTCGATCAGCTGATCCACGCCCTGCCCGGTTTTCGCGGAGACGGGAACGAAGATGTTCTCGCCGCCCCATTCCTCGGGTATCACGCCGTATTTGGTGAGTTCCTGCCTGACCTTTTCCGCGTCCGCTTCCGGCTTGTCCATCTTATTGAGCGCCACCACGATCGGCACTTTGGCGGCTTGCGCGTGCTGGATCGCCTCGACGGTTTGCGGCATGACGCCGTCGTCTGCGCCCACCACCAAGATTACGATATCGGTGACCTGCGCGCCACGCGCGCGCATGGAAGTGAACGCCGCGTGGCCCGGCGTATCGAGAAAGGTCACCATGCCCTTGGCCGTTTCCACGTGATACGCGCCGATGTGCTGAGTGATACCGCCCGCCTCGCCCGCCGCCACCTTGGTGCGGCGTATGTAGTCGAGCAATGAAGTCTTGCCGTGGTCAACATGCCCCATCACAGTCACGACCGGCGGACGCGGCAACACCTCGAGCGAGGAGTCGGTTTCGCCCTGTAGGTCGTCCTCGATGATGTTTTCCTTGCGCAATACTGCGGTATGGCCCATTTCTTCGACTACCAAGACCGCCGTGTCTTGCTCGATCATTTGATTGATCGTCGCCATCACGCCCATGTTCATCATGACCTTGATGACTTCGGTGGCCTTGACCGCCATTTATTGCGCCAACTCGCCGACGGTCATCGCTTCCCCGATTGCCACCTCGCGCACCACGCGCTCGGTGGGCATTTCAAATCCATGCTTGGTATCCGAGTCGCCGCCGACCGAACGCCGGCGCCCGTCGCGCGATTTCTTCTTTTTGTGCCGCGAACTCACATCGCCGACGATGTGCAGTTCCTGGCGGCCGTAACGAGTGGCCTTGTCATCCACCACATCCCGGGCGGCTTTGCCGGGTTTCGCGGCGGCGGCCTTGCGGTCGCGCTCCGCCACATCGCGAGCCTGCACTTCGGCCACGCGGCGGGCTTCATCTTCCGCGGTCCGCTTGCGCACCTCTTCATCAGTGCGGCGCCGGCTCTCTTCCTCCACGCGCTCGCGATCCAGCCGCTCCTTCTCGAGGCGCTCACGCTCGGCGCGCTCGACGGCAGCCTTGACCTGCTCATCGGTTTCGCGCTGCCGATCTATCTCTTCTTGCTGATGACGTGCCTGGTCCTCTAGGACCTCTCGCTTTATATACGTGCGCTTGCTGCGCACCTCCACGTTGACCGTGCGGGCGCGGCCCTGCGGGCTCGCGAGCTTCAGTTCCGACTGCGATTTGCGCCGCAGAGTAATCTTGCGGGGAGCCGCATCGGCCTGTGCGTCGTCATGGCCGTGGCTGCGGCGCAGATGCGTGAGCAGTTCATGCTTCGCATCCTCGCTGATCATGTCCTCCGCGCTGTCGATTTTTATCCCCGCCTGATCGAGCTGCTGCAGCAGACGATCGACCGGGACTTTCAGCACCTCGGCGAATTGGGCGACGGTAACATCTGCCATACTTGCTCCTAAACCTTAACTTCTTCCGCGAACCAGTGCTTGCGGGCGTCCATGATCAGTTCGCCGGCTTTTTTCTCGTCGACGCTTCCCATCTCGACCAGTTCGTCGACCGCAAGATCCGCCAGATCGTCGCGCGTGCGGATCCCCTTGCGCGCCAAGGTTTTGGCAAGAGATTCGCCCGCGATTTCGATCAGATCGGCCGCCGCTTCGGCGCCGTCGACCGATTCTTCGCTGGCGATCGCCTGCGTGAGCAACACGTCGCGGGCGCGCGTGCGCAGCTCTTTGACTATTTCCTCGTCGAATTCCTCGATGCCGTTCAATTCACTGGCCGGGACGTAGGCGATTTCTTCGATGGTCGAGAAGCCTTCTTGCACCAAAATGCTCGCAACGTCCGCATCGACGTCGAGCTGCTTCATGAATGTCTCGCGCAAGGCCAGCGACTCCGTCTCGCTCTTCGCCTCGGCCTGCGACTCGCTCATGACGTTGAGCTCCCAGCCGGTCAGCTCGCTCGCCAAGCGGATATTTTGGCCGCCCCTGCCGATGGCTTGCGAGAGTTTGTCCTCGGACACCGCGATATCCATCGAGTGCGAATCTTCGTCCACGACTATCGAGGTGACTTCGGCCGGAGCCATGGCGTTTATGACGAACTGCGCATTGTTGTCGTCGAACGGAATGATATCGACCCGCTCGCCGGCAATCTCATTGGAAACCGCCTGCACCCGCGAGCCGCGCATGCCGACGCACGCGCCTACCGGATCGACACGCGGGTCGTTGCTGCGTACCGCGATTTTGGCGCGCACACCCGCATCGCGAGCAGCGGCAAGGATGTTGATGAGCCCTTGCCCCACTTCCGGCACCTCGAGCTTGAACAATTCAATCAGGAACTCGGGAGCCGTACGCGACAGAAACAGCTGCGGACCGCGCGGCTCCGTGCGCACTTCCTTCAAGTAGGCCTTGATCCGGTCCTGCGAACGCACGGGCTCGCGAGGAATCATCTCTTCGCGAGCGATGAATCCTTCGGCGTTCGCGCCCAGATCCACGTAGACGCCGTTGCGATCGACGCGTTTGACTATTCCGCTGACGAGGGTCCCCGCCCGATCCTTGTAGGCATCGACGACCTGCGCGCGCTCGGCCTCGCGCACCTTCTGCACGATGACTTGCTTGGCGGTCTGGGCAAGGATGCGGCCGAAAGGTACCGATTCCATAGGCTCTTCCACATAACCGCCAGGCTCTACGTCCTTGTCGATATCGCGCGCGTCGTCCAGGCGAAGCTCGCGCTCGGGCACTTCGAGTTCCTTGGAATCGTCGGCGAACACTTTCCAGCGGCGAAAGGTGTCGTAGGCGCCGGTTTTGCGGTTGATCGAAACCCTCACATCCAACTCTTCACCGTGTTTTTTGCGAGTTGCTGAGGCGAGCGCGGCCTCGAGCGCGTCGAAAATTACTTCCTTGTCGACGCCTTTCTCGTTCGAGACCGCATCAACCGCCATCAATATTTCTTTGTTCATGGTCCTATAGACTCCTCGTCACTCCGGCCGCAATCTCGCCTTCTGAATTCGCTCGAGCGGCAAGCTGTACGCCTTGCCGTCCACTTCCACCACAATTGTTTCGCCCGCGATCGACTTCAACTCCCCCACATAACGCCGCCTTCCGTCGATAGGCAATTTCAACTCGGCGAAAATACGTTCGCCGATAAACCGCTCGAAATGCGCGCGGGTCCGCAAGATCCGATCGAATCCCGGCGAGGAGACTTCCAGCGTGTAGTGCCCCTTGATCGGATCCTGGGCCTCGAGCACCTGACTTACGGCGTGACTCACGGTCGCGCAATCATCGACCGTGATGCCGGGTCCGGAATCCTCTGCTCCGCGATCGATGAATATCCGCAAGACTCCGCCGCGCCCATCTCGCGCAAACTCGATGTCGACCACGTCAAAACCCAGCGCCTCGATCGGCGGCTCTAACAGGCGCATCAAGGCATCACGCATTTTCTGAACCCGCTCTGCAAACAAAAAAGGGGACCATCGGCCCCCTCTCTGCAACGAAAAGCCCACCGAAGGGCTATCACCAGTCGGGCGCGGTTCCCGTTAAACAGGTCCCCCGCCGAGGGGCGCGATTATAGGCAAAGCCGACTTAGGCGTAAACCCTGATCGCGCAATTCCAGTCTCATACATGACTGGGGCCGCATCGCTGCGGCCCCAGTCCTCGCTCGAATCTGAATGCTGTTACCAGCGCTTCGGACCGCGCGATCCACCACCACCGCCACCACCGCCACCACCACCGCCGCCGCCGGTGCGCTCCTGAGCCTCATTCACCTTCAGCGCTCGCCCGTCGACATCGTGGCCATTCAAGGCCTGCATGGCACGCGCAGCATCTGCGCTGGCCATTTCAACGAAGCCGAAGCCGCGGGGCCGACCGGTGTCGCGATCATTGATCAGCGCCACCGACTGAACGGCGCCATGCTTTTCGAACAGCGCACGCACCGCCGACTCATCCATTGAGAACGGGAGATTGCCAACATACATTTTCGTCATGTGAAGAATACCTACTGCAAAAGAAGCTATCGGCCGGTCACGCGTGCGTACTGCGATGCAATGTGCCGAGTGCCTGCCACCTGGATCGAAGAAACCTGCTTTGTGGGTTGTGGCCAAGGTGACGCCGGAGCGGCGCGGTGACCAGAAACGGACCAAGTAGAAATCACGAACCGGGCCGGATGGTACAGCAATTTACTGATAAATACGAATATTTCTCAATGCGCTTGGCTACGCAAAGACCCCGCCCGCGAGCGGCATGCGGTCAAGCTGGCCGCATGCTGCGATGCCGCAATGTCCAACGCGCCGGCCTTGAGAACCTGCGTGGCGGGCATCGCGGGCAAGCGGATTCACCTGGTAACGACCGTGCAAGGCGGCTATTCTTTGGCCCTGCTTGAGGTCGAGGGTGCGCGTGCATTGGCAATGCGATTAGAACTTGTCTCACCCAAGTATTGGCCAACGTGGATCGGTTTGAGCTTCTTGCGCTTCATCGAACTGTTGCCCATGAGCGTTCAACGGCATGTCGGCTCAGCCCTCGGCAAACTCATCCGCCGGCTGCCTCTCGCCTATGTGCGCATCGCACGCCGCAACATCGAATTATGCATGCCGTCGCTTTCGCCGCGGGAGGTGGCAGAACTGGTCGACCGGCACTGCGAAAGTTTGGGAATCGCGTTGTGCGAGACGGCCACCACTTGGTGGAGCAGCGATCGCCGCGTGAACAGACTGGCCGAGGTGCAGGGCCTGGAGCATTTGCAGGCCGCGCTGGCCAAGGGCCGCGGCGCCATCCTGATAGGCGGACATTTTACCACCATCGAGATCGCCACCCGCATCCTGGGCACCGTCGTGCCGCTCAATGTGGTGTATCGTCCGACCAAGAATGCGCTCCTCTCGCATACCATGTTCACCAGTTTCTCCCGTCACGGAAAGCCGATCGCCCACGACGATATACGAACCATGATAAGGGCCCTGAAGAAAAATGAGGCGGTGTGGTATGCACCGGACCAGAGCTACCGCAACAAGGGCGCGGCGATGGTGAAGTTCTTCGGCATCCCGGCGGCCACCACCACGGCGACGTCGCGTCTGGCGCGAATTTCCGGCGCCGCGGTGTTGACCTATTTCCCCGAGCGCTTGCCGGGCAACGCCGGGTATCGGGTGGTCATTGGACCCGCATTCGAGGATTTTCCGAGCGGTGATCCGACACGCGACGTCGAGCGCTTCAATGAGCTATTGGAGGCGCAGATTCGCCGCGTACCCGAACAATATCTGTGGGTGCATCGGCGCTTCAAGGGACTGGCCGTAGACTATCCCGACTACTACGGGCGCGATTCACGCAATCGAGCGAGCGCGCAAACGCCGAAAACCACCCACTAACGAGAAAAAAATTGCCCAACCGAACTTGGATTGCCGCCATACCGGCGATTGGCGGTCTGTGCTGCGTGTTGCATGGACCCATGGCCGCGGCCGAAGCCCCGCACAAGGCGGACATCGTCATTACCGGAGCGAAGATTTATCGCGGAGCGAAAGAACCGGCCGCACAGGCGATGGTCGCGCGCGGCGGCCGAATCGTTTTCATCGGCACCGACCAGGATGCGGCGCGATGGGCCAGACCGACTTCGCAAGTGCTTGACCTCAAGGGAGCGCGGGTGCTGCCCGGCCTCGTCGATGCGCATATTCATCCGCTGGATATCGTCGATCTGGATTTCTGCGATCTCGACAGCAAGCCTGTTAACTTACGGGAACTCTCTGCATTCGTGCGGCAATGCATCGCCCGTTACAAAACTCCCGCCGGCGAACGCCTGATAGTCCATCAATGGAACTACACCACCGGAAATCAACCCGACAGCGACTTCCCCACACTGCGGGTGGCGCTCGACAAGGCTTCGTCGGAAGTTGAGATTCAGTTGCTGGGCAATGACGGACACCACGGCGCTTTCAACAGCCGTGCGCTCGCTACAGCGAAAAATTCCGCCGGCAAACGCATCGGTTTGTCCAAAGAGAGTCTAGCGACGGAGTTCGCCGCCTACAGGAAATTCATCGGCATCGACGAGCGCGGAGAGCCCAATGGGGCGGCAAACGAGGATGCTCGATATTTGATCAACCCGAACAGCATGCTCAACACGGACCTGAATGACGTCATGAAGGCGCCGCAACGCATCACCGAGCGGCTGAACAGCGTCGGCATTACGGCGATTCTCGACGCGATGACCGCGCCCGACACGATCGCGGTGTTCGACGCCTTGCAGCAGCGTGATCAATTGACCGTGCGAGTCAGTCTCGCGCAGTTCTACGATCCCGCCGTGTACCACACAGCTGGCGGCAATGTGAACTACGAGGCCATGGTGAGCAAAGCCGTCGCTATCCGCGACAAGTACGCATCGAATCCCCTGATACGCGCCGACTTCATCAAGTTATTTGCGGACGGAGTGCTCGAAGGCAATCCCTACGCAGTTCCACCTACGTTGCCCAATGGGGCGTCGTTGAGGAATTTCCTGCAACCGATCTTTAGCGTCGACGGCAAGGGTCTGGCCAGCGTCACCGGCTATGTCGATACCGCCGCACCGCTGTGCGCGGATGTGCGGGCGCATGCGGCCGCCTATGCCGACGCGACAAGGACTGCCGAGTTCCTCAAGCAACACGGGTACCACCCGGCGCAATGCAGCGTGTCGAATGGTGAGCTGCAGCATGACCGGGCGGTGATCCTGGAATTCGTGCGGCGTTTCCACGCCGCCGGATTCAACATGCACATTCATGTGATCGGGGATCGCGCGCTGCGCACCGCCCTGGATGCGATCGAAGCCGCTCGCAAATCGGACGGGAATTACGCAACCCGTGACAGCTTGGCGCATATTCAATTGTCGGCACCCGAAGATGTGGCACGCGTCGGCCGCGATCACCTGTATGTCGCCTGGACGTTCGCGTGGATGAGTGTGGATACTGCGTACGACATGACCGTGATCCCTTTTCTGCAAAAGATTCGAGGGAACGACTATCGCGAATTACACGCACGAGGCAGCTTCTACGAAGCCAACTCCTACCCGGTCCGCGCGGTTCAAAATGCCGGAGGAATCACTGCCGCCGGCTCCGATGCCCCGGTGGAAACGCGGGATCCGCGTCCGTTCGTCAACTTGGCGCACGCCATCACTCGCCGCAATCCCGGCGGCGACGCGCTGAACGCCTCCCAAGACCTGAATGTCGATGAGGCCATTGACGCTTACACCATCAATGGCGCTCGCATGCTGGGCATCGACAAGGACGCGGGATCGCTGCAGGTCGGCAAGTCGGCGGATTTCATCGTCCTCGACCGCGACATCGTTCAGCTGGCCGCGGACGGCCGCGCCGACGACATTGCGAAAACCCGCGTCACGCAAACGTGGTTCCGGGGCAAACAAGTTTACGCGCAGCCTGCGCGCTGATCTTTTCCATGCAAACCGGCTTAGTCGCCCACGAACGTTATTTTTGGCATGATCCCGGCAGCGGTGCGGGATTTTCTAGCTCCAGCTCCTTCGTGCAGCCAGACAGGCATCCTGAGACCCCCGAGTCCAAGCGTCGCCTGTTGGCGCTCATCGAGGTCAGCGGCCTCGGCGAGCAACTGACCCGAGTCAAGCCCCGTCCCGCCGAATATGCGGAGCTGCGCTATTTCCATACCGAGCGCTACATCGAGTCGGTGCGCGCATTATCGGAGGCCGGCGGCGGCGCAATCGGCGACAGCGCCAGCATCGGAGCAGGCAGTTTCGAAATCGCGCTGCTCGCAGCCGGCGGCTGCATCGAGGCCGCGGATGCGGTGCTGGCGGGACGCATCAAGAATGCCTACGCCTTGGTGAGGCCTCCGGGCCACCATGCCGAGGCGAACGCGGGCCGCGGTTACTGCATCTTCGGCAACGCGGCGCTGCTCGTTCGCCACGCCCAAAGAGCGCGCGGCGTGGAGCGTGTCGCCGTCGTCGACTGGGATGTGCATCACGGCAACGGAACCGAGGGTGCATTCATTGCTGATCCATCGGTACTCACGGTGTCGATTCACCAAGACCGTTGCTATCCCGTCGATGCCGGACAGCTTGCCGTCACGGGCATCGGCGCCGCCGCCGGCACCAACCTCAACATTCCGTTGCCGCCCGGTTCCGGACACGCGGCCTATCTCGCCGCTTTCGACCGTGTGGTGTTGCCGGCGCTGCAACGCTTCAGACCGCAACTGATCGTCGTCGCGTCCGGCCTCGATGCGAGCGCCATGGATCCTCTCGGCCGCATGCTGTGTACCAGCGAAACTTACCGGGCAATGGCCGCTCGAATCGCCGCCGCCGCCGATTCTTTATGCGCCGGCCGCCTCGTGGCAACTCATGAGGGCGGCTACTCCAATGCCTATGTGCCGTTCTGCGGCTTGGCCATCATCGAGGAATTCGCCGGCATCAGAACCTCCGTGGTCGATCCCTATCTCGAGGAATTGATGCTGATGGGCGGCCAGGATCTGCAGCCGCATCAAGCCGCGGTGGTCGACGCAGCTGCAAAATTGGTGCGCGACGTACCGCAGGCTCGATAGCCGCATTCCTTCCCAAGGCGCTACAGCGGAATGTGCAATTCGTCGCGTTGCTTTGCCTTCAGAACCAATCCGTAAACCAAGCCGACCGCCAGCCATACCGAGCCGACTTTGACGGCGAGTGTGCTCATGCCTGACAACACCGCGAGGACGACGATGATGCCGCAGGCCGGCACCAGCCAGTGCCTCAGCCACGACGCGGAGCGCCGCTTGATGCCGAAATACGCGAGAACTGAGATGTGCAGGAAGATAAACCCGCACAAAGCGCCGAAATTCACGATCGATGCCAGATCGTCGAGGCGGTTTTTCATGTAGAGGGCCGCTGCAAGCGACAATGCAGCGGTCGCCAGCATGCCCACGTACGGAGTGTGATAGCGCGGATGGACCCGTGCCAGAATCCGCGGCAGCTGTCGATCGCGTCCCATGGCGAAGACCACCCGCGCGACGCCGACCTGCATCGGCAATGCATTCGACAAACCGACTATTCCGACATATGCCCACGCCAACACCACCGCGGTCCACGGGCCGGTCGCCCATCGCGCCAACTCATACACCGCAGCCGCCGGATCCTTGATGGCAATCCCTGGCAAGAGATTGCCGAGGACCCAGGCAACCGCAACGAAGAACGTAGCGGACAACACCAACACAGCGATGATCGCCTTGCCGACGACGCGCCGGTCGCCCCCTTCCACCTCTTCGGCGAGGGTTGAGACTGCGTCGAAACCGAGGAAGGACATGATGCAAATCGAAGTTGCGCTGAATATTTTGCCTGCGTCAAAGGCCGTGGCACTGAACACGGGCTTGAGCGTCAGCGCGCCGTTGCCCTTGCCGGCGTAAAGCGCGATCACGCCTAGCGTCAGAAATCCAACCAGGATGATCACCTGCAGTCCCACCGAGATGAAGTTTGCGCGCGAAGTAACCGTAATGCCGAACCAATTCACCAGGGTGGTCGCCGCCAGCATTGCCGCGATCCAGACTCCGCGATCGATGCCGGGCAGCAGAGTCTCCAGCGCCACCGCGATCAGCACGTAGACGAATGCCGGAATCAACAGGTAATCCAGCAGTATCATCCAACCGGCGATGAACCCCGCGAACGCGCCCAAGGCATGACGCGCGAAGCCATAAACCGACCCCGCCGTGGGCAACGTCTCGGTCATGGTGGCATAGCTTTGCGCCGTGAAATACATGCACACCGCGCCCAAGAGATACGCAAGAACGATCAAGCCGTTCGATTCGTTCCACACGAAACCAAGCGTACTTAGAGGCGCGAACGGGGCGATATAGGCCAAGCCGTACAGCACCAGGTCCCAATGTTGCAGCGAACGCTTCAGTTGGGCGCTGCCGACGTCGTTTGTGGCCGCGAGCGCGGCCTCGGTGCTCATATCGCGGACACCGACACCTCGATGCTGTGCACAGCCGTGCTTTCGCCCATGTCGCTTTTCTGTCCCGGATTCAGTAGGTTGACGTTGGCCCCTGCCGCATCCGTGCTGAGCCACCGACCCTTGTGGGTCAGCGCCACGCCGCGCGGTACTATGCCGGAGATCAGCACTGTCAGCCGCAGGCGACCACAGCGATTGTGCACCAGAGCAGAGTCGCCTTCCGCCAGTCGCCGGTCGGCGGCGTCGTCCGGATGCAAGGCTATCGTCGCGTCGCCAATCCGTTTCTCGATCTGACGCACATTACCGAAGCTCGTATTCATGAGCCACGCATGCGCCGGCGAAAGCAAGCGCAATTGACCGGCAGCAGGCCTTGGGTCGCTCCACGCTTGAGGCACTGCGGGGTGACCATCCGCGGCGGCGCGCGAAGAGGCTATCTCGATGCGTCCGCTCGGCGTGCCGAATACGCGCTCTGGGAATTGCACCGCAGGCTTCTCAGGCACCCAGATCGACCCGCGTTTCGCCAGCGCCGCGAAGGTAAGCCCGAGCCCGCTGCGCTCCATCAGAGTGTCCAGTATCGAAGTGTCGCTTTCCTGCAATTCGGGTTCGGAAAACGCCATAGCTTTGCTCAAGCGCCGGAAAATTTCCTGATTCGGCAAAGCGCTTCCCATCGGCTCCATCGCTTTGACCTGCGCGGAAAGAGTCAATTCGAAGTATGACGCAATGAGATCGTCGAACTCCAGGAAGCTCGCCGCCGGCAGCACGTAATCAGCCATGCAGGTCGTGTCGGTTGCAAACAGATCCAGAACGATCGTCAACAAGTCCTCGCGCTGCAACGCGCTGCGCAGGCGCGCCTGTTGCGGGCAAGACGCCAACGGATTCATGTTCCACACGAACAGCGCCTGCGAACGTGCCGGATCTTCGAGGGCTGCCGCGAAATCCATATGGCTTACCGACTGTGCGCCGCCGGCAGGCGCCAAGCGAGCGCCGCTCAAGTACTCCTCATCGATGCGCCGTTGCCGCAAGTTGCCGTTAAGATATAAAAAACCGGCGCCGGGCTTGCATAGGTTGCCGGTAACTGCCGGCAGTAAGCCACAGGCGCGAATCACATTGCCACCGGTAGTCTGGCGTTGCAGACCTTGCCCAAGCCACAACAGCGAAGGGCCGCGCGCGTAAAGAACGGCGACCTCCTCGATCAACGCGGCGGGCACACCGGTGATGGCGGCACCCCAAGCAGGGTCGCATGCTCCCAGCAGCGGTTCGAGTTCCTCCCACCCGTGCACATGAGCAGCGATGAAGCCGGAGTCGATCAGTCCTTCGCGTCGAATCACGTGCAGCAGCGCGAACGCCAGAGCGGCGTCGCTGCCGGGAAACGGCTGCAGATGAATATCCGCCAGTGCCGCCGTGGGCGTGCGGATGGGATCGACAACCACGACCTTGCCGCCCGCCTCCGGCAGCCAGTTCTCATGCGCATGCGGCGCGGAGGCATGAGGATTCGCCCCCCAGACTACGATACAAGCTGCATCCTTGGCTGTGCGCGGATCGAACCCGTCGACGGACGATCCGTACATGTAGCGCAGAGCGACGTGCCCCGCCATGTTGCAGATCGTGTCCGGAGTGACTTCAGTGGCTCCCAGACGGTGAAAGAAGCGCATCGGCGCGATGCCGGCGAGCAACGATATGGTTCCCGTGTAGTGTGCGTTGAGAATCGTTTGTGCGCCTTGAGATGCAACGATGTGCTGCAGCCGCTGCGAGATTTCCGCGCATGCCTGGTCCCAGGATACGGGCTCGAACCGGCCGCCTCCCTTCACGCCCGCGCGCCGCAGCGGTTGAGTCAACCGACGCGTCGGGTCCCGCCATTCGCGATTGTAGGCGGTGGAACACTTACCGCAAAGAGTGCCGCGGCTGACGGCGTGAGCGGGATTGCCGCGAACCGCAGTGACAATCCCATCGCGCCTGTGGACGAGCATTCCGCACGTATCGTAGCAATCGCGCGGGCAGGTCGTGAGCACCACATCGTCGCGAGAATCGTTCATGGCGTCGCGGACTTATCCGCCTTCTCGAGCAATTCGGCGCGCATCTGCGATGCTTCGAGCCGCAGCGGCGCTCCGCGCAACTGCCCGATCTCGATTGCCGTGAAGGGCCGAAAATTCGCCGGCAGGTGTTCTTTGTCGAACCGCCAAAGCATCCAATTCATCACTTCGGACAAATCCGCATCCGACAGCGGCGAGGTCGCGACACCCGGAACCCGGCCCAGATATTCGCGTCCTCCCGGCACGGACA
This sequence comes from Steroidobacterales bacterium, assembly GCA_038229815.1. Lineage (GTDB taxonomy): Bacteria > Pseudomonadota > Gammaproteobacteria > Steroidobacterales > Steroidobacteraceae > Bog-1198. The sequence goes on along the minus strand of JBBROC010000035.1, from coordinate 7,476 downwards.
AGAACCGGGACACGGTGCCCGCAAGGCTCGGCGCGGTCCCGGACGATCCTGTTCCGTCCGGGCGATGACAGCCCTGGCAATTGAGCGTCCAATGCTGCCAGGCGCGCTGCGGATCCTCAACGCCCGCCGGCGATGATTGCTCGTCCGCATATGCAGAGCCGGCGCTCAGCATCGAAAAAGATGCGCTCGCCAACGACAGCGCAGCTACCAGTGTCACCGACCGCACCGGCGCGGTCATGGGTCCGTGGCCGGTCTCAACGCGCGCGTGGCCTGGGCCGATCCATCGGCATGGCGCGCCCGTGCCGCGCTCACGTCGATCGCCGACAGCGTCCCGGTCCCGGATTCGGTCTTGCCCATGTTGCTCGCCAGATAACTCAGCACTGCCGCGACTGCGGCCTCGTCCAATCCTGACTGGGCTGGCATCACGCCGTTGTAGTTGGCGCCGCCCACGGTAAGAGTGCCCATGAGGCCGGTGGTAACCACCATCACAAGGTAATCGCGGCCCGCCGAGGTTTTCGCAAAGGCCACGACTTGTTCATGCAGAGATGGAAAGCTGCCGGGTATACCAGCCGCCAGCGGGCCGTGGCAAACGGCACAGTGATCGGTGAATACCGTTGCGCCCAACGAAGCAGCATCAGCCGGCTGCGCGTCGGCGGCGCTGAGGGGCACTCCGCCGCTCAGCGCCAAGGCGCCCAGCGCAGTGGCGCCCAGCGCAGTGGCGAACACTGTGACATTTGCCCGCCGTCTCAGTGGTCTCCGAGCGCTACTTCTGGTCAATAGCCACACCCAAAATGATCGCGGTCGAGCAAGTATACGACTGGCTCTTGGTGCCGAAACACCATGTGACTTCATTGTTGTTCTGCGGGCGCACCACGGGCCGATCGCCTTGATTGTTCTGACATGCGCACCGACCCCACGCCACGCCGCCGCAGCAATCGTTATACGAGATGATGTAATTGCGCCGATCTGCCGGATTGCGGCACGTGCCGATCCAAGTGATCGGTGACATTTCGGTTCCCGGCGGACACGAATTGGTGCTTCCCCCGTAACAAGCGCAAAGCGAACCGTCGATGGCGCAATATCGCCAATAATCGCACTTGGTCGGGTCGCCGGGATCCTGCGGATTGCCGCTCATCCGGGGCGACGTCTGGCCGGAATTGGGATCCGAGGAATTCGGCTCGGTGGCACCTGCCCGCTCCACAGGGAGCAAAGGCAGCGCGGCCGCACCGGCGAGCAAGCCGCCGAGCATGCTGAACATGCTGCGCCGCGAACTGCGGCTCGCGAACCCGCGCAACACTTTTTCGGTCAAATGATCGAACTGAGCCACTCTTATTCTCCCGAAGATGCATGCCTCGGTTTTTGACTGAGGACTTGCTGAATACTGCTGACGCCGGTCTCCTTCGCAACGAAGAGACTCTCCAAATGCTCGCGCGTATTGACCAGACCGGTTGACGATAACTTGCCCGCTTCATCTATCAATACGGCATACGGAAGCTTGGCAACGCCGAAACTGCGCCCGAGATGCTCTGACACCACGTACGGAAACCTGGTCAATCCCTTCTCGCGCACGAAGATTTCATGCTGGTCGGTTTCGCCGTCGCTGGCCAATACGATATCGAGCCAGCCGCGCTCAGCGCCCTGAGCCGAGCGCACCGCGGGCAGCAAGGTTTCGCACACCGCGCAGCCAGGCGACAGAAACAATAGCAATTGGCTGCGGCCGCCGCGCGCACCGCCTATTTTTACCGGGGATCCGTCCAGCCCCGGCAGCACCATCTCGGGCGTGAGTTCGCCAAGCTTCAGCGGCTGGCGCAGCGACAATGCGCCCGCAGGCGCGACGCGTTGATGCAGAACGCCGATTTGACGCGCGAGCGCGATACACACCACACCCAGAGCGAGCAGTCCGACCCAGAGCATGATCTGCGAGGCTATCAAGAAACTCATAACAATTCTCCAGTGCGCGGCGGCATCAGGGCCATCGCCTGATCCAAGGCGCCATACAATGCCAGCAAGGCGCACGCCGCTAAAATCTGCGAGCCGAGGACCTGACCGCCGATGCTTGCCGCCGAAACCGCCGCCACCAGCAATGCCATGCCGGTCAGCCACACATTCCTCAACACTTGGTATTGCCCCAAGGGGTGCTGAACGGCACCAAAGCTGCACCCGCAATCCACGTCGCGCCGTCCGCGAGCAATCGCGCGCAAAATCAAGAAAAGATATGCACCCCAGATCAGGGCCGCGAGCGCGGCACCCTCGGCACGGCAAGATTGCGTCCACAGCAAAAAGCCGGCCAGCATTTCGGCCGCTGCAATCAGCGCGGCGGCAGCCGGAGCGAGACGGCTCGGCACGCCTGCGAATTCATGGACCGCCTCTTTCGCGCGGCCGGGACGCGTCAATTTATGAAGGCCAGACGCCAGCAGCAGCGCGGCCTGAAATGCCGCAAGCTGCACCACGAGCACTTGAATGACCTCGAACATCGATGTCGCTCCCGTCATCAACGCACGGGCTCGATCTGCATGCGCGTATGGAATCCGGGCAAATCCATACTGCGCACCAGATTGCCGCCTGGCTCATACACGTCGAGCCGCTCGCCGGCCTGCACCAACAACAGCGGTTCCGCGCCATGAGTCAACGCAATCGAGGAGCCCGGTCTGACGAGCCTGAGGCGTTTGACGCGGGTCTTGGTGGAAGTGTTGTATACCCACACTTCCGCCGCCGGATCCTTGTGAGTGCCTTCATGCGCCTGCGGCTGCATCAGCACATAGAGAAGTTTTTGTTCGTCGCCTGCGACGATCTGCCATCCGCTCGGGCGCCAGTCGCCGGCCTGCTCGGGGGCTGTCACCAAAGGCCAATCGGGCAGCAGTTTCACGTCGTCCCCCCGCATATCGATGGGCTGAACGCGGCCATGCAGGCTCGGAAAATAGCGCAACCCGCCGACGACCGTCGACGCCGTGAACAGCGGGTCGGTGTCGAGCGGGTTAAATGCCTTCGACTCGCTGCGGCCGGCCACCGCGCCGTTGGCGTCGAGCCGCACGGTCAGCATCGTGCCGCTCGCGCACAACGTCGAAAAGCCACGCATGCCTGAGGGATACACGAGAGAGCAGCCCGGGATTTCCACTTCACCGAGCACCTGCCGCTTGGTCAGGTCGACGACCGTCACCGAGGAGGCCGGCGTGAAGTTGAAGACCAAAGCCATGCGCTGATCGTCAGTGAACGCGATCAAACCTTCCATGGCGGTGATGAGCGCGCGCTTGGCCCCCGGCAATACGATTTCGCCGATCGGATTGAGCGTATGCGTATCGTAGATCGTGATGAAATCCGTACGCGTACCGCGCGAACCGCGCGACCAGACAGTGTCCGCCACATAGATTTCTGGGCGTTTATCGGGGACCAAGAACGTGGCGGAGTCGTGCGCCGGCAATTGAGCCTTGACGTCGCGGCTGTCGCTGCCCACATTGCGAAGTTCGATCCGATCGCCGGCATAGTTGAGATAGCTCCATGTCGTCGGATACTTCACCGGCAACGTCTCGACCTTCGGAATGGTCTCGGCCGGCAATGGGTTGGGAAACTCGGTTGCCGCCTCGATCGTTCCCACGCATGCCATTGCCGCGAATAATCCCACCGCGGCGCTCGCAGCACGCGCACAAGTCTCCACCGGCCCCGCGCATGAAACGCTCGCTCTTATTTGCTTAGGCCTCTCTCGCACTGTCGTTGCCGCTGTTGCTGACGTAAACATGATTGTCCGTAGATCCCCATGCAGTTTTTCGAGGCGGGCCGCCTTCTTTGCGATCCAGTGTACGTGAAGCGCTGCAAACTGAATACTGCCACCCGTTGCCCGGTATTTCGCGTCCGCAGCAGGGTATATTGCTGTCCCATGAATGCAGCCCAACTTGCTTTTTATGTCGCCATCGGCTTGGCCGGCGCAGCCTTCATTATCGGCGCAGTGCGCGCTGCGCGCCGGAGCACGACGGTGCGCTGGCCGACACCGCTCGAATTCGTCATTGGTTTTGTCACGGATTTCTTCGATACTTTGGGAATCGGGTCGTTTGCACCGACCACGGCGATCTACAAATTGCGGCGTATCGTTGCCGACGAATTGATTCCCGGCACTCTCAACGTCGGTCATACCCCGGCCGCTCTCGCAGAAACTCTTATTTTTGTGGGAGCGATTCTGGTTGACCCGCTGTTGTTGGTCACCGCTGTCGGCAGCGCGGCGGCCGGCGCCTGGCTCGGTGCGGGCGTGGTGGCGCGTTTACCGCGTCGCGCGATCCAAATCACCATGGGGATTGCCTTGGTGATCGCCGGGACGGTGTTCTCCGCCATCAATCTAGGCGTTCTTCCGGGCGGCGGCACGGCGATGAGCCTCGGCGGCTGGAAGTTCGGGCTGGCGGTGGGCATTAATTTCATATTGGGCGCACTCATGAGCGCCGGCATCGGATTGTATGCGCCGTGCATGATCACCCTGGCGCTCCTCGGGATGCATCCGATTGCCGCCTTTCCCATCATGATGGGCTCTTGCGCACTGCTGCAGCCCGTGGCCAGTTTGCGCTTCTTTCAAACCGGTAGATTTGCGTGGGGCCCTTCGCTCGGCCTAGCAGTTGGCGGCCCGATCGGCGTCCTCGTTGCCGCATTCATCGTCAGGTCGCTGCCGCTAAATGCGCTGCGCTGGCTCGTTATAGTCGTCATCGCCTACGCGGCGTTTGCGATGCTGCGTTCGGCCGCTCGAGCGGAAACGCAGACGCGATGACGATGCGCTAGAACCTAGTCCCGCCATAGCCGCAGCCAACCGGCATGCCCCAGCTCGCGCAGCGTGCGGATGTTCTTGCGGTAAATTTCATCGGCATCCGGCACCGCAGAGACGGCGCGCTCGACGCTCGCCTCGCGCAGCAGATGCAGCATGGGGTAGGGGGAACGGTTGGTATAGTTTTCGATGTCCTCGGACTCGGTGTCCGCGAACCGGTACTGGGGATGAAAGCTCGCAACTTGCAATTCTCCTTCCAGGCCAAGCTCGGCGACCGCAGCCTCGCAGACGTCGAGGAAATCGTTGTACTCGATGAAATCAGATAGCACCCACGGATGAACCAACAGCACCGTCTCGCAATGCAGGGGATCCGCCTCCTGCAGGCCGATCAACTCCGAGCGAAGCTCTTCCAACAGACCGGATGCCGATCGCTGTTCGCTGACGCGAATGCGCAGCCGGCCGCCCCGATAAACGCCCTCGGCGAACGGACACAGGTTGAGGCCGATGACTGACTTCTCCAGCCAACGGCGTGTTGCAGCAACGATTTCGTCGGTGGTGGTAATCAACAATTCTCCGCGACAGCACGCAGTCTAATCTCATTCGACTTCGAGTATCCTTATCGCTCGATTTTCATCCATCCCGAGAACCGAAGCAGATGCCACAATCAATACCAGCAACACTGATCCCCGGTGATGGGATCGGCCCCGAAATCGTCGACGCGACGCTCGCCGCACTCGAAGCGCTCGGTGCGCCTTTCGAATGGGACACGCAAATCGCCGGCCTGCAGGGCCTCAAAGCCGCAGGCGACCCGCTCCCGGGCAGGGTCCTCGACAGCATCAGACGCACGCGCTTGGCTCTCAAAGGTCCGCTGGAAACTCCCTCGGGAGGTGGATACAGATCCTCCAACGTGCGCCTGAGGGAGGAGTTCAAGTTGTACGCAAACCTGCGGCCCGCACGGACCCTGGTTCCCGGCGGCCGCTTCGACAACATCGATTTGGTGGTTGTGCGCGAGAACCTCGAAGGCCTGTACCTGGGGCACGAGTATTACATTCAGATCGACGATGACCCCCACGCTGTCGCCATGGCGTCGGGCGTGAACACGCGTCAGGGCAGCCGACGCCTGTTGGAATTCGCATTCGAGCACGCCATTGTTACCGGCCGCAAGAAAGTGACCATCGTGCACAAGGCCAATATCATGAAGATCTTGACCGGGATTTTTTTGGAGGCAGGACAGGAACTGTACGAGCGCAAATACAAGGGTCGCTTCGTACTGGAGACGGTCATCATCGACGCCTGTGCCATGAAACTGGTGCTAAATCCTTGGCAATTCGACGTGCTGGTGACCACCAATCTGTTCGGCGACATCTTGTCCGACCTCGTCGCCGGATTGGTGGGTGGTTTAGGAATGACCCCCGGCGCCAACATCGGGGCCGACGCCGCGATATTTGAAGCCGTGCACGGCTCCGCCCCCGACATTGCCGGCAAGGGTGTGGCAAATCCCACCGCGATCATGCTCGCTGCGGCCATGATGCTCGAACACTGTCACTTGCCGCACAAAGCCGCGCGCTTGCGCACTGCCATCGATCAAACCCTTAATGTCGACAAGGTGAGAACCAGCGACTTGGGCGGTTATGCCAGCACGGCCGAATTCACTCGAGCTCTTGTCGGTCGTATCGCGAACGCCTGAGATCGCATCGCCTGCGCCCAAGGAACTCATGAAACCAGTCATCTCTATCCGTAACGTCGTCAAATCCTATGCCTCGGGTTTGCAGGCCTTGAAGCCGATCAACCTTGACATCGACAAGGGAGAAATATTTGCGCTGCTGGGCCCTAACGGCGCGGGCAAGACCACGCTGATCAATATCGTTTGCGGCATCGTCACTGCGAGCGGCGGTACGGTGATTGCGGACGGCCACGACACCGTACGCGACTATCGGGCGGCCCGGAGCATCATTGGCTTGGTTCCGCAAGAGTTGAGCACCGATGCCTTCGAGACGGTATTGGCAACGGTGTCCTTCAGCCGCGGCCTATTCGGGCGCGCGCCGAATCCCGCCTTCATCGAAAAGCTGCTCGGCGATTTATCGTTATCGGACAAGCGCAGCAGCAAGATCATGACGTTGTCCGGCGGCATGAAGAGGCGGGTAATGATTGCAAAGGCGCTGTCCCACGAGCCGGAGATATTGTTCCTCGATGAACCGACCGCCGGCGTCGATGTGGAGCTGCGCCGCGATATGTGGTCCTTGGTTCGAAGCCTGCGCGATACCGGGGTCACGATCATCTTGACCACGCATTACATTGAGGAAGCGGAGGAAATGGCGGACAGAATCGGAGTGATCAACAAGGGCGAGTTGATCCTGGTCGAGGAAAAAAAGGAGCTCATGAAGAAACTTGGCAAGAAGCAGCTGACCTTGCACTTGCAGCAGCCGCTCCAAAGAATCCCGCCGGAACTCGATTCGTGGGGCCTTGAGCTGAAAGCCGACGGCTACGATCTCATGTATACCGTGGATGGCGCAAACAGCATCGATATGTCCGCGTTGCTCAAACGCATGAGCGACCTATCGATCGTGATAAAGGATCTTCAAACCCATCAAAGCTCGCTCGAGGATATCTTCGTTGAGCTCGTGAGACGACACCCATGAGCTCGTCCCTCTCACCCGCGGCGTTCAATCGTCATGGCGTATGGGCAATCTATAAATTCGAGATCGCCCGCTCGCTTCGCACCTTGGTGCAGAGCCTGC
>JBBROC010000034.1:0-34396 GCA_038229815.1 Steroidobacterales bacterium | reverse complement strand
TTACGGGCGAGATCCGGCTCCTCGGCGCGCGAATTCACGAACAAGCTGTCGGTATCCCCGTAGAGCACCTTGAACCCAGCTGATTCGAACCACGCCTTCGACCACAGCAAAAGCTCCCGGCCCGTACCGGTGATGGCATTGACGAGCGCCGGGTTGTAAAAGCGGCAGGCAGGCGCGCCCAGCACGCCGTAAAAGGAGTTCATCAGAATCTTGATCGCATTCGATGCCACGCCGTCGCCCGCTGTCTTGGCGGCTTCGCGGCGCGGAAAAAGCTCATCAAGCATGCCCGGCAGAATCGCCGGCGACCGCACGAACGCGCCCCCCGCCGTCCGGATGAGATCGGCGTCGGGCGGGGGCTGCTCGACGTACGATAGCGGGTCAATGTTGAGGGTGCGGATGATGCTTGGATACAGACTCTTGAAATCGAACACCCACACGTTGCTGTGCAGGCCTGCTGCGGATTCAAGAACGTGGCCGCCTTGCTGAGCGGCGCGGCCGCGCTCGGCGAGGTCCCGCACCGTCGGCGCAACGATGGCTCGTTTGTTGAGTTCCGTCAGGTACAGAAAATCGAAGGATGCGATGCTCGCCGCAACGCGGTCAGGTGTCATGCCCGTCAGTTGGCTGCGTGCATAAGCGAGCCGCACCAGTTTCAACCGCTCGACGATTTCGTACGCAAGCCGGGCATCGGTGCGCGCGTAGAACGCGAATGCGTCGAGGTCATGGTCATAGTTATGGAGAATTTCCGCGATCCGATCGCGTACTTCCCCGGCGACGGCCTTCCCTTCACCGAGCACTTCGCGAGCCACGGCATCGAGTGAGTATTCATCCATGCGCACGAAAGCTCCGCGCATGAGATCGATTCCGTCGAGCACCAAACGGCCGGCGATAAAAGCCTGACCGCTGCCGAAATAGCCCTCCGCCTTGCGCAATCGGATCGCGCCCGGCTCTCGGCCCAGTTGAAGCGGGTGGTTGCAACGAGCGGCCACTCGCTGCAGAACGGTGAGATCGAAGTCGATGACATTCCAGCCCGTGACGACGTCCGGATCGATTTCCTTCGTTCGGGCGCAGAACATATCCAGGGCTGCCCGCTCATCCGGCGAGCGGCGGGCACGCTCCGGCATGGCTCTATCCAAGGGGTCGACGATAAGAACTTCGTCAACGCCGGGCGCGTACAGCGAGATCGCCAGCAAACGCTCGCCATTGCCGTCCGTCTCAATGTCGAACGACAGCACGCGCGGTTCGATTTCGACTCGGGCCGGCCGGAGGATCGGATTCGAATACACGCGGGCGATACCGTTCCCAGGCAGCCATTCGCCGTCGATCTCGCAACCTCCCTTGATGCCGCGGTCGATCAGGTATCGCGCGGCAAAACGCACGTCGGCCTCGAATGTCTCTATGCCGGCGGTCTGCAATCGGTCGCGTAGCCCCGAAACATCCTGCGGAGTCTCGGCCTGCAGCCGGTCCACCGCGATACCGGCGAAGCAGCGTTTATCCGCCGGTCGCGGATCCGGCACGCCCAGCGCGCGGGCGCGCTCAGAATCGACCGCGCGGATGTAGAAATGGGGACGTTGCCGGTCGTCGCACACCAGAAACGTGCCGCCATCTTCCAGTCGGCCATAGACGTGCACGACCGGTATGCGCTGCCCGTTGGAGCCGGGGACGATGCGATAGCTCGCTTGAAGAATGAAACCGCGTGCGTCCGCCATGCGCTCATTCTGCAGCGTCGCGCACAATTCCGGAAGATTGCCGGCACTGCACCGACTAGAGTGCGCACATCTGCCACGGGTTCTCCACCATGATCACGCTTTACGACTACCTGCCATCCCAGAACGCCTACAAAGTCAGGCTGCTGCTGAGTCACCTGCAGCGGCCGTACGCCACAAAACTCGTGAGCATTTTCGCGGGCGAAGGTCAGCAAGCCGAGTTCCTCGGCAAGAGTCCGACCGGGGCCGTGCCCGTGTTGGAACTCGAGGATGGGCGCGTCCTGACGGAATCGAACGCGATCTTGTTCTACCTGGCGGAGGGGACCCGATACCTGCCGGAAAGCTCATGGGATCGAGCTCAAGTCTTACGCTGGATGTTTTTCGAGGAGGATTTCATCCAGAACGGGCTCGCCTCGCTCCGCCACTGGACGATGACCGGGAAGCTCGCACGCCGCAGCAGCGAAACCATATGCGCGAAGAGAAGAACCAGCCTAAAGACCCTGGCGATACTCGATCGCTGGCTCGCCGGGCGGGAATTTTTGACCGTTTCGGGGTATACGATCGCCGACATCAGCGTATTCGCATACGCAAGCCGCGCAGACGAGGCGGGAATTGCGCTCGGCGGATTCCCGGCGCTCTCTAGTTGGATGTCCCGCGTGCGCGCACAGGATCGTTTTCTGGACACTGTCTATCCTTATGCAATGGACTCAAAGTCCGCAGGCGAGCTTCCCTAGGAGGGCGCGGTGAATCGAACACGAGGGACGTCGCCTGCTCGGTCACGGGCACGGGTGAACTGGCCGGAAGTGCTGAACGACGCCTGCCGCCATATCGAGCGACATGCCCGAAAACTCGAGGATGTGGCGGCTGAATTGGGCGTCGGGAGATCGGAGCTGCAGCGGCAATTCACCCGGCGCCTCGGGGTCAGCCCCAGGGCCTATGCGCAGGCTCTGGCCTTGCATCGTCTGGCGCGGCGCGCGACCGCGGGCCGCACTGCCCTTGACGCCGTGTTCGACGCCGGTTTCGCCACGAACTCGAGCGCCTACGCTGCTACGGCCGAGACGTTGGGCATGACGCCCGGCCGCCTGCGCGGTGCCTTTGACATCGGCTGGTGGATGGGAATGTCCGACCTCGGATGGATGCTCCTCGGGGCGACAGCGCAAGGAGTTTGCTGGCTGACCTTCGGCACCGCGCCCGGGGCAATGCTCGAAGAGATGCGCGCCGCGTTTCCGAAAGCGAATTTGTACAACGATGAGTCGCGGCTCTACGGCTGGTTTGAAAAGGTACGCGATTTCGTGCTGTTGCCGCGCGAAGCACTCGACCTGCCGCTGGATGTTCAGGGCACGGCGTTTCAATCCCGCGTATGGAGCGCGCTACGGCAAATACCCCTCGGCGACACCGCCAGTTACAGCGGGGTTGCCGGACGGCTCGGGGAGCCACGCGCCACGCGCAGCGTCGCCTCGGCTTGCGCCCGGAATCATATTGCATTGCTCATTCCCTGCCACCGCGTGGTCGCAGCGGATGGGCGGCTGGCCGGCTATCGGTGGGGCGTGAATCGCAAGCGGGCGTTGTTGGAGCGCGAGGACCGGATCCGCGGCGGCCGCAGCGGCCGGGTCAATCGCGCGCCCGGAACCAACCGCTGATGCTGATTCGTTCCCGCTGCGTCGGCAGCACTGCATGCTCGCGCCCAGGTGTCAGAAAATACACCAGGCGGCCGGCGCGGGGCTCAATATCCCGGTGGCGGCCGGCGGCACCGAAAATACGCAATTCGCCTCCCGAGGCAGCCGTCCAACCCTCGTTCAGGTACAGCACCACCGATACCTGACGTTGCGCACGGCCGTACGGTTGATCGACATGTCGATCGTACCCTGCCCCCGGCGGATAGCACGCGTAATGCAACTCGGTTTCGAATAGTCCAAGCATGTTTCGGGCATTCAGATGCAAGCGCAAGCTCTCCAGTTGCCGCAGCAACGCCCGCTCCGCGGGCAACAGCGGCGGCATAATCCAACAGGTCGCATCGCCGCGGATGTCCTCGCGCCGCTGCAAGCTTTCACCACTGCCTATTCGTGCGGCATCGAAATGGCCGCGCTTGCGCCGCAGCTGCACACATTTCAACAAGGCGCGGATCTGCGATGGGTCCAGGAATTCATCCTGCACCGAGATGCAGTCGCCGACATCAATGCTCACTTTGCGGCAGCAGTCCGCGTGAGGACGGTTTTCTTCGCCGCGGCGCGCTTCGGCAAGCGCCGCGCAGTCTTGCGCCGCTTCTTTGCGGGCTCCAGCATGCTGCCGCGGCAGTTCTTGGCACCGCAGCGGCACGTGTAGATTTGATCGACATTCGGCGCATCGTCGCTGTCGCGCTGAATCTGATAATCGTAGGCAAGTTCCTCGCCGGGCCGGATGGTGCGAGTTGCCTCGATGAAGATGCGCCTTTTCAGAGTGGTGCTCTCGCAGTTCGGATCGCAGGAATGATTGATGAATCGCGCCTCATTGCCGTTCACCCCGGCGTCGATAACGGTCCTCGAGTCGACCGTGAACAAAAACGTGTGGTTATCGTTCGGGTCCTTGTCCTCATAGCGCGAATCAGCTCGGGCGTGGCTTACGCGTTCACCGAGGTATTCGAGGATCGTCGTTCCCTTGCGGATACGGCGTGCAGCGAATACGCCGTAGCCGTGGATTGGAGAATGGCGCACTTCGAACAAGGGAGGGCGTCGGCGACGCGCAGTCTTCTTCATATGGCGATTGGGGCTTTGATGGCAGCGTGGTAGTGATAGTCGAGAAACGCAAAGTCCTCGAATGCGTATTCGAACAAGGTCGGTGGTCTGCGCCGGATCTCGAGACGCGGCATGCGATACGGCACCCGCGTAAGCTGCAGGTCGGCCTGCTCCAGATGATTCAGATATAAATGGCAGTCGCCGCCGGTCCAGATGAATTCTCCGACATTGAGATCGCATTGCTGCGCCAGCATATGCGTCAGCAGCGCGTATGAAGCGATGTTGAAGGGCACGCCGAGCAGAGCGTCGGCGCTTCGCTGGTACAGTTGACAGGACAACCGGGCGCCGGCGACATAGAACTGGAACAAGGCATGACAGGGCAGCAGAGCCATCTGCTCCAGTTCCCCAACGTTCCACGCGCTCACCATGATGCGCCGCGAGTTCGGATTGCTCTTGATCTGCTCGACCACACGCGTCAACTGATCGATATTGCGGCCGTCGGCCGCCGGCCAACTGCGCCACTGCTTGCCATAAACCGGGCCTAGATTTCCGTCTTTGTCGGCCCATTCGTCCCAGATGCGGACGCCATGCTCCCGTAGATACCGCACATTGGTATCGCCGCTGAGAAACCACAAGAGCTCATGGATGATCGATGGTAGATGCAGTTTTTTGGTCGTCACGAGGGGAAAGCCATCCGCAAGATCGAAGCGCATTTGATGTCCGAATACGCTCAAGGTACCCGTGCCGGTGCGATCCTCCTTGCGGGCGCCGTGCTGCCGGATGTGGCGCAGGAAATCGAGATACTGCCGCATTACGCTGCCACTGCACCCAAATTTCCGGTCGGGACGTTGCGTCGATAGGCATAGATCATCATCACGGCACCCGCCACGATCATCGGCATGGTCAACAGCATGCCCATCGTCAGCCAACCACCCGACAGGTAGCCGATGTTCGCATCGGGGAGCCGGACCCATTCGACGCTAAATCGGGCGCATCCGTATACCAGCAAGAATAAACCTGTCGGGGCAAGCCGCGGCCTTGGCTTGCTCGTGTACCACCACAGCACGGCGAACAACAGCAGTCCTTCCAAGCTTGCTTCATAAAGCTGCGACGCATGCCGGGCAACCAGAACACCGTCGGCATTCGGCACGCCGAAACCCCAGGGTAAATCCGTGGGTTTGCCCCAAAGTTCGCCATTGATGAAATTTCCAAGCCTGCCTGCCAGCAAACCGAGACCCGGCAACGGCGCCAGGAAGTCGAGCACGTCGGAAATACGCTTGTGCTTGGCGCGCGCGAAGACGGCGGCGGCCCCCAACACGCCGGTCATTCCCCCATGAAAAGACATGCCGCCGTCCCAGATATGAAAAACGTTCAGCCAATTCTCCGCGATCACGTCGTGGCCGTAAAAAATGCACCACCCCACCCGCCCGCCGACGATGACGCCGATGGCAGAATAAAAAATGAGGTCATCGACATCGAGCGCAGTCCAGGTGGAGCCTGGTCGCCTGGAGCGGTATCGCGCCAGCCACCATGCGGCGACGAATCCGATCAAGTACATGATCCCGTACCAATGGACACGCAATGGCCCAATACCAAATATCGGCCCGATCGAGATCGCAATCGGATTGATGTGCGGATAGGTCAGCATGGGCCTACTGTAAACTGTCGTTAACCCGACAGAAATAGGCTTTGAGATATCGGGTCTCTGGAATGGCGGGATGCACGGGGTGATCGGGGGATTGGCCGCCCGTTTCCAGGATCTGCAAGCGCTTGTCGGCCGCCCTCGCCGCCTTGGCTATTGCATCCTGCAAGTCCTCCAGGCCCACGTGATAAGAACATGAGCATGACACCAAGACGCCGTCATCGGCGACCACCCGCATTGCCAGTTGGTTCAAGCGCTTGTAGGCGCCGAGCGCCTTCGGCAGGTCCTTCTTGCGCTTGGCAAAAGCCGGCGGATCGATCACAACTATATCGAATCGGGCCGCTTGTTTGACCAGATCCTCCAGCACCTCAAAGGCATCGCCCTTGACCGCAATGACCTTGACCTTGTTGCGTTCGGCATTGGCCACTGCGATTTCTAACGCAGCTTCGGAGCTGTCGACGCATAGTACCTCGCGGGCGCCGCCGTGCGCCGCACGCACGCCCCACGCCCCGACGTAGCTGAACACATCCAAGACTCGCGCCCCCTTGCGCAGGTATTTCGACAGCGCGCGGCGATTGGCCGCCTGATCGAAAAACCAGCCGGTCTTTTGTCCCTCGGCAAGCGGCGCCTGAAATTCGAGATCGTCCTCGACGATCTGCCCCAGTTCCTCGAACTTGCCCATCGCCGTCTCCACGTAGCTCGGCAAGCCCTCCATTTCGCGCGCGGAGCTGTCATTCTTGAAGAGCAGCGACTTGCAACGCAGAACCTGCTCGAGGGCGTGTCGAATCTGGGATTTGAGCCTTTCCATCCCGGCGGTCCCAATCTGCACGACGCAGGCGGAGCCGTAGCGGTCTACCACCAACCCCGGCAGCCCGTCCGACTCGCCATACACGAGACGATAGTAGGGCTTTGCATACAACCGTTCTCGCAAGCTGAGCGCCGCCCGGATGCGTTTCGCCAGCCACGCAACATCGGGAGGCGTCCAAGTTTCGAGCAGCCGCGCACTGATCAGCGACTGTGGATTGACGTAAGCCAGTCCGAGCGCTCGGTCGTTATGCGCCAACACGCGTACCAGTTCGCCCGGTTGGAACTTCGTAAGCGGCGTCTGCTGAGTATCAACCTCATTGCTGAAGACCCATAGGTGTCCCGCGTGCAGACGGCGGTCTTCGTTGCGTTTCAAGCGCAGGGCAGGCAAATCTGCCGCATGACTGGAGTCGGACATGGGGCCTACTTCGGCTATTATTGGCGCGCATTCTAACCGACGCGGAGCTGTAGCATGCAGCGCAATCGACTTGCCACAGAAACCAGCCCGTACTTGTTGCAGCACGCCGATAATCCCGTGGATTGGCATCCTTGGGGAGTCGAGGCTCTGCGCGCCGCTCAAAAGGACAATAAGCCCATTCTGTTGTCGATCGGCTATTCGGCCTGCCATTGGTGTCACGTCATGGCGCACGAATCCTTCGAGGATTCCGCCACTGCGGCGCTCATGAACGAGCTGTTCATCAACATCAAGGTGGACCGCGAGGAGCGGCCGGACCTCGACAAGATTTACCAGGTCGCGCAGCAGCTCATCACTCATGGGAACGGGGGCTGGCCGCTGACGATGTTCCTGACACCCACCGAACAAGCACCCTTTTTCGGCGGCACCTACTTCCCGAAGGAAGCGCGCTACGGGATGCCGGCGTTCGGCGATCTGCTGCGGCGTGTGTCCGAGTACTTCCACCGACACGGCGCGGACATCGCCAGGCAAAACGAGCAATTGAAGCTCGCGTTTGCGGATCTCGCGCCGAAACCCGCGCCCGACGAAGTCACGCTCGATGAATCGCCGCTCCGCGGCGCACGTAACGCCCTCGAACGTTCATTCGACGCTCAATTCGGCGGCTTCAGCCAGGCGCCGAAATTCCCTCACCCCGGCAGTATCGAGCGCTGCATGCGGCATTGGTACACCACCTCGGCAGGGGCGCGACCCGACCTTAAGTCGCTCTACATGGCGACTCTTACATTGTCGCGTATGGCCGAAGGCGGAATTTACGATCAACTCGGCGGCGGATTCTCGCGCTATTCCGTCGATGGCCGGTGGATGATCCCGCACTTCGAAAAAATGCTCTATGACAATGGTCAGCTCTTGTGCGAATTCTCGCGCGCAGCCCTCGCCACCAACGAAGCGCTGTTCGCGAGGATTGCCGCTGAAACCGCGGATTGGCTCCTGCGCGAGATGCGTTCGCCCCAGGGCGGCTTTTATTCGAGCCTCGATGCGGATTCCGAAGGCCATGAGGGAAAATTTTACTTGTGGACGCGGTCCGAGATCCAAGCGCTGTTGTCGCCGCAGGAAAATGCTGCGTTTTCGCGTCGCTTCGGCTTGGACTCAAGCGCCAATTTCGAGGGCGACTGGCACTTGCATGCGCTTGAAAGCGTGGACTCCATCGCCGCAGCGCTCGGCGAATCGGCGCAATCCGTCACCGCTCTCATCGATTCGGCGCGCGCCAAACTGTTGAGGGTGCGCGATTTGCGCGTTCGGCCCGCGCGCGACGAGAAAATCCTCACCGCGTGGAACGCACTCGTGATCAAGGGCTTGGCGATCGCCGCGCGCGTGCTGCACCGGGCCGATTTGGCGGATGCCGCCACGGCGGCGGTCGATTTCATACGCAAGTCCCTGTGGCGCGACGGCCGCCTGCTGGCGGCTTACAAAGATGGGCGGGCGCATTTGCCGGCCTACCTGGATGACTATGTTTTTCTCGCCGACGCCCTGCTCGAATTGTTGCAGACCCGTTGGCGCACCAGCGACTTGGAATGGGCGCGGCAACTGACCGAAGTGCTTTTGTCCCAATTCGAGGATTCCAAGGAGGGTGGATTTTTCTTCACGGCCGCCGATCACGAGCGACTCATCCATCGCAGCAAGACCTTCAGCGACGATGCAATTCCCTCGGGGAACGGCATCGCGGCGGCGCTGCTCTGCCGCCTGGGATGCTTGCTTGGAGAATTACCCTTCTTGGAAGCAGCCGAACGCACCCTGCGTGCGGGATGGCCGATGCTCCAGCAACACCCGCAAGCCCACATGGCGTTGGCGGATGCGCTGGAGGACTATTTGGCGCCGATGCAAATCCTCGTTATTCGGGGCGATGCCGAGCAAGCTGAGCGCTGGGCTGAGGCTCTTCGTGCCAGTTACGCGCCGACGCGCATGATTTTTGCCGTTCCCAGCGAAGCATCGGACCTGCCGCGCGCACTTGCGGAGAAGCGCGCCACCTCGGCCACCGTGGCGTACGCATGTACCGGCATGACCTGCTCGGCGCCGCTTGGCGACTTGAGCGAGATCGAGCGCGAACTCGCGGTGCGCGGTGGGTGAGCGCAGCTCAAGCCGGGCACAAAGCGGCGAGATGCGCTGCCAAGCGCCGCTTGAGGTCGCCGTGCAGGTCCTCGGAGTAGGCAGGCGCAGCATTCCATTCGAGCGCCCAAGGCTGCGCGCTCCGCATCGCTTCCGGCTCCGTGGAGCTGCGGGGAAAAATGTGCGCATGCAGCGCCGGCTCGACGTTGCCGAACATCGCGTAATTGATGCGCAGGGCCGGGATGACGGCCAGCAAGGCGTCGCCCACCATCGCCATGTCGGACAAAAATTGATCGCGCAGATCCATGCCGAGTGCGTTCAAATGCGGCACGATCGGATCAGGCAACAGCAGGCAATAGCCCGGCAGCACTTGGCGCTCTCCCATGACGGCCCAACCAGAGCGAAGCCTCGCGACCACCGGCGGATAATCCGAGGCGCGGCAACGGTCGACCATGCCGTGAATGGCGGTATGCACCGTCACTGCCCGAGGGCCCTCGCCACAGCTGCCGCATCGACGGATGTTGCCGAGTTCCCTAAATTCAAGCGCAGATAGGATAGGAGCGCCGCGGCTTGAGCGGGCTTCATCCAGCCAAATTGCAGCATCTGTGTTGAATACCTGCCAGCCGGCATGGTGGCGGGTCTTTGTCCCTTGATCACCCAACGTGCCAATTCCGCCGGATCTCCTAGCACCACGGGCGATCCGGCAAGGCTTGGATATACGCCCGGTATCCCCGCTCCGCTTTGCTGATGACAAGGCACGCAGTTGCCGCTGTAAATGCGCTCGCCCAACCCGCCCGTCGACGCGGCGCTCCGGCTGGCGCTCGGTGCGCCGTCCATCGCCGCGGACAAAGCGGTCGAGACGGGCGCAACGGGGGTCGCCTGCGGTGCGCCGGGTATTTTCGGCGTGCAGGCGGCAAGAGCGCCGCTAAGGGCGAGTATTGTCGCGACATCGCGCAGCTTCATGTGTCAAATGCTAGCAAATACCGCAGCGGACCCACCTCTGGTCTCCGGGTGGGGCGACTTACCCCTTCCAGGTCCGAAACTTGCCCGTATCCAAGTGCACGAAATCCGAGGCGCGATAATATCCGACGCCGCCCCGTTTCAAGCCCAGGGCATGCGAGGCAAGGCTTGCACAATCGACGCCGTTGATGCGCACATCGATGGCGCGCCCTTCCATGTGCAGACTATGTCTGGCAACGCCCAAGCTCTTCTCGTGCAACTGAGCGTTCGTCTGCGCGGAGCGATATCCCGAGATCACGCTGAATTCGGGTCCGTTACCTACGGTATGCGCCACCTCCATCAGGTAATCCAAGAGGCTAGGGTCGATCATGTGCCGCTCGCCCGTGCGAAAGTCCCTCAGCATCACTGCAATGGCGGCGAGCGCATCGGGCAGGTATTCCCCTTCACGAAAATATTCGATGTCCAGTCGTTCACGGGTATGTAGATTCAGCAATCCAATGCGCTTCGGTGCGCAGCTGCGCCGATTTGCAGCCGCCTCCTGGCCGCGCGCCGAGGCCGTCAGCAAGCCTGCCGCCGACACCCCGGCCAGCGCACCGCCCGCGCGCAATACGCGGCGCCGGTTCCATGTCATCGACGGCTCCTGTCGGCAAGGAGACGGCCGTTATCGAGCGCCAACACGGTGGCGCGCGGAAAAAAGTTGAATTCGGACGCCGAGGCCCAGGTATAAGCGCCCATCGCGCGGCCGACGACGAGATCTCCCACGCCGAGGCGGGGCAATTCCAAGTGGTCGTTGATGACGTCGATGCTATCGCAGGTCGGCCCCGCAAGGACCGACGGGTACGTCTTGCCGGGAGGCACGAGCGCTTCCACGGGGTAGGCGGCATGATCGTATATCTGACCGCTATAGCTGCCATAAACCCCATCGTCGAGGTAATACCACCAGCGGCCGGCGCGCAATGCTCGGCCCATCACCGAACTCACCGAGATCGCCGCCGGCGCGCAAATGTAGCGGCCCGGCTCGGCAATCACGCGCACGTCGGAGGGCAGCTCCTTTAGCGCAGCGCGAATCGGTGCGCAGAATTCCTCGATTGGCATGCAGCGCTGCAGATAGTCCACCGGAAAGCCACCACCGATATCCAAGCTACCCACGGCGTGGCCGGTCTCAGCGGCAATGCGCATGAGTTCGCCGCAGCTGGCGATGGCCTCGACGAACATCGCCGGGCTTGCCGCCTGCGATCCGACATGAAACGACAGTCCGTCGACCTTGATTCGCAATTCGGCCGCCAGCCTCATGAGTTCCGCAACAGCTTGCGGCTCGCAGCCGAACTTACGCGACAAGTCGCACAGGGCAGCGGGGCTGCTGAACGAAACGCGAATCAACAGCGAGGAGCGGTTGCGGTACTTCACGAACTTGCGCAACTCATCGGGGTTATCGATGACGAAACGATTGACGCCATAGGACAACGCCGTACGGATATCGCGTTCGCGTTTGATTGGGTGAGTGTGGATGCAGCGTTCGGGCGCAATCTTGAGGCGCCTCACTAATTCCACCTCCCCGTTGGTCGCCACATCGAAGAACGCGCCTTCGGCATTCAGCGTGTTGATGACTGAGGCGTGGGGCAGGGGCTTGAGGGCATAGTGGAGGTCAACCCCGGGCAGCGCCGCCGCGAGGCGTCGAAATTGCCGCCGCACGCGCTCGGCATCGATGACGAATAACGGCGAGCCATAGCGGGCCGCCAGGTGCTTGATGGACTCTTGCGAAAACGGATCGAGCGAAGGATCGAGCTCGCCCGGCTCTGAGGCGGCAGAATGCGTTATCAGCATGCTATTTGGCAACTAGCTCACGCTCTGTTCGAGCGAGTCGTCGCCCATGCCGCTGGCGCGCTGCAGACGGTCGAGAATCGCCACCCAGCGTTCGTCCTGCGGCAGACTTTGAACAAAAATGCGCACGCAACCAACGCGATCGAGCGTGCGCAGATGGTTGTAGAGATTATGCGCGTAGATGTCGGGCCTTTTCCCGGCGTTGATCCAAGTCATATAGCGTTGGGTTTGAAGCGGCGGCCGCATGGCGAGCACCGCCACTTTTTCCTGGCGCGACGCGATCCCGCCGGCTCGCACCTCCAGGTCATCCGACGGCACGATCTCGAGAGGCGTGGATGGCGCATAGTGCAGAGCACGGTCTCCCGGCACACGGGGAACAACTCCCCCGATTACGAGGTTGCCGACCACCTGTTCAAGCTGAGAGCGGGTGACGAAGCCGGGCCGCAGCAACCGCGCCTCATTATTGAGACAAGAAACGATGGTCGACTCCAAACCGAGAGGTGAATCGCCGCCATCTAGGATGACGCCTGCGGCCTCGCCGAGCTCTTCGCGCACGTGCTCGGGCTTGGTCGGACTCAATCGCCCGTAGCGATTTGCGGATGGTGCCGCAATGCCGCCGCCGAAGGCGTTCAGCAGCTGTTGCGCGATCGGATGCGAGGGCACGCGGATGCCGATGCTGTCCTGGCCGCCGGTGACGATGTCGTTGACGTTGTCGGCCTTCGGCAAAATTAGTGTCAACGGCCCCGGCCAGAATTTGGCGGCCAATTGTTCGGCCACCGGGGGCACCGATGATACCCAACGATGTAGATAGCGCGGATCATCCAAATGCACGATCACCGGATGATCGGGTGGACGGCCTTTGACCTCGAAAATCTTGCGTACGGCAGCCGGATTGGAGGCGTTCGCTCCGAGCCCATACACCGTCTCGGTCGGGAACACCACCAGATCGCCGGCGCGCAACGCTTCGACGGCTTCCTCGATTTCTGTCTGAGTAGCTCTTACCACATCCGCATGATATCAAGACTGAGATAGCAACAAGGGCCGCTTGGGCCGTCGAGCACGCGTTCTGTGCAGTAATGCCGCTTTTACTTCGATATGGGCGGACGCCCTTTGCAGGAACACTAAATCGAGCCAGCGCCCGACTTCAGGGCGCAACCGAAGCCGTGACCTGCGGCGAGTCGAGCGCCGTGCGGGTCCAACTGCCGTCCTTCTGCCGATTGAGTTCATAAGCCGGCCAGTAATGCTTGTCGAGTTTCAAAGTGATTACGTCCGTTTGGCCGTTCCAGCTCACAGTCTTGAGGCGCAACGACGCTCGATCAGGCTTGCCGCCGACGGCTTTGATGAAAGCATCGAGATCACCCGTGGGCTGGCCGTCGACCTCCGTGATGCGTCTACCCGCGTACAAGCCGTAATGCGTTGCCGGCGAACCATAGAAGAAGAACGAGACGAACACTCCGTATGGAGCGATGCCGCGCTGCGCGGCCATGGCTCGGTGCGGGGCCTGAAGCGTGGCGCCCGCCCAGATCAACACCCGATCTATACCGCGGCCATCGAGCGCCACGGTCTTCATTTCGAGCGTTTTCTCGGCGCCATCCCGCCAGACGCTGACCTTGACGCCCGGCTTTTGCACGGCGCGCTCGACTTCACGGAAGCGGTTCACCACCCTGCCGTCGACGGCGAGCAGCAAATCGCCGGGCACCAGCATAGCCGCGGCTGGAGTTCCGGCTACCAGCCTGTCGACGCCCAGTACTTGCCGGCGCTGCGGATCGTGCTCTTCGAAGCGCCGGACCCACTCGTCCGGCAAGCCTAATTGGCGCGCGCTCGCCAGGGACTGCACATTGAACTCGGCCTCGAACGAATACAGCGGCCGACCATTGGCTACCACTCCGATCATTTCCGAAACGAGTTCGGCGGGTATGCCGCGATTGACTTGCTCGAGTTCGCGCTGCGTTTCGAAAGCGAAACTCGACCACAATGCAAGCACGTTGCCCTTCTCGTCCGCCAGCACTCCGTCGTAATCGCCGGGAGGGTTTATCAGGCTTACCGCCTCGAGATTGCTGTCGCGAAAGCGCAGCGTCCGCGACAGCGGGAATGAGACGACATCGACGCTGGAAACTTGGGTCTTCTGCGCCAGAATCTTCGAATCTGCGCGCTGCCCGACCACCCACACGTCATCGCCCGGCCCCAGGTGCTTGGTGAGCAGGGTCACGGCGCGAACCGGCGTGGTGCCGATCGACTTTGGATCGTAAGCGACCACCGCAAGGTTGTGCAACGGATGGATGA
The DNA here is from genome assembly GCA_038229815.1 of Steroidobacterales bacterium. GTDB lineage: Bacteria > Pseudomonadota > Gammaproteobacteria > Steroidobacterales > Steroidobacteraceae > Bog-1198. Next base: position 19,954 of record JBBROC010000034.1, on the reverse strand, counting down.
ACACGACCTTCCCTGGCACTTCGATCGTGCCGGCGAATGTGATCCGTACATCCCCCATGGCGATCGGCACGGTGTTGCGATCGACCGCCACCAATCCGCGCTCAGCGTCGACGATGACGCCCGTGCCATGATAGTTCTTCTCGGTGACGCCCGATACGGAATACGGCATGTCGAAGTTCACCATCACCAGCGATGGCGCCAAGCGATCGATGCGCACGTCACCGGTCTTGGCGAACTGCGTTGAAGCGGAACTCACGATCGCAGCGCTGGACGCTTGGCTGATGCTGACGCAAGGCCAGGTCCCCAGGGCGTCGTCACGAGCGCATTTGCGTGCCGGAAACCATCGCCTGTCCATACGCATGACCTTTAGCTGCGGGGCACGCGGATCTTCCAACGTCACATAACGAACCGGCGCACTCGCGCCATCGGGTAAATCCGATAGAGCGGCCTCGAAATCTTTGAGATCGTCTATTTTTCTGCCGTTGAAGGAGCTGATCAACGCGGCGCGCGGAATGCCGGCTCTGCCGAAGGCATAGCCAGGGTTTGCGACGTACACGCCCCTTATCGGCACGTTGAAATGTCGCGCCTGCTGGTAGGACAGCGTGTGCACCACCGCTTCACCAAACTCGATGTACTCGTCCGCCGTGATCGAACTCAAAGATTGCACGTCGAGCACATGGCGGACAATTTCGCGGCCGCGTTGTACTTCTACGTTGACCTGCTGGCCGACATGACTGTCAAGCACATCCTCGAGAGCGAAGAATTCAGGGATCGGCTTGCCGTCGACAGCCACGAGAATATCGCCGGCCGCCAGCACCCCGTCAGCTCCCGAGCCCGGCTGCGCGTCATCCACGACCAGCATGCCGGTCAGCTTCGGATTTGCGCTGCGCATCCGTGCTTCGGTATCGGGGTTGAGGCCAAGCCGCCTGAGTTCATCGTAAGGGGTGTACTTGAACACGGTTTCGAGTGTCCCGCGCGGCACCGGCTTGCCCGCGTCAATGTATTTCAATGCGCGCGTCACGGCCGGCAGCGGCAGGTAGAAGCTCGACGCGGCGCCGGTCGCCCCCCCCGCATTCAACGCCACCACCCGCCCCTCGATGTCTATGACGGGGGAGCCGGAGGAACCGCCCGACGTGCCGGAAGCCGCCTGAAAGTAAAAGGTATTGAAATCGTTGTATTTGCCGTAGCCGTACTCCGGCGCCTCACGATCCAGGCGCGCCAGCGTGCCGGAGAGGATCGACAATTGTTCGCCCGCGTCATTGCCTACAACGCGGATCTCTCGGCCGATGACCGCGCCCGCAGGATAAAGAGGTAGTTCGGCCGGCTGAATGAATTTGAGCTTCGCCGGATCGTAACGATAGATGCCGAAGTCATGAATGGGATCTCGGTACACGGGGAAGAGCTGCACTTCCTCGCGGTTGAGGAAAATTGCTTGTGCGGTCACCGGTCCGGGCGTGACCACGTGCCGATTCGTCAAGATGAGCCCGCGTTTGGCGTCGATCACGAAGCCGGTGGCCTGCGCCGTCGTATTCCACTCGGTATCGAACGCACGCGTGCTGTCGATTTGAATGGTGACCACGCCGCTCGCGATGCGCTCCAGAGTTTGCGCCCAGTTGGCCGGTGAGGCTGGAATGCCGGGCGCGGGGATCGGAAGGACGGTCGCCGGAACGGAATGAGCGGCGGCAGACACTCGTTCAACCGACAATACGAGTATGAAGAAAAGCAGCGCGATACGAGATATGCCGACGCAACGCGACTCACGGGGAATATTCAAACAAGCTCCTAGATTGCGTTCAGTGCCCGTGATCGGACAAGACGAGGACCCAAACGGTTCCTAACAATGCGAAACTCAACATCACGGCGGCCGATCCCATGTCCTTGGCCATGCCGGCCAGGGGGTGCGGTTCCATGCCGGAGCGATCCACTACCGCTTCGATCGCACTGTTGAGACACTCGACCACCAAAACCAGCAACATGGGACTCACCAGCAAGGCGCGTTCGACTCCCGAATGACCGAGGTAGAGTCCCGCGGGAATGACGCATAGCGCCAGCAGCACCTCCTGCCGGAAGGCTGCTTCTTCCCGCCAGGTGTATTTAAACCCTTGAAACGAATAACCGAGGGCGTGCAGCAGCCGCGTGATACCGGTCGGTTTGTTTCTATGGGTCATTCAAGCGGCGGGTTTCCATGCCAGATCCAACTGTTTCGCTGCCCGCACGTCATCGAGCCGCCGCACCGGCATTGTATGCGGAGCCGACGAGAGTTTCTCGGGCTCCTGTTCCATTTCGCGGCGGATTGCAATCATCGTCTCGCAGAAGCGGTCGAGGTCTTCCTTGGCTTCTGTTTCGGTCGGCTCTATCAACAGGCATTCGGGCACCAACAAGGGGAAATACGTGGTCGGTGCGTGAAAGCCGTAGTCGAGCAGCCGCTTCGCCACATCCATTGCAGTGACCTGATAGAGGCGGTTCTCGCGCTTCAACGTGAGAATGAATTCGTGGCTGGCGCGACGCGAAGGATAAGCCGCCTCGAAGCCGGCCGCTTGCAGCCGCTTCATCAAATAATTGGCATTGAGCGTGGCGAACTCCGCGACTCGCACCATACCTTCGCGGCCCAACAGGCGCATATAGATATACGCTCGCAGATTGACGCCGGCGTTGCCCATGAACCCGGACAGCCGGCCGATGGATTGCGGGAACTCGCGCTCCGTCAGCCAGCGAAACCGTGCGCCATCCTTGCCGACGATCGGGATCGGCAGGAATGGCAGCAGTCGCGCGCCGACGCCGACCGCTCCCGATCCGGGACCTCCTCCGCCGTGGGGCGTCGAAAAAGTTTTATGCAAATTCATGTGGATGACGTCAAATCCCATGTCGCCGGGGCGAACCTTGCCGAGAATCGCATTGAGATTGGCCCCATCGTAGTACAGAAGACCGCCTGCTTCGTGCACGATGCGCGCAACCTCGGTAATTTTGCGCTCGAACACCCCGAGAGTGGAGGGGTTCGTCAGCATGATGCCGGCCGTCGCCGGACCCACGGCGGTTTTCAACTCGTCGATGTCGATGTCGCCGTTCGAGTCGCAGGGAATCTCTTTGACGCTGCAACCGCACATCGCCGCGGTGGCCGGATTGGTGCCATGCGCGGCCTGCGGCACGATGATTTCATTGCGGCCCAAGTCATTTCGGGCGCGATGATAGGCCCGGATCATCGCGACGCCGGCAAACTCACCCTGTGCGCCCGCCATGGGCGTGAGGCTGACTCCCTGCATGCCGGTGATTGCCTGCAGCATTTCTTGCAACTCGTACATACAGGCCATGAACCCTTGCGGCTCGGGACCCAACGGATGCGTGCCCAGAAATTCAGGCAGCATGGCGAAGCTGTTGCAAGCCTTTGGGTTGTACTTCATCGTGCAGGAACCGAGCGGGTAGAAATGCGTGTCGATCGAGAAATTCATCTGCGAAAGACGCGTGAAATGCCGCACCGCTTGCAGCTCGGATACTTCGGGCAGCACGGGTGGCACCGCGCGGCGGAAATTCCCGGGAATCTCCGCAGATCCCGGGAGCCGCGGCGGGAACTGCGTGCCCGCTTGCCGTCCGGGCTTGCTCAATTCGAATATTAGCGGCTCTCTCGCTTGCAAATCAGCCATCGCCCTTCCCCAATGTAGTGCGCACCTAGGCGGCCGCGCGCGATGAACTCATGACGTCCGCCAGGGCGAGCGCATAGGAATCTATATCGGCCTCGAGCTTCGTCTCGGTCGCACATACCAGGAGCGCGTTGCCCAGTTCCGGATACCGCTCGCTGAGATCGAGTCCTCCGAAGATCCCGCGGCGCGCCAAGGCCGCAAGCACCGGCGCGACCGGCCGATCCAAAAGCAACGCCGCTTCATGGAACCGCGGTGCCGAAAACGCTGATTTGACGCCGCCGATCGCACAGAGGCGCGCGACTAAATCGGCTGTGCGCTGCAAACTCGCCGCCGCGACACGCGCGAGGCCCGCGGCGCCGAGCAGGGACATGTAAATGGTGGCAGCCGTCACCATCAACCCCTGATTGGTGCAAATATTGGAGGTCGCCTTGCTGCGCCGAATATGCTGCTCGCGCGCCTGCAGAGTCAGACTGAATCCAGGACGCCCTTCCGCATCCAAGGTGCGCCCGACGATGCGCCCCGGCATTTGCCGAACGTATTGCATCCGGGTTGCCATGAACCCGAAATAGGGTCCGCCCGCCGACAGAGGCACGCCCAGCGGCTGGCCTTCACCGCAGACGATGTCGGCGCCGAGAGGGCTGCCGGTTCGGACCCCCCACTGCCCCGGAGCTTCCAGCAGCGCCAGCGAGATGGGGTTGACGACCGCGATCAGCAGGATTTTATTTTGATGCGCCCACTCCGTGAGCGCCTCGACTTCTTCGAGGTTGCCGAAGAAATTTGGTTGCTGCACCACCAGTGCGGTCACCTCCTGCCCGGTATAGGGCTGCAGCGATTCGAGCAGCGTGCACCCGGTCGAACGATCGAAATCCACGGTATCGAACACGATTCCCTGATTCCCCGCGATCGATTTCGCTACTTGCGCATAGGTCGGGTTCAGCGTGCGCGGCACCAAAATGCGCCGCGAAGTCGCGGCGCGATTGGCCCGTACCGCCATCAGGCAAGCCTCAGCCAAGGCCGAAGCACCGTCGTACAGGGAAGCATTCGATACTTCCATGCCGGTGAGAGCGCAGATCATCGACTGATACTCATAAATCAATTGCAAGGTGCCTTGGCTTGCCTCCGCCTGATATGGCGTGTAGGCGGAATAAAATTCGCCGCGCGTGGTGATGGCCCAGACGGGCGCAGGGATATGGTGTTCGTAGGCTCCGGCGCCGATGAAATTCAACGGCCGGCCATCGATGGCGGCGCGTTCGGCCATCAAACGTCCTACTTCCATTTCGCCCATTGCCGGGGGCACGCCAAGTGCGCCGGCCCGCAGCTCCGTGGGTATTTCATCGAACAACTCATCGACCGACTGCGCCCCGATCGCTTCGAGCATGCGGGCCACATCGTCCGGAGTGTGAGGAATGAATGCCATTCATGGACTCCCTACTCGGCTTCGTCAGCCAGGTATTTCGCGTAGTCCGCGGCGTTCATCAGCAACGAGCCGTCTGCCGGCGAAACCGCCTGAATGCGGAACAACCATCCCTCTCCGTAGGGATCTTCGTTGAGCAGCTCGGGTTTCGTCGCCAGCGCCTCGTTGGCGGCGATGACCTGGCCGCTCACCGGACTGTATACATCGGATGCGGCCTTGACAGATTCGACCACGGCACAAGCCTCCCCAGCCTTTAGGGAACGGCCGGCATCAGGCACCTCGACGAACACCAGATCGCCGAGCGCGCTCTGCGCGTGGTCGGTGATGCCGATCTCGACTGCGCCGTCTTGCCGACGACGCAGCCACTCATGGCTCTTGGAGTATCGCAAATCACTCGGAATGTCGCTCAACGTAAATCCCCCGTGTCTAGACTGGAATCAAGGGTTTGCCATGACGCACGAACGGCGGCTTGACGATGCTCGCGGCATGCAACTTGCCGCGGATCTCCACTTGCACGCACGGGGCGGCAGTTCTCGGCACGCGCGCCAGCGCGATGGAACGGTTCAAGGTAGGAGAAAAGGTGCCGCTGGTCACTTCGCCGAGCAGTGGCGCCGCGGACGCGCCGGCTTTGCCGGCAGAACCTGCGACGACGACCTTTTGATGGCTGCGCAAAACACCGCGGTCCTCGAGCAACAGGCCCACGAGCTCGTTGCCGCCGTCGGCTAGCCGCGCACTTTGAAGCGCTTGGCGTCCGATGAAATCGCGGTCGCCCGGCTCGAATGCCACGGTCCAGGCTAATCCCGACTCCAATGGATGATGATTCTCGTCCGTGTCGTTGCCATATAGATTCATGCCGGCTTCCAACCTCAACGTGTCTCGCGCACCCAAGCCCGCAGGCTGAATTCCCTGGGCGAGCAATGCATTCCACGCCTGCGCGGCATCGACGGCGGGCAGCATCACCTCGAAACCATCCTCGCCGGTGTAGCCCGTGCGCGCGATAAACCAGGAATCGAAGGCTGTACCGCGGAAAGGCCTCAACTCGAGGGCGGCGGCGCGCTGCGGCGGTGGCAGCAGCGCGACTGTCTTTTCGCGCGCATTCGGGCCCTGGATGGCGATGATGGCCAAGTCCGCGCGCAGAACCGTGGACACTGCAAACCCTTCAGCGTGGCTGCGGATCCAGGCGATATCCTTATCGCGAGTTCCGGCATTGACGACCAGGCGAAAGCGGGTGTCCGAGACGAAATAGGCGATCAAATCATCGATCACGCCGCCGCTGGGGAGCAGCATGCAGGAATACAAAGCCGCGCCGGATATTTTTAACCGGCCGACGTCGTTGGCCAATAGGCTCCTCAAGAACTCGCGGACCCGCGCGCCTTGAAGGTCAATCACCCCCATGTGCGATACGTCGAACATGCCCGCATCGCGGCGTACGGCGTGATGTTCTTCGATCTGCGAACCATAGTGCAGCGGCATTTCCCAGCCGCCGAAATCGACGATTTTCGCACCCTGCAAAACATGGGTGTCATAGAGCGAAGTTCTCAGCCCCATCGCAACCTCACGGCGAAAGTATAAGAGACGCCAGCACCGTCGTGCTTTGCCCCTCTGTCCTTTGAACCTGAGAGATCGCGCGCTTTTGATGAGCGCTGCTCCCCTTCGGTGGATCGCCTTGCAATGCGATCGCTCTCCAGAGATCGCGAGAGTCTGCCGTTCATGTGCCTGAGCGTTTCCGGGCGGTTGCGCCTTCGGCGGTCCCAATCAGAAGGACTCTCTCCAGACAGCTCTTATCGCGATGGCCCATGATACACGATCCGCCGGCGGCATGAGGCAACCGCAGCGCGTCCTATCCGCCGGACCTTTTGGCGGGCCAACCCAGTCTGGCCAGCTCGGCGACGACCACGTCGCGGTGATCACCCTGGATCTCAATGACGCCGCCGCGCACGGTACCGCCGGACCCGCAACGCTTCTTGAATTGGGCTGCCAGGGATTCGATCTCGCACAACGGCATCGGTAAACCGGTAATGGTCGTCACTCCTTTGCCGGCCCTCCCCTTGGTCTCGCGGCCTACGCGTACCGCCGTGGGTCCGGCGGCGCCGGGCGCGCCCTTCGGGCACACGCAATCGCGCACCGGCCGCCGGCAATTGGGACAGAAGCTCCCAACGCCGGTCGAGTAGATAATTCGCGCCGCCATGCCGGTATTATGCACGCCATGGGTTTTACAGTTCCCGTCTCGTTACACGGTCAACACGTATCGCTCGTGCCCCTAGCACATTCGCATCACGACGATCTCGCGGCGGCCCTGAAGGACGGCGAGCTGTGGAACCTGTGGTACACGACCGTCCCCACACCCGATCAATTGCGATTGGAGATCGAACGGCGCCTGGAGCTTCAGACGCGAGGTTCGATGATTCCTTTTGCCGTCATCGAAAAATCCAGCAATGAAGCGGTCGGCATGACGACTTTCATGAACATCGATGAGGTCAATCGTCGCGTGGAAATCGGCTCCACGTGGTATCGCACGCGCGTGCAGCGCAGCGCCCTCAACACGGAGTGCAAGCTGCTGCTGCTAGCTCATGCGTTCGAGCATCTGAATTGCATCGCGGTGGAATTTAGAACCCATTTCTTCAATCGCCAAAGCCGTGCGGCAATTGAACGATTGGGCGCCAGATTGGACGGTATACTGCGACAGCACATGGTTGCGGCCAGCGGTACCCTGCGCGATACCTGCGTCTACAGCATTCTCGACCGGGAGTGGCCGACCGTTAAGGCGCATCTCGCCCATCGACTTGAGTTTGGCGCCCGTCTCGATCGATAGCCCCGGTGAGCCCGGGCACGACAAAAATGGCGGGTCCTGTGGTGGTGCGGGTGGCGAAAGGCGTCCGCCTGGTATAATTTTGCCGGATGATTCCCCGTAGAACGTCTCTAGGCGTAAAAGTAGGAGCGGTGACCATCGGCGGCAAGGCCCCGATCGTCGTGCAGTCCATGACCAACACCGATACCGCGGACATCGACGGTACGGTGGCGCAGGTCAAAGCGCTGGCGCGCGCCGGGTCCGAACTGGTGCGCGTCACCGTCAACAATGACGAGTCCGCCGCCGCGGTGCCTCATATCCGCGAGCGCCTGGACGCACTTGGAATCGCCACGCCGCTGGTGGGCGACTTTCACTTCAACGGACACAAGCTCCTAAAGGCACATCCAGCTTGCGCTCAGGCGCTGTCAAAACTGCGCATCAATCCCGGCAACGTCGGCCGCGGCAGCAAGCGCGATCCGCAATTCGCGGAGATGATCGAAACGGCTTGCAGGTATGCGAAACCGGTGCGCATCGGAGTGAATTGGGGCAGCCTCGACCAAGACCTGCTTACCCGCATGATGGATGAAAACTCGAAATTGGCGGCGCCGCTCACGGCCATTGAAGTGATGCGCGAGGCTATCGTCGTGTCGGCGTTGAACAGCGCCCAGCGCGCACAGAGCTTGGGCTTGAATTCCGACATGATCGTGATCAGCGCCAAGGTCAGCGGCGTGCAGGACTTGATATCTGTTTACACCAATCTCGCCGCTCGCTGCACGTACCCCCTGCATCTCGGATTGACCGAAGCGGGTATGGGGAGCAAGGGAATCGTCGCTTCCACGGCTGCAATGGGCGTCCTCTTGCAGCAGGGCATCGGCGATACGATCCGCGTGTCATTGACGCCCGAACCCGGCGGCGATCGCACGCAAGAAGTGATCGTAGCCCAAGAGATACTCCAAACCATGGGCCTGCGCGCATTCACGCCGATGGTAATCGCTTGCCCCGGCTGCGGCCGCACCACCAGCACATATTTCCAGGAGCTTGCGCAGAAGATTCAGAATCACATTCGCCACCGGATGCCGGAATGGCGCAAACGGCATACGGGCGTCGAAGACATGTCCGTCGCTGTGATGGGCTGCGTCGTCAACGGTCCAGGCGAAAGCAAGCATGCGAACATCGGCCTCAGCCTGCCGGGCACCGGTGAGAATCCGGTCGCGCCGGTATACGAAGATGGTGCAAAGACCGTGACTCTCAAGGGAGATCGGATCGCAGAAGAATTTCAAGAACTAGTCGAGCGCTACATCGAGCGCACGTACGCCAGGAACCCGCCGTGATGGAACTGTCGGCCAAGAAATGCGTGCCCTGCGAGGGCGGCGTGCCGCCGTTGACGCCGCCGCAGGCGAAACTCCTGCAGAAGCAGCTGCACAAGGACTGGCAGATCAGCGGCGACTCGAAGAGCTTGAAGCGCTCGTTCAAATTCAAGGATTTCTACCGCACCATGAGCTTCGTCAACGCGGTGGCGCATATCGCGAATACCGAAGACCACCACCCGGACTTGGGTGTCGGCTATAACTATTGCCACGTGACCTTCGCGACGCATTCCATCGGCGGCTTGTCGGAGAATGATTTTATTTGCGCGGCGAAGGTCGATCGGATTTAAGAAACTGCGGAATGTCGCCGATCAATCCAAGGGCGTGCTGCGCCAGGCGACGCTTGAGCAGCGGCGCGCGCCCCACGGCCGCCAATCCTGCCGCGCGCAGACCGGCCCCTACTGCATTCGTGGTCGAGAATAAGCGCTCCAGCCCGTCCAAGGCTCCGGCGGCCATGAGATTCTCGCTGCGGCGCCAACGCTCGTAACGCCGCAGCAGCCGATGCTCGCCGAAAAAACTCGCCGCTCCGGGCTCTTCCAGGACATCGGCGAGTGCGGCGCAGTCCAGCAAACCCAGATTCAACCCTTGGCCGGCCAGAGGATGTAACACATGGGCAGCGTCGCCGAGAAGCACGGCTCGCGGCCGCACGTAGTCCACGGCGTACTGCAGCTTCAGCGGATAACTCGCAGTCGAGGTCGACAGTTCGCAAGCCCCCAGAACTTCGCCGCTGGCCGCCGTGAGAGCTGCTGCGAGGGCCGGCCCGTCCAGCGCGCGAAGGCGGGCAGCCTCGCTTGAAGTGGTGCTCCATACAATCGACGAGCGGCCGTCCGGCAACGGCAGGAAGGCAAGTGGACCGGTGCCCAGGAATCTCTGCCATGCGGTGCTGCGGTGAAGCTTGGCGGTGCGCACATGCGCCACCAGCGCCTCCTGACGGTAGGTATGGCCGGCCGTTTCGATGCCCATCAGTGCTCGGCTCTTGGACTCTTGTCCATCGGCCGCGATCAAGAGCTGGCTGCGCAGCGCGCGGCCATCGCTCAGGCGGATGCAAATATCGTGATCGGTGGCCATGATCGCTGTCGCCCCCGCCTCGATCAGCACGGCGCCGGCGGCCCGTGCTGCTTGCAGGCACTGCCATTGCAGTGCGCGTCCGTCGACTATGAATCCTAGGTTCGGCTCACCGATCTCCGCGCAGTCGAAGAGAAGCGAACCCTTTCCGTTCGGTTCACCTCCGGCGTCCCATACGCACATGCGTTCGTACGCGAACACACGCTCTGCCGGAAGCGACTGCCACACGCCGCACGCCTTCAGCAGCCGCTCCGAGGCGCGACTCAGCGCAAACACCCTCAGATCCCAGTCGGCGTCCGGGGGCACCGCCTTGGCAACGCGGTCCGCGACGATGGCCACCCGACCCGCCGCACTCAATTTGCGCGCCAGCAACAAGCTCGCCATGGCTGCGCCGATCACGCCGGCACCCACGATCACGACGTCGAAGTCGCGGCTGTCGTTGACGCTCATTGTAGGGCGACGCCTCGCGCCAACTTCGGCACGCGCGCGCCGGCGCCTGTGCTCAATCGCGACAAGGCTGCCTTTGCCGGTGGCAGCAAGTCGAACACCAAGAGGCCTGCATTGCGCAGGAGCCGCACAATACTCGAAGGATGGGCGAACATCCGCACGAGGCCGTCGGTGAATGCGATCACGCCGCCGCGATCGGCAGCGCGCCACGCATCGTACTGCGCGAGCAAGTTCGATGTTCCCGGATCGAATTCCGGATCATGCCGGCGCTCGGCAATCAATTCGGCAAGACTGGCGATGTCGCGCAATCCCAAATTGAACCCCATACCCGCCACCGGGTGTAGGCCTTGGGCAGCGTTGCCGACGATGACGCAGCGCCTCGTACTGGTGCGCGCGGCGCGCGTGAGCATCAGGGGGTAGGTCACCCGGCGGCCAACCTTGAGGAACCGGCCAAGACGAAATCCGAATCTGCGTTGCACTTCGGCCAGAAACTCGGCGTCGGACCAGGCCATTGCCGCTTGCGCAGCCGCCCGGCTCAAAGTCAACACCAGAGTGCATCGACCTCCGTCCAGCGGCAAGAGTGCCAGCGGTCCGCTGTCGGTAAACCTTTCGAATGCCACATTGTCGTGAAAGCGTTGCGGCAGCACGGTGGTGATGACGGCGGTTTGCTCGTAATCCCGGGATTCCGCATCGATGCCGAAGGCGCTGCGCACCGCTGACTGCGCGCCGTCCGCGGCAACCACCAGCTTGGACTCAATCATAGCGGCGGGCCCGCTCTTACCGGTAATTTCAAGCATCACGGAACGCTCACCCGGGGTGATGCGTGAAAGCTCTGCGGGGCAGAAGACCTCGATGTTGGAGCTTTCTCGAAGACACGACCACAATGCTCTGCCGAGAGCGCGATTGGGTACCACGTAGCCGATCGCCGTCAGTCCCTGTTCGGCCGCATCGATGCGCGCAAAACCGAAGCGACCCCGATCTGAAACGTGAATCTTGCGTATCGGCGTCGCCAGCGGCTCTACGCCGGCCCACACGCCGAGAGTTTCGAGGATTCGGCAGCTGCCGTTCGATAAGGCGGTGGTACGCTCGTCGAAGCTGGGCTGCAGCGCGGAATCATGCGCAACGGCCTCCACCAGCGCGATTTTGAGCCCAAGCGGCGCCAGTGCGACGGCCAGGCTGGCACCCACCATGCCGCCGCCCGCGATCGCAATGTCGACCAGTTGCGTCATCGCAGCAACGCTTCAATCGCTTCCGGCGTTTTTTCGAGAGCACCTGTCAGCACCTCTGCAGCGGCGCCGGTCACCAGTACTTCGTCTTCGATGCGAATGCCTATATTCCAGAACTCCTTCGGTACTCGAGGGGAGGGCTGAATGTAAATCCCCGGCTCGACCGTCAGCACCATACCAGGCTCCAATACCCGCCATTCCCCGCCGACCTTATAGTCGCCGACGTCATGCACATCCAAGCCCAGCCAATGTCCCGTGCGATGATTGAAGAATTTAAGATACGCTTGGTCTCTGATGAGCGCAGCAACCTTTCCCTGCAGCAGACCCAGCTTGACGAGGCCCTGGGTAATGACGCGCACTGCGGCTTCGTGCGGATGATTCCAATGATTCCCGGAGCGCACCTTGTCAATGGCGGCCAGTTGAGCCTCCAAGACGATTTCATAGACCGCACGCTGGGGCCGCGTGAACCGGCCGCCGACCGGGAAGGTGCGGGTGATGTCCGACGCGTAGTAGTCGTGTTCGCAGCCCGCGTCTAGGAGCAGCAAATCGCCGTCGCACAATGGCTGATCGTTGTCGCGGTAATGCATGACACAGGCATTGGCGCCCCCGCCGACGATCGGGTAATAGGAGAGGTCGGCATTGTGCGAACGAAACTCATGCAGCACCTCGGCCATGACCTCGTACTCCATGCGCCCGGGTCGCGCGAAGCGCATTGCTCGGCGGTGTGCTCCGACCGCGATTTGTGCGGAACGTCGCAGGGTGGTCGTTTCGGCGCGGCTCTTGTAAAGCCGCATGTCGTCGAGAACGTGCCTGAGTGCAATAAACTCGTGGGCGGCGCCTCCCTGACGTGATTGTACCCGTAAACCATTCACCCAATTCATGACGTGCGAATCGAAATCCGGGTGCGTGCCCATCGAGTAATACACTTGCGATCGCGTTTCCATGAGTCCTGGCAAAATCTCCTCTATGTCTGCGATCGGAAAGGCATCGTCGGCGGCATAGCGCTCGACGGCGCCGTCGGTTCCCGCCCGCGCTCCGTCCCACGACTCGCGCAGCGGGTCGTGCTCGCGCACGAACAAGAGGTATTCCGCCTGCGAACGGCCCGGCACCAATACCGCAACAGCATCCGGTTCCGGGAATCCCGTCAGGTAGTAGAAGTGGCTGTCTTGTCGGTACGCATACTCGATGTCGCCGTTGCGGTGGCGCACGGGAGCCGCCGGCAGGATCGCAATGGCGCCCTTGCCGATGATGCGCATGAATTGGCGGCGCCGGCGCGCGAACTCCCTGCGGTCCATTGGCCGGCTCAATGCAGCCGCTGCTGCGCCGGGTAGACCTGCCGGCGAAGCGGCAGTAATTCTTCAAAGACGACCTGAGCCGCGACCCGGATGAACTCGACGAGCTCAGTGTAAGCCTGCTCGTTTGACTCATCGGCGTCCGCGTCGTCGCCGGTGGCCCGCGAGATTTCCGTGAAATCGCGCACGATTTCGCCGACATCCCCATTCAGTGCTTCGAGATCGGAAATATGTCCGGTTCCCAAACCGTACAAAAATCCGGTGCACCACAGCGCCAGCGCGTTGGCACGCCCGTTGAGCGGTTGCTCGTCGTCTGGCAGCAAGGGTTCGAATTCCATTCCTTGCTCGCCGAAGGAGGTCGCGGTTGCGGCAAACACCTTTTCGATCATGGCCGCCGATTCATCGGAAAGTGCGGCGCCATCGGGAAGGATCTCATTGATCCAGTCCTGCATCCTGTAAGGCGACATCGCGCATAAGGCGCCGCACAACGAGCCATGCGCCTCCGCGGCGTCGGCCAAACTGCCGGCTGTCGCCAGCACGTCTTCAAAGTCCTTGAATCGAATATCCGACATCATGATCGAGCCAATAATACCGCAGTAATCGCCCACACTCCCCTTTGCATTGCGCTATGCACCGCTCTATATTGTGAACCTATGAATGAAGCCAACCCCAAGTCAGCGGTCGAAATGGAATTGAAGCGCCTAGAGAAGCGGCTCGAGGAGCTCATCGCAACCGTCGGCCATATCAAGGAAGAAAACCGTGCCTTGCGCCAGCGGCAGGAAACGTTGACCTCCGAGCGAGCGAGCCTCCTGCAGAAGAACGAGCAGGTTCGCGCGCGGGTCGAAGCCATGATCGGTCGATTGAAGTCGATGGAGCAGGCATGAGCGAAAATCAGGCTCGGGTCAGCGTGCGCATACTCGAGAAGGAGTATCACATAACGTGCCCTATTGAAGAGCGCTCAGACCTCCTGGATTCCGCCGAATTCTTGAATACGAAAATGCGCGAAATACGCGACAGCGGCAAAGTCGTCGGATTGGACCGCATCGCCGTGATTGCAGCGCTGAATATGGCGAATGAGTTAATCCGGTTCCGCAATCGTGACGCCAATCTCGATTCGGACGTCGGCGGACGCTTGCGTATCCTGCGCGAGCGCGTAGAGTCGGCCTTGGAGAAGGGTCAACAGCTCGAGCTTTGAAGCTCCCGCCGGGCCTTGAAGTCCGCGCACCCTTCTCGGACGATTAAGTTTGGCGCTGCCTGTGGTGTTCGATGCGGATCGGGTTACCTCTCGACCCTAAGTTTTAAACCCCAGGGGCCATTGCTTGCTGGCAACATTGTGCAAGTCCGCCTTGAGCGGAAAGCCTTAAGTGCCGCAGTTAGCCCCACCTGTTGCTCAGGTCGGGAGCAACGGTCCAAAACGGCATCTGCGGGTGGCGCCATCTCCATTCAAATGAAAATAAACTTGCGTAAACAAATGCGTGCCCAACGCCGTTGCTTGAGCGCGCCCGATCACCGACGCCGCTCGATGCTGGCAGCCAAGGCCGTCACCGGTTTGCCGATGTTCAGAGCCGGCAAACGTATCGCCCTCTACTTACCCTTCGACCGGGAGTCGGATACGTCGGCATTAATTGCGGCGGCGCGCCGGCGCGGCGTGCGCATTTTCGTGCCGGTGATAGTCGGCCGGCGTCATGGCCGGATCCGCTTCTATCCGCTCGACGGCAAGACGCGACGCGGCGCGTTCGGGATCGCCGTGCCATCGACGCTGGCTCGTCCGACGCCGCCTCGATGGTTGGACCTCATCGTCGTCCCGGTGGTCGGCGTGGACTCCGTCGGACGTCGATTAGGCATGGGCGGCGGATTTTATGATCGAGCGCTGGACTTCCGGCGCCGACGGCGCCACTGGCGGGGTCCGCACCTGGTCGGGTTCGCTTTTGATTTCCAGCGCACCGAATTTGAGTTCGCCGATCCCTGGGACGTGAGCCTGGACTCTCTGGCCACAGAATCGGGACTGCGGCACTACTTGAAGGGCATTCCATGAACCATTGGCTTCTGAAATCAGAACCGGACAGCTTCAGCATCGACGATCTCGGCAAGTCGCCAAAACAGACCGCCGCCTGGGACGGAGTACGCAATTTTCAAGCGCGCAACATGCTGCGCGACTCCATGAAAAAGGGCGATTCAGCGTTTTTTTATCACTCCAGCTGCGATGTCCCAGGCATAGCAGGCATCGTCGCCGTCGTGAAGGACGGCTATCCGGACAAGACGGCCTTCGACCCCAAGCATCATCACTACGATGCCGATTCCAAGCCCGAAGCACCGCGCTGGTTCGTGGTGGATGTGAAGTTGGTTCGCAAGTTCGAGCGCATCATCACGCTCGATGAACTGCGCCAGCATTCGTCAAAGACGCTGAAGGATTTTGTTTTATTGCGCCGTGGGAATCGTCTGTCGGTCATGCCGGTGTCGAAGAAGGATTGGGATTTTGTTGTTGCGCTCGAGTGAGCTCTTGAGTGACGTCGCTCACATCGCTACCACATTGTCGTGCAATTAGGGATACGTATTGCTTGTAAATTAATTATTCGTGTATATACTCGGACCCCGGACTAACCCGATAACGGAGTTTCTATCATGGCAGCGAAAGCAAAGAAAGCGAAGAAAAAAGTAGCGAAGAAAAAGGCCGCTAAGAAAAAGTAAGCCTTCGAAAGTAATCAACTGTGCCCGCGTAAGCGGGCACAGTTGTTTTTGAGGATCGGATTTCTCGTGTCAGTTGAAAAGAAACGTCGCGCAGCAGAGGCCGCTCTCTCATACATTGAGAGCGATATGGTGTTGGGTATTGGCACAGGATCCACGGTCGCGCAGCTTATAGAAGCGCTGAAAGACCATAAAATACGGCTGTCGGGCGCTGTTTCGAGTTCGCGGCAGACCTCTGAAGCATTGCACGCCGCGCGCATTCCGGAACTGGATCTCAATGTTGCCGGACCGTTGGCTCTTTACATCGACGGCGCCGATGAAGCCACCGCCGATGGCGTGCTGATCAAGGGGGGAGGCGCTGCACTCACCCGCGAGAAGGTCATCGCAGCCGCCTCTCTAAGATTCGTCTGCATGATCGACGACTCGAAGCTGGTCGATGTGCTCGGCAAGTTCCCACTTCCGGTCGAGGTGGTTCCGATGGCGCGGTCTTATGTCGCTCGCCAACTCGTGAAGATGGGGGGGCAGCCGGTGTGGCGCCAGGGCGTGGTCACCGACAACGGCAATATCATCCTGGACGTCCGCAACCTGCAGCTCGCCGACCCGGCGGGCGCAGAATCGGCCGTGAATCAAATCGCCGGGGTGGTGACGGTCGGGTTGTTCGCGCAGCGCCGCGCCGACATATTGATCGTGGCGAACGAGAGCGGCGTTGAAACCATGATTTGCGGCTCGCCCTAGATTTCGAGGCGAGTTCCGATTTCAATCACTCGGTTGGGCGGCAGGCCATAGTAGTCGGCGATCACCTGGGCGCCCCTTGCCAGCTGCATGAACGCTTTGCGCCGCAGGGGGGACAGGTCCGAGCGCTGTCCCGGCAGCAATTCCTCGCGGCTAAGAAAGAAAGTCGTCGTCTCGGGCTCGTAAGGTACGCCGTGTATTTCCGCCTCTCGCAGGATCTCCGTGATGTTCGGTTTCTCCATGAAGCCAACCTGCGCCACGACCCGAACGATGCCCTCGCATACCGGCGTCACGGTCAAGCGCTTCGACGCCGCAATGCGTGGTTGCTCGCGGGTGACCACCGTCAACAGGACCACCCGTTCATGCATTACTCGGTTGAATTTGATGTTGTTGAGCAAGGCACGCGGTATGCCCGAAGCCTTCTGGTCCAGAAAAATAGACGTACCAGTCACCCGCACCGGCGGATCGCGCTTTAGATCTTCGACGAAATCGCGTACGGGCTTCTGCTCGCGCAGCAGCCGCGCCATGACGGAGGCGCGCCCGCTTTGCCACGTCTGCATCAGCCAATAGATGATCAAGCCCGACACCAACGGCAGCCAGCCGCCGTCCTCGAGCTTGGTCAAATTCGCGAGTAGGAACGCGATGTCGATGACGAAGAGCAAGGACAGTCCCGTCCTGAGCGCGCGTGACTCTCTCCCAGTACGCGATTTCATCAGGCTTAAGGTCAGAGGTGTCACGATGGTCATGGCGCCGGAGACGGCCAGGCCGTATGCGCCGGCCAACGCAGCCGAGCTTCCGAAACTCATGACCAACGCGAGGGCGGCCGTCATCAGGATCCAATTCATTGTCGGAACGTAGATCTGTCCCGCATGCAGCGCGGAGGAATGCTCGACTCGCAGACGCGGCAATAGCCCCAGACTCACGGCCTGAGTCGTGACCGAGAATACCCCCGAAATGACGGCCTGCGATGCGATGACGGTCGCCGCCGTCGCGATAATGACCAGGGGCCACAGCGACCACGAGGGTGCCATCAAATAGAAGGGATTGCTGATGGCGGCCGGATTCTCTATCAGCAGCGCGCCCTGTCCAAAATAGTTCATCACGAGCGCAGGCATCACGATACAAATCCAGCCGAGACGGATCGGCGCTTTGCCGAAATGGCCCATGTCGGCATACAGCGCCTCGCCGCCGGTGACGCATAGAAAGACGCCGGCAAGGACCGCCAGCGAGCCCACCTGGTGTTGCCCCAACATACGCAATCCGCGCGAGGGATCGAGTGCGAGCAGTACCCCAGGCTCGCGCACGATCCAGTGAACTCCCATCACCGCCAGTATCCCGAACCAACCCAGCATCACGGGCCCGAATACTTTTCCGACAGAACCGGTTCCTTGCCGTTGAATCAAGAACAATCCCACCAACACAACGGCCGTAATCGGCAGAATCGGAATTTTCGCCTCCGGCGCCGCGACGTGCAGGCCTTCCACCGCGCTCAGCACCGAAATCGCCGGCGTAATCGCTCCGTCCGCAAAGAATAAAGACGCGCCTAATATACCGAGCGTCCCATACAACCTGCGGCGCGGGCTCTCGCGCGCCGTGTTGATCACCAACGCGGTCAAGGCCAGCACCCCACCCTCGCCCTTATTGTCGGCGTTCAATACGACTCCGACATACTTGAGCAGGATGACCAGCACGAGCGACCAGAAAATCAGCGAGAGCACACCAAGCACGTGTTCCGGTGTGACGGCGATGCCCGGACCTGTGAAGCAGGCGGACATGGCGTAGAGAGGACTCGTGCCGATGTCGCCGAACACGACCCCGAGCGCCGCCAGGGCCATCGGCGCGAGCCGTCTACTCGAATTTCGTTCGGCCGACATTTTTATCCGTGCATGTTGCAGAAAAAGGCCCACTTCAAGTGGGCCTCAAAAGGCCTACATCAAGTGGGCCTCAAATTTGGCTGGGGGACTAGGATTCGAACCTAGGTAAACGGTGTCAGAGACCGTTGTCCTACCACTAGACGATCCCCCAAAACCGTTCGCCCGCCAGCTCAGTACGAGCCAAGCCGGAAGGCGCTCCCGCGATCAGCGTTTGGAGAACTGCGTGCCGCGACGTGCCTTACGGCGGCCGACCTTCTTGCGCTCGACTTCACGTGCGTCGCGGGTGACGAAACCGGCCTTGCGCAAGGGCATCCGGAGAGTCTCGTCGTAAGCCATCAGCGCACGGGTAATGCCGTGGCGAATCGCACCGGCTTGACCGGTGATTCCGCCCCCCTCGACGTGGGCATCGACATCGAATTTCCCGTCGAGTTGAACAGCACCAAAGGGCTGCTGGACAATCATGCGGCCGGTCTCTCTGCCGAAGAATTCAGCGAGGGTTCGTCCGTTGATCGACACCTTGCCGGTTCCCTGACGCAGGTAAACTCGGGCGCTCGAAGTCTTGCGGCGGCCGGTGCCGTAGAAAGAATTGACGGCTGTCTTTGATGCCATTGTTGTCTGTCCTCGGGAGCTCTTAAATTTCCAGCGCTTTGGGCTGCTGCGCTTGATGGGGGTGCTCTTTGCCGCCGAACACGTGAAGCTTTTTGTACATGCGCCGGCCCAACGGGCCTTTCGGCAGCATCCCCTTTACTGCGAATTCGATGGCGCGCTCGGGGTGCTCCTTGAGCAGCTTGCCCAGCGAGATGCTCTTCAAGTTACCCACGTAGCCGGTGTGCTGGTGGTAGAACTTGTCCGTAAGCTTGGCGCCCGTGACGCGCACGGTGCCGGCGTTGATTACAACGATGTGATCACCTAGATCTTGATGCGGCGCGTAGTTCGGCTTGTGCTTGCCTTTCAATCGATGCGCGATCTCCGAGGCCAGCCGGCCCAGAGTTTTGCCTGCCGCGTCGACGAGGAACCAGTCGCCCCGGGAGTCGGCGGGCTTCGAAAATACGGTGTACATGAAAATACTCAGCTGTTTCAGGTCGTTAACGAAAGGCGCGAAAGTGTACAGAACGACGGGCCGAGATACCAGCCCCGCTCCGTTTGGCAGGCGCCTATAATATAGTGTTGCCATGGATACTCGCAGCTTTGGCCTCGTAGATAGGGTCCTGGGGGAAATTGATAAGGCAATCAAGGTGTTGACAACGCCGGCTCGCTCAATTCGGCCGCTACCGGTCGCTCCAGAGGCGCAAATCCTTGCCGAGGCCGAACGGGCTGAGTCGGCCCGCCTTATGCGGATCAACCATGCCGGAGAGGTGGCGGCCCAGGCGCTTTATCGAGGCCAGGCTCTTACCGCACGTGACGAGGTGCTTTCGGCCGCGCTGCGCCA
>JBBROC010000033.1:0-36402 GCA_038229815.1 Steroidobacterales bacterium | reverse complement strand
TCACGGCTCCCAGCGTCGCCCCGATCGCCATAATCGTACCGATGAAGTAGCTGACGAAGTTCAGTAGTGAGTTGAGTTCCTTGAATTGCTCCTCGGCTGCCTCGCGCTCGCGCCGGGCTTCGAGGTGCAGCGTCGGATTGGCCTGCAGGGCACCGCGAAACGCCTCGTAGTCCGCGGCAGATTGCAGCATCAACGACACCTGGCTGTAAGTGTTGCGGCTGAACGTAGACATGAGGATATCGACATCGGCGTAGACCGTGCACTGCTGCGAATGCCCCTCGTCAAAGTGACCGACGATGGTCCAGTCGCCACCGTGAATCGAGCGCCGAGCGCCGATTTCGAAACCGGTGAACTGGCGGGCGCAGGGATTGCCGGCGACGAGTTCATGTAGCCCACGCTGAAACATGCGGCCGGCTGTAAAGCGCATCTCGGGCTGGAACTCGAGCAGATTCGTCGTGGTCCCCACGAGCGGCAGGAAGATTCGGTTGCCGGTCACGCGTCTTTGGCCCTCACTGGGCACGAAGGAGGTGAACACGACGATCGGCTCACCGTTGGTATTCTTTTTTATATACGGCAAACCCAGAGTGACGACGGCTTCATCCCTGGGGATGCTGCTCTCGATGCCCTGTGCGCCGGTGCTGCTCAGCACCACCCGATCGGGGCGGGCATTGCCCGTCTCCTGCTGGCGGGCCCCCGTGCCCATGGCCAACATCGAGACCAGTGCGCCGACGGCGCAAGCTATGCCGATGATAATCGTCAGGACGGCACCCGCTCGCTCGGCGGCTCCCGACAGGCTCACACGCAAAATTCCCAGGAACTGTTTGATGAAATTCATACGCGAAGCTAGCGGTTTGCCAGGGCGGCCGCGACTTTCAGCCGGGCCGCCAGCACGGCCGGAACCGCCGCGCTGATGAGGGCCACCAGCGCGGAACACCCAAGGCCAACCACAACAATGACCCACGGCATGGACAGGCCATGCACGAACTTTGCCGCAAACGGGAACACGCGCGTTGCCAGCGCAAGCCCGAGTGCCGCAGCGGCAACGCAGACCACCAGCGCCTCGATGAGGACCAACGCGAACACCTTGGCGTCGGTAAAGCCGACGGTCTTGAGCACTGCAAGCTCGGGCGTACGCTCGCGGATCGATTGCATCATCATCGTGGCCGTCGCGAACAGCAATGCCACGAACACCGCGCCGACGATTGCCCGGATCAGGAAGTTCAGATCGCCGATGGCCTGCATGTTGGCCTGCGCCATCTCCCGCAATGATTCGGTGCGTGTTTCATTGGACGAATTGGCGAAGCGGCGGTCGATTTCATCGGCCACCGTCACCGCGAGCTTGGGGTCCGAAACCGCGACGTTGAAGTGCTGAACCGTGCCCTTGCCCGCCAGGCGGGCTTCGTCGAGGTACGCGAAGTTGATCAAAATGTTGTCGCTGCCGCTACCGATGTCGGTGTCGGTGAACGTGCCGACGATATCGAATGTCCAGTCTTTCGATCCGTTCAGTTGCGCCAGGCTGGTCATCAACGGGATGCGATCCCCGACTTTCCAGCCGTACTTCTTCGCCAGTTCCACCCTCGCCAGGGCTCCGGTTCGCGCTTTGCGGAAAGCATCGAGGTATTCCGGCGCGATGACGAAAGTAAACGCCGATGTCCAATCGTCATCGGGCCGCACCGCAACGATACCCATTCGCTGAGTGGGCTTTTGATAGGTGCCCCCGAAGAGCTCCACGGGGTCGACCACCTTCACTCCCGGCAGCGACTTGATCTGCTCGAGCATGCCCAGTGGGAGCGAAGCGGCAAAAAAACCCACTCGGCTGTGCACGATCAGAAGATCGGCACGCGCCTCGGCGACGAGGTGCTCGACGCCGGTCTTCAAGCCCTGGAGCATGCCGAACAGCGCAAACGCGACGCTCACCTGCAGGAAAATCAGGATAGTCCGCCCGGGCTTGCGCCAGATGCCGGACCAGATGAGCGGCAGAAATCTCATGCGCGCCCTTGCATCAGCCGTCCTCCGCGATGCTCAGCAGCTCGCTGCCGTCAGGATTCATCACGGCTTTCACATGCATCTCCAGTCGATATCGGGGGACTCACCGTGACTTGGCGTACGTATCGAACGCCACCGCAGCAACTATAATGAGCCCTATAACCACCTGCTGCCAATAAGAAGAGACGTGCATGATCACGAGACCGTTGGTGAGCACGCCGATCAACAGCGCTCCGATAATCGTGCCGCCAATCCCGCCGCGGCCTCCCGCAAGACTGGCTCCACCGATAACCACCGACGCGATCACCCGCAGCTCATACCCCACGCCGGCGACAGCCTCTGCGGCGCCGAGTCTCGCGGAAAGTAAGAATCCGGCTAAGCCCGCGAGCGCACCGACCATCAAATACACACTGGTGATGATCGCCGTGACATCGAGGCCGTTGAGGCGAGCCGCCTCCGGATTGCCGCCGACTGCATAGATATGCCGCCCATATCGCGTGTAGCGTTGCACGACGAAACCCGCAACGACAATCAGCGCAAAAAATAACACAGGAACGGGAACGCCCAACAAGGCCCCTGTTCCCCACCTTCGATACGTCTCATCGAATCCTGCAATCGGAGAGCCATCGTTCAGGATGAGGGTGGCGCCGCGCCAGATCGTCATTCCTCCGAGAGTCACGATAAAGGGTGGGATGCTGAAAATGGTTACAGCCTTGCCTTGGACGTATCCGACCAGGGCGCCCACCGCGATCGCCGTCGACATCGCAACGAGCCAGCCCACGTTCAAGTCCGCGCCGACCGCTCTCATGACGTAGGCGCCCGCCATACCCGCAAAGGCAAGCAGCGATCCCACCGCGAGGTCGACCCCAGCCGTCAATATGACGAAAGTCATGCCCACTGCAATGATGCCGTAAATCGATACTTCCGTCAGGATGTTGGTGATGTTGCGCAACGACAAGAAGCGCGAATTTTCAACCCCGAAGAAGACCAGTAAAGCCACCAGGAACAAGGTCGTGCCGTAGCGACGCAACCACGTCACGGCGTCGAGACGAGGCGATTCATCGCCACTCATGAAAAGACCTGAGATGGCTGGTTCGCAGCGTTCGAGATCGCCATGAGGTCCATGAGCTTGCTTTCACTCGCATCCTGCGCCGTCAGCATCCCGCTGATGCGCCCTTCGCGGAACACGACGATCCGATCACTCAAGGCAAGGACCTCCGGCATTTCGGAAGAAATGATGATCAACGCCATTCCGCTCTGCGCCATATCCGACAGCAACTGGTGCACTTCCGCCTTGGCGCCTATATCTATGCCTCGGGTTGGCTCATCGACGATCAACACCTTTGGATTAAGTGCCATGCAGCGGGCCAGCAACACCTTTTGCTGATTGCCGCCGGACAAATTGCCGATCGCCACGCCCGAATTCGGCATCTTGATGCGCAACGCGAGTCGATACTTCTCCACCATGGCGCGTTGCTTGCTTTCGTCGACGAAAATTCGCCAGCGCGCGATTCTCGGCAGACTGGGCAGGGTCATGTTTTGCGTGACCGACTGTTCGAGAAAACAACCTTGTTGCTTGCGATCTTCCGGCACGAGCGCTAGTCCGGATTGAATGGCTTCCCTCGGCGATCGCAACGGGCGCATCTCTACTCCCTTGACGTAGAGAATGCCCCGGTCGCAATGATCGGCGCCGAATATGATGCGTGCGAGTTCGGTGCGCCCCGATCCGACGAGACCGGCAAAGCCCACGATTTCGCCCGCTCTGACCTCGATCGATACCTCCTGGAGCGCCGTTGCGTGGCGGCCCGTTGAATCTCGCGTCCGCGAAATGTTTTCGACGGCAAGGGCAGTGGGCCCAAGCGGCCCGGCGCGCGAAAGTCGCGTGAACTCTATGTCGCGCCCAACCATGAGATTCACCAGCTTGCGGATATCCACTTGCTTCACATCGCCGCATGCGACGAATCGACCATCACGCAAAACGGTGTACCTGTCGCAAACCAATTTCACTTCGTCCAATCGATGCGTGACGTAGATGAAAGCGACGCCGCGCGCCTTCAAATCCCGTATGACACCATGCAGGATATCGACCTCTCGCCGGCTCAAGGCAGCCGTGGGCTCGTCCATCACGATGAGCTTGGCTTGCTGGGCGACGGCGCGCACGATCTCGATCATTTGCTGATGTGCGACGCTTAAGTGGCGCACTTCTCGCCGCGGATCGACATCGAGCCCTATGCTCGACAGCAACCGCCGCGAATCCGCGAACATCTTCGGCCAATCAATCAAGCCGTGGCGCCTGGGTTCCCGGCCGAGGTACAGGTTCTCCGCGATGGACATGAATGGCAGCAAATTGAATTCTTGGTAGATCGTAATCAGACCCAATTCCTGCCGGTCGCGCGGCGTTCCGGCCGGATCGAGTGCAGCCCCATCGAAAATTGCCGTGCCCCGGTCGGCCGGCTGAGCGCCGGCCAATATCTTCAATAAAGTCGACTTGCCCGCACCGTTCTCCCCCAGCAACGCGTGTACTTCTCCCACCCGCACTTGAAGCTGCACTCCGTCCAGCGCTTTCACACCCGGAAATTGTTTGTGAATGCCCTGGAGATCGAGGAGAAGCTCGGTGGTCATAGCCCGCTAACGGACTTCGCCAATGCGCTCGGCTTGGTTGATGTTCGATTGAGTAATCAGAACCGGGACAATGCTCGCTCCCGTCATAGGGGTTCGATTGCGTATGCGCGCGACGAGCTGGCGTAAAGCCGCCCTCGCCTGGGTAGTGGGCGACTGTTCCACGGTCGCGGACATCTCGCCGCCTCGGACCAACTTCAAGGCTTCCGGCGTGGCGTCGAATCCGATGACTTTGACCCCCTTGATGCCGCTGGAGCGCAATGCCTCGATCGCACCCAGCGCCATATCGTCGCTTTCTGCAACGATCGCCTGAACAGCTTGCGGCCCGAGCGAGGTGAGCACATTTTGTGTCACCGTCAAGCCTTGCTCGCGCTTCCAGGTGGCGGATTGTTCCGCGACCACCGCATATGTCGGCCCCGCCGCGCTCAAGGCTTCCTTGATCCCGCGCGTTCGATCGATTGCTGAGCTCGACCCCGCTTGCCCCGTGATGAGAACGATACGCGCACCGTTCGGGAACGAATCTATGACCCACTTTGCCATGATGCGGCCTCCGGCGACGTTATCGGCTCCCACATGAGCGACGGTCACGCTCGTATTGTCGACACGACGATCCAACGTAATGATGGGAGTGCCGGCCTTCAGAACGCTCTCGACCGCCGGCGTGAGTGCATTGACATCATTGGGCGCCAGAATAATGCCTTGAGTATCGCTGCCGATGGCTGCCTCCAAATCGGCCGATTGCTTGGCCGAATTGGACTGCCCGTCCTCTACCGAGACCCTGACCTTCAGCTGCTCAGCCTCCATATCGAGGGCCCGCTTGATCGCAACAAAAAACGGCTCCGTCATATCGTGCAGACTGGCGACGATTTGTATCGACTCGCTTGGGCCTTTGCGCGAGCACGCGCTAGCCGCGAAGATCAGTGCGACTGCCGACAGCGCGGTAATCGGGAACGCAACCAACTTTCGGGGAGGCATTCGCGTCATTGCGGTTCAGCCGGCTTTGACTGTTTCGCGAGCCACTCGTGTTCCGGATCGTTACGAAACACCCAATCGCGTATCGGGCCGGCCATGACGTTGAGATAATAAAGATCATAGCCGTGGGCTGCGCCGACGGGATGGTAGCCTCGCGGGACGAGCACCACTTCCCCGTCATGCACGCAAATGGTCTCGTCCAGGTCACGTTCATCCGTGTACACCCGCTGAAACGCAAAGCCCTGCGACGGCGTCATTCGATGGTAGTACGTTTCTTCCAAAACGGTTTCTTTCCCCAATGACGCCGTGTCATGTTTGTGCGGCGGGTAGCTCGACCAGTGTCCTCCGGGTGTGATGACCTCCACCACCAACAGGCTGTCCGCCTGCTTGGATTGCGGAAGAATATTCCTGACGTATCGGGTATTGGTGCCGTTTCCGCGCACCTCGCGGCTCATATCGGCCCCCGCAATCGCGCGCGGCGGGTGGCCAGGCTTCCCCGGCGCCGAGCAAACGGCAAGTTCGACTTTGTCCTTAGCCGTCACGAGATAGTCCGATCCTGCAGGTGCGTACACCGCCCCGGGGGCGGCGTCGTCGAACAACGAAGCTCGGCCGCCGACGCCATCGAAGCGCCGGCCGTCGACCGACATATCCGCAGTTCCGGTGAGCACCACCAAGCAGGCTTCGCGCCCGGCATCGCCGCCCCGCATGCTTTGACCTGCATTCATGCGATGCACCCTGAATCCCACGTGGTGCCAGCCCGCGCATGCCGG
The DNA here is from genome assembly GCA_038229815.1 of Steroidobacterales bacterium. Taxonomy (GTDB): domain Bacteria; phylum Pseudomonadota; class Gammaproteobacteria; order Steroidobacterales; family Steroidobacteraceae; genus Bog-1198. Next base: position 30,055 of record JBBROC010000033.1, on the reverse strand, counting down.
CGTGATATTGAGAACACACCCTGTTTCATCGGCAGCGTGCGGTCGGACGAGAAGCTTGCTCATGACTGCCTTGCCTCGTGAAGATCTGCCGCAGAGGCCTCGCGTCGCAGCGCCTTCAGACCAACCTCCGCGAAACTCTTGGGATCTGCAATCGCCGGATCTTGTTCGGCTTCGATGATAATCCAACCCGAATATCCGATCCGTACAAGTTCTCTCATCACGCGTGAGAAGTCGACGTCCCCGTCGCCTGGAACGGTGAACATCCCGTCGATGACGCCGCTCAAAAAACTTTTGTCTTCTGCTTGCACTCGATTGAACACCGCCGAACGAACGTCCTTGCAATGCACGTGGGCGATGCGGGTGGGATCCGCTGCGATGAGCGCCGGCGTGTCGATGCCGCCAAGTGCCGCATGTCCGGTGTCCACGGTGAGTCCCACCGATGGACCGGTCGACTCGAGCAACCGATCGAGGTCCCCTTGCCCTTCAACCACGGTGCCGAGATGATGATGATATGCAAGGCGCAGTCCGGCCTCTTGCAGGTAGTCCGCGACCATCGTCAGCTTGAGGCCGAATGACTTCCAGTCTGAGTCGGGGAGTCGTGGTGTCGCGGACAAGGGTCGGCTTTGATCAGTGTGAATCGCGTTACTGGTTTCGGCAATGATGAAGACGCCGCAACCCATCGCCTTCAGCAGCGCTAGGTGTGGCTGCAGAGCGTGGATCTCCTCCTCGGCGGTGCGCGACAGCAGGCTCGCGCTGTACCAACCACCCGCGAGAATCAACCCATATCGGCTGAGTAACGGCCCGAGTATCGTAGGATCGCGAGGGAAAACGCCGCCGAGCTCGATTCCGGAGAATCCTATGTCGCGTGCATCGGCAAGTACTGACTGTAGGGGCGTACCGCGGCCGAGCGCGGGCAGATCGTCATTGATCCATGCGATCGGACTCACACCGAATCTTATGCTCACTGTCAATCCCCCAAGCGCCGGTGCTTGGCGCGGCGGAGAGAAGTCGTGCGCGCAATGTCGACTTCGCGGCGAGTAGACACCTCGGGAAGGGCCACATCCCACCACGCCCCGCCCCCCTCTGTCGCAATCGAGGGATCCGTGTCGATGACTATCACATGACTGCGCCCCAGCTTGCGCGCGGCGCGCAGTGCTATTTCCAAAGCTTCGATCGATTCGACGCGTTCGGCAGTCGCCCCAAGGCTCACCGCGTGGGCCGCAAAGTCAATCTGCGGCGCGACGGCGTTGGTCGAATCTTCCCATAGGGTATTGAATGCGGCGCCGCCGACGCTCCGCTGCAATCGATTGATGCAGGCAAAACCACGGTTGTTGAGCACGATTACGACCAGTTTGTGTCCAAGCATCACTGAGGTTGCAAGTTCCGAATTGAGCATGAGATAACTGCCGTCCCCCACCATCACGAAGACATCGCGATGTGGCTGCGCCATTTTCACACCGAGCCCACCCGCAATCTCATATCCCATGCAGGAGTAACCGTATTCCACATGGTAGTCATCGTGCCGGCGTGATCGCCACAGCTTATGAAGCTCTCCCGGCAGGCCTCCCGCGGCGCAAACCACAACCGCGTTGTCGGTGGTGTTGCGCCACAGGGCGCCGATGACTTGGGCATCGGACGGAAGACCCGTCTGCGGCACGGCGGTCGCCGCATACCAAGCGCTGTTCCACCGTGCAACGTCGGCTTTAACAATGGCCGCGTCGATGCCGCTATGCCACCCTTCGAGGGAAACCATCAACTCCGACAGGACGGCGCCGGCGTCGCCGGCAACCGCCAACGCCTCGTGCTTGCCGGCGTCATACGCCGCTATGTTGACTTGAACGATCCTGCGGTTCGGCGCGGCAAACAGCGCTCTCGAGCCAGTCGTGAAATCCTGAAGTCGTGTGCCGATACCGATGACAAGATCCGCGGCAGCGGCGGCTGCATTGGCGCAACTCGTTCCCGTTACTCCGATACTTCCGAGATTAAAGGGATGATCCCAAGCCAAGGCGCCTTTCCCCGCTTGCGTCTCCGCTACCGGGATACCCCCGAGACGCGAGAATGCTGCGAGGCTAGCTTGCGCGCCGCTGTAGTGAACCCCGCCTCCTGCAACGATCAGCGGTGTTCGCGCCGCTCTCAATAGCTTCAGCAGCTCATCGATCTCGCGGCGATCCGCGGAAGGCGCCCGAATCGTCCACAGGCGGCGCCGAAAAAATGCAGCGGGATAATCGAACGCCTCGGTTTGCGTGTCCTGGCAGAACGCCAGTGTCACGGGGCCGCACGCTGCAGGATCGAGGAGCGTGTTCATGGCGCGAGGCAGCGCATCGATCAATTGTTCCGGCCGTGCAATGCGATCGAAATAACGAGACACCGGCCGGAAGCACTCATTCGCCGACACGGTCCCGTCAGCGAAGCTTTCGAGCTGCTGTAGTACGGGATCGGGACGGCGGCTCGCAAAGGTGTCCCCGGGTAGAAACAGCACAGGCAGGCGATTGACGTGCGCCAACGCGGCCGAGGTCACCATGTTCGTGGCGCCCGGTCCTATCGAGCTCGTGCAGATCATGGCCCGCCGCCGGCGCATCTGTTTTGCAAAAGCGATGGCAGCATTCGCCATTCCCTGCTCGCTGTGAGCCCGATACGTGGGGATCTGATCCATCGACTGATGCAGCGCATCGCCCAGACCGGCAACATTCCCATGGCCGAATATCGCCCACACTCCCGCGAAATAGCGGGTTTCCGGGCCTTCTACCTCGGAGCCGCTGACAAATTGACTCGCCAGATAGCGGATCGCCGCTTGAGCCGCCGTGCATCGCACCGTTTTCACGGACCGATTCCCGCGCGCGCGTGCCAAGCGTCCACTAACGCGGCAAATCTCTGTGCCATGGTGTTGGTTGCAGTCTCATCGTCGATCGCGCCCGCAAACCACCCGCGCGCGACGTCATGAAACACAACTCGTCCGATGGCAAAACCCTTGACGATAGGAAACGATGCGACTGCAGCGAAAGACGCAGCCAGTTCAGCCTCGGTGGCCGACAGCCCGAGGAGCACCACGCCGCGACACAGAGGATCCTCTCGAACGATCGTATCTTGAATATTTTGCCAGTTTGCCGCATTTTCGCTCGCCGGAAGCTTCCACCAGTCGGGACGCACGCCCACGCCGTAAATTCGCGATATTGAACGGGCCGCGGTGGCGGCATCAGTCGACATGTCATCCGGCGGAATTATCTCGATCAGCAACTCATGGCGAGTTTTCCGGCACGCATCGAACAGTCGCAACAGCTGGCTCTCTTGCAGCTCGCGCAGGCCCATCTCGTCGTCCGGATGGCAAATAACCAGACATTTGACCACGTGATTGAGGGGCCAAGTGGATAATTCGGTCGCCACGTCCGGCGACCCTTCGAACCTGAGCGGGCGCGATTTGGGTACTTCGATGGGCCGGCCGATCCAATACGGTAAATCTGCCGCCTCGCTCAGCGCTTCGAATCCGTACCGGCCATCCAGGAGTACGCCGAAAAGATCGCTGCGGCGTGCGACGGCATCCAGCGCCCGCAGTCCAAGGCGCTTGAATTTAGAAATGCGTTCGCGGTCGATGTGACCCGCTCCGCCGAGATCCTCGAACTGGCTCCGGTGATCGATGGCCAATACGGTCAGCTCCGCATAGTGGCGCGGGCGCGTCGCCGCCCAATGCACATGGTCCAATTGCCGAACCACAATGTCGGTGGAAGCAGAGCCTTGAGTATTCAAGAATAACCGCAGCTCGTCCCAGCCGGGCATTGCGGGTGCACAGCCATGGCGAGACACGACGAGCGCTCCGCATGCATTGCCTAAACGGCAACATTCTTCGAGAGGTAGGCCGCGCAACCAACCTCGTAGCAACCCTCCCATGAAGGCGTCCCCGGCGCCGAGCACATTCAAGACTTCGACCTTGAATCCCGGTACTTTGAGGCCGAGTTCAAGGTCACCCGGAATTTCGGCCGCAAACGCGATGCATCCATGCGGCCCGCGCTTGCAGATCAAAGTGGCTGTCGAGTGCGCCCGAATGTTCCGGAGCGCTGTCAGCGTCTCGGCGGAGCCGCCCAGGATGCAAATCTCTTCCTCGGTGCCGACGATGAGATCGCACAGCGGCAACACCTGTTGAAGACGCTCGGTGACCGCCGAATTGCTGACGAAGCGATTCTCGCCGAGATCTCGCGCCGTCAATCCCCACAGCACCGGACGATAGTCCACATCGAACACCACGCGCCCGCCGCGTGCCTTGATGCGGCGCGCGGCGCCGACGCTGGCGGCGAATACCGTGGGTGTGGATAGATGAGTGCCGTTGATCAGAATCGCGCGCGCGGAGGCTAGAAGTTCTTCGTCAAGGTCCTGTTCGCAAAGCGCCATATCCGCGCAGTTTTCACGATAAAATATCAGCGGAAACGTTTCACGATTTCGAATTCCGAGAATGACCAGCGCCGTCAGACGCTCGGGATCCGAATGCACGCCCCTCACGTCAACGCCTTCGCGCTCGAGTTGTTCGCGGATGAACCGGCCCATATGGTCGGCGCCGACCCGCGTTACCAGTCCTACCTTCAGACCGAGCCTGACCGCTGCGACCGCCGTATTGGTCGGACTGCCGCCGATGTATTTCGCAAAAGAGCCCATGTCTTCCAGCCGGCCGCCGATCTGTTCGCCATAAAGATCAACGCTCGAGCGGCCGACCGCGATCAAATCAATGATTTTATCGGTGACTGGCAAAATTTCACGCGATTCGTCCCCTGCTGAACGAACTATAATCTGTATTCGTTGATTCGTACGGTGCAATGCCATTATGCGGTGCAATGCCATTATAGGGAGTTTGAATGTTCAACGTCGCCATCATCGGAGCGGGACGCATTGGTCAAATCCACGCGCGCAATGCCGCGGATGCCGCGGAACTGTGCCTAAAATATGTGGTCGACCAAAACCGCGAGGCGGCGGAGGGACTCGCAGCGCAAACCGGCGCTAAGGTGGCTGATCTTGATACGGTGCTGGGGGACTCGCAGGTTGCCGGCGTCATCATCGCGAGCACGACGAGCGCACATCTGGATCAGGCGTTATCGGCAGCATCGGCGGGCAAAGCGATTTTCTGCGAAAAGCCGCTGGACCTTGATTTGACGCGGGTCCGCCAGTCGGGCGCACAATTGGCCGATGCGGCCTTATTCATCGGATTTAATCGGCGCTTCGACACGCATTTTGCGGCTCTCAAGGCACGCCTGGACTCAAATGCCATCGGCAAGTTGGAAAGCTTGAGCATTACCAGCCACGATCCCGCGCCGCCGCCCATCTCGTATATTCGGGGATCCGGGGGTTTATTCAAGGATATGGCAATTCATGATTTTGATATGGCTCGTTGGCTGCTGGGCGAAGAACCGACAGAGGTCTTCGCCAGCGCCAGTTGCTTGGTTGATCCCGCCATCCAGGAAGCGGGCGACGTCGATACCGCCAAGACCGTGCTGCGGACCGCGAGCGGTAGACTGTGCGTCATCAGCAATACCCGACGTTCCGGTTACGGCTATGACCAGCGCATCGAAGCTTATGGCTCCGCAGGCTCAGCCCGGGCGGATAACGTTTTGGCCAGCACTGTTTCCACCCATACGGAGCGAGGGGCCGCGAGCGATGCGTTGGAGAATTTCTTTTTGCACCGCTACGCCGACGCCTACAAGGCAGAGATGCAGCACTTCAGTGCCATGTTGCGCACTGGAGAGCCGCCAGCGGTCGGCTACGCCGACGGTGTTGCCGCCCTCGTTCTCGCGGAAGCCGCGGCCCGATCCGTAAAGACCAACATCCCGGTACCCGTGTCGTCCGTCTAAGGAGCGCCCGAATGTCCGATAGCAAAGACCTGACTCGCCGCGAGTTCGTAGCAAGCGCCGGCAAGGCGACGCTTGGGGTGATGGTGGCGGCCGGCGCCCCCATGATCGTTCCCCGCCGGGTGCTCGGACGTGGCCACAAAGCGCCGAGCGATACCGTGAATCTTGCCATCGTCGGATTCGGGGGAATCGGGGTTTCAAACGCCCTTGCTCTCTCTCAAACCGACCACATCGGCGCCGTCTGCGATGTTGATTTCGCATTCAGCGAGCGGTGTCTGGCAGGTAAATCGGTCGACGAGAACAAACAGCCCCGTAGGGATGCGGCGAGACTGCAAGAGCAATTCGGCAAGGCGAAGCGCTATGGCGATTTTCGCCAGATGCTGGAAAAAGAGAAAACCATCGACGGCGTCGTGATCGCCACTCCCGACCACTCGCATGCAGTGATTGCGAAGGCCGCTATGAATGCCGGGAAACACATATACGTGCAGAAACCGCTCGTGGCCACCGTGCACGAGGCACGCGTGCTGCGCGATCTTGCGCTTGCGAATCCAAAGCTCGTGACCCAGATGGGCAACCAAGGGCACTCGAGCGAAGGGGCCCGGCTGATCAACGAATGGATCGGTGCGGGCATCATAGGTCCGGTGCACCAGGTCCACGCATGGACCAATCGACCGCTCGTCTACTGGCCTCAAGGCCTGCCGCGTCCGACCGGCGTGATGGCGGCCGAATCGACCGGGGGTTGGGGCAATCTCTGGACGTACCGTCACGTGCAGGACGTGCTCGCGGCCGCGATGGGCAGCGGCGGTGCGCCTCCGGCCGGTCTCGACTGGAACATGTTTCTCGGGCCGATTGCGGAAAACGTGCCCTACCATCCCATCTACCATCCCTTCAATTGGCGCGGCTGGCTGGCGTTCGGTTCGGGCGCGCTGGGAGATATGGGTGCGCATCTCATCGATCACCCGTATTGGGCGTTGGGGCTCGACTTTCCGACCAGCATCGAAGCCACGTCGACCGAGTGGGGCACCATGCCGCTTGATTCGCCGAAGCGCAAGCCGGTGTCGTTCCCGGTGTCGACTTGCGTACATTATCAATTCGCGGCGCGCGGCAGCCGACCGCCGGTGAAGCTATTCTGGTACGATGGCGGAATCTACCCGCCCCGCCCTGACGTGCTGCCGGATGATGTCGATCTCAAGAGCGAGGGCGGCGTCATATTCATCGGTGAGAAAGGCATCCTCTTGCACGACACCTACGGCTCCAATCCACGGCTGTATCCCAAGGAATTGATGGACACCGCGGCGGCGGTTCCCAAGAGCATTCCGCGCATCGCATGGACGCATGAAGCGAATTGGACCAAGGCGATTCGAGGCGAGGCCAAGGCGAGCTCTCCCATCGAATATGCGGCTCGCTTGACGGAGACGATGTTGCTGGGGATGGTCGCGCTGCGCACCGGATCGGGAAGAAAAATCCTGTACAGCGGCGAGAGCGGCGAAGTTACCAACATTGCCGACGCCAGGCAGTACTTGTCGCGCGAATATCGCAGCGGCTGGGAAGTGTGATGCGCCGGCGTGACGCATTGGCTCTGCTCGGTGCGCTCGCGGCCTCGCGACCGGCATTTGCCGGGCTTCGCTCCGGGCGCATCGACCCCATAGGGCTGCAGCTTTACACGGTTCGTCGCGCCCTGGAGTCGGACTTCGATTCAACGCTGGCGCGCGTTGCGGCGATCGGCTACCGCGAAGTGGAATTCGCCGGTTACTTCGGCCGCACGCCACCACAAGTGAGTCACAGCCTGCGGCGATCGGGATTGACCGCGCCGTCCGCGCACATCGGGCTCGACGCAACCGAGGCCGGTTGGGAAGGGGTTCTCGAGAATGCGCACCGGATCGGGCACCGCTATCTGATTGTCGCCTCGGTCGGCGGCTTGAAGACGATCGATGACTATCGTCGCATCGCGGAGCGCTTCAATCGCGCGGGCGAGACCGCCTCGAAGGCCGGAATTCGCTTCGGCTATCATAATCATGACTTCGAATTTGCCCCCCTCGAAGGCAAGCTTCCCTACGACGTGCTGCTCGAATCGACTGATCCCAAGCTGGTGTGCTTCGAAATGGACTTGTATTGGATCGTCAAAGGGGGCCAGGACCCGCTCGAGTATTTCGCGCGCTGGCCCGGGCGTATCGAGCTCGTGCACGTGAAGGATGCTGGGGCGCCGCCGGGCCGAGAAATGAGGGACGTCGGCGCGGGGGTCATCGATTGGCGCCGCATTTTCGCGCGCGGCAAGCAGGCCGGCATCCGGCACTGCTTCGTCGAGCACGACGATGCACGCGATCCGTTCGCGAGCATCGCCGCAAGTTTCGCGTACCTCGAGGATCTGCGGTTCTAGGCGTTCACTCGTGCAGCGTGGCCGGTCTGCGCGTCGATCTTGCCCGTCCACTCGCGTCGCGGGCGATGATGATGTCGTAGCGCCGCCCGCGGAAGCCAATATTTTTGAGCATCATCGATTGCCACTCAGCCGGCAGCATGGGCGCGTAAGCCTCGATGAGTCCTTTCTCCTCGATGCGCAGGCCGCCGAAGCCATACACGAGATTCTGAATGAACCCGCCGGAGGCGGTCATGAAATAGCCGGTGTTGTTGTACGCAGTCTCGGTACGCACGTTGAACGGCGGCTTGATCAAGTTGCTGGTGAAGTTGCTCTGCAGCCAGGCAACGGCCGATACCGTGTCGCCCACCGAGGCGGCGGCAATCGAAGCCGGCGCCATGCCCATGCCGTGCGGCTCGTGATGCCCCTGCCTCACCGCGATCATGGTGTAGTCGAAGTCGTTGCGGCGTACTTTTTCGGGCATTTGAAGATCGAGAGACGGGTACGCCAGCAGCCCCAAGGTGCTGCCTTCCAGCGGGTCGCGTGGCACGCTCGCATCGAAGTCCAGATGGCGCTGCTCGGTGTCCGAGAACGGAATATAGAGCTTCGCCGCCACTTCGGCCCAATGCGGATCGGGCCGCTCGCCAACCAACGCCGCCGCGCTTGCGGCGATATTCAATGCCTTCTGGGCGGAGACATTGGTGAACGTGTCATTCGGCACGTCGTTGTAGTTTTCCGCGACCGAGGTCACGTGCACGATCTCATAGCGCCTCTGTTCGGCATTCCATGCTGCGCGGCTGGCCCAGAAGTCGGCCACGTTGCGGATCACGGGCCAACCCTCCCGCTTGAGCCATTCCCGATCGTGCGTGGCCAGCCAGTATTGCCACTGGGCAATGGCGATATCGGCGTTCACATGAATTTCGCGTTCGCTGAGCACATGGGCGAAATACGGAATCTGCTCGGTGCCGTTTTCGGGATCGGCCTCCCAGGGATACATCGCGCCTTTGAGCCCGCGCGCTCGAGCGCGCGCCTGGGCTGCCGGCAGCGTATGAGATCGGAACACGACCAGGGATTTTGCCCGCTCCGGATGCAGCAGCAGCAGCGCCGGAAAGATCCACGTATCGCTGTCCCAAAACGCGTGCCCCGTATAGCCGGGCGTGAGACCGCAGGCCCCCATCGGCCAGCGTGTGTCCGCGGTGGAGGTTGCCAGCAGGTAGTAGAGGTCCGAGTGCACCGCCGTTTGGGCCCGCGAATCCCCTTCGATTACGATATCGGAGCGCCACAGGTCGCGCCACGCGGCGCGATGCTGGTTGAGCAGTTCATCGAAGCCCCGCGCGCGTGCATCGACGGCAAGTGCGAGGTCGGCATTCGCATCGCCGCCCCACTCCTCGCGCGAGGCCGCGATGAACTTGGCCAGAGTGTAGGTTTTGTCCTTCTGCACGTCGATCTTCACGTTCAACGCCAGACGATACTGACTCTTATAAAGGGCGATGTCGCTCGCCGACACGCCGTCGGGCAGCTGAATCGCCGCTGCCTCGGCCATTGCCAGACCCTGTTCCGCGCGCCCGTCCAGCGCCAAGGTCAATTCCTTGACATTTCCCGTCGCCGCCAGCACGTGGGTAACGCCGTGGTACCAGACGGCGGCGCGGTCGGGCGTCGATGGCGGAATCGCGACCAGCTGCATGTTGTGTGCAGCAACTGCTTCCTGCATCTCATCGCCCGTCAGCTTGGCGAGCGGCAGGCGCGGCTGATACGGCGCCCAGAGATTCAGTGCGAAAGATAGCTCCACGGTGCCGTCAAAATCCGGCGTGAGGGAAATCTGCGTGGCGGCGAGGTGCGTCGACGCTTCGCTCACGAACGTCGTGACTTTAACGTGGGTGGTGCGTTGATGGTCGACGTAGCGATAGTACGTCGTCAAGGTCGCTTCCTGCATGTTCAAGGTTTGGCGATAATCCCTGAACAGCGCCGGAACCACCGGTACCTGATTCATCCAGAAGTGGCCCGCGCCCGATTCTCCCGTCGAGTAGTCGATCTCGCTCCAACCCGGAATGGCGGCGGGACGCGCCTCGTCGTCCTTGCCGTAATCCATCAATGCCACCATGTAGGCCAGGTTGCCTTCTGTACCACGCGGCGCTGTCATGGTCGAAAAATAACCGTTGGCGAGATAGCTGGGGAAATAATCCTCGAGGTCCTTGGGGCCGGCGCTTAGAAGGAAGCTCGCCTCCGCCATGCTCGCATCCGCCATACCCGGCTGCGCAACCCCGGCCGCCAACGCCAGCAAATAAATCCCCGCAATCAAAGACTTCATGCGCAACCCCCTTGGGAACGGTCGAGATTCTCCACGCGCCAGCATCCTACCGGGGAAAGCCGGGGGTTGCTTTACCGCTTCGGCCGCCCCACTCTCCGGATCACGGCTTCGGCGGGGGAATTGCTATGTCGGATCACCTCAAACTTGGGCGGCGCGCTTTTCTCGCAGTGAGCTTGCTCGCGGCGGGCGGCTGGCGCGGGACCCCGGCTGCAGAGCCTAAAGTGTCGGCGGCGGACCCAGAAGCCGCGGATGCGACCGACCCGCCTCTGGCCGAATTATCATACGGACAAGTGCAGTTTCAGGACGGACCGCTGGATCGGCAGGTGCGCGAAAATCACCGCCTGGTCCAGAGTCTGGATGAAGACGCCCTGCTTCGCCCGTTTCGCGTGCGCGCTGGCCAGCACGCGCCCGGCCACGACTTGGGGGGCTGGTACGACACGTATGCTTTCGCGCCCGGCGCAACTTTCGGACAATGGTTGAGCGCGCTTTCGCGCTATTACGCGATCACGGGTGATGAAGCGACTCGCACCAAGGTACAGCGCCTGGTGCGAGGCTATGCGGCGACGGTCGATGCCGAGGGCAGGTTTTATCGCAAGAACCGCTTCCCGTCCTACACTTACGACAAACTCGTCGGCGGATTGATCGACGCCGGGCATCTGGCGCGGGACGACACCGCACGCGACACGCTCGCGCGCACCACGAGCGCTGCCGTACCTTACATTCCTCCCGGCGCGATACCGCGCAATGAGCACGCCCATCCCCCTCAGGATTTCAGCGAGCATGCATGGGATGAAAGCTACACGCTGCCGGAGAATCAATTTCTTGCCTGGAGGCTGACCGGCGAGCGTCGCCATCTCGATCTAGGCCGCAGGTTTCTGTACGACGATTTCTTCGCTGCACTCGCGCGCGGCGAGAATGCGCTCCCGGGCAAGCATGCGTACAGCCATGCCAACGCGCTCAGCTCGGCGGCGCAGGCCTATCTCGCGCTCGGCAACCCGATGTATCTCAAGGCCGCTCACAACGGCTTCGACATGATCGCCGCCCAAAGCTTCGCGACCGGAGGCTGGGGACCGGACGAGCATTTCATCGTGCCTGGCAGCGGTGCGCTCGGCGCGAGCCTCGAGGACCAAGCCAAGAGCTTCGAGACGCCCTGCGGTGCGTACGCGCACATCAAGCTTACGCGCTACCTCTTGCGCATCACCCGCGACTCGCGCTACGGCGACAGCATGGAGCGCGTGCTTTACAACACCGTCCTCGGGGCGCTCCCGATCCAGCCGGACGGTAATGCCTTTTACTATTCCGACTACACGCCGCGGGCGAAAAAAGGCTTTCACCCCGACCGTTGGCCCTGTTGCTCGGGCTCACTGCCCATGGTCGCGGCCGACTATGCCATCAGCACTTGCTTCACCGATGCTCAGGGCATCTATGTGAATCTCTATGTTCCGGCACAAGTCGCGTGGACTCAAGATCATCGGCTCTGCGGCCTGTCGATCCAAACGGAGTATCCGTTCGCCGCCGGCGTGAACCTTACCGTGCGCACCGCTGGCGCACAGACATTCACGCTCAATCTGCGCATACCCGCGTGGGCGCAAGGTGCGACGTTATCGATCAACGGCAAGCTCGAGGCCCGCCCGCTCGAGCCAGGACGGTTCGCGGCGGTACGGCGCGAATGGCGGTCAGGCGACAGAATCGAGCTCGAGTTTCCGCTGACACGCCGCCTGGACAGCATCGATGCCGAACACCCGGACACGGTGGCATTGCTCGAAGGTCCGCTGGTGCTCATGCGCATTCTCGACGCCGGCTCGACGGCTTCGGTGCTCTCGCGTGCAAGTCTTTTGGCGGTGCAACGCGCCCGCGACGGCCGGCATGAATGGCAGGCAGCGACCGACTCGGGAACGCTCAGGATGAAGCCGTTCATGGACATCGCGGACGAGAGCTACAGCGCGTATCAGAGGGTTTCATCGTCCTGACGACAACAGCGCTTCGTATTGCAGTCTGGCCTGCGGCGATCGCCGCCGGTTGCATCGTTAGCCCCATGAGTTCCGCTACCGGCACGCGGGGCGCCGGCGAAACTTCGAGCTTGCACGGTGAGCTTGCGAGCGCCGAGACCTCCGTCGCGGTGAGCGCGGACGAGCACGCACCGCGCCTGCGCACGCTCAAGCTTGCCGCGCGTGCGGGCCGCGGACCGCAAAATCGCGCAATGCAGTGGTTGAACCGCGCGCAGGAGACCCTGCCCGATCACATCGAGGTGGACGGCTCTGCGCAGCCGGTGCTTTGGCGCTTGGACCGCACCGCCAGCCGATTCGAACTCAAGCAGATCGACGCGGTATACGTGGCCGATTCCCCGCGACTGAGGCTGGACTGGCAGTGGCGTGTGCGCGGCGAGCGGGGACCTATCGAGCACAGCCTGACGATTGAAAACCTGAGCGGCAAAGAGGTGTGGCTGCCGCTGCTGCCGAGCTTCCGCTTCGACTGGCAGATCGACCCGCAGAGCGCGCTGGAACGATTCTGGGTGGAAAAAGGCGCGGATACGCCCTCCGCCGAAGGCACTCATCTCGACGCGCTCAAAGACGGCGATACCTGGCAAGGGTCGTCCAGCACCTACGCGCGGCCTGTCGCCAACCAGTCACGGGAGATGATTCCCTATGTGCTCATCGATGCGCCGCACGGCGGCCGGCCGGGCTGGTACCTCGGCATCGAATTCAGCGGACGCACCCGCATTACGCTCGAGCGGCACGGTGCATCGTTGCGCGGTCAGGCTGGGCTCGATCCGTTGCCAGGTCCCTATCGAACACGACTGCCGCCGGGCGGGACTTTCGTCACTCCGGCGATATTCATTGGTACGTTCGCGGGCGGTCCTGACGGCGCGGGCAATATATTGCGGCGCTGGGTGCGCGCCGTCCTCGAGAATCCACTCGTGCTGCGCGACGCAACATTTCCTCCCTTGGTCAATAACAGCTGGGGCAGCGGCATGGCGGTCGACGAAGGCCTGGCGCGACGCATGATTGCGGACTCAGCAAAGCTCGGGCTGGAGATGTTCCATCTGGATGCGGGTTGGTTTCGCGACGTCGGCGATTGGCAGCCGGACCCCGCAAAATTTCCGCACGGCATCGCGAGCGTCGCTGACTTCGCTCACCAGCACGGGCTCAAGTTCGGGCTGTGGATCGACTGGACCCAAGCCGGCACGTCCTTCGCGCCGGGTGCCCTCAATGTTTACAATACTGCCACCAAAGATTGGCTGATCGGTGATCCGCCCCCAGGCTGGAAGCACACCGAGCCCTTCAAAGGCATCACCACGGATCTCGGCGTACCCGAAGTCCAGGCGTGGACGGCGCGCGAGCTCGAACGCATCGTCAACGATTACCACCTCGACATGCTCGAACACGACGGCTACCTGGTGGCGCAAGGCAGCTCGCGCGTCGATCACCCTGCCGCCCCGCCCGATCCCGCAACGCTCAGAAGCTACGAAGATTCCGGATATCTGTGGGTCGAGGGTTCCAACTCGACCGACGTGAGCTACCATGCCACCCGCGCGTACTACCAAGTTTACGAGCAGCTGCGCGCGCATCACCCGGCACTGCTGCTCGAGGTATGCAATGACGGTGGGCGCATGGTGGATTTCGGTAGCGCAGCCCATGGCGACTATTTTTCCATCACCGATACGTACGACCCCTTGTCGAACCGGCGCGCGTTCTACGATGCGAGCCACGTGCTGCCTGCCGCGATGCTGGAAAGCTACGTGCAGGATTGGCCCGCCCCGAGTATCGAGAATTTCCGCTATCTGCTGCGAAGCGGCATGCTGGGCTGGTTCTCGCTGATGCAGGATACCGGCGGATGGAGCCCCGAGCAGCGCGCCGAGGCAGGGGCGCAGTTCGCGCTCTACAAGTCGGTGCTGCGTCCGCTGATCCGCGACGCCGACTTGTATCACGTGGCGGATCGTCCCGATGGTGTTCGCTGGGACGGCATCGAGTATTTCTCCGCCGCGCTTCGCCGCGGCGTACTGTACGCGTTTCGCGGCACGGCGCCGGACGAGGCCGCGCATCGCTTTCGGTTGCTCGGTCTGCACGAAGGCAGCGGCTATCGAATCAAATTTCAGGATCGCGGCGCGGTGCAGACGCTCTCCGGTCGGATGCTCATGCAGACCGGTGTAGAAGTGACGCTACCCTCGCCGTTATCCTCCGAGCTGGTATTCATCGAGGAAGTTCCCTGAACAAGCAATCCGTCCTGCGCCGCCTGTGGATCCTGGCCGTCGGCCTCACCGCCATGCTGCCGCGGTTGGGTTGTAGCGAGCCCGCCGCCCAACAACATCTGTCCTTCGATGTGGACGAAGGCCTCAATCTCAATAGCTTTCTACGCGAAGGCCCGGTTGCAGCCCATTTGCTGCTGCGCTCTGGAACCGACCCTCGAATTCTCGTCGCCTTTCCTGCCGGCAATAGCGGCGTCGGGCTGTGGTTCTCGCACGGCACGCAGCCGGTGGCTTGGACGCTCATCGCGCTGCCTCAACCGCTCCTCCTCAAGGATGATCATGGACGCTCCTTGTATGGCATGACTGCCGAGATCAGCGCAACCGGCGCCGCGAACCTGACCATCAAACAGGCCGTGCTGTCGAGCGTGCGCGTGCTGCGCGACTATCAGTCCCTCGGCACTTTTCCGGCCGAGATCGGCGCGACCCCGACAGTGCAGGGCTCGACCATCTCTTGGGCGCGCGATCGTCTCGATGGCGCGCCGGGATACCGTCTGAGCATCGAGGTGACCCAGGGAACCCTTTCGGGCGATCGACTGACGGCCGGAACCGACGGAAAGTTGGTGCTGAAAATCGAAGCAGCGAGCGGTGAGACTCCGTTGACCGCGCTCTTCAGCACCGAGTTGCTCAATTCGAAGGCCGCGAACGATACCGCGGCCCGAAATGCACTCACGTTCCTGAGCTATCGCGAAAAATTTCTCGCCGGCTCTTGGCGCTTCAACACCTACTTCGGGCGCGACACGTTGATGTCGGTTCGTCTGCTGATGCCCGCGCTCGAACCGGAAGCGCTGAACGCGGGCTTGGGCGCAGTCCTGAGCCGTCTCTCGCCGCAAGGCGAAGTGGCGCATGAGGAAGACATCGGCGAGTTTGCCGTTCTCGATCATCTGCGCACCGACGGCTCCAGATCGGATGCGCCGGTTTTCGATTACAAGATGATCGACGGCACTTTCATGCTGGCACCGGTGGCGGGCGAATGGCTGCTTGATGACTTGCGCGGCCGCGCGCAGGCCAGGGAATTTCTGGCTCGCATGGACGGCCGTTATGGCGCCGCCCCCCGCAGCATAGGCGCCGATCTCGTCGGAAATTTCAAATACCTGCTGGCGGCCGCGGCGAAGTTTGCGCAAGATCCGCGCGCGTCGAATCTCATTGCGCTCAAACCCGGCGTGGATGTGGGCGAATGGCGCGACAGTAACGTGGGGCTCGGCGGCGGACGCATCCCCTATGACGTCAATGCGGTGTTCGTGCCGGCGGCGCTCGGGGCCGTGGGCCGTTTTTTTGCGAGCGGATTGCTCGATCCGTATCTCGATCCTGTGGATCGTCCGACGTTCGCGCTCGCCGCAGGGTTCGCGAAGGTTTGGCGCGCGAAGGCCCCGGCGCTGTTCGACGTCGTTATCGCGAGCGACACTGCGCGGCGCGCCATCGCCGCGTATGCGGCGGCACTCAAGGTACCTCCGAAGCGCGCGTTGGATTCCGTGGGCACGGAACCGCTGCGGTTCCACGCGCTCTCACTTGCGGCGGATGGCACGCCCATTCCCATCATTCATTCCGATGAGGGATTCGATCTCCTGTTCGGCAATTCCAATCCCGAGAGACTCAGCCGCGCGGTAACCGCGATGATGCGGCCTTTTCCGTCCGGTCTGCTGACGCCTGTAGGGTTCGTGGTGGCCAATCCTGTATTCGCGTCACCCGACCTCAAGGCAACCTTCACGAGCAGCGCCTATCACGGCACGGTGATCTGGTCCTGGCAACAAGCCGTCCTCGCCGGGGGACTCGAACGGCAGCTGCGGCGCCGGGATCTGCCGCCATCCTTGAGAGTTCTTTTGCGCAAGGCGCAGATGCAACTCTGGGGCGCCATCCGTGCGGCACACACGATGCGCAATTCCGAGCTGTGGTCTTGGACGATCGAGGGAGGACGATTTCAGATTGCTCCGTTCGGCGCCAACGCCGCCGACGCGGACGAGTCGAACGCTGCACAATTATGGAGCACGGTGTATCTCGCGATTCCTGATCCGCTGTCGCGACGTCCCCGTCCACGTTAGCGGAATGTCTTACACGGTCGTCCTGATGTGGCGTATTAACCACGCTGTTGCTATCGCACTTCAATAGCACTACATTGCTGCCGCAGGAAGATATCTGCCGCATTTGATTCTCGAATCGAACGAAGTCGGCGCTTGTGCTTGCGTTCATCGTTTCGTCTTCTGCCGGGGCCGGCAGACCTGCAGCGTGAATTCGTTGAAAGAATTACAAACTGTGATCGGAGGCCGGATGCTTGTTTTGCTGGCAAAAAGGTGTACGTTTGTCAAGGAAATGTCTGTCGCGGCTTGCAATGAACGCGCCCTTTGAGTTTGGATGCGTCGTTTGAGGACGATTGAGTTCTGACCATCGCAGGCAGCAGGTCAATTCGATATTCGATGACCCGAATTACTGTAGCTGTCGCTACTTGAACTGGCTTTTCAGGGGAAGGATTCATGAAACTAAAACGCAACAACGGACGCCGAACAGGCGCGCCTTCGGCTCGATCACCGATGGTTGATTCATCGTTACTGGTCTCGCCTGTCGGGACGATCTTTCGGCGCATGCGACCCGGTCTCTCCGTCAATGCCGTGGCCGCCGCGGTGGCTGGGATCCTCTCCTGTGCCGCCGGCGCCTACGCAGCCGACGAACAGACTCCTGAAGCGGCTACCACCGGCCTCGACGAAATCGTCGTCACCGCTTCAGCCCAGGGAGTCAAGAAGCTGGACGCAAGCTACAACATCGTGTCGCTGAACCAGGAAGACATTAAAAATGCTAATCCCGCGAGTGCAGCTGAAATTTTTAAACTCTCGCCTGGGATTTGGCCGGAAGCATCCGGCGGTCAAACCGGCGTCAACATCGACGTGGCCGGCTTTCCCAACGGCGGCGGTGATTCGCCGTATTTTTCGACCATGATTCAGGGCTCGCCGCTGTACGGTCGCGCAGAATTATCCTTCTTGGATTCCAGCACCTTGGTGCGCTTCGACGACACTGTCGAGCGCGTCGAAATCGTCCAGGGCGGCCCCGGCGCAATTTTTGGCCCAGGCCAGGCGGGTGCTACGGCGAACTTTATTTTGCGGACCGGCTCGGACAAAACCTCAGGGTCGCTTGGCGCCACTTACGGATCCGAGGGATCGGAACGAGTTGATGCGTTCTACAGCGGCAAGATCATCGACGGATGGTACGGAAGCCTTGGGGGCTTTTATCGCGTCTCCGATGGTGTGCGTAATCCGCAATATCCGTCCGACATCGGTGGGCAAATAACGGCCACGTTGAAGCACGATTTGGACGCTGGCTCGATCATGTTTTGGTATAGACGCTTGAGCGACAAGAATCAGTGGTACGCCGGATTTCCCTATGTCGTTTCCAACGACAAGATTTCTGCTTATCCCGGTTTCGATCAGCGCAACCACACCTACAACGGCAAGCAACTGCAGAATTTCCTGATACCGAGTCCCGGTGGCGGCTTTGAAAATGACGATATCAGCAATGGCCGTGGCGCCGATCTGAATTATTTCGGTTCAAGTCTCAATTTGAAATTCGGCAATGGCTGGTCGATCAGCAATAGCTTCCTGTTCGATGGCGGCTACGTGAACACGCAGGCGCTGGTGAACAACGGCAACCCTGCGAAGTTGTCGGACTTCATTGGTAAATTGAAACTGCCGACGGAATTGGCCTCGGCCGCTGTCCAGGCCCACTATGCAAACGGTCTGGCGGTCGATCCCGCTCAAAGTGTGGTCACCGAACAAGTATGGCTCGTGCGCAAGAAGCTCACGAATGTCACCGATGAATTCCGCGTGGCCAAGGAACTCTTCGACGGTAATACATTGACTTTGGGTGCGTATGCAGCACATTACACGGACAACGACGGCTGGTCGTTGGGCTCCAATGTGCTGATAAACAATGTGCCGAATGCGAGTCCGATCATATTGCAGGGAGTCGCAGGCGGAAATATCTACAACGTGACCAGTGCTCAAGGTATTGTGAATGCCAATGGCAGTTACAACATCCTCGAGCAGGGCAAGGCCACCAATATTGCCGCCTATCTGTCGGACTCGTGGAAACTCAATAGTTGGTTGTTCGATGCCTCGGTTCGCCTCGAACATATTGACCTGGACCAACAGACAACCAATCTGTCGCCGAAACAGCTTGGATCGCAGTTCGATTTGTGGGACAAGGCAGTCAATTTGCCCAACGGCACGTACTCGCATGGCCACGAACACAACACCAAGCCGACGTTCTCCGTGGGCGCCAATTACGAGTTCACCGACCATATGAGCGCTTACGTGCGCGTCAATAATGGCGTGTTCTTCGATAAGTTCGACGATGTCCGTTGCAATGTCACCGGGCCCGCCAGCGCGGCTGTGACTGGTAGCTGCAATTCGAACCCGCCACTCAACACCGTGCAGAATTACGAAGGTGGTTTCAAGATTCAGAATCGTTATACGTACATCGACTTAGCGGTTTATGACAAGGAGTTCAAGGGGTTGTCGTTTACACCAGTGGATCTCCAAAACGTGCAAATCGGACCGAAAACCACTTATGGCTCGACCTCCAAAGGAGCTCGTCTGGTCGGTAGCGTGAATCCGGGAGCCGGCAGTGACGTGCAAGCAATCCAGGACTTCAAGATCACGGTCAATGCCAACTACGAGAAAGCCAAATACAAGGATTTCCTGGGCTGCGCGATTTACAGCGATATCACCGGGCAGAAGGTCTGCGGCATTGTCAATGGCAAGCAGCTCGCTCGTTTGCCAAAGATGCAGATTCGCGTGACACCGAGCGACACGCAGGTCATGGGCTGGGGTAAGTTGACCGAGTTCGTGTCTTACGAGCACATCGGTCAACACTACCAGGACTTCACGAACTTGAATCCTCTGGGCAGCTATTACGACCTGGGTGCGGGTATCGTTGCTGATATCGGTGAGAGTTGGCAGATCCGTCTTCTCGGCTCAAACCTCACCAACCAATTCGGTTTGACCGAGGGTAATGCCCGAGTGGGAGGCAACGCGGTGCAAAACAATGTGGGTTTTGGACGGTCGATCGTCGGCCGCGAAGGCAGCATTGAAGTCAAGTACAGGTTCTGAGTATGAGTGGGTGAGAGTTTTCTCTCCCGGCAAACCGCTGTCGCGATACGGTTTGCCGGGATGCACGGTCCCGAAATAGTTCAGCGCGTGCATGTACTACTATGTCGGGACGACGTCGAATGCCACCGTGAGGCGCGGCTGTTCGCTATGAAACGGCAACGTGCCGTGCCAGAAATACGACGGAAAAAGCACCAGTTGGCCAACTTCGGGACGAAGCGACAACTCGGCGTCCAGCGATGGCATCGTGACCATCCCCGGCGCGCCAAAGCTCAAGATCCCTTCGGCCGTGTGTCCCGCTCTCATGTTGTCGGGCAGTTGAATATAGCAGGCCGAGGATATCCATCCCCGAGGATGCACGTGGCTCGTGTGATAGCCGGCGCGGCGCAGCCGTACCGACCAGCTGCCGTTGTATCGTGAAGCGCCCCGATTGCGGCGCCGCAGGGCGTCATCACCGTGGCCGATCTGATCCCGGTAGCGCGCGATCGGTGCGGCAAAGGCGTGAAAAAGCGCCTGAATGACGGGATCCTGGCTGCGCGATAGATCCTGGGTGGTCTCGGTGCCGTGGCGCAACGACTGGTAGAGGAGTCGATGGCCGTGCGGATTGTGGAGGGCGTTCAGGCGCGAGGTCAGTTCTGTCAGGAAGCTGGCAAGATCAGACCACCCGGGCGGCGTTTCCAGGGGCTGCGACAGCACCATCTTGTCGTAGTCGCAGACCGCTTCGTAGCGCGGATCCTTCAATAGTCGCAGCGCCGTGGTTTGCATGGCAATGAGGTATTGATCGTCGGGAGTAGCCTTAAGCAGGGTTGCGCACTCGGCCATTGCTGTGGCGCCGTCTCCCACCCCAAGGTACGCGGCGCAAAGGAGTTTGCGGGCTGTCGGGTTGTTGGGCTGCGCGCGGATCACCTGTTCTGCCAGTGTCAGGGCGGTGGCGGGTTCAAACTCGAGCGCCGCCAGTCCCGCGCGGATCAGCAACGTGGGGGGACACTGGGGTCGTGCGGCGCGTTTAGCGAGGCACGCGTAACCGCCGCGCGCGTCGCCGGCTCCCTGCAGCAAGGCGGCTTTCGCCGCCCACAGTGCGTCGTCATGCTCGTATTTTTTGAGTGCCTGATCCAGAACGAGCGTTGCCTCGATGATGTCGCCGGTGCGCATCCAAATGAGCTGCGCCAGACTGTTGTGCGCGTCGGCGAGGCGCGGCTCCAATTTGAGGCATTCGCGCAGGGCCAGCTCCGCTTGATCGAATCGCTCCAACGTGATGAGGCTGCGAGCATGCGTGTGGTGCAACGCCGCCGTCGGCCGGGTGCGGCACAGGGTCTGACGCGCCACGCGCTCGCCTTCCTCCGGCTGGCCGGCCACATTCAACGCGACCGCCAGCGTATGAGCTGCGATGAGGTCGTGCGGAGCGAGTGCCACGAGGCGACGATAGTTCGCCACCGCTTCGCTCTGTCGGCCCACGGCGGCATATGCCGCCACGTGCAGCGCCGACAACTCTTCATCGACAGTCCCGCTATTGCACCAGGGCGTAGCGATGTCGAGCGCCAACGAGGGCTGGCCCGTGTCCAGGTAGTGGCGAACCAAAAGAAATGCGGCCCGAGGGTAGCGGGGGAATCCTTGGATTGCACGCAGCAACAAGGGCACTGCCTCGGCGCTGCGGCCCGCAATCAGCAACATCTCCGCCAGGGTGGTCAGCGTGGGAGCCCATCTTGGGTCGATCTCGAGCGCGCGCCGTAGCAGTGACTCGGCTTGGGCGGGATCGCCCAAGGCTTGTTTGGTGCCGGCCAACAGCCGCAGGCCTTCCACGTAATCAGGATTTGCGGCCACCAGGGGTTCTAATTGCGAGTGCGCCGCGCTGTATTGACCGGATTGCAGCAGGTCGCTGATGCGGCGCATCGACTCAGCCAGCGTAACCGACATGGAAACCTCGTCCGGCTTAAGGCAGCTCGCGTATGCGCATGCGCCGAACAGCCAATGCTCCAGGATGATCGCCCTGCAGCCCGATGAGGCCCGCGGGCGCCAAACCGTAGTTGGGGTAATCCGCGAACTTGCTCGAGCTCACCTTACGCTTCCAGTCAGCGCTCTGCAGTTCGTACTCCACTACCTTGCGGCCGTTGAGCCAATGCTCGACGTGCGAGCCCTTGACCACGATTCTCGTTTTGTTCCAATGATCGAACGGCTGCACGACTCCGGCGGGCGCGCCATAAAGCCCATAGGCCGCTGCGGCGGATGTCAGCCTGTTCTTGCCGTCCGCAGCATTCGCATCGTCGAGGAGCTGGTATTCCGGTCCGCTCCAATAGATGTGATCGTATTCGCGCGTGCCGCGGTAGAAGATACCGCTGTTGCCGCCCTTCCCCAGCTTCCATTCGAGCTCGAGCTCGAAATTTCCGAAATTCTGCGTCGTGACAAGATCCTCTGCCTCGCCCTCCTTGGAGAGCACCCCGCCCTCCACGCGCCAGCCTTCCGGCAATCCTAGGGCTGTCCACCCACGCCAATCGGGCGCAGCGCGGTCCTGCAAAAGCGGGTGCCAGGCGAGGGTCTCGGCGGACGTTGCAGCGACGCACATCAGGGTGCCGCAGGCAAGTCCGAGCAGGGCGACATAGGAATGCACTTTAATCATGGTTCACCTTGCAGGCCAGGAAGGCCGCGCCAATTCACGCCAAACCAAGCGACTTGAGCAGCGCACGCGGAGGTCCGTCGAAGCTTGCGAGCGGCACGTTGCCGATATAATTCAGATCCTTGCGGCCGATGGGGGTCGAGTAGAAGGCGCCGGCGGTCAAGTCGCGATACAGCGCGAAAAAGTGCGCCGGCTCACGCAGCGCGCTGCCGGCGCGCGATTCATCGCAGATGTCATCGCACACGCCGTGTTGCGCCGCCGAGTCGAGTTCAGAGAATCGCTTGCCGAAACGTCGTCCCGCCTCGGCATCCAACCAAGCGAAACCACCCAGCACCAAACCCCGATCCCGTTGAAAATCGGGATACGGCACGCTCACCCACTCATCGATGAACTCGACCACGCCGGCAGCCGAAGCGCTGGGCGAGCGATCATCCGCGGGAATGATGAGGTCGGACAGGGTGCCTGCAAGGCGCCGCTGCGGCGCCGTCAACGTCAACGGCCACACGTCGCCGGGCTTGTAATTGACGGCGATATTCGGATCCGGTCCGTAACCCGAGGGCAGCAAGGAGTCGGCCCGGCCGGTGCGCGTTCTGAGCAGCGGCAACGCCGCGGCGGCCGACAGCACCCACTTGATGCTCGTGCGCCGATCCATTTACAACTCCTTGCGCCGCATCCGCTCGAGAATATGGTCCGACGCTCGCCACGCCAACGCCATGATGGTGAGCGTTGGATTCTTGTCCGCGTTCGAGGCGAACACGCCCCCGTCCGCAACGAAGAGATTGTTGACGTCCCAAGTCTGGCCCCATTGATTGGTGACCGATTTCTTCGAATCTGATCCCATCAGCGTTCCGCCGACCTCGTGGATGATGGAGCCGCCGGGTGCGATTGCCTTGGCGCCGTCGGCCTTGACCGCGCCATGCGTTCGGCCGCCCATGGCCTCGATGATGCCGGCAAAAGTTTTTTGCATATGCGCGGCCTGCCTGGTCTCGTGCTCAGACCATTGCCAGTGGAATCGCAGCACCGGAATTCCCCACTTGTCCTTGACGCTGGGATCGATCTCGCAATAGGAGTTTTCGTTGGGAACCATCTCGCCGCGGCCGTCGAACCACACGAAGGATCCATAATAGCGCCGCACGTCCGCTTTGAATTTCGCGCCATAGCTGCCGCCCGTGAGCCATTCGAGGCCTGCGGCAGTACCGTGACCGGGCATGCGCTTGCCGCCGCCAAATTCGATGTGATAGCCACGGGCGAAGCCGAGCTTTCCGGCGAGTTGTTCGCGGTAGAGCCACCAGGGAACATACATCTGATGGCCGTCCGCGGCGTCCTCGTTGAGCGGCGGCAGGTTCTCGAGCAGCGGAATCTGGCCGCCCACAGTCGACCCGACGGTATCCATCAAGTAGCGCCCGACCTTGCCGCTGGAATTCGCCAGACCATCCGGAAACTGCGGGCTTTTGGAATTGAGCAGGATGCGTGCCGACTCGCACGCGCTCGCCGCCAGTATCACGACCCGCGCAGCTGCATGCCTCTGCTTGCCGCTCTGCCGGTCGATGAAATTGACGCCGTTCGCGCGGCCGTCGCGCCCGAGCGTCACTTCGTAAACCATCGCATCCGTGGTGATATCGAGGTTCCCGGTCTTGAGCGCCGGCGGCAAATGAACGGTGGTCGACTGATAATTTGCGCGCACCGCGCAACCGTAACCGCACGGCGTCGCCCAAAGGCAAGGCGTCCGGCTACGCATGTCTTCGGTGAGTATCTGTTGCGCCTTGGCATTTCCGGGGTGCAGGCGCGCGGGCAGGCGCGTGAAGTCGAGTGCACGGGTAAGCACCGCGCGATGGCCGGGAATGACCGGTATTCCTAAACGTTTCGAGCGTTGCGCGACCAGGTAGTCGCTGACCAATGGCTTGGGCGGCGGAAGCAGACATCCCGGTGGCGAATTCGGGGTGTTCTCGAGACCTTCGTTACTGCCGTAAACGCCTACGAGCATCTCGACCTTGTCGTAATACGGCGCGACATCCTCATACCGGATCGGCCAGTCGAAACCCAACCCATCTCGGGCTCGCGGCTTGAAATCGTAGGGACCGTTACGCAACGAGATGCGACCCCAATGATTGGTGCGGCCTCCGAGCATTCGTGCCCGCCACCATTCGAATCGCCCGCCATCGGTCTCGCTGGCACGCTCATACGGCTCTCCGGGCACGCTCCAGCCGCCGTCCACCGTCGCATCGTAAAAGCCAAACGGTTTTTCCGGGGTGCCGACGCCGCCGAGCGGAGCCAAGTCCGGAGTGCGAAACATGGACGATTCGGTATGGGAATATTTGCGCCCGGCCTCGAGCATGAGCACCCTGGCCCCGTCCATCGACAGCGTATAGGCCGACTGCCCGCCGCCGGCTCCCGAGCCCACCACGATGGCATCGTAGTCGCTCTGTTGATTTTCCGCCGTCACGAAGGGCATGGCGCGTAGTTAATCGATTTCGGGCGTCGGGTGCAACTACCGCCGTGTTTGAATATCAGTTGAAGCCGCGGCTGCCTCGGGATTTCACCGTGTCCGGTGACTGAGTGTCGTTCTGGACCACCATCGCCGTCATATATGCGATCGTCTTCCCAACTTCCGTCGCGAGCTTCTCCGCGAGCGCAGAAATCTCGGTGCTTTCCCCTGCGCGTGCGGCAGTTTCGAGTCGCATCGCCGCCGAGGCTGCCGCTGAAGCGCGCAAGTTGGCGCTCGCACCCCGGAGCGTGTGCGCGGAACTACGCAACGACGCGGTGTCTCCGGCGCCCGCCGCCAAGGCGATGATGGCAAGTTCCCGATCGACGGTGGCGACGTACGCGTCGACGAGATTGCGTACGAACTCTTCGTCTCCGTCGAGCGATGCGAGCAGAGCCTCCCAGTCGACCGGACGCTCTGCCGGAACATGTGAAGCCGTGTCATCCTCTTCGGCCGGCGATATTTCCTTGAGGGCGGGCAACGCACCAGTGGAGCCGGTGCTTCCCAGGAGATGATCCAGGCACGTGCCTAGCTTCGCGCGATCTATCGGCTTCGAGAGATAATCATCCATGCCCGCGGCGTGGCACTTCTCTTGGTCGCCTTTCATGGCGTGCGCGGTGAGCGCCACGATCGGGATGCGGCACCTGCCCGCTTCGAGCCTGCGGATCTCGCGAGTGGCCTCGTAACCGTCCATCTGCGGCATCTGGCAATCCATCAGAATTAGATCGAATTTTCCGGTCTGCCAGGCGGATACAGCTGCCAGGCCGTCGGCAACGACCTCGACTCGATAGTCAAGCATCTCAAGCAGCTTCAAGGCCACCTTCTGATTTACGAGATTATCCTCGGCCACCAAGATTCGATTCCGGGTCTGGGCGCGTTGCACGCGCAGCGCGTGGCGAGTGATCATCGGCTGGCTCTGGAGGTGCCAGGAAACCGCCGAGTTCGCCAACACCAGGATCAGACACTCCGTCAGGTCACGCTGGGTAATCGGCTTCAACAGATAGGCCGCAAAGCCAATATCGGCGAACAGCCGGGCGTCGCCGCGTTGACCGGAGGAGGTCAAGAGAATCAGCCGCGTCGATTTCAGGGCCTCTTCCTGGTTGATGATCCTGCCAAGCTGCGCGCCGTCGCAATCCGGCATCAGATGATCGAGCAAAGCCGCATCGAAGGCGCGCCCCGCGGCGGCGCCCTGACGCATGAGCGCCAGCGCCTCATCCGCAGAGCTCGCCGACACCGGTTCGACCCCGCATAACAGAAGCTGTCCCATGAGCACTTTCCGATTGGTGGCATTGTCGTCGACCACAAGCACGCGCTGGCCCTTGATCGAGGCCGGCACCGGACAGAAAGGCTGGATGCCGAGGATAACGGGAGCCAAATGCACGGTAAACCAGAAAAGAGAGCCTTCTCCTTCGGCACTTTCGACACCGGTTTCGCCGCCCATCAACTCGACCAGACTGCGCACGATCGACAAGCCCAGCCCGGTGCCTCCGAATCTTCGCGTCGTGGACGTGTCCACTTGCGTGAACGGCGCGAACAGAGAATCGAGTCGGTCGGCAGGGATGCCGATTCCGGTATCGCGAACTTCACAGCGCACCATGGTTCCGGTCGCATCGGTTACGAGGACCTTGATCTCGAGCGAGACCTCACCTTTCCCCGTGAACTTGATGGCGTTGCCCGCGAGATTCAAGAGAATCTGGCGGATCCGACCCGCATCGGCTCGCACGAGATCTGGGAGTTTGGAATCGATCTGGGCGGTGAGTTCCAGCCCTTTCGCGTGCGCTTGAATCGACAGCAGTCTCGCAACATCCTCGAACGTATCGCGCAGATCGACGTCCAGCAGCTCGAGCTCCAGCTTGCCGGCCTCTACTTTGGAGAAGTCCAGAATGTCGTTGATGACCGTCAGGAGCGAGTTGCCGCTGTCGCGAATGGTTTCTGTGTAATCACGCTGCAAGGGATCCAGCCGGGTATCGAGCAGCAGGTCGGTCATGCCGAGCACGCCATTCATCGGCGTGCGAATCTCGTGGCTCATGTTCGCGAGAAAATCACTCTTCGCGCGATTCGCGGACTCCGCAACTTCCTTGGCCCGCAGCGTCTCGGCCGCGGCTGCCTTCAGATCGTTGACGTGATCGACCAGTTGACTGCGCGACTCGGCAACGCGTTCCACCATACGATCGATCTCACGCGCGAGGATGCCGATTTCATCGCGGCCATGAAAATCGAGTCGAGCGGTCAGATTTTTGCCCTGTCCGATCACCACGGCGTGACGTGTCACCCGAGCCAGCGGCGTAAGGACCACGCGATTCAAAATGACGACGAGCAGGAAGAGCAGGACGACAGCGGCGCCGATCAAGTATGCCGATGCATAGAGCACCGCCGAACGGCCGCGCGCGGTAATTCGCCGCGGTACATCCACCCGAAGGGTCATGATCGGCTGGCCATAGACATCGTCGAATGAGCGGTACACTTGTGTTGTTGCTGCGCTTTCGACCAGATGATCGGCGGCGCTCGAGCCGCGTCCGGCCGTCATTGCCACCGATTCCTGGGCCTGGGCGCCGATCTGCTTCATTTCGGCGGCCGAGAGGAGCCGACCCAGGATCACCATCCCGCGCACCGGTCCTTGCTCATGGCCGTCGAGCACCGGCGATCCCGCAATCATCATGACGCCGCGATTCGTTTCAACCAGCCCCTTCGCAGAGCGGCCTTCGAGAAGATTTTTGCGCCACGGAAAATCGGCGGGGAGCGCTTTGCGGGCGAGCCAATCCAGATCCAGGGGCCGATTGGAATCAAGATCAAACCCATCCGACAGGACGAAGTTGCCGTCCAAATCGACAATCAGCATCACGCTCACATCGAGTTGCTTCAACGTGGTGGCACCCATATTGGCCGCCACGAAGCCGCGGTTGTGATCTTGCACGAAGGCGTATGTTTCGGACCAGTTGCCCCAGCCTGCGGCCGACACGGCGAGTCCCTTAAGCCTAAGGTCCAGCGCGTAGTTGATGCGCCGTATGGCGGTTCGGGCGTCATCTCGCTCGAGTTCCGCGAAGCTTGGAAGGAGTATTTGTTGCACCACGAAGATCTCGACAACGCCGAGAACGACGAACAGTGTCGCAATCAGCACGATGACCTTCGGACGGATCTTCACAGTTTCGAATTATGTTTAAGCCGCACGATCCATCGCAGGTGCATATCTCAGGATTGACTAATCGTGCGAAGCGTCGATCAAGAATGTGATGAGCGTCACAGAACCGCGGCTATGGCTTTCCGCCGCTTGATCAAGTCGGTGCGCATGAAACGAAGCGTGGTTTAATCCGGCTGCGGGACTCATTTCCCAGTTTTCAGCCCGACACTCCGTATGGGTGCCGGCCGCGCGAAGTTGACTCGAGTTGCGCGAATTGCCCTGAGTAGTGGCGCCATTGGAATACTGAAGTATCGTACAGTTGCCGCCGCACCTGCACGGCGCTGGCGGTGGTCGTCGGCGACGTACTCCTTGGCGAGGGCATAACTAATCTGAACGTAGCTAGCCCCGCCATTTTGGAATTCCTTGCTCGACAAGCGCCTCGAGCACGCCGATGTGGCTCGCGTCGGGGGATTGCGTCCGTAATTCCGGGCGGTTCTGATAAGCCTCGAAATCGGCTGGATCGAGCGCAATCACGCGGTCGTAATCAGCCTCCGCCAGATGCCCGAGAAACCGGTTCACCGTTGCCCGATTGAAGGCGCAATGCGGGTTTCCCGGCGCAAGAGAAACTTCCCGGTCGAAAGCGGTTAATGCTCGTGCCTGGTCGTTTCCC
The DNA here is from genome assembly GCA_038229815.1 of Steroidobacterales bacterium. GTDB lineage: Bacteria > Pseudomonadota > Gammaproteobacteria > Steroidobacterales > Steroidobacteraceae > Bog-1198. The sequence goes on along the minus strand of JBBROC010000033.1, from coordinate 1,352 downwards.
CTGCTGAAGAGACTGTCAAGCGCATCGAAAAAAGGATGGGTCGCGCGGCGCACTCGATTGCGCGGCCGCGGCGGCGGCGCACGCGTCCGGTAGCCGTCCGAGCGCCAGCATTCATTGCGCCCGATCGATCAGCAATTTTGCATCTCGAAGCTCAATGCCTGAGACGCGAAGCTTCCCGCCTGCTCATGGCGCCGTGCTCTGTGAGCGGCTTGCATATGCATTTAGCGCAAGTCCCAATAGCACAAGACTTGCGGCCGCAACTTTCCAAAGCGGAAGCGGCTCCGCCAGGAGCCACGCGGAGGCTGACATTCCAAACACGGGAACCAATAGTGAGATCGGCGCCACGACGGTAGCCGCATGCCGAGCAAGCAGCCAATTCCAGACGCCAAACCCGAACAAAGTGTTGCCGAAAACTTGCCAAAGGACCACGCACCACGCCGTGGCGCTTGCGGTCGAGAGCGCCGCCCAGTCGCGCGACGCGCCCTCGAGCAGGAGGTTGAACAAGAGCAACGGCGGAACTGCAAAGACTCCGCTCCAGACCAAGAACGCAATGACATCCACCCGTCCGACGGATTGAACCAGCAGATTGGCCAGCGCCCAGCAGAACGCGGCAGCAAGAACGAGCAATACACCGAATAGAGTCACCGATGCTCCGGCGCTGGTGGCACTCCGCCATGCGATCCAACCGATGCCCGCTGCGGCCAGTGCGAGCGCCACGACCTGCAGGGTTGTAATCCGATTCTTATTGATGATCAAGGCTAGAAGAATCGTGAAAATTACCTGAGTTTGCATTAACAGCGACGCGAGACCCGCAGTGATAAATCTATGCATTGCAAAATAAAGCAGACCGAACTGGCCGGCCCCCATCAGCATTCCAAAGCCCAGGAAAATATGCCAAGGTATTGCAGGTCGTTTGACGAATAAAATCCACGGAAAAGCGGTCAACAGGAATCTAAGTGTTGAGAACAGAAAGGGAGGCAACTCCGCCAATCCCCACATGATGACCACGAAATTCGTGCCCCATATGAGGACTGCCATGAAGGCTAGAAGCCAATGGGCGAGGGGCACCTCTAGCGTCGCTCCCTAGGTATGGCGGTCGAGCGAGCCGCGTGCTCGCGGACTCCGCACCTTGGAAAATCGATGTCCTTCCAGCAAACGGGGCGAAGTTCCAGCATGGCTATGTATCCCCGCTTGGCGGACGAATCTATTGTACCAAGGCCGCCACGATCGCATGTCGAGGATTCGTGCCTCATAAATGTCATACTTACGTTATGAGCGAAGGCGAAATTCGGATCGGCATCGGCGGCTGGACCTACGAGCCTTGGCGGAGCACGTTTTATCCCGACAAACTC
>JBBROC010000032.1:0-37180 GCA_038229815.1 Steroidobacterales bacterium | reverse complement strand
GACGGCCGCGGTGACCCGCGGACGCTCGTCATGCCACAACTGATCGAGCTCATCCCGCAGCCGACTGGCTCCTTCGGGGGTGATGTACTTCGAGCCGGGCGGCGTAGGAGGGCGATATCTTGACACGCTGCAATATAATGTACGGAGATTCCAGGACGTGAACTAAGTTGGAAGCGGCTGCAATCGTTTGAGCGGTCGTTCACAGATCTCTTGCGCCGCGAATCATAAGCTCCTTATCCATGAGTGTTAAATATTACACCCACTTCATCGCGCAGTCGGAAGGAGCCGTCGAATACAACGAATACCGCGGCGTGGTCGAACTTATGGATCGGTCGACCAGGCTCCAGGGTGACCGCGATATCGCGCGCATGCTGGCACGCAGCTTCGATCTGGAAGAAACCGACATTCAGGTTCTTCAGTGGGACCATCTGCACTGAAACGATTCCCCTAGCGGGCTTTACTTCCCTTCATTGAAGTCCGCCTCTCAGCCCCGAGCTTATCACTCGGGGCTTTTTTTGCCACGGTGTTAAACTTGTCCCAAAGCCCCCAACACCTTAAGGGGCAGAAGGGGACTTCATGCGTAAATTGGCTTTAGGGCTTGCCGCTGCGGCGTGCTTGCTATTGAGCGGCTGCGGCTACAACACCATGCAAACACAGGATGAGCAAATCAAGTCCTCTTGGTCCGAGGTTTTGAATCAATATCAACGCCGCGCCGACCTCATCCCGAATCTGGTCAATACCGTGAAGGGGTATGCCGCCCAGGAAAGCTCGGTGCTTCTCGGAGTCACCCAGGCCCGCGCCAAGGTGGGCGCCATCCAAGCGACTCCCGAGCTGGTCAATGATCCGGTTGCATTCGCGAAGTTCCAGGCTGCTCAGAGCGAGCTATCGAGCGCCTTGTCGCGGCTCTTGGTGGTCACCGAAAACTACCCGCAATTGAAATCCGATCAGAACTTCCGCGACCTCCAGGCGCAATTGGAAGGCACCGAGAACCGCATTACGGTGGCGCGCAACCGTTACATTCAGGCGGTGCAGAATTACAACGTGACGGTGCGTTCTTTCCCCGGGAACTTGACGGCCATGATGTTTGGCTACAAGCCGAAACCGAATTTCACGGTAGAGAATGAAGCGGTGATATCCAAGCCGCCGAATGTTGATTTCGGCGCGCCCGCGCCCGCGCCCGCGCCAGTTCCCGCGCCGACGCCAGCGCCGACGCACTAGCCCCGAGCGACTTCGGTTCCGACGCTCCCGTGACTACATTTTGCCGCCTCGTTCGCGCAGCGACGTTGACGCTCCTCTGGGGCGCGCAACTCGCGCACGCGGAAGTTGCGGTGCCTCCACTGACCGCCCGAGTCACCGACCTGACGGGTACGCTGTCCGGCGGGGCGGTCACGCGCGTCGAGTCAAAGCTTGCGAATTCGGAGGCCAAGAAGGGCAGTCAGATTGCCGTGCTCATCGTTCCGACCACGGCGCCTGAGGAGATCGAGCAATTCGGCATTCGGGTCGGGGATGCATGGAAGCTCGGCCGCAAGGGCGTCGACGATGGGGCTATATTGATCGTGGCCAAGAACGATCGACGCGTGCGTATCGAGGTGGGACGTGGCCTCGAGGGCGCGATGCCGGACGCCATTGCCAACCGCATCATCGACGAGAACATCACTCCGCATTTCAAATCGGGCGACTATGATGGCGGCGTCGAGGCCGGCGTCGACAAAATGATCTCCGTGGTCGATGGCGAGCCGTTGCCCGAACCCGATAGAAAATGGGAGCACCGTACGGGCCTGGGCCATTTGTTGCCGCTGCTGCTGGTGGCGGTATTCGTCGCGAGCGGTGTGCTGCGCGCCGTGTTCGGCCGGCTGTTCGGATCGCTCGCAACGGGAGGACTGACCGGGGGCATTGCGTGGCTTTTGAGCCACTTCCTGCCCATCGGCGTGGGCGCCGGCATCGTCGCATTCTTGTTCGCCATGCTGGCGGGGTCCAACACGCGGGGATGGTCGGCCGGCAACGGCATTGGGCGGGGAGGATTCGGCGGCGGCCTGGGCGGTGGTTTTGGCGGTGGCTTTGGCGGCGGGGGCGGGGGAGGCGGCTTCAGCGGTGGAGGCGGTGGTTTCAGCGGCGGCGGCGCCTCGGGAAGCTGGTGATGCAAATCGGCCGCCTGATCCGCCACGCGGCGCAGACCCACTGGCGTACGCGCATGATGTTTCCCGGCGCGACGCTCGATGCGATCGAGCAGGCGATTGCGCGCGCCGAGCAGACCCATGCCGGGGAAATTCGCTTCGCCATCGAATCGGCCTTGACGCCGCTGCACGTTCTGAACAATGCCGAGCCGCGCGCCCGCGCCCTGGAAGTATTCGCGCACCTCCGCGTGTGGGATACCGAGCGCAACAACGGAGTCTTGATTTATGTGCAACTGGCGGACCGCGCAGTCGAAATTGTCGCGGACCGGGGGTTCGAGGGCCGCGTCGGCGCCGCCGAGTGGGAGGGGGTCTGCCGCCTCATGGAGGAGCATTTCCGCGCGCGCCGGTTCAAGGACGGCTCCATTGCAGGGGTCGACGCCCTCGGCAATTTGCTTGCGCGCCACTTTCCGGCGAGCGTGAGGCAACCGTCGCAATCACGTAACGAATTGCCTGACCGGCCAACTTTGCTGTAGATAGAACGGATGAAGTACGTGACCGTAGCCGTTTGCATCGGCGGATTGGCCATTGGCGGCTGTGGGCTGTTCCGGGAGAAGCCGCACGCCCCGCCCCTCGCAGCGACGGCCTTGCCGCCGCCGGCGCCTCAGTTGCCCAAGCCGAGCGCCACCCACCACGAACAAGTCGATCCCAGCAGCGATATCGTGGGCTACATTCAGAAAACCATCGTGGCCAACGAGGACACGCTGCCCGACATTGCGCGGCGCTTCGACCTGGGCTACGAGGAAATGCTCATGGCAAATCCGGGAGTCGATCCGTGGCTGCCCGGGGTCGGTCGCGAGGTGATCGTGCCGACGCAATTCGTGCTGCCGGCGGCTCCGCACGAGGGCGTTGTGGTCAATGTGGCCGCAATGCGTATTTTTTACTATCCACCCCACAAGAAGGGTGAACCGCAGATGGTATTTACCCACCCGATCGGGATCGGCAAAGTAGGGTGGAAGACTCCCGAGGGCACGACCAAGATAGTCAGCCGTCAGAAGGACCCCGTATGGATGGTTCCCAAGTCGGTCCGCGATGAACACGCCGAAAACGGCGAAAAGCTGCCGGCCCAAGTTCCCGCTGGTCCGGATAATCCGCTCGGCCAATACATGTTTCGCTTGGGCTGGCCGAGTTATTTGATTCACGGCACGAACAAGCCCTACGGCGTCGGAATGCGCTCGAGTCACGGCTGCATGCGTTTGTACCCCGAGGACATCGCCGTATTTTTCGACTTGATCCCGATCGGCACCAAGGTGACCGTGGTCAATCAGCCTTACCTTTTCGGATGGCGCGACGGTACGCTGTACCTGCAGGCATACACGGTGATGGAAGACGATTCGCGCGATTGGTCGAAGAACCGCAAACGGTTGCTTGCTCACCTGCTGAACCCCAAGCTGCAAAAGAAGATTTCCGACCACGACAAGGAAATCGATTGGCAGCGCGTCGGCGACCTGGCGCATACACCGCGCGCCGTTCCCGTCCCCATTACGGGCGGCCAGGGCGGGATCGACGAGGTGGTTTCGAACTCCTTGCTGGTCGAAAACACCCTGCCGGCGGGCTCCAACTGGGACGGCAAGACCGGCTTGTTGGTGGACGAAAAGACCTTTCAGGAATTGCTCGGCGGCCGCGCCGAAGCACCGCCCACCTCGCAGACCCAAGCCTTGGTTCACTGATAACCGGATTTTAGGGTGCGGTCCTATCTTGTGCTGCTGCTTTTCGCCCGCGCGGGCGCGGCGGTGAGCGCTGACGACTCATCCCGCCTCGAACCGGGCTTCGATTATCACTCGTTCGCGAATGTAGATCAGTTTCGGGTCACCCATATCGACCTGGATTTACGGGTCGACCTGGATTTCAAAACGATCAGCGGTGTCGTGCAGCTCGACTTGAAGCGGCTCGATCCGCGTGCGACGCAGCTGGTGCTCGATACCAAGGATCTGATGATCCATGACGTCAACCACAAGGCCACCGACGTGCTGGGCGCAACCGCCAAGAATCAAAGCATGTGGGTTAGCCGGCCGTTTCACCTCGACAAGCCCGATCCCATACTCGGCAGCGCGCTGGTCATCGATCTGCCCCCCTCGCGCAAGACGGTCGAGTCGATCCGCATCGATTACGAAACGGTGCCGACCGCCGCCGCATTGCAATGGCTGACGCCGAAACAGACCGCCGGCCGACACAAGGCCTTCCTCTACACCCAGTCCGAGCCCATCGGCACTCGGACCTGGATCCCGTTGCAGGACACACCTCAGGTGCGGGTCACCTACAACGCGAAGATCCATACCGAGTCCGATGTGGTCGCGGTCATGAGCGCCGCGAACGATCCGAAGGCCAAGCGCACGGGCGATTATTCGTTCGTCATGCCGCAGGCAATCCCCTCCTATTTGATTGCTTTGGCCGTGGGGGATCTCGAGTTCAAGGAGACGGGACCGCGCACCGGCGTGTACGCCGAGAAGCCGGTGGTCAAGGCAGCGGCCAAGGAATTCGCCGATACGGAGTCGATGGTTGCCGCAGCGGAGAAATTATTCGGCCCCTACCGATGGACGCGCTACGACATCCTGGTTCTGCCGCCGAGCTTCCCCGTCGGTGGCATGGAGAATCCACGGCTGTCGTTCATATCGCCCACGGCAATCGCCGGCGACAAAAGCTTGGTGTCCGTGGTCGCGCACGAACTGGCCCATTCCTGGTCGGGAAATCTCGTCACGAATGCGACTTGGCGCGACACGTGGCTCAACGAGGGTTTCACAGCTTATTTGGAGAACCGGATCATAGGTGGGGTTTACGGCGAGCGACGCGCTGCCATGGAAGCCGTGCTCGATCTCGGAGCCATGCGCGAAAACCTGGCCACCCTCAATCCCAAGGATCAGGTGCTGGCGATCGACTTGCGCGGCCGCGATCCGGAACTAGGGTTCAGCAGCGTGCCTTACGAGAAAGGGCGGCTGTTCTTGAACTACCTCGACGCAAAATTCGGACGCGACCGTTTCGATGCCTTCTTGCGCGGCTACTTCGAGCACTTCGCATTCAAGAGCATCACCACCGAGCAGTTCAACCAATACCTGGCCGAGAATCTGCTCGACCGCTTTCCCGGCCTCGTCACGCAGTCGCAAGTCCTCGCCTGGGAGAACGCTCCCGGCATCTCCGCCGATGCGCCGCTGCCGGTCTCGAGCGCCTTCTCCCAGGTTGAAGATGCCAGGTCCGGCTGGCTCGGCGGCAGGCTCCAGCCCAAGAAATTCGGTCTCGATTGGACGCCCCAGGAGTGGTTGTACTTCCTGGATGACATGCCCGCAGAATTGAACGCCAAGGAGCTCGAGGGTTTGGACCAAGCGTACGGCTTAACGCGCAGCGCCAACGCCGAAGTCGAGCGCAGCTGGCTCGAGCTCGTGATTCGCAACAACTACCGTCCCGGCTACGTGCGCCTCGAGGAGTACTTGAAAACCATCGGCCGCCGCAAGCTGATCGCTCCCCTGTACGCCGACTTGATGAAAACGCCGAACGGCACCGAGTTTGCGAGGCGCGTGTACGCCATTGCGCGTCCTGGCTATCATCCAGACACCGTGGCGGCGATCGACGCCATCGTCACGCCCAAAGATGCGGAGGGATCGGATTGATCAGCAAAACATGACCAGCGAATGGATGAAGGTGATGCTCGAGGAAATCTCGAGCAAGAAAGCGGAAGCGGAGCAGGCGCGCATTGAAGACCAGACACGCGCGCGAGAACAAGATCGCCTCGAGGAGCAGCAACGACGCGATGAACCCTGCACGGCGCCGTCGTCCGATCCCGGCCGGGCACGCCAAATGCCCGGCGTGTGATAGAGTCGGCGCGTAAGCACGCGAGAATTAATTTGGCTACCCCGGGCAACTTAGGAATAGAGGTCGAGGAAGAGCGCGGCCCCGATCAAACCATCACGCGCCTCGGCACCGCGCGCACCGCATTCGTCGGCCGCACGCTTCGCGGACCCGTCAATCGCCAGGTTCTCATCACCAGCTTCACGGAATTTCAGCACGTTTTCGGCGGACTCTGGCAGCCCAGTCCGTTGGGGTACGCCGTCGAACAATTCTTCGATAACGGCGGCCGCGAGGCCTTGATCGTACGCGTGGTCAATGGGGCGCGTTCCGCGACCTTAGATCTTTCCGCGGGCGCATCGACACTTCGCCTGCGGGCGGTGCGGCCCGGGACCCGAGAATTTCTTCGTGCCAGCGTCGATTACGACAATATCGCGGCGGCCGACACCGCGGAATTCAATCTTACTGTGCAGCGCGTGCGCTCTCAGGGCACCGCCCAAGTGGAAGATCAGGAGATATTCCACAAGCTCTCGGTGCTGCCGGCGGCCCCAGGCTATCTGGCACTCGCGATTTCGGGGTCGGAGCTTATCGAATTGGCTGCGGAGCCGCCGGCGCAGCGGCCGGACCGAACCTTGGATGCGGCCAGCGGCTTGGCCACGGGGTACGTCAATTCAAATTCAGACGGCGACGACGGTGCGCCGCTCACCGACTATGACCTGATCGGCAGGACCGCCGATCGCACGGGGCTTTTCGCGCTGAGCGATGCGGACTATTTCAACTTTCTGTGCATCCCGCCCTTGTCGCGCGACCAGGATGTCGGGCCGAGCACTCTCCTCGTCGGGGCGCGCTATTGCAAGGAGCGCCGCGCGCTCTTGATCGTCGATCCGCCGTCGAGCTGGCAGACGGCGGATGACGCGGTGCGCGGCATGCGCGATTGGAGTTTCGCCAGCGAAAACGCGGTGATGTACTTCCCCCGCGTTCTGGCGCACGACAAGCTGCGAGGCCATTTCGAATCATTCGCGCCTTGCGGCGCCGTCGCGGGCATGTTGGCGCGCGGCGATGAAACCTCGCCTATATGGGCCGCCGCCAAGAACGACGAGGCCATCCTGCGGCCTGGCTACCGTCCCAGCTGCCTCGTGGCCGAAGACCGCCGCATCCGGCTCGCAGCCTTGGGGGTCAACACCATACTTGCCGTGCGGTCCGCCGCGCGGATCGGCGTCACGGCGCGCACCCTGGCTCTGGGCACGGCAGCTTGCGCCGATTGGCAGTTTCTGGCGGCGCGCCGCCTCGCTCTGTTTATCGTCAACAGCATCGAGCGGGGTACCCGCTGGGTGGCGATGGCGCGCCCGCATGTCGAGGTCGCCGACATGGCGGCATCCCAGGTGCGCGCGTTCTTCGAAGCGCTTCACGACGAACACACCTTCGGCACTCGGCCGATGCAAGAATCCTTTTTCGTCGCCTACGACCAGCGCAGCGAATTTCAACTCGTCATCGGTTTTGGCGGTAGAACGAACCCCAAGTTCCACAGCTTTCGCATAGTGCACTCGCTGTCCGGCAGCAGGGTAGAATGCGTCAGCTTGAATCGGTTGAACGCTGCGCAGGCCCATTACAGCCCGGCAGAACTCCAATGGGTCGAGTCCCTGGCGCAGAGCCTCTCTCATGGGGGCATCGAGCACTAGGAGCAGGCGCCCACGAGAACCCGCTTCGAACAGCAAGCAATGAGCAGATCCATAGGCACGGTAGTGTTTTCGCATGGGAAAGAGAGCGGCCCGTGGGGCTCCAAGATCACGGCCATGGCGGGAGTGGTCCGGGACCTCGACGTCGCGGTGGAATCGGTCGATTATCGCGGCTTGGACGATCCTCAGGATCGGGTGAACAAGCTCTTGAGCGTTGGGAAGAAGCTCGCCGGACCCCTGGTGCTCGTGGGATCGAGCATGGGCGGGCATGTCGCCGCGACCGCCGCGAGCCGGCTCGACGCGCGCGGCCTGTTTCTACTGGCGCCGGCTTTCTACATGGCGGGATACGAAGAGTACACGCCGCATGACGTCTCTTGTCCGACCGCCGTCGTGCACGGCTGGCACGATGACATCGTCCCTGCCGACAACAGCATTCGGTGGGCGCGCGAGCACCAGGCGGCGCTGCACCTGCTCAATTCCGATCATCGGCTGGAGGATCAGATCGGCGCGATTTGCGTATTGCTGCGGGCCTTCCTGAACACGAACGCGGCTTAAGGACGCTCGCGACTCAAGGCTGCGTCGGCGCCGCTATGGCCGGCGGGGGCGGCTCTGCGGCGGTCGCGGCCACTTGCGACTGCGCCAATTCGCGCAGGCTCTCTCCCAGCTGCTCGCCGCACCGCTTGCCCATGGCATCGAAACCAGCGCCGAGCGACGCGATGTAGGCGGACACGTACCGTTTGCCCGGCGTGGAGGTTAGAAACCCGAGCAAGCGCTTGAGATCTGCATCGCTCATGTCGCGATAGCTATAGGCGAGATAGCGGCGCAGCGGCTCGCGCATGTCCTGTTCCAATCCGGCACGGCTCGCTTCGCCGGATTTGCGCGCGCTTTCCGCGACGGCTGCGGTTTCGCGTCCGGACCCGACCGCGGTGCCGATCGCCACCGCCTGTCCCATGCTGAGGAAAATCTGCACGGTTGATTCGGTGGATCTCGAGGCTAGCTCCAGCTTGTCGAACATCGCGTCGCGCTGCGGTGACATGTGGGCGGCGAGTTCGCCCTTCATGATCTTGTCGATCTGCGGCTCCTCGAGCGCCGCCGTGGCCACGTCCGCGGCCACCATGCGGCGTCCCAGGTCGCTCTCGAGAAACGCCTCGATTTTTTTCTCCGTCGCAACATCGAGATTGGCGGCGAGCGCGTTCAAGGCGGGAACCTCGAAGACATCGATGCGGAACCCGCGCTTCGCCGCCGCAGTCACCGCGTTCAATTGCTCCTCGGAGAGCTTCGCGGCGGCGTCGGCCGAGAACAGTTGACGTATGTGCGCGGGCATCGCGCCAAGCGTGGCGCGCACCTGTTCACGCATTGCTGCTTCCTGATAGATCTTCGCCGCGTTTTCGATGTCGACCGACTGCGCGGCGTAGGCGCCCGTGGACACAAACATCAGCAGAGCAAAACGAAACATGCGCGAACTCCGAGTGACGGTATATCTGAAACGATTGTACACTCCGAATCCTACGGGATTCCGAGGTGCACATGGGCTTGCTCAAGAATGTGACAGCGTCACTGTCGGTTTTGTTCATCATTGGCTGCGCGGCTCCAGAACCGCCCCCGAAAAAGACCGTATTCGATCCCTTGATGCAAGCGGAACAACGCGCGCGCGAAGTTCAGAAAACTGTGGACGGGCACGCAGACGAGACGCGCAAGTCGGTCGACAATCAAGAGCGCGGCGATACCACTCCGTAGCTCGTAGAGGACCATGAACCCCCTCGAGGGCTTGGGCCGGGCGTGGCACTGGAGTGTCCGCAAGGTCTTGAGCCTATGGGTGCGGGCCAGCATCAAACCCGATGAGGCCGCCGCGGCGATCGCAGCGCGTCCGCGGCCGGTCTGCTACGTGCTCGAACGCGAGAGCAAGACCGATCTTGCCGTGTTGTGCAATGTCTGCACGAAGCTCAACCTTCCTCGCCCGGAGAGGCGCCTGCCGATCGGCGGGCAGCACTCCGATCGGGCTTATTTCGAGTTGATCCGGCCTGCGGCCCTTCTCAATCGGCGCCGGGCCGTGCGCGCGCCGCGCATCCTTGCTCGACTGATCGCCGCCGCGGCGGCGAATCCGCAATTCGACATCGATCTGGTGCCGGTCGCGATTTTCTGGGGCCGTGCGCCGCACAAGGAGGCACGCCTCTGGCGTCTATTGTTCGCCGAAGACTGGGTGCTGGTCGGCCGTTTCCGCAAGATCCTCAACGTGCTGGTCAACGGCCGCAACACGCTCGTGCACTTCGGCGAGCCGGTGCGGCTGAGCGACGCCCTGCAGTCCGGCATGAGCGAGCAGCGCAGCGTACGCCGGCTGCTGCGCATCTTGAGGTCAATTCTGCGTGCGCAACGGGCTTCGACCATCGGCCCAGATCTATCGCACCGGCGCACCTTGGTGACGCAGTTGCTCAAGACCGCGGACGTACGCAATGCAGTGCGCCGCGAGATGCGCGCGCGCGGCATTTCTCGCCGCGCAGCATTGATCGCGGCGCGGAGGTACGCCGTGGAAATCGCCGCGAACTATTCGCAGGTCTTCGTCAGGTTCATGGCGGTCCTCTTGGGTTGGCTGTGGAACCGCGTGTATGACGGCGTTGAATTCGAGCATGCCGAACAATTGAACGAAGCGGGCGACCGCGCGGAAGTCATCTATGTTCCGTGCCACCGCAGTCACATGGATTATCTGCTTCTTTCCTATGTGATCTACCGTAAGGGTTTCGCGGTTCCCCACGTGGCGGCGGGCATCAATCTCAACCTGCCGGTCATCGGCCGGTATCTGCGCAAGGGCGGCGCCTTCTTCTTGCGGCGCAGCTTGAAGGGCGACGCTCTGTATGCCGTGGTGTTCGCAAGGTATCTCGGCGTCATGATGGCGCGCGGCCACAGCCTCGAGTATTTCATAGAAGGCGGCCGCAGCCGCACGGGCCGCCTGCTGCCGCCTCGGACCGGCATGCTCTCCATGACTGTGCGCGCTTACCTGCGCGATCCCAAGCGCCACGTGGTCTTCATGCCGGTGTATTTCGGATACGAGCGGATCGTCGAGGGACGCACCTACATCGGCGAGCTATCCGGCCAGCCGAAGAAAAGGGAGAGCCTCCTCGGCTTGATCAGATCGGCCGTATCGGTATTGCGCAGCAAGCTCGGCAAGGTTCACGTGAACATGGGACGGCCGATTGCGCTTGATGCGCTGCTTTCCCGGCACAATCCGCATTGGCGAAGTGCGGGTGCCGCCGACCTTGCCTCGGGCGCGAGCTGGATCGCAGACGCCGTCAACGAGCTCGCGATTCGCATCAATATCGAGATCAACGCGGCGGCCGCCGTGACGCCGATCAATCTGGTCGCAATGGCCCTGCTGGCGACCCCGCGCCAGGCACTGGCGGAAGCCGATCTCGAGCGGCAGCTCGAGCTCTATCAAAGCCTGTTGCGAAACGCGCCCTATTCGCCGCTGGTCACGATCACGGGCGGCAGCGGCGCCGAGATGATCCGCTACGCGCAAGCGATGGGCGTGCTGCAGCGGCAGAAGCATCCGCTCGGCGACGTCTTGCGCATGGAGGCCGAGAATGCAGTGCTCGCGACCTATTACCGCAACAACATTCTGCATTTGTTCGCCATGCCCTCGCTCCTGGCTTGCTGTTTCGTCAGCAACGCCAGCATGCGCACGGACGATATCCATCGGTTGGTGTGGCGGGTATACCCCTACATTGCCATGGAGCTTTACCTGCGCTGGGATGAAACCGCGGCGGCCGCGGTTACGGATTCGCTGCTCGATACGTTCGCAGCCTTGAATTTGCTGCAACCCAACGCCGATTGGACCGAGTGGCGGCGGCCCCCCTCGACTTCACTCGAAGCGATCCAGCTGTCGGTTCTCGCTCAGGCAACCATTCAAACGCTTGAACGGTACTACCTCGCGATCGCTCTTCTGTTGCAATCCGGCAGCGGCAGGATCACCCAAGAGGCATTGCAGGAACGCTGCCATTTGATGGCGCAGCGCATGTCCTTCCTCTACGAATTGGATTCGCCCGAGTTCTTCGACAAAAGCTTGTTCCGCAACTTCATCGATCTGTTGCTCCGCCGAGGAGTGATTCAGGCGTCCGAGGACGGCACGCTGCTGTTCGGCGAGCCGCTGCTCGGGGTTGCCGCCGACGCCCGGCTGGTTCTCTCCGAGCAAATCAGGCACAGCATCTTGCGGGTAACCTCCGGGCAGTCCCAACCTTGACGTACGCCACAGCCTAGACTTCAGTCCCAGCCTTGTCGGCCGCGCTCGAGCTTGGTGGCGCCGCGGCGTTTCTTCGAATCGATGCGCCGTTCCTTGGAACTCTTGGTGGGGCGCGTCTTCTTCCGGATCTTGGGTTCGACCAGCGCTTCGCGAATCAATGCTTCCAGCCGCCCCTGCGCCGCGCGGCGATTGCCCTCCTGGCTGCGTTCGCTCATGGATTTGAACAAGATGCTGCCGTCGTCGATTAGCTTCTGGCCGGCGAGCCGACGCAGGCGATTCCTCGCCGCCACCGGCAGGCTGGCATTCTGCGGCAGCAGAAACCGCAGCTGCGCGGCGCTCGCGACTTTGTTGACGTTTTGACCCCCGGGACCCGAGGAGCGGATGAACTTCCATTCCAATTCTTCGTCGGGAATCACGATGTCGGGGGTGACGATCAAAGGCATGGGATTCGGCCGACGATTGCTTGAGGGTCAGTCGAGATGATCCGACGACCCCGAGTGCACTATGATTTCGCGCTGCGCTACGGGGATGGTGATGTGGTGTTCCTTGAACAGCCGCCAGATGGTGCGATTCACCTCCGACCGCACATTGTTGACTCCTTCCTGAGGGTCGGAGATCCAAAAGCGCAGCTCGAGTTCGATGCCGCTGTCGCTGAAGTGCATCAGGCGCGACACCGGTGCCGGGTCAGCCAGCACTCGCGCTTGGCCCTCGCACGCGGTGAGCAAAATCCCCAATGCCACTTCCGGATCATCGCGATAACTCACGCGGATGGGCAATTTGAGGCGAATGCGCGGATCGGTGTAGCTCCAATTGATCACCGCATTGGAAATCAGCTGCTGATTCGGCACCAGCATTTCAACGCCGTCGCGATCGCGCACGACCACATAGCGGCCGCGCAGTTCCTGCACCCAGCCGAAGTTCTCGGTGCTGGTGCCGCTTTGCCCCGACAGGCTGATGACATCGCCGGGCTTGATGGATCGATCCATGAGGAGCACGAAGCCCGAGACGAAATTCGCCGCGATGGACTGCAGGCCGAAGCCCAAGCCCAAGCCGACGGCGCCGGTCAGCACCGTGAGGGCGGTCAGGTCGACGCCGGCGGCATTCAAGCCGAGGAGGATCGAGAGGCCGATCAAAAACGCGTTGGAGAACTTCGCGATGCCGATGCGCGTGGACGGCGCCAGGGTGCTGAGCTTCTTCAAGCGCCGCTCGACCCATCGGCTGATCCAGGCCGCGACCAAGACGAACAAGGTCAGCGTGAACAGCAATTTCATCACCGACCAGAGCGTGATCCGGCTCTTGCCCGTCGCCATGCCGATGCTGTCCAAGGTGCCGATTATCGGATCGAGCCAGCCTAAGTACTCGGAGGCGAAGATCAGCCAGAGGAGGAGCGTGGCGCGGTTTTCCCAATGCTGCATCCACGACTTGTTGCCGAGGCTTGCAGCGAACAGCAGCACGACGATACGCACGACGACATAGAACCCGATCAGCCGCGCCGCGGCATCCAGCATCGACACGTCGTAGTGCGCGGCCAGCATCGTGGTCCGGGCCACGACAACCAACGTCAATGCGAGGATCGCGGGCATGGCGACGACGCTGCCCTGCGACGAGAAATAATTCCAGGTCAACGCCGTCGGCGTCTTGATCCTGCGCCTTCGATGGTGTTCGTGCAGCGCGGCGCTGACGAACCAACCGACCAGAAGGCACAGTGCCACGACGGCTATCTCCATCATAACGTTGCGCGTCGACAAAATCTCGAAGAACGCAGCGACCCGCTGCACCAGCTCGTTCATGGGCAACGTCCCAGCTCGCTCACGGAGGCTCGAGTCATGCGTTGAGATCCGGGATGAGCTGGCTCTCCAGCCGCGCGATTTGATCTTTGAGCATGAGCTTGCGGCGCTTGAGGCGTTTCATCTGCAGTTCATCGACCTTGAAATCCATTGAGAGGCGCGAAATGATGTCATCGAGATCGCGGTGCTCGATGCGCAGCTGGCGCAAGCGCTCGATGTTCTTGAACAAGTCGGTGTTGACGTTGCTTTCTTCGTCGCTCACGGCGTCGCTGCTTTAGTTATGTAGCTGCGCCACACCGGGGTGACGCAATCCGGTAGCTTAAGGGAGCGGCCGAGGGGATTCCAAGAAAGTTGTGGATTGTGGAAGTCCGAGCCCACCGATCCCATGAGCCCATACTTCACCGCGAGCGCCGCGAGGCCTTCAACGTGCTGGATCCCGTTGCCGCCGCTCACCACTTCAAGGGCGGCGCCCCCTGCCGCCACGAAACTCTCGAGCAGCTGCCGGCGGGCTCCGGCGGACAACGAGTAGCGCGCGGGATGGGCGAGGGCGGCTACGCCGCCTGCGGCGCGGATCCAGCCTACGACGACCTCGAGCGCGGGCCATTCGGCAGCGAAATATCCGGCTTTCCCGGTGCCCAAGTACTTGCGAAACGCCTCAGCCGGGCGATTGACCAGACCGCGGGCGACCATGGCGTGCGCAAGGTGCGCGCGCGTCGGCAAACCGCGATGCGCTTCGATCGCCTCCAGCAGCTCGTCTCCCGGCAATCCTAGCTTTGCGAGTCGCGCGCATATCTTGCGCATTCGTGACCGGCGTCGCTCGCCCTGTGCATCGAGTGCCAGGCACAGTTCCGGTGAGCGGGGATCGATCCACAAACCGAGGACGTGGACGGCCTGGGCGCGCCACGCGGCAGAGACTTCGACGCCTGGAACCAGAGCGATGCCATGCCCATCCGCGCTTCGCCCGGCTTCTTCAAGCCCGGCCACCGTGTCGTGATCGGTGAGCGCCACGACTTCGACGCCCGCCGCCGCGGCGTGCGCCATCAGTTCGCCGGGAGTCAATGAGCCGTCGGAGCAGTTCGAATGGGTGTGCAAATCGATATTTAGATCGCCGTTCACGACGGCACACCCGTGGGGCTGCCCGCGAGCCCAACCGCCTCCAGCCGCCGCCCCGCGAGCACGATGAAGCCCTGCGCGCGCTCGAAGCCGTCGCTGGTATAATCGAAGGTGTAGGTGCGCAACAGGCGCCGCTGTCCTTTGCCGTTGCGCATCAATCGAAAGCCGGCAAATGCAACCGTGCCGTCCAAGAACTGAACCACCGCTCGCGAACAGGTATCCTTGGCGATGCGATTCGCGGTTTCGCGGGCATCCAGCGAGAGCTGCCAAATCCTGTAGCCCCCCGCCAAGACACCGGCGGCCGATACCAGCAGCACAAGGTCGTCAGTCATGGCGCCAAGCTTAACCGCAATCTGCTGCGGCCACCCGCTCGACGCATGCGTCGAGCCCCCTGGAATTTCGCCGCACGCCCCCCATGGTAAGGGAAGGAGAGAAATCCTAGATCCAGGCGACTTATATGACAGGGCCACAACCGAATCAGCCTCAACCGAATCTGACCGTGCGCGTCGATCCCAACGAGATGGTGCAGTACGTGCAGAATTTGATGACCATGCCGCAGGGTGCTACGGCGCCCGAGATCAGCATGGCGCTCGCTCACCGCCAATGGGGCGGCGATACGCCGCTGGCGCGGGCCGCGCAACTGCGCTGGAGCGCCCTAAACCGCGCCTTCGGCGACGCGCGGGTAAGCACTTGGACCACGCATCCGAAACGCGACCAGATTCACGTTCCGGCGGCATTGATCGCGGCTGCCGGAGTGGCGCGCTTGACCATAGCCGAAGAAGAGGTTGTGTTCGATATCCCGACTCTGTTGGACGCGACCCTGGAGTTGTGCGAGCCCGTCGGACACGCTTGAGCCAGGCGCGCGGCGCCGATCAAGCCGGCGCCAGCACGCGCGAGTCGCCGAACGCCAGAAAATCCCCGTTGATCACGCTTTCGCGGCAGTTGTAGCGCAGGCGGTGGCCATCCAACCGGGTGACGTGGCCGCCGGCGGCTTCCAATAGCGCCTGGCCGGCCGCGGTATCCCACTCCGATGTTGGACCGAACCGCGGGTAGAGATCGGCGTTGCCCGCCGCCACCAAGCAGAATTTCAGCGAACTGCCGATGCCCGAGAGGACATGTGGCCCGAGGCGTGCCAGGTAGCCAGCGGTTTCGGCACTGGCGTGCGAGCGGCTGCCGACTACGCGCAAGGGGTGGTGCGGCTCGGACACGCGAATCGGAATGTCGGCTGCGCCATGCGTACGGCTGAACGCACCGACGCCGGCAGCGCCCCAATACAGGAGTTTTCGGGCGGGCGCCGAGACCACCCCGAGCACCGGCTCGTTCCCTTGTACCAGCGCGATGTTGACGGTGAACTCGCCGTTGCGCTTGATGAACTCGCGGGTGCCGTCGAGCGGATCGACCACCCATAACTCGCGCCACTTCTTGCGCTCATCCCAAGAGGACTGCGCCGACTCTTCCGCGAGTATCGGTACGCCGGGCGTGAGCCGGTTCAGGCCCTCGATGATTACGTGTTGCGACTCCAGGTCTGCCGCCGTCAGCGGCGTATCGTCATCCTTGCGTTGCACCGTGAAACTCTCGCCGTAGACCTGCATGATGGCCGCGCCGGCGCGCTCGACAATGGGCATCAAGCCCAGCACCAAGGCGTGTAGATCTCTCATCGTTGGTATCATACGCAAATGCATAAGCCACCCGCGGTCGACTGGCCGTCCGTCGATACGGTGTTGCTCGACATGGACGGCACACTGCTCGATCTTCGCTTCGACAATTGGTTTTGGCAGGAGTTGGTTCCGAGCCGTTACGCTGCGGCGAACGGTCTTGCGCTGGAGGAAACACAGGGCCTGCTGGCTCCCAAGTTCGTCGAAGTCAGAGGCACCCTGCAATGGTATTGCATCGAATACTGGAGCCGGGAACTCAAGCTCGACATCGGCAGCCTCAAGCGCGAAGCCACCCAGCAAGCGCTTCGGCAAGTGAGCTTTCTGCCGGGCGCGCGCGAGTTTCTGCTGAAGGTCAAGGACAGCGGCAAGCGGTGCGTGCTGGTCACCAATGCGCACCCCAAGACTCTGGCGATCAAGGATGAACAGGTTGCGCTGACCCAATACTTCGACGCATGCTATTCCACGCACACTTTTGCGCACCCCAAGGAAAGCGCCGCGTTTTGGCCGCGGCTTGCGGCAGAAGAGCGCTTCGATGCCGCACGAACCTTGTTCGTCGATGATTCCCTTAGCGTGCTGCAATGTGCCCGCGATTTCGGTATCCGGTGGCTGCGCGCCGTGCGCCGGCCCGATTCGGGACGGCCGCCGCAGCACACAGGCGACTACGCGGCGGTTGATCTGGTCGCGGACCTCATGTAGCGGGGCCCGCCGGACCGCCGCCGCCGCTACTGCCTCCGCCGCCGCGGCTGCCGCGGCGCCGCCTGCGCCGTGCGGAATCGCCTTGGCCTTGGGCCGGGCCCTGACCCTGGGCAGGTGCCTCCCCGCCGCCGGCATCTTTAGCGGAGCGCGGTGCCTGCGAGGAGGTGTGCGAGCCTCGAGAATTCGGGGCGCTGCGGCGAGGGCCGCCGCTTCTGCTGCCGCCCCCGGAGCGGCTGGCTGCAGAGCCGCCGGAACGGCTGCCACCGGAGCGGCCGCCTCCGCCACCCCCGCCGGATCGAGATTGGCCGTGCCGCGGAGCGCGTTCGCGCCATTCGGCGGGCGGCGGCGCAGTGACCGCCGCCAGATCGACGGCCTCGATGGCGGCACGCGGAATTTGATGTCCGATGTAGTTTTCGATGTCGGGCAGCGAGATGGCGTATTCCTCGCAGCCGAAACTGATGGCGTCGCCCTCGGCGCCGGCACGCGCGGTCCGGCCGATCCGATGCACGTAGTCTTCCGCATCGTTCGGCAGGTCGAAGTTGAACACGTGACTGACGTCGGGAATGTGCAGACCGCGGGATGCGACATCGGTGGCGATCAAGACGGCGATCTCGCCGTCATGAAAATCGCGCATCATTTTCAGCCGCTTGGTTTGCGGAACGTCACCCGATATCGCCTGCGCGACGAAACCGTTCGCGGTCAGCGTTCGCTCGAGCACTTCGGCGATGCGCTTGGTATTCACGAACACCATGGTGCGGCGCGCGTCGATGCGGCGCAGAAGCCCCATGAGCAACGGAATTTTTTCCTCCGTCGCGGGAAAGTAAAGCACCTGCTTCACGCGGTCGACCGTCATCTTGTCGGGCTCGATGCGGATCAACTCGGGATTGTTCATGTGCTCGTAGGCGAGTTCCATCACCCGGTGCGACAGCGTCGCCGAAAACATCATGGTGAGACGCAGCGTCGGATGCGGCAATCGACGTAAAATGAAGCGAATATCCTTGATAAACCCAAGATCGAACATACGATCCGCTTCATCCATGACCGCCACCTGGATGTGGCGCAGATCGAACACATGTTGTTTGAAATAGTCGATGATGCGGCCGGGCGTGCCGATCAATACGTCGACCCCTTCCTCGAGAATACGCCGTTGCTTTTCGTAGTCGACGCCGCCGAACACGATGGCGAGCTTGAGGCCGGTATACTTGCCGATCCCCAACGCGTCGGAGTGAATCTGCACCGCCAGCTCCCGCGTCGGCGCGACGACGATTGCGCGGGGGGCATTGAGAGGGCGGTTGGGCGCTCCAGGATCCGTCAACAAGCGGTTGAACAGGGCGACGAGGAAAGCCGCCGTTTTGCCGGTGCCTGTTTGCGCTTGACCCGCGACGTCGCGACCGGCGAGGGCCACCGGCAGGGTTTGTGCCTGAATTGGCGTACAGCGGGTATAGCCGAGTTCAGCAATGCCCCGCTTCAAGGATTCGGCGATGTTGAGGGATTCGAACGTAAGCTGACTGAGATGGGCGTCTGACATTTTCTCTTTGACGAGTGGGGAAGCTTGCAAAATGATGAGGACCGGTTAACAATACAACCAATCCGGAGCCGGTCTATCCGCTCCCATCAACCGTATCATCGGTACCCTTTTAAGGTAATCAAGACCGCTAAAGCCGCTGTATTGTGCCCGAACGGCCGCGCATCGTCACTTCGCGCTAAGTTTGGCTGTACTTTCCCACATATTAACCCCGCTCCAAACAAACGAATCTCCAAAAGGAGGTATTCCCTAAGTGAGTAATCCCAGTATCGTCCACACCAGCGACGCCACATTCGACAAGGACGTTCTCAAGTCCGATAAACCCGTATTGCTCGATTTCTGGGCGGAGTGGTGCGGACCCTGCAAAATGATCGCGCCCATCCTCGATGAGATCGCCGACCAGTACAAAGACAAGATCCGCATCGCCAAGCTCAATATCGACGACAACCCGGCGACTCCGCCCAAGTTCAACATCCGCGGCATCCCGACGTTGATCCTGTTCAAAAACGGAACCGTGGAGGCCCAGAAGGTCGGAGCAGTCACCAAGTCACAGCTCGCGGCTTTTCTGGACAGCAACCTGTGAGAGGCTACCTAGGAAACCAGTCGCGCGGCGGGGGCCAGGGCGGCGGACAGCAGGGAGGCGGCGGCCAGGGCGGCGGTCGATCCAATCGATCCAATCGCGGACCGCGCAATGATAACCGCAACGGCAACACCAACGGGGGTCGGCCCCCGCAAGAAGATTACGGCGATTTGCCGGAAGGCGGCGACGATCTAGAGATCATTGCGCCGACCGATCTCGCGCGCAGCCGCAGCTCGATGAACCTGACGGAGCTTAAGAAGCGGCCGATCAGCGATCTCGTCAAGCTTGCCGAGACCATGGGTCTGGAGAACATGGGCCGGTCGCGCAAGCAGGACATCATCTTCGGAGTGCTCAAGGCGCATGCGCGCAAGGGCGAGGACATCTACGGCGACGGTGTGCTGGAGATCCTGCAGGACGGCTTCGGCTTTCTGCGCTCCTCGGACTCGAGCTACCTGGCGGGTCCCGATGACATATACGTGTCGCCCAGCCAGATTCGCCGCTTCAATTTGCGCACCGGCGATTCCATCTCCGGATTGATCCGGCCGCCCAAGGATGGCGAGCGGTACTTTGCATTGCTCAAAGTCGGCGAAATCAATTACGACTCGCCGGAGAGCTCGCGCGGCAAGGTGCTGTTCGAGAACCTGACGCCGCTGCATCCCACCGAACGCCTGAAACTGGAGCGCGGCAACGGATCGACCGAAGATCTGACGGCTCGCGCCATCGACTTGGTGGCGCCCATCGGCAAAGGCCAGCGCGGCCTCATCGTCTCGCCGCCGAAAGCCGGCAAGACGATGTTGCTGCAAAATATCGCCACTGCGATCACGGCAAATCATCCTGAGGTGTACCTCATTGTGCTGCTCATCGACGAGCGGCCCGAAGAAGTAACGGAGATGGCGCGCACCGTGAAAGGCGAAGTGGTGTCGTCCACATTCGACGAGCCGGCCAGCCGTCACGTGCAGGTTGCCGAAATGGTGATCGAAAAGGCCAAGCGCCTGGTCGAGCACAAGAAAGACGTGGTCATTCTGCTCGACTCCATCACCCGTCTCGCCCGCGCCTACAACACGGTGGTGCCGAGCTCGGGCAAGGTACTGACCGGCGGCGTGGACGCCAATGCGCTGCAACGGCCAAAGCGATTTTTCGGCGCGGCGCGCAACATCGAAGAAGGCGGCAGCCTGACCATTCTCGCCACGGCCCTGGTGGATACCGGTTCGAAGATGGACGATGTGATCTTCGAGGAATTCAAGGGCACGGGCAATTCGGAAATCCATTTGGATCGCCGCATCTCCGAGAAGCGCACGTTCCCGTCCATCAACATCAACCGCTCGGGCACCCGCAAGGAAGAGCTCATCACCGAGCCCTCGGAGCTCTCGAAGATGTGGATATTGCGCAAGCTCCTGCATCCCATGGACGAGCTGGCCGCGATCGAGTTCTTGCTCGACAAGATGAAGGATACCAAGACCAACACCGATTTCTTCGACGCGATGAAGCGATAGGCATAACCAGGTAGAACAATCATGCAATGGTGGGCGTGGATTGCGGTCGGCGCCATACTTTTGGGTTCGGAATTGGCCTTCGTCGACGCGCAGTTCTATCTCGTGTTTGTGGGCGCCAGCGCTTTCGTCGTCGGGATGCTGCAATTGACCGGGCTGGAGTTCGCGGCGTGGCTCCAATGGCTGATGTTTGCGGTGCTTGCTGCGACGTCCATGCTGCTGTTTCGCCGCCGGATCTACGAAAAGATGCGCCGAGGGCTGCCGGCGATGAAGAGTGGTCCCGCGGGGGAAATCGTTACTTTGCCGACGGCGCTGCCTCCCGGAGAGACTTGCCGCCTTGAGCATCGCGGCAGCTCCTGGAGCGCGATCAACGGCGGCGAGGCGATGATCGCCGCCGGCGCCCGCGCCCGCATCGAGCGCGTCGATGGATTGACGCTCGTCGTGCGCGGCGAGAGCTAGCCTCGCATTTCTAGAGGAGAGTTATTTGGATATGTTTCCTTTCAGCTACGCCTTCATAGTCATAGCCGTGGTCGTGGTGATCGTGGTGGCAAAGACCGCCACCGTGGTGCCGCAACAAAGTGCCTACGTGGTAGAGAATCTCGGCAGATACAGCCGAACCTTGCAGGCCGGGTTCCACATCCTCATCCCGTTCGTCGAGAGGGTGGCCTACCGGCATAGCCTCAAGGAAATCGCGATCGACATCGCGGAGCAAATCTGCATCACCCGCGACAACGTTCAAGTGGGGGTCGATGCGGTGCTCTACATGCAAGTGATGGATCCGCATCTCGCCTCGTACGGCATCACCAATTTTGGCTTTGCCATCTCGCAGCTCGCGCAAACCACGTTGCGCAGCGAAATCGGCAAGATAGAGCTGGATCGCACCTTCGAGGCGCGCGGCACGATCAACACCAATGTCGTCAGCGAATTGGACAAGGCGTCGGCGCCCTGGGGCGTCAAGGTGCTGCGCTACGAGATCAAGAACATCACGCCTCCGAAAGACGTGCTGCAGGCGATGGAGAAGCAAATGCGCGCCGAGCGAGAGAAGCGCGCAGTGGTGCTCACTTCCGAAGGCGAGCGCGATGCCAAGATCAATGCCGCCGAGGGCGACAAGCAGCGCGTGATCAAGCAGTCCGAGGCCACCAAGCAGCTGCAGATCAACGAAGCTCAGGGCCAGGCGGAGGCAATCCTCGCGGTCGCGACTGCAACGGCGGAAGGCTTGCGGCAAGTCGGTATTGCGCTGTCCGATCGCGGCGGCATCGAAGCAATGCAGCTGCGCATCGGCGAAGAATATGTGAAGCAATTCGGCAAACTGGCCCAGGCCGGGACGACACTGGTCGTGCCTGCCAACCTCAGCGACCTGGCATCCATCGTGACCATGGCCACCAGCATTGCAAGGAAGCCGCCCGCGCACCCCCAGGCCGCGAACCCGTCGGTCTAATCGGAATGCCGGAGCAGCGCGAAGCCACGAACATCGGCTTCCTGGAATTCGTCGTGCTGGCGGCGGCAATGATGTCGACCCAGGCGATGGCCATCGACGCCATGCTGCCGGCATTCCCAGTCATCGCTCGCGCGCTCGACGTCGCGAACGAGAATCACATTCAATGGATCGTCACCGCATACATGTTGGGCTTGGGGTGTGGCCAGCTGTTCTGGGGTCTGATGTCGGACCGATTCGGAAGGCGGCCGATATTGATCGGCGGGCTCAGCCTGTACGTCTTGGCCGCGCTGCTCGCCGGCCTCGCCGGCAGCTTTCACGCACTTCTCGTCTGGCGCTTCGTGCATGGGCTCGCGGCATCGAGCGCGGTGGTGACGCGCTCGGTCGTGCGCGACCTTTATTCGGGCCGGCAAATGGCGCGGGTCATGTCGCTGACCTTCATGGTGTTCTTGATGGTACCCGTGCTTGCTCCCAGCTTGGGGCAGCTCATCCTCTGGCTGGCGCCATGGCGCTATATTTTCATCGTGTGCGGTGTGTTTGCCGCGTTCGTGTGCGCTTGGGCATGGCGGCGGCTGCCCGAGACTCTGCATCCCGAATACCGCCTGACGCTGACATTTTCGCACATAGCGGGCGCCCTGCGGCTGGTGGCGTTAAATCGCAGCTCGTTGTGCTACACCCTCGCGATGAGCGTGATGTTCGGCGGGATCATGGCCTACGTGGGCATGGTTCAGCAGATATTCGGCGAAGTATTCCGCCGTGCGAGCCTGATGCCATCGATGTTCGCGCTGTGCGCGGCGACCATGGGAGTTGCCGCGTTCCTGAACTCGAAAATCGTGGAACGCTTTGGGATGCGCCGCATTTCGCACACGGCGCTTTTGTCCTACCTCGCCATCACCGGGACGCACTCGTTGATCGCCGTTCTCGGTTTCGAGCAACTCTGGCTTTTCGTCGTGTTTCAGTCCGCGACCATGGCGTGTTTCGCGTTGTCGATTTCGAATTTCGGCGCGATGGCCATGGAACCGGTCGCGTCCGTCGCGGGCATCGGTGCCTCGCTTCAGGGTTTCGTGTCGACACTGGGCGGCGCCCTGGTCGGCGCCCTCATCGGCCGGCAGTTCAACGGTACCATGCTGCCGCTCGCCGCCGGCTCGCTCGGCTGCGGACTGGCGAGTCTCATATTCGTACTCCTGGCGGAGAAGGGGAGGCTTTTCAGCGGGCATCATTCGGCCGATGGATTGGCCGTCGCAGCCGGGGCGCAGTCTTAGGCCTCGGCGATCACCGCGATCGAGATCTTCATATTCTGCGGGCGGACCGGCAGCTGAGCCGCCTGCCGGGCCGGCGGGTCGCTCGTAAACCATTTGACCCATTCTTCGTTCATTCCGGAAAAGTCCGCCGCCTCTGCGAGAATGAACGTTGCGCTGACCACTTTGGCGAGCGAGCTCCCGGCGGCGCCAAGAATTGCCGACACGTTGCGCAAACTTTGAGCGGTTTGTTCCTGAATGGTCAACCCGACGACCTGTCCCGTCGCCGGATCGAATGGGCCCTGACCGGCGACAAAAACAAAACCGCCGGCTTTCACTGCCTGACTGAAGTAAGGCGGCGACTTGGGCGCGTTTTCGGTGTGAATGATTTGCTTAGCCATTGTGCCTCCCGAAGAATTCGTCGAGCTCCTGACCGGACGCCGCGCCGGCAAAGCCGTCGAACTTGCCTTGTTCGATAATCAGCTTGGCCGCCCGAATGAAGCCGCCCCAGGCGGATCGGGCGAGCGCGCCGCCGACGCTTATGCGCCGCACGCCCAGATCTGCAATCTGATGCACCGTCATGCTTTCCGGCCAACCCATGAGAAGATTCACCGGCTTCGGCGCGACCCCTGCAACCACTGCGCTGATGTGTTCGGCGGTGCGGATACCGGGGGCATAGAGGCAGTCGGCGCCCGCGTTCGCGTAGGCTTTGATCCTCACGATGGTTTGCTCGATGTCCGGCCGTCCGACCAGAAAACATTCGGCTCTGCCGACCAGCAACGCATCGCCGCCCGCCTTGTCGATGGCCTTGCGTGCGGCGCGAATTCTCTCGACTGCCATATCGAGTTCGTAAAGGGGCTGCGAAGGATCGCCGGTTGAATCTTCGACGGACAATCCTGCGACTCCGGTGTCCACGGCAAGCCTGACGCTCTCTGCGACGCCGGCCGCGTCCGGCGCGAATCCACTTTCGAAATCGGCGTTGATCGGCAGGTCAGTGGCCTCGACCATGTCGGTAAGATGATCGAGCACCCGGTCGCGCGACATGCCCCCGTCCCGATGACCGTGCGACCAGGCGAATCCGGAACTCGTGGTGGCGAGCGCCTTGAAGCCGAGCCCCTGGAGATAGCGTGCGCTTCCCACGTCCCATGGGTTTGGAAGGACGAAGCACCCTGCTGCGTGCAATTTGTGAAATGCGCGGCGCTTATCGGCAATGCTGGGTCGGACGTGCGGCATGGAAGCTCCTTGGGGGAAGCGGTGGAGGTCTATTGTGCACGCGCAGGCGAACTCGCGCACCTCGCTGCATTGTTGTACGTTAGCGCCCCCATGAAAAAAAACACCTCCAGTGTCTGTTCTCTACTGTGCTTGCTTGCCATGCCCGCTTTGGCGGCGGATCAGAATCTCAACGCGATCGTGAACAACGAGCTTTCCGGCCTGCAGTGACGCGCGACAGGCTGGCCTTATCGCTGGAGGAAATCGTCGCAGGAGGGCTTTGCATCGGCTGCGGATTGTGCCAGGCAGTGGCCGGAGCGGAGCGCATCCAAATTGTGCTGACGCCTGAAGGTCGCGAGCGGCCGGTTGCGAAGCGGGCGCTGGATGAGACGACGCTCGAGCGCATCAATGCGATTTGTCCCGGAACCCGGGTCGAGGGTGCCGCGATCGGCGCGGCGAGCGGACGGGCGATCCACGACGTGGTCTGGGGATCCGCGGAACAATTGGCGATTGGTTTCGCGGGCGACCCTGAAGTGCGCCGCCGGGGCTCGACGGGAGGTGTGTTGACTGCGCTCGGCCAGTTCCTGCTGGCGAGCGGCCGAGTAAACTACATTCTGCAGGTGGCTGCGTCGCGCCGCGAGCCCATGCGCACTGATTCCCGGCTGAGCTTCGATGCGGCTTCCGTGCTCGAGGCGGCGGGCTCGCGCTATGGCCCTGCCGCGCCGTTGGTCGATTTCACGGCGCTCTTGGATCGGGGCGAGCCGTTCGCGCTGATCGCGAAGCCCTGCGATATTGCGGCCGTGCGCAACCTGGCGCGCATCGATTCCCGGGTGGATCGATATATGCGTTACGCGCTGACATTCGTTTGCGGCGGGGCATCGGACCTGACTAAATCGGAAGAAGTCGCGCGCGAGCTCAAGATTCGCCCCGATGAGATTTCCCTGTTTCGCTACCGCGGGCATGGATGCCCGGGACCGACGCGCCTCGAGACCAAGGACGGGCGCTCGTTCGAGATGACCTACCCGGAGATGTGGAACGACGAGGCCACGTGGCGAATTCAACCGCGCTGTAAAATCTGTCCGGATGCGATCGGCGAGAGCGCCGACCTCGCTGCCTCGGATGTGTGGCCGGGCGGCGGCCCAACCGGCGATGATGAGGGGTACAACGGCATCATCGTGCGCACCGAGCGCGGGCTCGAGCTCTATCGGGCGGCGCTCGCGGCCGCAGCCATCGCCATTGAACCGCGGAAGATTGGTTTCCGTGACCTCGACGACTTTCAGCCGCACCAGGTTCGCAAGAAACGCGCCGTGTGGGCGCGCTTGACGGGGATGAAGGCCGCGGGTCTCGCGGTGCCCGATACCATCAACTTGCGCCTCGCCGAGTGCGCCCGCTTGAATACTTTGCGCGAGAACCTGGATGAAGCACGCGGCGCGCGCCGCCGCGCGCAAGAGGGAAGCTTGGGCGAGCCGGCTGCCGTCAGCCGCTAGGCTTTTCTTCCCGCGCGATCGCTCGGTAGCCGATGTCGCGGCGGTATTGCACCAAGTTCCAGTGAATCGCGTGCACGAGGTCGTAGGCTCGTGCTCCAGCGTCCGCAACCGTGTCGCCCAAACCGACCGCACACAGAACGCGGCCGCCGGCGGTGACGATTTTCGCGCCTTCGGCGCGTGTGCCGGCGTGAAAAGCTTTTCCAGGCAATCTGGCCGCCGCATCGAGGCCGCTGATCGGATCGCCGGTCCGGTAGGCGTCGGGGTAGCCGCCGGCCGCCATCACGACCCCGAGCGCCGCGCGCGGATCCCAGCGGGCGTCAATCTTGTCGAGCTCGCCGGCGAGCGCGGCCTCGCACAGATCGACCAGATCGCTCTGCAGCCGCATCAAGATCGGCTGCGTCTCGGGATCGCCAAAACGGCAATTGAACTCGAGCACGTTGGGCGTTCCATCCGCGGCGATCATCAATCCTGCGTAAAGAAACCCCAGGTATGGGGTGCCATCTTCGCGAAGTCCGCGCAAGGTGGGCTCGATGACTTCGCGCATGATGCGCGCATGCAATGCCGCCGTGACGATGGGAGCGGGCGAGTAAGCACCCATGCCGCCGGTATTGGGACCTTGGTCGCCGTCGTCGCGGCGCTTATGGTCCTGCGAAGTGGCAAGCGGCACCACCATGGTGCCGTTCGCGACCACAATGAAGCTGACTTCTTCGCCGCTCAAAAATTCCTCGATCACGATGGTGCGGCCCGCCGAACCAAAGCTGCCGCCGAGCATTCCGGTCGCCGCCGCGATCGCCGACTCGTGCGTTTCGCAGATCACCACGCCCTTGCCGGCCGCCAGCCCGTCGGCCTTGACCACGATGGGCAACCGCCGTGCTCTGACGTAGGCCGGATCGAAGTTCTCGGCATTGAAAGCCGCGTAGCCGGCAGTGGGAATGCGATGGCGCGCGAGAAATTCCTTGGTGAACGCCTTCGACCCTTCCAGGCGCGCGGCGGCACGCGAGGGACCGAAGCAGGCGCGGCCGGCGGCGGTGAATCGATCGACGATGCCGGCGACCAGCGGCCCCTCGGGACCTACTATGGTGAGGCCAATGTCCTCGCGCAAAGATAATTCGAGCAGCCCCTCGATGTCCTCAACCGCTAGGTCGACGTTGCGCACCTTGGGCTCTAGCGCGGTGCCCGCATTTCCCGGAGCGACGAGCACTTGTTGAACGCGCGGCGAACCCGCGCACTTCCACGCCAGCGCGTGTTCGCGGCCGCCGCCGCCGACGATCAGGACCTTCATCAGTGGCGAAAGTGACGCATGCCGGTGAATACCATCGCGATGCCGTGCTCGTCGGCCGCCGCAATGACTTCCGCGTCGCGCTTCGAGCCGCCGGGCTGGATCACCGATTTGATTCCGAGTTCGGCGACCGCGTCGAGACCATCGCGGAAGGGAAGGAAAGCATCGGAGGCAATGCTCGCTGACTGCATGTCAAGGCCCGCATCCCTGGCCTTCAGAGCGGCGATTTTGCTGCTGACGACACGGCTCATTTGCCCGGCGCCGATGCCCACCGTTGCTTTGTCCTTGACGCAAACGATGGCGTTGGACTTTACATATTTCGCAACGCGCCAAGCGAAGATCAAATCATCGAGCTCGGCGAGAGTGGGCACGCGCTTCGTGACCGCGCGCAGCTCCTGGGCCCGTGTCACGCCAAGGTCCCTTGTTTGAACCAGAAGACCGCCGGCAACGCTTTTATATTCGAGCAGTTGCTTGACGGGGACGGCCAATTCGCCGACCTCGAGCACGCGCACACCGTCCTTGGCCGCCAACACCGCCTTGGCGCCGTCCGATAAGCTCGGCGCAAGGATTACCTCCACGAATTGCTGCTCGACGATTGCTTGCGCGGTCGCGGCATCCAATTGGCGATTGAAGGCAATGATGCCGCCATAGGCCGAAGTGGGATCGGTGCGGTAGGCCCGGGCGTAGGCCTCGGCAAGGGTGGCGGCTCGAGCGGCGCCGCAGGGATTCGCATGCTTGACGATGACGCAGCCTGCCGTGTCGAATTGCCGCACGCATTCGAGCGCCGTGTCGCCATCCACAACGTTGTTGTACGAGAGTTCCTTGCCCTGGATTTGCTTCGCCGCGGTCACGGACGCGCCGATGGCGCGAGGATCCGCATAGAACGCCGCTTGCTGGTGCGGATTCTCGCCGTAGCGCAAATCCAGATGCTTGCGGAATGAAAGATTCAAGTCATCCGGAAAAGTAGCGGCACCGCCGCCGATGGCGCCCGTGAAATAGGCGGACACCATGGCATCGTATTGTGCAGTGTGCGCAAAAGCTTTGGCCGCCAGCCTCTGGCGCATGGCAACATTGGTCGCGCCTTGATTGGCTGCCAATTCATCGAGCAGCTCGCGATAATCGTTCGGATCCACGACGACGGTTACCGAGACATGATTCTTCGCGGCGGCACGCACCATGGCCGGACCGCCGATATCGATATTGTCGACCGCGTCGTCGTAGGTGCAATCGGGTCGCGCCACCGTTGCCGCGAATGGATAAAGATTGACGGCCAATAGATCGATGGGCTCGATGCCATGGTCGCGCATGACCGCTTCATCGAGGCCGCGCCTTCCCAAGAGGCCGCCGTGAATCTTCGGATGCAAGGTCTTGACGCGGCCAGCCATGATTTCCGGAAAGCCGGTGTGTTCGGCCACTTCCTTGACCGTAATGCCGTGGCTGATCAAGAGTTTGGCGGTCCCGCCGGTCGACAACAGCTCTATGCCGCGTTCCCGCAACTCGCGCGCGAATTCAACGATGCCGGTCTTATCGGAGACGCTGAGCAGCGCGCGGCGGACGGGCGTGAGCAATGGCTGTCCTACTCGTTGATGCCGAACTCTTTGAGTTTCTTGCGCAATGTGCCGCGATTGATGCCGAGAATCGTCGCGGCCCGGCTCTGGTTGCCCTGGACGTGGCCCATGACGACTTTGAACAACGGCTCTTCCACTTCCCGCATCACAAGGTCATATAAATGCGCGGGCTTGTGGCCGTTGAGCGTTTCAAAATAGCATTCCAAAGCCTCTTCGGCCTGCGAGCGCAAGGGCACGCCCTTGCCGTTCACTTTCAAATCGCGGCCGTTGAAGGCGGGCGACGAATCTTTGCGTGATTTTGATTTCTTTCTTGCGACCATGGCCCCGTCCGAATTCACTGTCGATCATCTTGTTATCTAAACGCGCTATGCAGCGCGGTCTACGCTCGTATCGTAATGTTCCAGCAGCGTCGACAGTTGCTCCTGCGGCGTCTCGATCAGCACGAGACGATTCCGTAAAGCGTCCTGCCCTGGATGCTGCCGGAAATACCAACTCAAATGTTTACGTGCCACACGAACACCGGTCTCATCGCCGTAAAAGGAGTACAGGTCTTCGAGGTGGGCGCGCATAATATCACGTACTTTTTCCAGCGCCAGATCTGCGCGTAATTCACCCGTCGATAGAAAAAAATTGACTTCGTCGAAGATCCATGGCCGACCCTGCGCTGCTCTGCCGAGCATGATGCCATCGCATCCGGTTTGCTCCAGCACACAGCGTGCACGTTGCGGAGAATCCACATCACCGTTCGCGAACACGGGGATCTTGACTGCTGCCTTGATGGCGGCCACAGTTTCATGTTCAGCGTCTCCCTGATAAAGGTCGGTACGTGTGCGCCCGTGGACCGCAAGTGCTTGAATACCGTTGTCTTCCGCGATCAACGCTACGCGCAGGCCGTTCTTGTGATCACGGTCCCAACCGGTGCGCGTCTTCAGCGTGACGGGCACTGCAGCGGCCCGCACGACGCTGTGCAAAATCCGTCCCACCAATTCCTCATCCTGGAGCAGCGCGGAGCCTGCGAGCCGATTGCAGACTTTTTTCGCGGGGCAACCCATGTTGATATCAATTATTTGAGCGCCGGCATCGACATTGCGCCGCGCCGCGTCGGCCATCATCGCGGGATCGTAGCCGGCGATTTGGACCACGCGGGGGCTTGGCTCGCCTGTATGGTCCATGCGACGGCGCGATTTCGGCGTCTCCCACAAGCGCAAATCCGCGCTGAGCATTTCCGATGCGGCCAGGCCGGCGCCAAATCGGCGACATAGAATACGAAAGGGACGGTCGGTAACCCCTGCCATGGGCGCGAGCACCACATTGGACGGCAACGTGTAAGGGCCGATCTTGACGGCACGTGCGATTGCGATGGTCATGGCTTAGTCTGCGCCGCAACCGCATTGGCGCACGAAATTCTTTTGTCGACGCTTCGCAGGCACACGTCGACTTCGAATCCTTCGGCGTTCTTGCCGGGATCCAAAATCCGCAAAGAGGCATCGGCGCGCTCGCCGGGAGCAAGCAACCCCGCCGTCGGCTTGTCCATGTACTCGCTAGGCTCGAAGTCGCGGCTGCCGATGCTCTTGCCGAAGCGGTCGGCGAGCGTCACGCGGAGCAGAGGGTAGGGTTGCGGCTGTGCGGCTGAATTGAGAATGCTCGCGCGCAGATGCAACGTGCCGTTCGCGTCGGGCTCGCCGGTAACGCCCCATTGGCGAAGCTGATAGGCAGATAAGTTCGGGACAGCGCCGGAGGGGCCGTGGACGTGCGAGATGAGCCACTCCTGATTTTGATGAACGAGTTGCGCCAACAGCAGCAGCGACAGAGCGATTGCGGCGCTGAGCCACCAGATGAACGGTCGGTTGCGCGGGTTGGGCGATGACGCAGAGGTCGGCGCCGCGGGGCGCGCCTTAAGTATGTGCTGCTCGAAGCCCGCCAACACGTCGCGTCGCACATCATCGGGCACTTCGAATCCGCTGATTCGGCCACTGGCGGGGAGCGCATCAATAGACGGGCTTTCGGGGTGCGGCGGCAAAGCGACTGCCGATTCCGGCACGAGAAGGATCTCAATCTCAGGCGCTTCAGGCGCCGCGGGCGTAGCTTGCGACGCAGACGCAGACGCAGACGCAGGGGCCGGCGTCGGCTCGAGATGTGCGGCCGGTTGCGATTCCGATTCGGGTACGGGCTGCGGCCCGGCTTGCGTCGTCGTCATTGCCGGTGGGTACAGGGGCTGAGCGGATTTCTTGGATTCGACAAAGATCCTATCCAGTTCCCCAGGGGGAAGCGTGAACTCCAACGAGCGGTCGTCCGGTTCGATGCCGCCTTCCGGCGGCTGGGCGTTTTCTCCTTGCGCATCTTCTTCGGGCCAGTCGAGCACTTCGATGCGGGCGATCTCAACGCCGGCTGGGACGAATTCCTCGAAGTCGGTCGGCGTAGCCGCGGGCGCCTCGGCGGGCACGACGGATTCCAAGATGCTGTCGGCGCGGGTTTCCAAAGCGAGCGCCGATTCGCTGGTCGTGAAATCGGACGAATCTTCCGCAAGGCGCGCCAATGCGTTGAATACCTCGCCGCAAATTCCGCAGCGCACTTGACCGCCCGCGACGCGCAGGATCTCCGCCGACAATTGGAAGACTGTCTCGCACTTTGAACATTGCGTGAACACTGCTTACGCGCTCCTCCGAGCGTAGATGCAACACCAGTCATCGCGCTCGACGACTCGCACCATATCAAAAGCCAAGGCGTACGCGGCCTTTACCGCATAAGCCTGCGTCTTCAACAGCCCGGACAAGAGTAAATACCCGCCGGGCTCGCAGGCGGCGGTGAGTTTCGGCGCTAATTCGATCAAGGGGCCTGCAAGAATATTCGCCACGACGCAGTGGGCCGGCTCCAACCCGCCGTCGACGCCTTGTACGTCGATGCTCGAGACGACGCCGTTGCGAATTGCGTTGTCGCGCGTCGCCAGCAGAGCCTGGGGATCCAGATCGACAGCCGTCACGTGGGATGCGCCGAGTTTCAAGGCGGCAATACCTAAAATGCCGGAGCCGCATCCATAATCGATTACCCTACGGCCGGAAACCGGTAATGAATCCAATATTTGCAGACACAGCGCCGTGGTGGGGTGCGTCCCGGTGCCGAATGCGAGCCCTGGGTCGAGCCGCACCACCACCGCGTTCGGATCGTCGGGTGGATCGGCGGCCGTCGGGCACACCCATAGCCGCCGTCCGAAGCACATCGATTTCCAGTCGGCGAGCCACACGCGTTCCCAGTCCTGATCCTTGACCGCATGTACGCGTGCGGTCCCGGTGATGTGCGGTCCCAAAGCGGCGGCTAGCCTTTCCAGGTTGCGCGCCATAGGCCAAGGCCCGGCGTCAGAACTTTCTTGGAAAAGCGCGCGAACCAGCGTGTCGCCCCATAGCGTGATTTCGCCGGGCTTGGGCTCGAGCACCGGCTCATCGCCGCGGTCGACGAAGGTGATGGAAACCGCGTCTATCTCGAGAAGCACGGCCTCAACCTGCTCGAGGCTCAAGGTCGCGAGCGGGAATTCGATTTCATAGAACGTCATCGATGCAACACCCCGCCAGGCTGCTGCGAGGCTACTTCAAACCCAAACGCCGCTCCAAATAGTGGATATCGGTGCCGCCTTGACGAAATGCGGAATGATTGAATATCTCTTGATGCAGAGGAATGTTCGTCTTGATGCCTTCGACTACCATTTCCGCCAACGCGTTGCGCATGCGCGCAATCGCGGTGTCGCGCGTGTCGCCGTAGGCGATGACCTTGCCGATCATGGAATCGTAGAACGGCGGCACGTTGTAGCCGGTGTAGACGTGACTGTCGACCCGAATGCCGGGTCCGCCCGGCGAGTGCCACAGACGGATGGGTCCGGGCGAAGGCGTAAAGGTTTTGGGGTCCTCGGCGTTGATGCGGCATTCCACCGCATGTCCGCGGATCTGAATGTCGTTCTGGCTGTAAGGCAGCGTTTCCCCCGCGGCGATGAGCAGTTGCGCTTTGACGATATCGATTCCGCTCACCAACTCGGTGACCGGATGTTCGACTTGAACACGCGTGTTCATTTCAATGAAGTAAAATTCGTTGTCCTGAAAAAGGAACTCGAGCGTGCCGGCGTTGCGATAGCCCACTTCCCGGCATGCCTTCACGCAGCGTTCTCCCATCGTCTTGCGCTGCTTGGCGCTCAAGCCGGGAGCGGGAGCTTCCTCGATGACCTTCTGGTGGCGACGCTGCATCGAACAGTCGCGCTCGCCGAGATGCACGACGTTGCCGTGGTTGTCCGCCAGAATCTGAAACTCGATGTGTCGCGGCTTCTCGAGAAACTTCTCCATGTAGACCTGTGGATTGCCGAAGGCGGCCAGAGCCTCTGATTGCGTGACGCTGATGGCGTTCAATAAAGAAGCATCTGTGTGGACCACGCGCATGCCGCGGCCGCCGCCGCCGCCGGAGGCCTTGATGATTACCGGATATCCAATGTCCTTGGCGATGCGGAAATTCTCATCGACATCGGTGCCGAGAGGCCCGTCCGAGCCGGGCACGCACGGCACGCCATAAGACTTCATGGTTCTGATGGCGGATACCTTGTCGCCCATCATGCGGATGGTTTCGGCGCGAGGTCCCACGAAAATAAAGCCGCTCTTTTCGACGCGCTCCGCAAAGTCGGCGTTCTCCGAGAGAAAGCCGTATCCAGGATGGATGGCAACCGCATCGGTCACCTCGGCCGCGCTGATGATGGCCGGCATGTTGAGATAGGACAGCGCTGATTGCGGCGGGCCGATGCAGACCGTCTCATCGGCGAGCAGCACGTGCTTCGTATTGAAATCGGCGGTCGAATGCACTGCGACGGTTTTGATGCCGAGCTCGCGGCAGGCGCGCAGGATGCGAAGTGCGATCTCGCCACGGTTAGCGATGACGACTTTTTCGAGCATAGCGGCTATTCGATGATGAAGAGCGGCTGGCCGAACTCGACCGGCTCGCCGTTCTTGGCCAGAATTGCCGTGATCCGCCCTGCCTTGTCGGACTCTATTTGGTTCATCATCTTCATGGCTTCGATGATGCACAAAATCTGGCCGATCTTGATTTCGCTGCCGATCTCGACGAAGGACTTGGCTCCCGGCGAGGCCGCGGAATAATACGTGCCCACCATGGGCGAGGTGACGGTGTATTCGTCGTTTCGCGGCTTGTGCTCGCCGGCCGCGGTGGCCGGCATGGCTGCGGCGCTCGTCGGCGCGGCCTGAGCCGCCGGTATTGCCATCGCCTGGGCGGCCTGCATGGCCATCCGAGGATGGCGGCTGATGCGCACGGATTCCTCGCCTTCCGAAATCTCGAGCTCTGAGATGCCGGATTCCTCCAGCAGCTCGATCAATTTTTTTACCTTGCGAATGTCCATCCGCGAACCCCTTGAAGAAATCTTTTTAGATGTTGGACAGGCGGCCGCAAGCGGCCTCGAGCGCCAGCTCGTAACCGATGGGCCCCAATCCGAAAATGCCGCCGACCGCGATGTCGGCCAAAAAGGAATGTTGTCGAAACGACTCCCGAGCGAAGACGTTGCTGAGGTGCACCTCGATGAAAGGCACGGCGACCCCCAAGAAGGCGTCGCGCAGGGCGATGCTCGTGTGCGTAAAGGCCCCCGGGTTGATGATCACAAATTCAATGCCGTCGCGGCTCACGGTATGAATCCTCGCAATCAGTTCGTGCTCCGCGTTGCTTTGAAACGCCACCAATGAGTGGCCGCGGGCGCGGGCAGCTTCCATGAGCTTCATTTGGATGCTCTGCAAATTGACCGAACCGTAAATCTCCGGCTCGCGCGTGCCGAGAAGATTCAGGTTCGGCCCATTTAGCAGCAGAATTCCAGCCATTTCGCCTTAAGTCCGACGCCATCGCGTTGCAAAGGTCCGCGATAATAACCAGAAATGGAGTTGAAAAGGCAAGCTTCGGCGGCGAACGTCGGCGGAATGAGGTTCAAGCGGCGCCGTGGACCTTAGACTTCAGCGTCCGCAAGCCCTCGGCGATGGCTTGCCGGGCCGCCCGCAAGTCAATGAGGCCTCTGTTAAGGCTCTGCACCTCGGCCAATATCAGCTCGGCCTGCGGCTTGTGAAGCTCACCCACGAACAGGGCAACCACTTCCCCACGCCGGTCGGTGAATACCGTGAAGGGAAATACGGGCGTTTTGACCCCAAAAGCTGTAGCTGCGTCAAGCGCGTCTTGTTCTCCGATGAGAAGCGGATAAGCGATTTTGTACCGGTCGGCAAACTTCACCACCTCATCGCGGTGGTCGACGGCGATGCCGATCACGCTCACTCCTCGCGGCTGCCATTCGGCGTGCAAGCGTCCAAGCAGTGGTATTTCGCTGCGGCAGGGTGCGCACCAGGTAGCCCAGAAGTTAATAATCAATGACTTGCCGTCGAACGACGTGATCGGAGTGTACTTGCCGTTGCGGTCCGCCAGCGAAAAATCCGGTAGCCGCTCCGGAATCTTCATGGGCGGCAACGCGCCCTCCGCGGGATCGCTGGGATCGAGGGTGGCATCGCTGGGATTGGCAACACTGGCCATCCCGGCCGCCACCGGCACGCCGGCGCTGTCATGCGCCGCAGTGTGCGAGTGACGGTATTTGGCTCCAGCCCACATGGCCAGAACCACCAGCAAGGCGGCACATGTGATTCGCA
Source organism: Steroidobacterales bacterium (assembly GCA_038229815.1). Lineage (GTDB taxonomy): Bacteria > Pseudomonadota > Gammaproteobacteria > Steroidobacterales > Steroidobacteraceae > Bog-1198. The sequence continues at coordinate 1,604 of JBBROC010000032.1, read as the reverse complement.
GCGCCGGGGAACTCATGCCGCCGGCGATTCTAGCCGGCGTCCCTTACGCAGTAAGAGACCGGCCGACAGAAAGGCTAAAACGCCGCCGAGGATGGCAATGCCTTCCCATGAATGCTGCACGGGTGGGGCTGGCGGGGCCGTATGCCCTGGAGACAGCACTTTGGTAATGGGCGGGTAGCAAAGGCCGGCGTCGGCGCAGCCTTGGTAGGTCACTTTGATCTGCATCGGGTGGGCGCCCGCATCCATCCGGTGGTAGGGTGCAGTGGCTTCCAGCTGTTGCCTGTAGATTTGCTGAGTCCCGAGATAGGGATCGGTTTTCTGCATGCCCGGCGGCAGTACGGGGTCCGAGATGACGAGGTCCGGACTTTCCGCCTTGATCTCAATCCGTTGCCGGTACAGATAGTAACCGTCGGCGATTATCCAGCGTACGTGCACTGCCTCGCCGTCGACCTGAGCGCCGGCGCGGAACGCTACATCGGGGGGAAGGAAGTCGGATTCGTTGGACTCGATTCCGCGCATCCACCAGGGCTTGGCGCTCGCCACGCTTACCAGGCTCAATAACAAAAGGGCGAGGAAAGGTGTTTTCATGCCGGCACTGTAACGCAGTCGAGCATTTGGCTGCCCAAAAGGCTTCGACTGCATTGCATTGCAGCAAAAATTATGTGACGTAGCCCTTGAATCGGGCGGATTCGCCGCTATTATTAGCAGCCACAGGCGGAGAGTGCTAATACCCTCTGCTTCGTATAACCCAGAATTTCCAGCATTAGGAGTCTTGTCTTATGAAGATTCGTCCCCTTCATGACCGCGTGATCGTGAAACGAGAAGAAGAAGAGCGTAAGTCCCCCGGCGGCATCGTAATCCCGGATACCGCGACCGAGAAGCCGATTTTCGGAAAGGTCGTTGCCGTCGGTAAGGGCAAGATTTTGGAAAACGGCGAAATTCGCCCGCTCGACCTCAAGGTCGGCGACAAGATCCTTTTCGGCAAGTACAGCGGCACCGAAGTGAAAATGGACGGCGATGAGCTCGTAGTCATGCGCGAAGAAGACGTCATGGCCGTCGTCGAAGGCAAGTAATCACTTTTCCCGCTAACAAATTCAATATTTAGAGGTATCAGCAAATGTCAGCAAAAGACGTACGCTTTAGCGACGACGCTCGGCAACGCATGTTCAAGGGCGTTAATATTCTGGCGAATGCCGTCAAGGTAACGCTGGGTCCTAAAGGCCGCAACGCAGTCCTCGACAAGAGCTTCGGCGCCCCCACCGTCACCAAGGACGGCGTGTCGGTAGCCAAAGAGATCGAGCTCAAAGACAAGTTCGAGAACATGGGTGCGCAGATGGTGAAGGAAGTCGCTTCCAACACCTCCGACGAAGCGGGCGACGGCACCACCACCGCGACCGTTCTTGCGCAAGCGATCATCCGCGAAGGCCTCAAGGCCGTTGCCGCGGGCATCAACCCGATGGACCTGAAGCGCGGCATCGACCAGGCTGTCGTTGCGGCGACGGAAGAGCTCAAGAAGCTCTCCAAGCCCTGCAAGGACCCGAAGGCGATCGCGCAGGTCGGCACGATTTCCGCGAACTCCGATGAGAGCATCGGCAAGACGATCG
>JBBROC010000031.1:0-37823 GCA_038229815.1 Steroidobacterales bacterium | reverse complement strand
GGGCATGGTGCTGGTGGATATGCACGCCGCGCACGAGCGGGTGATGTACGAGCGCATGAAGCAGTTGCTGGCCGGTCGGACAGCCCAACAACAGCTGCTCATGCCTCAGATCCTGAACGTGACGGCGCCGCAGGCCGAAGCTGCGGAGATGCACGCACAGGAGTTCGAGGCACTGGGTTTCGGCTTGACCCGGCTCGCACCGGATCGGTTGGCCCTCAGGGCGATTCCAAGCCTCTTGGCGGGCCGCGATCCTGCGGCCATCGTGCGCGATGTGCTCTCTGATTTGTTGGAACAGGGCCACTCCCGCAGGGTCGAGGAATCGATCAACCATTTGCTCGCGACCACGGCATGCCACGCCGCGGTGCGAGCGCAGCGGATTTTGAGCCTGCCGGAAATGAACGCGCTGCTGCGCGAAATGGAAGGCACGGCGCGCGCCGACCAGTGCAATCACGGCCGTCCGACCTGGGTGCGTTTGTCGCTCGCTGATCTCGATAGGCTGTTTTTGCGCGGCCGTTGATGCTTGGGAAGGCCACCCACCGGCGGGCGATATTGCTCATGGGTCCGACCGGCTCGGGCAAGACCGACATCGCGCTGCGTTTGGCCGAATCGCTGCCCGTCGAGATTATTAGCGTGGATTCAGCGTTGGTGTATCGGGGAATGGACATCGGCACCGCGAAACCCACCGCCGCCATTCGCGCGCAAGTACCGCACCATCTGATCGACATTCGCGATCCGGCGGAGAGCTATTCCGCCGGTGATTTCACGCGCGACGCGCTGCACGCAATGCAGGATATTTGGCGCCGCGGGCGCCAACCCCTGTTGGTGGGGGGCACCATGCTGTACTTCCACTCGCTGAGCCACGGGATCGCCGAGCTGCCGCAAGCGGACGCCGCGGTTCGTTCGGGCATCGAGCGCGATGCCGCCATTTCCGGATGGGGGGCTTTGCACCGGGAACTCGAACGGGTGGATCCTTCGGCCGCGGCGCGCATTCACGTCAATGATCCGCAAAGAATCCAGCGCGCGCTCGAGGTGTATCGCCTGACCGGCGAGACCATCACGACACTGCAAAAAAAGCGCGCGTCGGTGTTGGCCGACGTCGAGGTCAGCGAATTTGCGCTGGCACCCCTTGAACGCCGCGAATTACACACCAGGATCGAGTTGCGCTTCGGTGCGATGCTCGAGGCCGGTCTGCTGGCGGAGGTGCAAGCGCTTTTTGAAAGAAGCGATCTCAGTGCGGAACATCCGTCGATGCGCGCGGTCGGATATCGGCAGCTATGGCGTTATTTCGCGGGACAGTGTGCTTTGGAAGAGGCTCAGATTAAAGCGATTGCGGCAACGCGGCAACTTGCCAAGCGGCAGTTGACGTGGCTGCGCCGGCGCGAGCACGCGACTTGGTTCGACTCCGTGCATCCTGATGCTGCACGAATGATGATCGACGCACTATCAAAGGGCGGATTTACAGCGCCGTCCGAGGTAACGCCGCTAGGCGTGCTGTGCTAGCATGGTTATGTACGTGCCTGGTGCCGCAGGGAAGCGGTTCGGCAGTTCAAATGACACTAAAAAACAAGGAGCATCACCCATGGCCCGTGGCCAGTCTCTGCAGGACCCATTCCTGAATGCCCTGCGCAAAGAACGCGTGCCCGTCTCAATTTATCTTGTGAACGGCATAAAATTACAGGGACAGATCGATTCATTCGACCAGTTCGTAGTCTTACTCAGGAATAGCGTGAGTCAGATGGTGTACAAGCATGCCATTTCCACGGTCGTGCCCGCGCGCAATGTGCGGCTGCCGACCGGCGAAGACGGCGAAGTAACGGAACCGGCCATCGTCGAATGAACCAGGGTCGAGTGACGGGGCGGCTCTCTGCAGTTGTTTGAACGCCCTCGAGGTGGCGAGCGCGCCGTCCTCGTAGGCGTGGGCATCGGTCGGCCGGTAGACCCCAACGACACTGCGGAATTTTCCGCGCTCGCCGCTTCTGCGGGTACGTTGGGAGTGGGTCTCGTGCTCGCTTCACGAGCGCGTCCCGATCCCAAATACTTTGTGGGAAGCGGCAAGGCGGAGGAAATACGCGAGTGTGCGCTGCTCCACGATGCGGATGTCATTCTGGTGGACCAGGCCTTAAGCCCGAGCCAGGAACGGAATCTGGAGAAGCTTACAGGTCGTCGAGTATTGGACCGTAACGGCTTGATTTTGGATATTTTTGCACAGCGAGCGCGAAGCTTCGAGGGCAAACTGCAAGTTGAACTCGCACAACTTTCGCACCTGGCATCCCGCTTGGTCCGCGGCTGGACTCATCTTGAAAGGCAGAAGGGCGGCATCGGACTGCGAGGCCCCGGCGAAACCCAGTTGGAAACCGACCGACGCTTGATTGCCAAGCGCATCCGCACCTTGAAGGCGCGTCTAGAAAAACTGGCCAGGCAACGCGACACCAGCCGCCACGTGCGGCGCGAAGTTCCCGTGCCCACCGTGGCGCTCGTGGGCTACACCAATGCCGGCAAGTCCACCCTCTTCAACGCCCTGACAGGCTCGGACACCTTTGTCGCAGACAAATTGTTTGCAACCCTTGATCCTACGGTGCGGAAAGTAAAATTAGCGGGAATCGGCGAAGTGGTGTTGGCCGACACTGTAGGTTTTGTGCGTTCTCTGCCTCACGAATTGGTGGCAGCGTTCCGCTCGACCTTGCAGGAGGCGCGGGACGCCGATCTCTTGCTGCACGTGGTCGATGCGAGCGATCCTGAGCGCGATAATCGGATCGAGCAGGTCCGGGAGGTGCTGCGCGGCATCGGTGCCGGGGAAATCCGCGAATTGGTTGTACTCAATAAGATCGATTTGGCAGGGGAAAAACCCCGATTGGCAAAGGGGCCGGACGGAATACCCGTTCTAGTCTCGGCTTCCGCTGTGACGGGTGCGGGACTGCCGGCATTGCGCGAGGCTTTGGCGCATGCCGTCCGCCCCCATCAGGTACAGCGCACCTTGCACCTCGAATTGCTCGCCGCCGCTGTCCGGTCGGATCTATATCGCCGCAATGCGGTTCGCGCCGAGCGGCAATGCGATGATGGCAGCTGGGAGTTGGACGTCGAACTGGATTTGACCGAGGTTGACAAATTATTGGGCAGCAAGGGCGTCGGCCTGGTGGATACCGGGAAAAACCGCACACAGCGCGTGGCTTAAGCTCTCTTGTGGGCGGCGAGTCCGCTGTTAGAATGCGCGCTGTTCAAATATAGGCACTATGCATGGCTTGGAACGAACCTGGCGGCGAGAAACGCAACCCGTGGAACCGTCCGCAACAGTCTCAGAACGATTTGGACGACGTTCTGCGCAATTTCCAGCGCCGCTTGTCGGCGTTGTTCGGCCGTGGCGGGAGCGGCGCCGGCGGCGGCAGCGGGTCGGCGTCCAACAGCTTCGGCAAAAGCCTGGGCAGCATTCTGGTATTGATCGGCGCCGTATGGATCGGGAGCGGACTTTATCGTGTCGACGCGCAGGAGCGCGCGGTGGTTCTGCGCTTCGGTAAGTATTTGCGCACCACGGGTCCCGGCTACAACTGGCATCTGCCGTGGCCGATCGAAAGCAAAATCATCGTCAACGTTTCGCACCAATACAGCGTGGTCGACGACGCCAGCATGCTCACCGCCGACACCAATCTGGTCGAGGTGAAATCCGCCGTTCAATACATCCAACCCGATGCGCTCAAATTGCTGTTCAAGGTGCGCGACGTCGAGGACACGCTGACCCAGGTCAGCGAGAGCGCCATGCGCGAGGCGATCGGCCAGGCGTCGCTCGATAAGGCGCTGGGATACGATCTTTCGATCACCGCGCGAGCCAAGTTCCTTCTGCAGAGGACGCTCGACAGCTACGATATGGGGATTCAAATACTGGGAGTGAAGCTCACCGGCGTGAATGTGCCCGAGGCCGTGCAGGACGCACAGCGCGACGCCATCAAGGCCGACAAGGACCGCCAGCGCTACCAGCAGGAGGCGGAAATTTACCGCAACGATGTGCTTCCTAGAGCGCGCGGCGCGGCGGCCAAGGAAGTGCTGGATGCCGAAGCGTACCGCCTGCAAGTGCTCGCGCTCGCGCAAGGCGAGACGGCAAGGTTCGATCAGGTTTTGAGCCAATACGAGCACGCGCCTGCGGTCACGCGCGAACGCATGTACCTCGAGACGATGGAAAATGTGTACAAGAATTCCCGCAAGGTGATCGTCGATACCAAGAACGGCAACAGCATGATGTATCTGCCGCTCGATAAACTGATCGCGCCGGGAGTGCAGTCGATCAATATGCCGAATGACACGATGACCGTGCCCCCGGCGAGAGCCCCCGAGACCCAAGTTGCGCCTCCCGAGGATCCGGCGCGCGCACGCGGGGTGCGTTGATGCAAAATAGAATTCTGTATATTTTACTGGCGCTGATTGCCGTGATCTTGGTGGTGCGCGCCAGCTTGTTCACCGTCAGCGAAGGACAGCTCGCCATCAAGTCGGTGGGCGGCGAAATCGTCGACTCCAGCATCCAGCCAGGGCTGCATTTCCGGATTCCGTTGGTACAAGAGGTCAGCCGCTTCGACAAGCGCATCATCACGCAACTCTACCGGCAGGAACTCTTCCTGACGCGCGAGCAGGAACAGCTGAAGGTGGATTTTTACGTGAAATGGCGCATCAATAATTTACGCCGCTACTACGAGGCTACCGGCGGAACCGAAGAAGTGGCAAACGACCGCCTCGGCGAGACCATCAAGGACAGCATCAAGACGGTGGTGACCCAGCGCACGCTGCAACAGGTCGTCACCGCAGAGCGCACGGAATTTACCGACTCGATGATGAAGAGCGCCCGCCCCGCGGCCGAGCAGCTGGGCGTGGATCTCGTGGACGTTCGCATCACCAAGATCGATTTGCCCCAACAGGTTCAGGATTCGGTATTCGAAAGAATGCGCGCGACGTTCAAAGCCCAAGCCGCAAAGCTGCGCGCCGAGGGCATCGAGTCGTCCGAGCGCACGCGGGCCGACGCAAACAAGCAGCAGACCGAGATCCTCGCCGATGCAGCACGCCAAGCCGGCCAGATTCGCGGGCAGGGCGATGCATCTGCAAGCGAGGTGTATGCCAAGGTGTATTCGAAGAATCCGGAATTCTATAGTTTCTACCGCAGCATGCAGTCGTACAGAGAGTCCGTGGGAACCCAAGGCGATATGCTGGTGATTGCACCGGATAATGCTTATTTCAAGTATTTCAACAGATCGCAGCCGCAGCCCCCGCCGCGATGATCGAAATAGGTTGGACTGAACTTGCCCGCTATTTGAGCGGCGCTTTCGCTCTGTACCTGGTGCTCGAGGGGATTTTGCCGTTCGTGAACCCTGCCGCCGCCCAGCGGCTAATGGCGAAACTCGCCAACACGGAACCTGCTCACCTGCGCTGGGGCGGGTTGATCAGCGTAGTGGCCGGCCTGGCATTGCTGTGGATGGCCCGCAATGGGTAAAAATCTGGTCGTAATCGGCTTGCAGTGGGGCGACGAGGGCAAGGGCAAAGTCGTCGATCTGCTCACCGATCAAGCGCAAGCCGTGGTGCGCTTTCAGGGCGGCCATAACGCCGGCCATACGCTGGTCATCGCGGGCAAGAAAACCATCCTGTCCCTGATTCCCTCCGGAATACTGCATGCGCACGTGCAATGCTTGATCGGCAACGGTGTCGTGCTTTCGCTCGAGGCCTTGTTCAAGGAAGCCGAGATGCTGATCGACCAGGGCTTGCCCGTGTTTGAACGCCTGCGCGTGAGCCCCATGTGCCCCTTGATTCTTTCCTCACACGTTGCTCTCGACCGGGCGCGCGAAGCCGCGCAAGGCGCCAATGCGATCGGCACTACGGGCCGCGGCATCGGTCCTGCCTATGAGGACAAAGTGGCGCGTCGTGCGCTGCGAGTCTCGGATCTATTTCACCGCGAGCGTTTTGCCGCGAAGCTGGGAGAGATCCTCGATTACCACAACTTCATTTTGCAGCGCTATTTTCAAAAGTCGCCGGTCGATTTCCAGCAGGTGCTGGAATCGAACCTCGCGCTGGGCGAGCGGCTCAAGCCGCTGGTGGCGGATGTGACCGGGATACTGGAACAGTTGAGCGTCGCCGGCCGCAACGTGCTGTTCGAGGGCGCCCAGGGTGCCATGTTGGATGTGGATTTAGGCACGTATCCGTACGTGACGTCATCGACCACCACTGCCGGCGGAGCGGCCGCCGGCACGGGCTTGGGTCCCCGCCGATTGCACGAGGTGCTCGGCATCGTCAAGGCTTACGCCACGCGCGTCGGTGCGGGTCCGTTCCCGACGGAACTATTCGACGAATTTGGGGAATACCTGTCCCGCGTGGGCCACGAGTTCGGCTCGGTGACCGGCCGGCGACGCCGCTGCGGCTGGTTCGACGCGGTTGCTCTGCGGCGGGCCATTGTGCACAGCAGCTGCTCGTTGTTGTGCGTAACCAAGCTCGATGTCCTCGACGGGCTCGATACAATCCGCATTTGCGTCGGCTACAAGATTGACGGCGCAATCGTCTCGACGCCGCCCCTCTTGCCCGAGCATGCAGGAGCTGCCGAAGCGGTGTACGAGGACTTGCCGGGGTGGAAGGAGAACACGGTCGGAGTCACCCGCTACGATGACTTGCCCGTCAACGCCCGCAGCTACCTCGACAGGCTCCAATCCCTGGTGGGTATCCCGATAACCATCATCTCGACCGGACCCGACCGCGAACAAACCATCATTCGCGAGAGCCCGTTCGTTTAGAGTGTCGGCAATAACGGGGGGATCAAACACCATGGCATTCGAGTCCGCAGTCTCCACGCCGGCGCCCGCGAATGCCGGGAACGAAGCCGCCGTCAGTTATCGGCGCAATCTGCAGGCGTTCGTGTACGTCTTGTTCTTTGTCTTCGGCGGGATCACCAGCCTCAACGACGTCATCATTCCCAAGCTCAAGGGCCTGTTCACCCTGACCTATGGCGAAGTGATGCTGGTGCAGTCAGCGTTTTTCGCGGCCTACTTCATCATTTCCATCCCGGCGGCCGAGTTGGTCCGGCGCATCGGCTACATGCGATCAGCGGTGGTCGGCCTCGTGACCATGACCGCTGGGTGCTTGATGTTCATACCGGCCTCCTCACACGGTCTGTTTGGCTTATTTCTGCTGGCGCTGTTCGTGTTGGCCTCCGGCATCACCACGGTACAAGTGGTCGCAAACCCCCTCATTTCCATGTTGGGACCTGCGCGCACGGCCAGCAGCCGCTTGACGTTTGCGCAGGCCTTCAACTCGCTCGGCACCACGATATTCCCCAAGGTCGGGGCGATTCTGATCCTCGGGTCGCTCTCCACAGTGGATCCGGCCACCCTGTCGGGCGCCGCTCTCGATGCCTTCCGCGGCGTCGAAACTCAGGTCGTAGTCCATACCTACATAGGTCTCGCCATCGCGCTGGCGCTGCTGGCCGCGGTCGTGTGGCTGCAACGCAAGGCCCTCGTAGAGGCGCCGGCGGACAGGACGCCCATCCTGCGGGCATTCAATCTGCTCACTCGGCCGCGTTTTGCCTTCGGCACGTTGTGCATTTTTCTCTATGTGGGCGGCGAAGTGGCGATTGGCTCGGTGATAGTCAATTACTTGATGCAACCGGATGTGCTCGATATCGGCGCACAGCCGGCCGGCGAACACCTGCTCTATTATTGGGGCGGTGCCATGGTGGGTCGATTCATTGGCGCTTACTTACTGCGGCTTTTCGCGCCCGGCAAGGTATTGGCCTGCGTGGCGGCTTGCGTCATCATCCTGCTGACACTCTCCGCGAACACCGTGGGCCTGGTCTCGGCTTGGTCGCTGCTCGCGATCGGACTCTTCAACTCCATCATGTTCCCGACAATTTTCACCTTGGCGAGCGAAGGTTTGGGCAAACGTGCCGCGGAAGGATCGGGAGTCATTTGCATGGCAATCGTTGGGGGCGCCATCGTGCCGCTCGTGACGGGTAATGCCGCCGACTTGTGGGGCTTGAAGCACGCACTGGTCGTACCGGCGGTTTGCTATCTCACGATCCTCGGGTACGGTTGGTACGCGCGCCGACCCTTAAGCGCGAGGCCCGCTTGAGCTTTACCTCACATGAAGCGAGTGAAACGACGCGTCGCCGAACAGGCCAAGCAGTCCCGTAATGATCAAATAGATGGCGACGATATAGTTGAGCAGCCGGGGCATCACGAGGATGAGGATGCCTGCAAGCAGTGCAACCAGCGGGGCGAGACTGAGATTCACGTTCATGGAGCGAGTCCTCGAGTGTGGTGCCCGAAAAGACGCCGGGCTGTCCTTGAGACTAATGGAACAACTTCATTGCATTCTGTAGGGTTTTCATCACACCCCATAGTAGCGGAAATCCTACGGCGAGCCATAGGGTAACAAGCCGCGCGTTCATGTTGAACTCCCGCGGTGGTGATGTTTGTCACTCACCGGGCGCATCGCGAAGTTGCACAAGAATCCAATCAACAAGAGGCCGCACATGATGTACATGGTGATCGAATAGGCCTGTGCCTTTGGAACGCCATGATCGATCTGGTATTGCCGGATGTAATTCACCAGCACCGGACCGAGCACGCCCGCTACCGACCAGGCGGTCAGCAGCCGACCGTGGATGGCGCCGACTTGATAAGTGCCGAAGATATCGCGCAGGTAAGCCGGAATCGTGGCGAAGCCGCCGCCGTACATGGAAAGAATGATGCAAAACGCGGCAACGAACAGGCCGATCGAACCTAGGTGGCCGAATGTCGGCACGGTCGAATACAGGAGGATGCCGAGCAAAAAGAACACCATGTAGGTGTTGCGACGCCCGAGGTAGTCGGAGGTCGAGGCCCAGAAGAATCTACCGGCCATGTTGAACAGACTCAACAATCCTACGAAGCCAGCCGCCGCCGCGGGTGCCACGCGGCCGCTGAAAATTTCCTGGATCATCGGCGAGGCTTGCCCGAGCACCCCGATGCCGGCAGTGACGTTCATGCACAGCACCCCCCACAGCAGCCAGAATTGCGGGGTGCGCCAAGCCATCTCGACGGCTACATTGGCGCTGGTCACGAGCTGCTTCGGCTTAGCGGGCGCGCTCCAGCCGGCGGGTTTCCAATCGGGCGGCGGCACACGGACTGAGTAAACGCCGATCATCATGAACATGAAGTAGATGACGCCCATCGTGACGAAAGTTTCCAGAACGCCGTTCGATGCCGGCGTCTTGAAGTGATCCATGAGCATTACCGAGAGCGGCGCAGCGATCAAGGCGCCGCCGCCAAAACCCATGATCGCCATGCCCGTCGCCATGCCCGGGCGATCGGGAAACCACTTGATCAGTGTGGAGACCGGCGAGATGTATCCGATGCCGAGCCCACAGCCGCCAAGCACACCGTACCCCAGATAGAGCAACCACAGCTGATGCAGATGAATGCCGATTGCGGACACCAGGAATCCGCCGCTGAAGCAGAGGGCCGCGGTGAACATGGATTTGCGCGGCCCGACGCGCTCCACCCAGCGTCCGAAGACCGCGGCGGCCGCCCCCAGAAATACAATGGCAATGGAGAAGATCCACCCCACCTGTTTCAGATCCCAATCGCCGGGTGTCGAGTGGCCGATTCCGATGAGCTTGGTGAGCGGCAAATTGAATGTCGAGAATGCATATGCTTGGCCGATCGACAAGTGCACGGCCAGGGCGGCGGGCGGCACTAGAAATCGATTGAAGCCCGGTGGCGCAAGGGTGTGCTCGCGATCCAAGAACGAAGATGTCATAGAGGGCCCTATCAGTTTTTCATTGTCAGGGGCAGCTCTCCTCAATATGCCTTTTGTGCCTGAACTTGTCACTCCGGATGGCGCGTGAATGCGTCGCGCATCTGCCAGCGCAAGCTGCGAAGGCTGCTGAAACTAAAGCGTAAGCCACTGAATTCTATGAGAGTAGTGGTGCCCAGGAGAGGACTCGAACCTCCACGAATTGCTCCACTGGTACCTGAAACCAGCGCGTCTACCAGTTCCGCCACCTGGGCAAGATGGGTCCGCCGTGCGCGAGGCGCAGAAATGTACGCACTGCCCCCCGCCTTGTCAATGAACGCCGCCGCCGCTACTCGCGGCTCAAGCGCAGCCCCGGCGCCCTGCAAAGCTGATAACCTGCGGCCCTAAAGCAATCGGTCCTCCATCATCAAGGGCGCCGGTATTTGCGCACCCACCGAAGGATCGCCGCAACACTCTATGCAAAGACGTGGACTCACGGGGACGCGACCGCCCAAAGCAAATCGGACGACGACGCCCGGTCCGGATTGGCGCGGCGAGGACCCCAATTTGGAACTCGAGAAATCGCGTTATGCGGATCCCATAGCGAGCCGCGAATTGCTCCTGAAACATTTGACTGAGGCGCCGGAACCGCTGACGGCAGCGCGTCTCGCCAAACGTCTTGGCTTGAACAGTGCCGCGCAGCGCGACGCGCTGGCCAAGCGACTGGCCGCAATGGTGCGTGATGGTCAAGCAATCGAGGGTCCGAACGGCTTTGCGGCGGCGGGCGAAGGCGAACGTGTGGTGGGACGAGTGCGCGGCCGGGCCAACGGCGACGTGCTGATCCTGCCGGACGACGGCTCGGCACCATTGGTCCTGGCCCGCGCCGACACGGCGACTCTGATGCACGGCGACCGCGTCGAAGTCCTCGCCGTCGGCATGAACGACCGAGGCCGGCGCATCGCGCGCTTGATACGCCGCATCGGCGACGCCAGCTTGCGAATCGGCGGGGTCTGGCATGCGGGCGATGGCCGCTGCAGGGTCGAACCCGAAGATCCTGGTCACTGGTACTCGGTCGAAGTAGCAATGCGGGATCGGCACGGAGCCGACGATGGCGATCACGTGGTCGTCGAAGTGACGAAGCGTCCGCAAGGTGAAACGCCTGCTCACGGGCGCGTCATTGAAGTGCTCGAGAATCTGCGGCCGTCGGAGCTCGCGGCTCGCTTCGCGATCTTGCGGCACGATCTGCCGCAGGAGTTTCCGCCTGAAGTGATCCAGGCGGCGAATCGCTTTGCTGCCGAGGTGCAGGCCGCGGATCGGGCGGGACGCGAGGATCTGCGAGGCATCCCGTTGGTGACCATCGACGGCGAGGATGCCAAAGACTTCGACGATGCGGTCTATGCCGAAGCCGTGCGCGGCGGCGGCTGGCGGCTCATCGTGGCGATTGCCGATGTCAGCCACTACGTGCGTTACGGGAGTGAGTTGGACACCGAAGCCAGGTCGCGCGCCACATCGGTGTATTTTCCCGATCGCGTCATTCCGATGCTGCCGGAACATCTTTCAACTCATTTATGTTCGTTGATGCCGCGCGTCGAACGCCTGGCATTCGTTTGCGATATGCGGGTCAGCAAGACCGGCAAGCTGAGCAAGAGTCGCTTCTATGAAGCAGTGATCCGCTCGCATGCGCGGCTCACGTACGATCAAGCGTGGGCGTACCTCGAAAACCGCCCTGGCCCCCCTGCAGTAGAATTGACCCCTGAAATGCGCGCCTCGCTGCAAACGCTACTCGAAGTCTACGGTGCGCTGAAGGACGCGCGCGATGCTCGCGGCGCGCTCGACTTTCGAGGCGGCGAGGTCAAGGCACGGATAGGCAGCGACGGCCATATAGAGGGATTCTATGCGGTGACGCGCAACGACGCACACCGCTTGATCGAGGAATGCATGATCGCAGCCAATGTCGAAGCCGCAGTGGCTCTGCGCCTCGCCAAGGCCGGAAGCCTTTACCGTGTCCACGGCCAGCCGGAGGATAAACGAGTCACCGAGTTGCAAAAGGTCTTGAATGCGTTGCAGGTCGGGGCGGCCTTTTCCGAGAAGCCGACGCCGCGCGAGTTTCGTCAATTGGTTGAACGTCTGGCCGCACGGCCCGACGGTGTGCTGCTCGAAAGCTTGGTTATCCGCTCGCTGGCTCAAGCCGTGTATCAGCAAACCAACATCGGCCACTTTGGCCTAGCCCTCGAGGAATACGCTCACTTCACCTCGCCGATCCGCCGCTACCCCGATCTGCTCGTGCATCGCGCGATCAAGGCCGCGGTCCTGCCGCAGTCGGCTTCGGGACATCGTTACACCACCGCCGAGCTGCAAACGCTCGGCGCGGAGAGTTCGCAGCGCGAGCGACGCGCCGACGATGCATCGCGCGATGTAATGGGCTACCTCAAGTGCCTGTATCTTCAGCCGCGCGTCGGCGAGGCTTTTGATGCCACGATCACCAGCGCACTTGAGTTCGGCTTATTCGTGCAGCTGAAGGAAATGCCGATCGACGGATTGGTGCATATTTCCGCCATTCCGGGCGATTATTGGGAACTCGAGGCCGGCGGCATGGGTCTCGTGGGTCAGCGCAGCGGCCGTCGCTGGCAGATGGGCGACACGGTAAGGGTGCGCTTGAGCCGTGTCGACCTGACCCAGCGCCAAATCGACTTCGAATTGCTTGACGCAGACGGGGCCAGAAGTCACGGCACCGTGCGAGCGCCGCGGCGCGGCGCCGGAACGCAGCGCGACACGGGATCACGGCGCGGCGGCCGCAGCGCCGGCGGCAAGCGCGGACGCGGCGGGCGTGGCTGATTCGAAGCGCAACTTCGTCTATGGCTTGCACGCCGTCAACTCGGTGCTCGAGCGGGCGCCCGAGCGCCTGCTTGAACTCTGGGTCGCGCAGCCGCGCGATGATGCTCGCACCCGCGATTTGAGGCAGCGCGCGCAAAATGCGGGCGTCCGAGTGCAGTCGGTGGGCAGCGAGACGCTGTCGAAGCTGGTAGGGGAAGTCGCGCACCAAGGGGCGGTAGCCGCGGTGCGGCCGCTCAAGGCATGGGACGAACACGATCTCATGGAGGCGTTGAGTCAAGTGACGGGGGACCCGCTGCTCCTAATTCTTGACGGCGTGACCGACCCCCACAACCTCGGGGCCTGCCTGCGGACTGCCGATGCCGCCGGCGCGCACGCCGTGCTCATTACGAAGGATCGCTCGGCTGCAGTGGACGGGGTGGTGCGTAAGGTCGCCGCAGGCGCCGCCGAATTCATGCCGGTGGCAAGCGTGACCAATCTGGCACGCACCATGGACATGCTGAAGGAACGCGGGCTTTGGGTTGTCGGAACCGACTCGGAGGCCTTACCGACCCTGTATGGGGCGGATTTGCAGCGCCCGCTCGCCTTGGTGCTGGGAGCAGAAGGGGCCGGCATGCGGCGCCTCACGCGGGAGCGCTGCGATTTTCTGGTGCGCATTCCCATGCTGGGTCAGGTGGGGTCTCTAAATGTGTCGGTGGCCGCAGGGGTCGCCCTATTCGAGGCGCGGCGGCAGAGGGCAGGTTGACCTTCACCCGCCCCTACGAGTATCCTTCGCGCTCTTTTTCGCCGGCCGCCCGGCCTCACTCCTTGCCTCACCGCTCGCAACGGGAGGCGTAAACCGTAGGGAGCCTACAATGCGGCACTATGAAATCGTGCTCTTGGTCCATCCGGACCAGAGCGAGCAAGTTCCTGCGATGGTCGATCGCTACAAGGGCATGATCAGCGCCGGCGGCGGCGGCGTGCATCGCTTCGAAGACTGGGGCCGGCGCCAGCTGACCTTCCCGATCGCCAAGGTGCACAAGGCGCATTACATTCTGCTCAACATCGAATGCGATCAAAAGACGATCGACGAACTCAAAGGCTCGTTTCGATTCAGCGATGCAGTTCTGCGCAGCCTGGTGGTAAGAATGGACGAAGCTGTCACCGAGCCTTCGCCGATGGCGCGGGCACCGGATGAGAATGCGCGCCGCCACGATGACTTTGGCGACGACGGGGACGACGACGACATGCCCATGGGCACCCGGTAAGGCGCACGGTAAACAGGAGAGCAACATGGCACGTTTTTTTCGCCGCAAAAAGTTCTGCCGCTTCACGGCCGACGACGTCAAGCAGATCGACTACAAGGATCTGACGACCCTCAAGAGCTACATCACCGAAACCGGCAAGATTGTTCCGAGCCGCATCACTGGCACGCGCGCTCACTATCAGCGCCAGCTGCAGCTTGCGATTCGTCGCGCGCGGTTCCTGGCATTGCTGCCGTACACCGACCAGCATTAGAACGGTAAGCGAACATGGAAATCATATTGTTGCAGAAGGTCGCGAACCTCGGTCAAATCGGCGATCGCGTCAAAGTAAAGTCGGGCTACGCACGGAATTACCTGGTTCCCACGGGCAAAGCCACGATGGCGACGGCCGCCAATATCGCAAAGTTCGAAGCTCAGCGCCATGAACTCGAAGCGAAAGCACATCATGAGCTGGATGCTGCGCGGGCGCGCGCCCTCAAGTTCGAGGATTTCAAGCTTGAGCTCAGAGCCAAGGCGGGCGCGGAGGGCAAGCTATTCGGCTCCATCGGCACGGCGGACATTGCGGAGGCGGCGGTCAAAGCCGGCCATCCCATCAGCCGCAGCGAAGTGCGCATGCCGACGGGACCGATACGCGTCACCGGCGAGCATCGGGTCCAGTTGCACTTGCACACCGATGTCGACGTGACCTTGACGGTCACAATCGTCGCCGAAGAGTAGCGGCCCGGCCGCTGGCGCGGAACGCTCCGAAGGGGTCGCGCATGGCTACTCGGGTCAGCAATCGTTCGATAGGCGCCGGCGACGGCCTGCGCCTGCCGCCCCATTCGGTCGAGGCCGAGCAATCGGTGCTCGGCGGACTGATGCTTGATGCCGCTGCGTGGGATCAAATCGCCGATCGTGTTTCTTCCAAGGATTTCTACCGCCACGATCACAGCCTGATTTTCGAAGCCGTTGCCGGCTTGATCGAGCGCAGTCAGCCCTGTGATGCCGTTACCCTGGCCGGGCACTTGGAGAGCCAGGGATTGCTCGACCAGGTCGGGGGATTGGCATACTTGGGATCGCTGGCGCGCGATACCCCCACCTCGGCCAATATTCGCGCTTACGCGGATATCGTGCGGGAACGCTCGGTGCTGCGGCAGCTCATCACGGCGGGCAATCTCATCGTTGGCAGCGCACTGGAGCCCGAGGGCCGCGAAGCGCGCGAAATCGTTGACGATGCCGAGCGCGCGGTATTCGAGATTGCCGAAGCGGGCGCTCGCGGGAAGTTCGGCTTCCGGACCGTCAAGAGCATTTTGCCGGAGGTCGTCAATAGAATCGACGAGCTATACCACTCGGACGGCAAGATGACCGGTATTTCGACCGGCTTCAAACAACTCGACGCGATGACTTCCGGTCTGCAACCCGGCGACTTGATCATCGTCGCCGGCCGCCCCTCCATGGGCAAAACGACGCTTGCGGTCAACATCGCCGAGAACGCGGCGCTAGGATCGAACAAGTCCGCCGCGATATTCAGCATGGAGATGTCGGCCGAATCACTCACCTTGCGCATGATCTCCTCCCTGGGCCGAATTAATCAGAGCAATCTACGCTCGGGCCGCTTGAATGAGGAAGATTGGCCGCGAATCGATTCCGCCATGACGCAACTCAGCAGCGCGAATATCTTCGTCGATGAGACACCGGCGCTATCGCCCACTGAAATCCGGGCGCGCGCGCGGCGCCTGAAGCGAGAGCGGGGTCTCGATTTGATCGTGGTCGATTACCTGCAGCTCATGCAGGTCGCGGGCACCAAGGAGAATCGCGCTACCGAGATCTCTGAGATCTCGCGCTCTCTCAAGGCACTTGCGAGAGAACTCAAGGTACCGGTGATCGCCCTGTCGCAACTCAACCGCGGGGTCGAGCAACGGGTGGAGAAGAAGCCGGTGATGTCGGATCTTCGCGAAAGCGGCGCGCTCGAACAAGATGCCGACGTCATCATCCTGATCTACCGCGAGGAAGTGTACGAAAAGAACACGACGCGCAAGGGCATCGCAGACATCATTATCGCGAAGCAGCGCAACGGTCCGACCGGCGATTTCCAGCTGACGTTCTTGGGCGAGTACACCAAGTTCGAAAACTACGCGCCGGAGTCGTACGCCGAGGGCGTATTTCGGTGACTCCCATGGTCAGCGCTACGGTTGATTCCGCAGCGCTCCGCCACAATCTGGAGATCGTGCGCCGGTGGGCGCCGATGTCGCGCGTCATGGCCGTCATCAAGGCAAACGCGTACGGGCATGGACTCGTCGCGGTGGCGCGAGCCCTCGAATCCGCGGACGCATTTGCGGTGGCGAGAGTCGATGAAGGCCTGACTCTGCGCGCGGCCGGCATCAATAGGCCGACCGTGCTTCTCGAAGGCGTGTTCGATCGAGAGCAGCAGGATGCGGCAGCGGCGGCCGGATTCGAGCTCGTCGTGCATACGCTCGAACAGATCGAACTGTTGCGTTCGGCCGCGCGCGGCCAGCGCTTCAAGGTGTGGCTCAAGCTCGACAGCGGCATGAATCGGCTCGGATTTAAGGGCGATGCGTTTGGCGCCGCGCATGCGTCCTTGAGCGCCTTGCAGTCAGTGAACTCTCCCGTAAACCTCTTTACCCATCTAGCTTCCGCGGATGAACCGGAACTCTCGACCACGGCCGACCAGCTCGCACGATTCGCCGATGCAACGCGCTTCCTTCCCGGCGAGCGCAGCGTTGCAAACTCCGCAGGCATGCTGAGCTTTGCCGAGGCCCAGTGCGACTGGGTGCGGCCGGGGCTGCTTTTGTACGGCGTGTCGCCCATCGCAGGTGCGGTAGGCGCGGATTACGGACTGAGACCTGCGATGACACTGAGTTCGCATGTGATTGCCGTCAAGGACCTCAGCACCGGCGAACGAGTCGGCTATGGCGGTGCTTGGACCGCCTCTCGAGCGACGCGGCTGGCGGTGGCGGCAGCGGGTTACGGCGATGGATACCCGCGAAATTTGGACTCAGGCACGCCGGTGCTGGTCAACGGTGAACGCGCCGGATTGGCGGGCAGGGTCTCGATGGACATGATCGGCATCGACGTCACCGATCTCAAGCGCGAGCCCAAGCTAGGCGACCCGGTCGTCCTGTGGGGGGAAGGATTGCCGGTGGAAGAAATTGCCGTGTGGGCGGACACCATTCCTTACGAGTTGCTGTGCGGCATCAGTCAACGCGTCGCGGTGAATTTGCGCTGAACGGGGCGGCCGGCGATGTGCCCGATCAACTCTCGAAGAACCCCATCTTCACGCCGGCCAGCTGCACCACATCATTGTCATTGAGCCGTCGAGCCTGCGGTCCGATCGGTACGCCGTTGACCTGCGGGTAGTCGTTTTCCTTGCCGCTGTCCACATGCACGATGAAGTAACCCTCTGCGCGGCGGGTGATGGCTGCCACCTGCACTCCTGGGCGGCCCAGCGTCGTGAGGGCCTTGATGAGTTCCAGCTCGCGGCCGGCGAAGGCTCCGCTCAGCACCTGAAGCTTGGCCTTCGGCAACGCCGTGACGCTGTCCGGCACACCGGGACGCCTGGGTGCGGCCTTGGCGGCTTGATCGACCGCGACGCCGACTCGCCGAATGCGGTCCTCACCCTGTGAGCTCGGGGTGATGACCATGGTCTTTTCAAACTCGTCCTGCTCGGCTTCGCCATCCTGGCTATCGACGAAACGCAACTGATGGTGGCCGACGGTTATCACGTCGCCGTGCTGCATCGCGTGTTTCTTGATCAGCTTGCCGTTGACGTACGTGCCATTGGTGCTGTTCAAGTCCTCTAAAAAGGAATCGTTGAGGATATTGATAATGAGCGAGTGATGGCCGCTCACCGCCGGATTGTCGATACGAATATCGTTGTCCGGAAGGCGCCCAATCGTATAGCGCTCTTTGTTCATGTTGTATTCCGCGAGGATCTGACCATCCAAGCTGAGCATCAGGCGTGCCATTCAGACTCCATTTCCCTAACCGAACCATCCCAAGATTTTGTCAAATATACGCCGGTGCGCGGGGAACGGCTCGGTTACGTGAGCCATGATGACAGAGACGTTATCCCGCCCGCCGTTATCGTTAGAGAGCTGTATCAATTGTTTAGCTACTGTATCAAGATTAGCACTAAAGGTGCTGATTGTTAAGTGAATATCCTCGTCCTCGATCATGTCTGAAAGCCCGTCGGAGCAGAGTACGTAGTAATCCGACTTCTGCACCGGCTGCTCGTGAATCTCGACTTCTACGTTTTGTTCGACCCCGAGCGCCCGGGTGACATAATTCTTGTTGGTCGCCCGCTGTGCTTCCTGCTGCGAGTAAAAGCCTCGGTCCACCAGTTCCTGCAACAAGGAATGGTCCAGGGTCATCTGCTCGAAACGGTTGTCGCGCAAGCGGTAAAGCCTTGAGTCCCCCACGTGCGCGATCGACATTTTGTTGTCATGGAACAGGCACGCCACCACCGTGGTGCCCATGCCTTCACATTGCGGCTGAGTCTTCGATGTGTGGTAGATGATTTTGTTGGCTCTGTGAATCGCATCACGCAGGATGATGCTAGGCCGCGTCAATCCGGTTTCGGGGTCGGGGACTGCGAGGTCCTCCCGCATGATCGCATCGCGAACCAAATTGATGATCGTTTTGACCGCGATTCCGCTCGCGACCTCGCCTGCGTTGTAGCCTCCCATTCCGTCGGCCAGCACAAACAGGCCGATGTCGGCCTCTGAACCGATCATATCTTCGTTGTGTTCGCGCACCTTGCCCGTATCGGTGAGCGCTACGCTTGCGATTTTCCCCCTCAGGCTCATGCTTTTTGTCCAATCATGGCAATCCGCTCGGCATTCGCGACCGACAATCTTCCAAGGCTGCGGCCATCTGAGCCCCAGAGTCGTACCGCGCGTCGGGATTCTTCGCAAGAGCCCGATCCATGATGCTCTCGACGCAGACGGGAAGATCCGGCCGGAACGCCCGCAACGGCGGGTGCGGTGCTTCCGCAATCTGCTGCATTAGCCCAGTCATGGAATCAGCAGTGAAGGGCAGCTGGCCAGTCAATAATTGAAATAGGCTAACACCCAGGGAAAACAGGTCCGAGTGACCTGTCACAGTTCGTCCCTCGAGCTGTTCCGGGGACATGAAGGACGGTGTCCCGAGCACGATTCCCGTACGCGTACTGCCTGCGCCCGACAAGCGCGCGATGCCGAAGTCGGTGATTTTCAAGGTGTCGGAAGCCGGGTCGTACATCAGGTTCGCCGGTTTGATGTCGCGGTGGACGACCTGCTGTTTGTGCGCGAATCCGAGCGCTTCGGCCGTGCGGCCGATTATTTCCAACACCTTGCGCGGTTCCATGAGGTTGTCGGATTTCGCGTAGTCGCTCAAATGACGGCCCTTGAGATATTCCATCGCTATATACGCGAGCCCCCGCTCCTCGCCGACATCATAGATCGTAACGATGTTCGGATGATTGAGGCGACCGGCCGTCTCCGCCTCGCGAAAGAAGCGCGATCGGGCTTCCACGAGCTCGGTATCGCTGAATTCACTGGCAAGCGGAATAGCCTTGATTGCCACCATTCGGTTGATTGCCGTATCGCGGCCCAGGTAGACGATCCCCATCGCACCGCGCCCGATTTCGCGCTCGAGCTGATAGCGGCCGAGGCGTTGGGTTTCGGGCGGCGCCTGCACGTTTACGGGGGCACCGTCGGTTGCCACGGGAGGTGCCGGCTTCGCGCTGACTGTCAGAGGGACCGGTGGCGCTGCCTTTGGTTGGGCGCGTTCGGCGTCCATCAGGCGCCGCAGGCGGGCGCCGACGTCGCGGTAGGCATTATCGAAGCGCGCCAGGTGGCGGTAAACGGCAGCGGCTTGTGGGACCCGACCACGCTGTTCCAGCTGGGAGGCGAGAGTGTACAAATCACTCAGTACCGTGGCATTCGGCTTGCGGCCCTTGAGTTCTGCGAAGCGCTGCTCAAAATTGTCGAGCAAGCGCGCCGTATCGGTGCCCACCGGCGTCGGAATTTTGGGTGCAGGGGCCTGGCTGGCTGAAGCGGCGAAGCGGCTCCATAAGAACAGTGCGCTGCCGGCGCACAATAGAAGGATCCCCGGAAGCCAAGCCCAGGTGTCCACGTGGGCGATCAGCCGGAGCATTAGGCTCGCCGCCAACGTGCCCAAGCCTGCAATCGCTGCGATCAGCCCAAATTTGCGCATGCAATAGACATAATCCGACTCCAGAAGCCGGGCAGTATAGGTGATCGGGCCGCCCTAACTGCAATGCTAAGCTCACAAATCGACGCGAAGGAAGACGATGGCGAAGTCCAAAGAGGTCTTTATTTGTCAGAACTGCGGAGCGGATTCTGCGAAGTGGCAGGGCCAGTGTGCCGGTTGCGGCGAATGGAACACCTTATTGGCGGAACTTGCCACGGCAAATCCGCGCAAACGCGCGGGAGGGGCGAACGCCTTGGCGAACGCCTCGGGGCACGCCTCGCGGCCTGATCTTTCCTCCTCGTTGGCGGCCGAGGCCGTACTCGAGCAGAGCCGCTTGACCACCGGGTCGACGGAGCTCGATCGAGTGTTGGGCGGAGGTCTGGTGCCGGGCTCGGTAACCCTGATCGGCGGCGATCCCGGCATCGGGAAATCGACCCTCATGTTGCAGGCGGCGGCGGCTCTCAATGGAGCCGGCGCCGTACTGTATGCCACCGGCGAAGAATCATTGAAGCAAGTGGCCTTGCGCGCGCGTCGCCTGGGACTGGAGGCTGCCACGGCGCGCCTGATCGCCGAAACCTGCGTCGAAGACATAGTCGGCGCGGCGGCGGGCATCGCGGCTCACGTAGTGATCGTCGATTCCATCCAGACCATGCATTCGGAGCGAGTCGACTCGGCGCCTGGTGCGGTTTCGCAATTGCGCGAGTGCACGGCGGAACTGGTGCGTTTCGCCAAGTCCAGCGGCACTGCGGTGTTGCTCGTGGGTCACGTCACTAAGGAGGGACAAATCGCAGGGCCCAGGGTGCTTGAACACATGGTTGATACCGTTCTGTATTTCGAGAGCGACACCGGCAGCCGATTTCGCGTGCTGCGCTCGGTCAAAAATCGATTTGGCGCCGCCAACGAAATCGGCGTGTTCGCAATGGTTGAGCAGGGTCTGCGCGAGGTCACCAACCCGTCGGCGATATTTCTGTCGCGCCACTCAGAACCCGTGCCGGGCAGCGTGATTACCGTGATGCGCGAGGGCACTCGCTCGCTGCTCGTAGAAGTCCAGGTGCTGGCAGACGCGAGTCTCGGCACCAATCCGCGCCGGGTGGCGGTCGGCATCGACGGCAACCGCCTGACGATGCTGCTTGCGGTCGCGCACCGCCATGCCGGGTTGCAATTGCAAGGCCAAGATGTCTTTGCCAACGTCGTCGGTGGAGTGCGCTTGGCGGAGACCGCCGGAGATTTGGCCATTGTGATGGCCGCTCGGTCGAGCCTGCGCGATGCGCCGGTCTCCAACTCTCTCATAGTGTTCGGCGAGCTAGGACTGGCCGGAGAAATTCGGCCCGTGCCATTCGGCGAAGAACGGCTGCGCGAGGCGGCGAAACACGGCTTCAAATCCGCCGTCGTGCCCGAGGCGAACGTGCCTAGGCGACCTCCCGACGGAATGTCGGTCCGCGGGGTTACGCGATTGAACCAGGCGCTCGAGGCGCTTTAGCCCCTCCAATCACTGTCTCACTGGGCGGGCAGCTCGACCGCCGTGCGCGTTATGCGGCCGAGAGACGTGCCGTTGGCCGGTTCGCCGATGACGACATAAAACACTGCCGCATGTTTTCGCGCGGCGTTTGGCACCATCTTGACGAATAAACTGGCCATTTGGTTTCGCTTCGACAACACCTGGATGGTCCGCGACTGAGGCACGTAGTCGGCGTCGGGCAGTGCGGTGGAAGGTTCGGTCCACCAGGAAAAGCTGGTATCGCTCTCTGATGCAAAGGATCGCCGTACGTGAAGCTCGGCAAAATTTTTGTGGATGCCCACTCTGTAGGACTTGGCGGAGAGAGTAATGCTGTCACTGGGCACTTTAGGCTGCGGGGCGCCTGGCGCGGCCGATCTCGGGGGGCGCGATGAGGGCTGAGCGGCTTCCGTGCGCTTTTCCGGGGCATTCGCGTCTTTTCGGCCATCGGCGACCGGTTCCGCGGGCGCGGGGGGGGCCGGTGGAGGCGCAGCGACCATCATGCTCGCCGCCGCTTTCGGAGCCGCCTCGATGACAGTGCTCCGTTCGAATCGATGATTGAATAGAACCAAAAGCCCCGCACCCACCAATAGTACGGCGAGGAGAGCGAAGGCACCTGAGGCCGGACGTGCCCACCGCACCGCAGCGGATGCCGGATTCAGTCGCGCGAACCAATCCTGGACCGACAGAGAGCGATCTTCCCGGCGCCAGGCAAGACCCAGCGCCAAGGTCCGCCACTGTCGGCCGGTCAACCCACGCGGCCGCTCGATCACCAAACCAAGATCCCTTGCCTCGGTCGATCGCCGGCGCTGAAACGGGTGCTGACCGGCGAGCAATTCGTACGCCACGCAGGCCAGTCCGAAGAGATCGTCGCGCGGATCCGCCCGCTGGCCTTCCACGAGTTCGCAGCTGGCATACGCCGGCGTCACACCGCTGGAAATGTTTCTCCCTGCCGCATCGGTGGTGGAAGCGCCGAAGTCGAGGATGCGCACCTCGCCCGACTTGGTGAGCATTATGTTCTGCGGCTTCAAGTCCGCATGGACCACATTGCGAGCGTGCGCGTGCGCGAGGCCTGACGCGAGCTCGCCTATTATCGCCCACGCCCGCGCTCTCGACATCGCAAGCGGATCCAAGTGCTCGATCACGCGGCTAAGAAGCTCTCCATCCAGGTACTCCATGGTGAAGAATTCGTCGTCGCCGTCCCGATCGAGGTCGTAGACCTTGACGATGTTGGGGTGGGAGAGAGTCTGCGCACAATAAAATTCACGCCGCAAACTCGACAGAACTTCCTCGGGGCCGCCGGGCTTTTCGTGGAGAAACTTGATCGCCACGAGCCGATCCGACTGCGGAAGATCGAAGCGGTAGCGGTCCTGTGCTTTAAATACCGTACCCATGCCGCCGCTGCCCAACCGGCTTTCAAGAACATACCGGCTGCGCAATACGCGGCCAATTTCAGTTCCATGCGACGGCTGCACGGTGTCCCCCGGCACTCTGGGCACGGGCACGGGCGCGGGCGCGGGCGCGGGCAATGCAATCGGAATCGAAGGATCAGTGTCGATATCGATGTCGATCTCTATCGTCGTGCCGTAATCGAGAACGCCCAATTCGCGCCGTGCAATTTTTGACTCGATCGAACGGAACAGCTCGACGGGCATCTGACCCCGTCGAAAGCGCTGGTCGAGAAGCGCAACCACGTTCCAGGCCGAGTCGGCGTTCAGCAGACGGCAACTCTGCAAGAAGTCCTCCTCGCTGCACTCGCCGCAAATCAGCGCGTCGAGCCGGCGCTGCCAAGCCGAATCCAGCTGCGGGACATTCCCATCCGTGCGTGTAACAGTCTCAGGCATAAGCTTAGGTCCACTCGCCGTGTCGATCCGCAGTTTGCGGTAAGAACTGTCGACTGTGAAGGTCGCCCGAAAATAGCCTTGCGCTCACTTCACGCTTCGATTTGCTTATGTAAAACGTAGTGGGCGTAGGGGCTCCGCATGGCCGTAAAACCGTCCTAGCTTTGCCCGGGAGGCTTGATACGCACTGTCTTGATGGCGTTGTCGGAAGTCTGCAGAACCTCCAGCATGTAGTTCGCCAGCTTCAGTGTCGTACCCGGTTCAGGGATGGTCTCCAAGAACTCAACGATCAATCCGTTCAAAGTTTTTGGGCCATCGGTGGGCAGGTTCCAACGCATGGATCGATTGAGCGCGCGGATGGAAGTCGAGGCATTCGCCACGAAGCTGCCGTCGCTTTCCGCATGCACATCCTTGTGCATCATGGTTGCGGGGTCGGTCGTAAATTCGCCGACGATCTCCTCCAAAATGTCTTCGAGCGTAACGAGACCCTGAATGTCGCCGTATTCGTCGACGACGAACGCAATGCGGCGCTTGTCCCGCTGAAAGTTCACCAGTTGCGTGTTGAGGGTGGTGCCCGAAGGGACGAAATACGCTTCGCGCGCACCGGCGGCTTCGATCAACGCCTCGCGATCCAAACGTCCGCGCGCCAATTCGTGAACGACTTGCTTCATGTGCAGAACACCCACGATGCGATCGATTTCTCCCTCATAAACAGGCAAACGGGTGTGCTGGCTTTGACGCAGCTGATCGACAATCCTGTCCCAATCATCATCGACATCGATCCCGACAATCTCGTTGCGGGGCACCATGATGTCCTCGACGGTCGCATTCTCAAGATCCAGGATGCTTACCAGCATCTGCTGATGGCGATGCGGAATCATCGCGCCGGCCTCAGCCACGACGGTGCGCAGCTCTTCGCTGCTCAAGGAGTTCGAGGCCTGCAGGGGTGAGACCCCAAGCATCCGCAGCACTCCGTTTGCCAGCAGATTCGTGGCCCAAACGAAGGGGTACAGCACCAATAGCAGCGGCGTATAAATGTAGGCCGCCGGCAGAGCCAGCCGCTCCGGATGCAACGCCCCGAAGGTTTTAGGCGCCACCTCGCAGAATATGAGCAGCACCAAGGTGAGCGCCGCTGCCCCAAAAGCAACGTAGAACTCGCCGCCCAGGCGCAGCGCAATAAACCCCACCAGCATCGGCGCCGTCACATTGACGAGGGTGCTTAGCAACAAGATCAATCCGATCAGTCGATCGGGATGGGCGAGCAGTTTCTCCGCCAGCCGTGCCCCGCGATTTCCTTCCTTGGCGTGGTGCCTCAGACGGTAGCGGTTCAAACTCATCAGCGCGGTTTCGCTGCCGGCAAAAAATGCCGCGAGGATTAGCAGCCCTACCAGGGTGCCGAACAGTAAACCTAGAGAGGGATGCGGCATTCAGCCCCAATGTCGCCCGAGCATATCCTCGAGGACGAACTTCACGCCAAAATAGGCCACGGCCAGGACGCCGAAGCCGCTCAAGGTCCATCGCACGGCCGAGCGCCCTCGCCATCCAAACCTCGCTCGCCCAATCAAAAGCACGCCGAACAGCAGCCACGCGATAAGCGACAAGAACGTTTTTTGCACCAGATTTTGGGCGAACAAATTGGTTACGAACACGAAACCGGTAAACAGGGCCAGCGTCAGCAGGCCGAATCCCGCACCGATCAGGCGAAACATGACTTTCTCCAGGGCGTCGAGCGGTGGCATGCCGCTCGGCAGGTGGGCGATACGGCGCGTGCGCAGGCGTCGATCGAGAAACACCAGCAGCAGCGCGGTTACCGCTGCCGCGAACAGCAGGGCGGCCGCGCCCATGGAAAGCAGGACATGCGCCATCAGCTCCCAGCCGGGGGCGGAAGCTTCGGCATAGGGGTGGCCGGCGCCGGTCATGGCCGCTCCCACGGCCGCGCTACCCAACAGGATGGCACCCAGTACGCGATATTGCTTTTCGATCGAGATAAGACAGCCGAGTATTGCGAGCGTCCATCCCAGCAAGGAAAGGGCCTCAGGTAGATCGATTGAAAAAGGACCCGTGACGCGCATGGTATGCATGATTGCGTCGGTATGGCCGATGAGAGCGCACAGGATCAACGGCCACGCGAGCAGCTCCAGCCGCGGATTGTCCACACTGCGCAGCATGACCCAAGCGCTGGCGCTATAAAGCAATAACAGAGTGACGGCGGCAAAAATCACGGTGGGCGCGGGCGGGCCTGAAGGACGACATCTAGGATAATGACACAAGCACCCTGTAGCGCCTAGCCGCCGGCAATGCCTGCCAACGTCCCAGAAAATCGAACTATAATATTCCCAATATGTTCGATAGCCTCACCTCAAGCCTCTCCTCCGCGCTCAAGTCGCTGTCCGGCCGCGGCCGGCTGACCGACGATAACATTGCGGACACGGTGCGCGAGGTCCGCCTCGCGCTGCTCGACGCCGATGTAGCCTTGAGCGTCGTCAAGACCTTCACCGACGCCGTCAGGGCGCGGGCGATCGGGGTCGAAGTCACCAAAAGCCTCACTCCCGGGCAGGCATTCGTCAAGGTCGTGCATGAGGAGTTGACGCGGCTAATGGGAGAGGCGAGCAGCGGCCTCAATCTGCGCGCGCAGCGTCCAGTGGTTGTCATGCTGGCTGGACTGCAGGGAGCCGGCAAGACCACCAGCGCCGGGAAACTAGCGCGGTGGCTGATCGAGAAGCAGCGGAAGAAAGTATTGATGGTCAGCACCGACGTCTATCGGCCGGCGGCGATTCTTCAGCTCGAGACTTTGGCGGCGCAGGTGGGCGCGGGTTTTACCCCGGCGCATGCCAGCGAGGCGCCGGTCGCCATCGCGAAACGAGCGTTGATCGAGGCCACGCTTCAGGCATACGATGTGTTGCTGCTCGATACGGCGGGTCGTTTGCACGTCGACGCCGAGATGATGGCCGAGGTCAAGGACCTCGAAGCGGCGATCAATCCGCACGAGCGCCTGTTCGTCGTCGACAGTATGGCCGGGCAGGATGCCGTAAACGCCGCAAAGGCGTTCAACGACGCTTTGAGTCTTACCGGCGTGATTCTGACCAAGGCCGACGGCGATGCCCGTGGCGGCGCTGCGCTGTCCGTTCGGCAAGTTACCGGCAAGCCCATCCTTTTCGTCGGCACCGGCGAGAAATCCGAGGCGTTGGAGCTATTTCAGCCCGAACGCATCGCTTCGCGAATCCTTGGAATGGGCGATGTCTTGTCGCTCGTCGAGCAGGTTCAGGGTCAGGTCGATCATGAAAAGGCTGAAAAACTTGCCAAGAAGATTGCCAAGGGGAAGTCCTTCGACCTCGCGGACTTGCGCGATCAACTCAGTCAGGTGCAAGGCATGGGCGGCATGGCCGCGCTTTTGGACAAGCTGCCCGCCAACTTGCAGGCCAATGCGGTGGCTGCAGCGGGCCCAGCCAGTGGACGGAACCTCAAACGCCAAATCGGAATCATCGACTCGATGACCCCGCGGGAGCGGCGGCGTCCGGACTTGATCGATGGCTCCCGAAAGCGTCGCATTGCAGCGGGCGCAGGCGTGCAGCTCCCGGAAGTGAATCGCCTGTTGAAGCAGTTCGACCACATGCAGAAGACCATGAAAAAGCTTGCCAAGGGCGGCATGTTGAAAAACATGATGCGCGGCATGGCGGGGCGTATGCCGCCCGGATTTGGACCTTAACCTAGAGCTAGGCCGACAAAGCGGCTATTTGCCGCCGATTCAAGGAGTTGTTGCTCTGAGGGCCCGCTTGTCATTACAATTAGCGGCTACGCTTCGCAAGGTGACTCAAGATGGTGACGATTCGTTTGACTCGACGCGGCGGCAAGAAGACCCCGTTTTATCACGTGGTGGTGACCGATAGCCGCAAACGCCAAGGGGGCACGAGCTTGGAGAGCGTCGGCCTCTTCAATCCCGTTGCGCGCGGCGCGGAAGTCAAACTGCGCCTGAACGTTGCTCGAATAGAGCATTGGCTCAGCCAGGGCGCGCATATGTCGGATCGCGTCAAGTTTTTACTCACGAGCTTCCGCAAACAGGCCGCGTAGCAGTACTGGAAGGATTTAGAGGGAGAGCAGCGATGAGCGAGGAATCATCGGCTCTCATCCAACTGGGGTTCGTGGGAGCACCGTTTGGCGTCCGCGGGTGGATCAAGCTACGTTCGCATACGGACCCTCCGGAGCGCTTGCTCGATCACCGAAGTTTGCGCATCGGCCACGGAAGTGCCTGGCAGAGCTACCGTATTGAGGCGAGTGGCCGCAGCGGCGGTGCGCTGACGGTGAAGCTGGCCGGGGTCGAGGATCGAGACCAGGCGCAGGCGTTGCGGGGCGCCCAGGTTTGTGTGCCCCGCAGCGAGCTTCCGCAACGCGATGATAAAGATTTTTATCGCGCCGATTTGATCGGCTGCGAAGTGGTGAATTTAGACGGCTCCGGCTTAGGGCTCGTTCAATATTTTATTGAAACTCCGGCGCAGGTTCTGATGGTAGTGCGCGGGACCGAGGAATTCTGGATACCGGCCGTACCCCGGCATTTGCGGCGCGTGGACTTGCAGGCGCGTCGAGTGATCGTCGATTGGAACGCCAACGGTTCGAGCGCGGCCGGCTAGGCGCGGTCGCCAGGCGTCGACGGCCGGATGCTGCGACGGCTGCGTGCCCCGGTGAGACATGCGTATTGCGGTTGTGACGTTGTTTCCAGTGATGATCCGCGAGGCTTTGATGCACGGCGTGGTGGGTCGGGCGCTGGAACGCGGGGTCATGCAGGTGGATTGCTACGATCCACGGAACTACGCGACCGACGCTCACCGCACGGTGGATGATCGGTCCTACGGCGGCGGTCCGGGGATGGTGCTGAAAGTTGAGCCGCTGCGCAGCGCTTTGCGAAGCGCCAGTGCGGCGCTGCCGCAAGGCAGCCGGCGCGTGTACTTGGGCGCGGATGGATTGAGATTCGAGCAAGGCATGGCGCGCGAGGCGCGCGGGTGGCCGGGCTTGGTGCTGGTGGCGGGACGCTATGAAGGGGTCGATGAACGCTTAATCGAGTGCGAAACCGACGAGCAGTGGTCGATCGGCGATTACGTGCTGTCCGGCGGGGAACTGCCGGCACTGGTGGTGATCGATGCCATAGCGCGCCTGATCCCGGGGACGCTCGGCAGTGAGGAATCGGCCGGGCCCGAGTCGTTCAGCGACGGATTGGTGGATTGGCCGCATTACACGCGGCCCGCGACGGTCGATGAGCAGGCGGTGCCGGCGGTGCTGATGTCGGGCGATCACGCGGCGATCAGCCGCTGGCGATTGCAGCAGGCGCTCGGCCGTACCTGGCTGCGCCGGCCGGAATTGCTCGAGCGGCGCGGAATGAGCGACGAAGAGCGGTTTTTGTTGGGAGAGTTCAAGGTCGAACGTGCGAACGCACGCGACGAAACGAAGGCAGTCAAAGGCGAGGGCGACAACCATGAATAAGATCATCCAAGAATTGAACAGCGAACGCGCGACGCGCAAGCTGCCGGATTTCAACCCGGGCGATACCGTCGTCGTTCAGGTCAAGGTGGTTGAGGGTGATCGTGAGCGCGTCCAGGCCTACGAGGGTGTGGTCATCGCCAAGAAGAATCGCGGCCTCAATTCCTCGTTCACCGTGCGCAAGATTTCGCACGGCGAGGGGGTGGAACGCGTGTTCCAAACGTTCAGCCCTTCGATCAGCGAAGTGAGCGTGAAGCGGCGCGGTGCAGTTCGACGCGCGAAGCTCTATTACTTGCGTGACTTGTCCGGAAAAGCGGCGCGCATCGACGAGAAAATTTGATCGACGGCGTTCTTGCGTCGACGGCGGACAGGGGTCATTGAATGGTTGTCGGGTCCGCTCGCATTGGATTTTTCGGGCTAGTCTGGCGAATTCTCGACGGGCTTCGCAGAGTCCTGCATCTCGTTCTGTTGCTGGTGATCTTCGGGTTCATTCTTGCCGCCCTGCACACCTCGATCCCGATCGTGCCGCGTACGGCGGCACTGCTGATCGCGCCAGAAGGCCAACTCGTCGAACAACTGGCGAGCGACCCGGTACGCCGCGCCTTCGGCCAGGCTTCCGGCGGCCCGGCTCCGGAAACGCTCCTGCGAGACGTCGTCGACGCCATCATCGCCGCCAAGTCCGACGCGCGCATCAAGCTGATCGTGCTTGATTTGGGCTCCCTCGATGCGTCGGGCTTATCGAAGCTGCAGGAAGTCGGCGCGGCGCTCCGCGAATTTCGCAGCGCGGGCAAACGCGTGGTGGCTGCTGCCGATTCGCTCGACCAAACCCAGTACTATCTGGCGGCGCAGGCCGGCGAGGTCTATCTCGATCCGATGGGGCTGATTTACCTCGATGGCTTCAGCTATTACCGGATGTATTTGAAGGATGCCATCGAGAAGCTCGGTGTCGACGTCAACGTGTTTCGCGCCGGTACGTACAAGAGTTACACCGATCAATTCTCCCGCAGCGACATGGCTCCGAGTGAGCGCGAAGAGAGCACCGTTTGGCTGGAAGCGTTGTGGAACGCCTACCAACAAGACGTTACCCGGGCCCGCTCGATGCCGAGCGGCGCGCTCAATGAGTTTGTGGCCAGCGAGCCTGCGGCGCTGGCCGCCGTCAACGGCGACGCCGCGAAATTGGCTCTCCAACGCGGTTTGGTGACGGCGCTGAAAAGTCGCCGTCAAATGGCCGATGAACTCAAGGCGCTGGTTGGCGAGGATGAGGAAAGTCATTCCTTCAACTCCGTCGGCATGAAGCAATATCTCGCTTCGGTACG
Source organism: Steroidobacterales bacterium (assembly GCA_038229815.1). Lineage (GTDB taxonomy): Bacteria > Pseudomonadota > Gammaproteobacteria > Steroidobacterales > Steroidobacteraceae > Bog-1198. The sequence goes on along the minus strand of JBBROC010000031.1, from coordinate 7,702 downwards.
CTCCAAGCACGTCTTGAAATCCAAATCGGATTCCAAGGTCGGCATCGTGGTCGCGTCGGGGGAGATCCTCGACGGCCATCAACCGCCTGGCACTATCGGAGGCGAAAGCACCGCCGATCTGTTGCGCCAGGCACGCTACGACAAAGGCGTAAAGGCGGTGGTGCTGCGCGTCGATAGCCCGGGCGGAAGCATGTTCGCGTCGGAGCAAATCCTGCGCGAGGTGCAGACTCTGCGCAGTGCCGGAAAACCGGTCGTGGTCTCCATGAGCACCTACGCCGCGTCGGGCGGATATTACATTTCCACCGCTGCGAACGAGATATTCGCCAGCCCTACGACTTTGACCGGATCGATCGGCGTGTTCTCCGTGGTGCCGACGTTCCAGCGCAGCCTGGAAAAGCTCGGGGTCAAGGTCGACGGCATCGGCACGACTCCGCTTGCAGGCGGTATGCGCCTGGACCGCACGCTCACGCCTGCGACCCGTCAGATCCTTCAGACTTCGGTCGATCACGCGTACGCGCAATTCCTGCGGCGCGTCGCCGATGGCCGGAAAAAATCGATCGATGAAGTGGATAAGATCGCGCAGGGGCGCGTTTGGGCCGGGCTCGACGCAGAACGCATCGGATTGGTTGATCACCTCGGCGGACTCAAGGATGCCGCCGACGCTGCCGCAAAACTCGCTCAGCTCGGCAGCGACTACGACGTGGATTACATCGAGCCAGGTTTGAGTTTGCGACAGGAATTGCTGATGCAGCTGCGCTCCGAGTCTCTGCGCATCGGTCTCCTAGCGGGAATCATCGCGCCGCGCAGCGAGATCGATCGGGTGCTGGATCCCGTGCTCGAGCAAGCACGCGCCATAGCAAGGCTCAACGATCCCCGCGGGTTGTATGCGTATTGCTGGTGCCGCCAACCGCACATGACGCTCAGGGAAGCTGCCGTCCGCTGAACAAGCGCCGAGCCTTCGAGGCCGCCCAGCGTCGGCTGATCGCTCCCTAGCTTTTCGCTCGCTCTTACAGGCTGGACCAGTCCAACGTGATCTTGCCGGAATTGCCGGAATTCATGATCTCGAAGCCTTCGCGGTAATCATTGATGCCCAACCGGTGGGTAATTACCGGGCGTACGTCTAGGCCGCTCTGCAGCATGCTAGACATCTTGTACCAGGTTTCGAACATTTCGCGTCCGTAAATTCCCTTGATCATCAACCCCTTGAAAATGACCTGGTTCCAATCGATGGCCGTTTCACCTGGAGGAATGCCGAGCATGGATATGCTGCCGCCGTGGTTCATGGTGCGCAGCATTTCGCGAAGCGCGGTGGCATTGCCAGACATCTCGAAGCCCACATCGAACCCTTCCTCCATGCCCAAATCGCGCATCGCGGTATCCACTGATTCCCGCGAGACGTTGAGGGCCTTGGATGCGCCCATTTTCACGGCGAGTCCCAACCGATAGTCATTCACATCCGTGATGACGACGTGCCGAGCGCCGCAATGCCTGGCAACCGCCACGGCCATGATGCCGATCGGGCCCGCGCCCGTGATGAGCACATCTTCACCGACGACATTGAACGCCAATGCAGTGTGCGTGGCATTGCCGAACGGATCCAGGATGGACGCTACTTCATCATCGATGGCGTCGGGCAGCTTGAATACGTTGGCGGCCGGAATGGTGAGGTACTCGGCGAACGCGCCGGGTCGATTCACGCCGACTCCCGAGGTGTTGCGGCACAGGTGGCGCCGGCCGGCGCGGCAATTGCGGCAGTGCCCGCAGGTGATGTGGCCCTCTCCCGAGACGCGATCGCCGGTATTGAAGCCGCGCACTTCGCTGCCTATTTCGACGATCTCCCCTGAATATTCATGACCGACGGCCATGGGCACTGGGACGGTCTTCTGCGCCCACGCGTCCCAGTTGTAGATGTGCATGTCGGTGCCGCAAATGGCCGTACGATGTACTTTGATGAGCACGTCGTTGTGACCTACCGCAGGTTCCGGGATGTCCTGGAGCCAGATCCCCGGCTCCGCACGCGCCTTGACCAATGCCTTCATAAGCCGCCCCTAATGAATAATTCCTAAATCGCGCCCCGCACGAGCGAAAGCCCGAATCACCTGATCGAGCTGCTCGCGGGAGTGCGCAGCGCTCATCTGGGTGCGAATGCGTGCTTTTCCATGGGGAACGACCGGAAAGGCAAAAGCTACCACATAGACTCCGAGCGCCTGGATGCGCTCCGCGAGGCTGACAGCCAAGGGCGCATCGCCCAGCATGATCGGGATGATGGGATGTTCTCCCGGAAGGATGCTGAATCCCAGGCCTTGCATCTGTTCACGGAAGTAGCGCGTATTCTCTTGCAAGCGTTCGCGCAGCTCGATGGAGCTTTCGAGCAGGTCAAGGACCCGCAAGGTAGCGGCGGCCACGGGCGGTGCGATGCTGTTGGAAAAAAGGTAGGGGCGCGACCTCTGGCGCAGCCAGCCGACGATTTCCTTGCGCGCGGCCACATAGCCGCCGCTGGCCCCACCCAAGGCTTTGCCGAGGGTTCCCGTCAAAATGTCGATCCGGCCGAGAACGCCGCGCAGCTCGTGCGAACCTCGGCCCGTAGCGCCGATGAATCCGGTGGCATGCGAGTCGTCCACCATGACGAGCGCACCATAATGGTCGGCCAGATCGCAGATTTCCTTCAACCTCGCGATCGAGCCGTCCATCGAAAACACGCCGTCCGTCGCAATGAGACGAACGCGCGAACTTTGCGAATCCTGCAATGCTTGTTCGAGTTCATCCAGATCGTTGTTGGCGTAGCGCAAGCGTCGAGCCTTGCAAAGACGTATCCCGTCGATGATGCTTGCGTGGTTCAGGGCATCGCTGATGACGGCGTCCTGATCATCGAGCAGGGTCTCGAATAAACCGCCGTTCGCGTCGAAGCAGGAAGAGTACAAAATCGTATCCTCCATCGACAGATAGGCGCTGAGGCGCTCCTCTAATTCGCGATGGACGCTTTGCGTCCCGCAGATGAATCGCACCGACGCGACACCGTATCCATAGCGCTCGAGGGCAGCATGCGCGGCTTTTAATACTGCGGGGTGGTTGGCGAGCCCTAAGTAATTGTTGGCGCATAGATTAATCATTTCGCGCCCGTCGGCTAGCCGCACCACGGCTCCCTGCGCCGATCCCAACACGCGCTCGCGTTTCAAAAGGCCGGCCGCCTCGAGCGCCTCCGTATCGCGCGACAGCCGCTCGCGAAATTCTTTCAGCACGGGGTCCATGAGTACATAATCGGGTCCTTCATGGCGCTATTATAACGGCTTCACGCAGGCCCTTCGTGCGGATTACTTTGGATATTTCGGCCGCATCTTCATGACTCGCGACGAGAAAACCGAAAATCACCGCCTTGACAAGTGGCTGTGGCATGCGCGGTTCTTCAAGACGAGGAGCCTCGCGACGGCCGCGATCACCGGCGGGAAAGTGCACCTGAACGCCGAGCGGGTCAAACCGGCGCATCGCGTTTGCATCGGCGATCGTCTAAGTCTTTCCCTGCAAGGCATTGTGGCCGAGTTCGAAGTACTGGGGTTGCCGCTTCGCCGCGGATCGGCCGCCGAGGCGCAGTCGCAATATCTCGAGACCGCCGCCAGTGCCGAGCGGCGCGTCAAGCTGCGCGAGCAACAGCGCTTGGCGCAGGCGTCCCGGCCCCGGCCCGACACCCGCCCCGACAAGCGGGACCGGCGGCGGCTGATGCAGCTGCAGCGCGACCAGACCTAGACCGGACGCATCGGCCGGGGTCCGCCGCCCCCCAAGCCCGCCGCTCCGGCTACGGTATTGACCTACTATCGCAAGCCTGTCCCTTCTGGCTTACTGGCGCTCATGAGCCGGACCTCAACCCTCGTTTTCGGCGTTATGCTTGCGGCGACGGCTCTGTGTGCACGAGCGGACATTTATTCCTTCGTGGATGCCAACGGCGTCACCCACTACACCAACGTGCCGAGCGACCCCCGGTACTCCTTCCTCATGGCGACGCCGGGATCAAAGACCGAGAGCGGGGAGGCCTACAATCCGTCGCTGCTCGCGAAGGCATCGCAATACGACCTCATCATCGAGAAGGCCGCTGCGAATTATTCGGTCGAGCCTAATTTGCTGCGGGCCGTCATCGTGGTTGAATCGGGCTTCAACGCGCGGGCGTTGTCGAAAAAAGGTGCCGTGGGGCTCATGCAGTTGATGCCGGCCACAGCGCGCCAATATGGCGCCGAGAATGCCTATGACCCGATGCAAAACGTGCATGCGGGCGCACGCTACCTGCGTTCGTTGTTGGACCGCTATGGCGCAGACTTAAAATTGGTCCTGGCCGCCTACAACGCCGGCCAAGATGCGGTGGATCGCCATGGTGGCCGCATACCGCCGTACAAGGAAACGCAGGCCTATGTTCCGCGGGTGCTCAAAATTTATCAAAGCCTGGCCAAACTCGGAACTGCGCTGAATCCCGCCTGAAGCCTCGGAGGCGGCTGGAGCCCTCACGACTCGGCCGTGCCCTCCGGGTCGTCCAACTCGCAACTGATTGCAGACTCTGGCTGCATCGTCTGCCAGTCCGCATTGTGCCAAACCGCGGTCGCGATTCCGGCGGTGGGCAATTCCCGCGCTTGCGGTTTCGGTCCAAGGCGGCTCGCCACCTGACTCAAGCCTGGATTGTGGCCGCAAATCATGATGTGGTTCAGATTTGCCGCGCGGCCCCACGTCAGCAGCCGCCACGTGGCTTCAGGCGTAGCCAAATACAATTCGCGCGCGCATTGCACCTGCTTGGGATCAAGTTCGCAGGCTTCGGCGACGATCTCGGCGGTAGCCCAGGCGCGTTCTGCCGGGCTGACCAAAATCAAATCCGGTATGAGATCGCAGGACACGATGCGCAGCGCCATTTCGCGCGCCTCGATGCTGCCGCGGCGTGTCAGCGCACGCTCGAAGTCTTCGGCGCAAGCGTCGATCGACTGGGCTTTCCCATGCCGCAACAGCGTCAGTCTGCGCGTACCCACAAATGACCACCTTCGATTTTCGTTTCGTAGACGCGAACCGGTTCGTAAGCGGGCGGAGTCAGGGCTTCCCCGGTTCTCAGGCAAAAGCGTGCGCCGTGCCGCGGGCAGATGATTTCCGTACCTTCGATCGCGCCGCCGGTGAGTTGCGCACCGTCGTGAGTGCACACATCTTCAATGGCGAAGTAAGCCGCTCCGCTGCGGGCGACTGCGATCATCCGGCGTCCGACCGGGATGGAGATTGTTTGCCCCTCGCCCAGTTCGATGGCGGGTCCGGCGTCGATCCATTTCACGACCGTTTCCTCACATCATCAGGGTCTACATCATGCCGGTTTGCAATCGAGCTTCGTCCGACATCATGGTCTGGTTCCAGGGCGGATCGAATACCAACTCGACATTCGCCCGAGCGACCGTCGGGACAATCTGCACCTTGTCACGGACGTCTTGGACCAAGACTTCCCCCATGCCGCAGCCGGGCGCCGTCAAGGTCATTTTGATATCGACCGTGCGCGTCGCATCTTCGTTCTTGCTGACGTCGCATTCGTAGACGAGACCAAGGTCGACGATATTGACGGGAATCTCCGGGTCATAACAAGTCTTCAACTGCTGCCAGACGATGTTCTTGATATCGTCTTCCGAGGCTCCCGGCGGCACTTCGGGTGCCGTTGCGGCGGTCTTGCCGATGGCGTCCGCATCCTGGCCGGCGATGCGAAACAAATTGCCGTCGATGTAAACGGTGAAGCTGCCGCCCAGAGCTTGGGTGATATAGCCAACCGAACCCAGCTTGAGATTGACTTCGACGCCGGCAGGGATAGCGACCGCCTTGACCTCGCGCTGCACGACAATCGGCTCGTTTTCGTAGGAATACATGCTTCAGCCGCTCACTCGGTGGTTACCGCGGGCATGGCCTGCTGGCTGGCTGATCGGAGGGCGGCGGCGAGAGTGTGCCAGCACAGGCTCGCGCACTTCACCCGCGCCGGGTACGCCCGGACCCCGGATAGCGCCGCAAGCTTTCCCAGTTCGTCGGCCGGGGGCGCCGCTTCGTCGGTGAGAAGCTCGTGGACTCGATCGAACAGCTGCAGTGCATCTGCGCGGGTCCTGCCTTTCACGGCTTCAGTCATCATGGAGGCCGAAGCGGTCGAGATCGCGCATCCCTGGCCTTCGAAGCGGATGTCGCTGATCTTGTCGCCCTCCAATCGCAAGCGGACCGTGAGCCGGTCCCCGCACATGGGATTGAAGCCCTCGACGCTGGCATCGGGGGATTCCAAAGCGCCGAAATTACGCGGTCGACGGTTGTGGTCGAGGATCACATCCCGGTATAGCTCGTTGAGCTCCATATGAAGTTAAGCGAACAGCTTGCGCGCGCGTTCGACGCCGGCGGCAAGCCTATCGATTTCCTCCAAGGTGTTGTAGAAGGCGAACGAGGCGCGAGCCGTCGCCGGCAGCTGGAAGAATTCCATAACAGGCATGGCGCAGTGATGGCCGGTGCGAATGGCGATACCGTCCTCGTCGAGAATGGTCCCCAGGTCGTGCGGATGCACGCCGGCTACGGCGAAGGACACCAGGCTCGCCTTGTCCGCCGCGGTGCCCACGATGCGAAGATCCGGTATCTTGCTCAAGACCGCCGTCGCATGCTCGAGAAGCGCAGTCTCGTGCGCGTGCGCGGCGTCACGGTTCAAGCCCTGCAAGAATTCGACCGCCGCTCCCAGGCCGACGCCGCCGGAAATGTTCGGCGTGCCTGCCTCGAACTTATTGGGCAGCGCGTTGTACGTGGTCTTGGCAAACGTGACGGCAAGTATCATCTCGCCGCCGCCCTGCCAGGGCGGCATGCGCTCGAGCAGCTGCTCGCGCCCATATAGGACGCCGACGCCGGTAGGGCCAAACATCTTATGGCCGGAGAAGGCATAAAAATCGCAGCCTAATTCCCGCACGTCGACATGCATGTGGGACACGGCTTGCGCACCGTCGATGAGCGTGACGATGCCGCGCGACTTGGCGGCGGCGATCAGGCGCCGAATCGGCAGGACCGTGCCAAGCGCGTTCGATACGTGGGCGCACGCAAACAGGCGCGTCCGCGGCGTCATCAGCGCCTCCACTTCGTCCACATGAACCTGGCCGCGCGCATCGATCGGCGCGACCACCAGCGTTGCGCCGGTTTGTTCGCAAACCATCTGCCACGGCACGATGTTGGCGTGGTGCTCCAGGTGCGTGATGAGAATTTCGTCGCCCGGCTTCAGCGTCGGCCTGGCGTAGCTCTGTGCGACAAGGTTGATGGCTTCAGTGGTGCCGCGTACGAAAATGATCTCGTGCCGCGACCGGGCGTTGATGAATTCCTTCAGCCGATCCCGGGCGGTCTCGTACAACGCCGTCGCTTCTTGACTGAGCGTGTGGACGCCGCGGTGAATGTTTGCGTGGTGACGGCGTTCGTAGTCGTTAACGGCGTCGATCACGGCCGCAGGACGCTGCGCCGAGGCGCCGTTATCCAGATACGCGAGCGGCTTGCCGCGCACCATGCGCGCCAGCACGGGAAATTGCCGGCGCAGTGCATTCACGTCGAAACCCGCGGCGCGATCGGCCAATGCCATGTCTTTCATCTAAACTTCCGCAGTGTTTGCGAGTCGGGTAATTGCGCGATCAGGTAGGTTTCGATCGCCGCTCGTGCAGAAGGCACCGACATCCCGGTGAGGACATCGGCAAGAAACGCG
>JBBROC010000030.1:0-38774 GCA_038229815.1 Steroidobacterales bacterium | reverse complement strand
TGCCCGCGCCGGTGCTGCTGATCGCGGACAGCGCCGATTCGCAAACTCGCAAGAGCGCGGATCGTGCGAGGATCCTGTTGGGCGGCTACGCCAGCACCATCGCGCAATTGCGGCTGCAGGTCAGGGGTGTTAATCCTCTGCTGGCAGCGCCTGTGGCCGTAAATGAGGCCGATGTGGCAACCCCCACCGGCCGCGCCGTCGCGGTATTGGGATTCATGACCTATTTCGTGCTCTTTGCGGTCTTGATGGGCGGTTTGTATTTGGCCATCGATTCCACGGCGGGGGAGCGCGAACGGGGCTCCTTGGAAGCGCTCTTAAGCCTGCCGGTGGCGCGTTCGAGCCTGGTCGGGGGCAAGCTGCTGGCCACGTGCGCCTACATGTGCATCTCGCTAGCCTTAAGCCTTACGGCGTTCGTTTGGGTGTTTCGCTTCGTGCCGCTGGAGAGACTCGGCATGAGCGCGAACCTGGGATGGCGTACTGCCCTGATTTTCTTTGCGATTTGCCTGCCTTTCGTTCCGGTGGGTGCCACCCTCATGACCTTCGTCGCTTCATTTACCCGCAGCTATCGCGAGGCTCAAACCTACCTTACGGCCGTCCTGTTGGTTCCGACCCTGCCGATTGCTTTTGCCAGCATCTACTCTCTGAAGACCCAGGGTCCCCTGATGCTCATTCCGTCGCTGAGCCAACATTTGTTAATGACCAGCATCCTCAAAGACGAAGTGGTGGCCGTTCGCGATGTCTGGGTGTCGGCCGCGGCATCGCTCGGCCTGGCACTGCTGTTGATGGTGCTGACGGCGCGTCATTGGCGCCGCGAGACGATGCTCGGATAGCCTGCGCCAGTTAAACACTAGAGAGGTTTAGGGGTTTTACGGGGTCCTTGCTGTATGGTCGTTTAGTAACATAAGCTGTATAAGGTAGTCCGGAAGTTTTTTGATAGGGGAAGCTGGCATGACAGACTCGTCGCGAACGCGGACGAATATAGCGGCGTTATGGGCAATTTTGGCGCTCTCGGCACTCATCATGGTTTGGTTATTCTGGCGGTTCCCAGTGATCACCGCGATTGCCACCATCGCCATTCTGACGGTTCTCGGCGTCTCTGCCCGCCTGGCGCGCATGAGCGATTCCGATACGGAAACCACGGAATTGCAGGGCGACAAGCAACGCGTTTGACCCAGCGCCCGGCGCCGCGGCGTCGCTGAATCCCGGCAAGCAATTTCCACTCGATCGGCAATTGGACACAGGCGTATGACTACGCTGATGCCGAGCTTCTGTCTGTGAGACTATCTCCGATTCAAATGGCGGCTACTCCAGCTTGGAAGCGGCGACCCGCCAGATTCATAGCCGTTTGACAAAACAGAGGGAGGCCATATGTACATGAAGTACATTTATCTTTCGGTTCTGGGGATTTCTCTCACAGGTTGCGCGGCGACCGGCGGGCAGCACGCTACGCCACCCGCTGCGGCTCCGGCAGGTGCGCCAGCCGCTCCGGTCGCGGCGCCCCAGCCAGCGCTTACCATGCCGCCCGCATCGGCCAAACGACTCGTTCTAAACATGAGCGGACCGGCCGTGGTGACGCAGGCGAAAGACTGGCCTGCTTTCCAGGAAGAATGGCGAGCGACTTTCGCTGATCACGCGAAGGAGGCCGGCGTGGCATTCGACGTACAGAAGGGTGAACCCCTATCGACCGGGGAAACCGGCACCTTGCTGCAAGTTTACGTAAACGACTACAGAATGGTCGGCATCGGCTCGCGCGTTTTTTTTGGAGTTATGACGGGCAATGCCTATATCGATGCCAAAGCAAGCTACACCAACTTGTACGACGGCAAGGAATTCGGCGAGCGCGCTTACAATACGACCTCGTCCGCGTGGGCAGGCGTTTTTGCCAAGATGACGCCGCAGCAGGTAGACGCAATCGCGGCAAAGGTTTTTGGAGAGATGGCGGCGGCAACCAAATAGCGTTCTCGGACTCATTTTCCGATACAGAAGCTGCCGAAAATCTCGCCGAGCAAGTCCTCGCTGGTGAACTCACCGGTGATCTCGCCCAGGGCACACTGCGCGAGACGTAAATCCTCGGCGAACAATTCGAACGCGCGCGTGGTGCTCAAAGTGTCGGCGGCACTCTCTACGTGTTGATGCGCGCGGCGGAGTGCATCCATATGCCGGCGCCGGGCGGTGAGCGCGCCGGATTCGTTGAGGTATCCGGCGGCGCTCTTGAGGTGCTGACGCAATAGCTCCAAACCCTGGCCGGTTCGAGCGCTCAAGAATATTCTGGGCGGGTCGGCCGCATCGTCGAGCGCCGCCGGCATGCCGGTCAAATCGATCTTGTTGAACACCAGCGTGACCGCAATCCCGGGCGGCAATTGCGCGAGGTCGGCCGCAAAAGCTTCCGGCTCGGCGGTAGCGCCGAGCGCGGCATCCACGATATAGAGGATACGATCAGCGCGCGCAATTTCGCTCCTCGCACGCCTGACGCCCTCGGCTTCAACCGCATCGGCCGCCGGGCGCAGGCCCGCGGTATCCACCAGGTTCAGGGGCAAACCATCCAGATGCACTTGCTGGCGCAGTACGTCGCGGGTCGTGCCCGGCACATCCGTGACGATCGCAACTTCATCTCCCGCCAGACTGTTCAATAGACTGGACTTGCCCGCGTTGGGCTTGCCGGCGATAACCACGGTCAAGCCTTCGCGCAGCAGCGCGCCCTGGCGCGCCGCGGCGGTCATCGACTCGAAGCCAGTGAACACGTCCGCGAGTCGATTGCGCAGCGCAGTGGTCGATAGAAAATCGATCTCTTCGTCGGGAAAATCGATGGCGGCCTCGACATAGGCGCGCAGCGTGGTGATCCGGTTCTTCAAATCGGTTACCCGAGCCGAGAATTCCCCCTGCAGGGAGCGCACCGCTGCACGGGCGGCCGCGGCGCTCCCGGCATCTATGAGGTCGGCAATTGCCTCGGCTTGTGCAATGTCGATCTTGCCGTTCAAAAAGGCGCGTTCGCTGAATTCACCGGGTCGCGCCATGCGGCAGCCGAGTTCGAGCAAGCGTTTCAACACGAGATCGACGACGAGTGCGCCGCCATGTCCCTGCAGTTCCAAGACCTCCTCGCCGGTGTACGACGCCGGTGCTGGAAAATACAGCGCCAGTCCCTGGTCCAGGCTCTGGCCTTGCTCATCGAGAAACGCCGAAAGCCGCGCGCGGCGGGGGGCCGGCACAGCGCCTAGGACACCGATCGCGATTTGCCGCACCAGAGGACCCGAGACTCGAATGACACCGACCGCGCCGCGCCCGGGAGCGCTGGAGATGGCGGCAATGGTATCCCTAGAACTCACGGCTTATTTTACGATCGCTGCTTGGCGGCCTCGGCTTCGACGACTTGGTTGACACGCCACTGCTGCGCGATGGTCAACAACGTATTGGTGAGCCAGTAAAGCACCAAGCCGCAAGGGAACCACGCCATCATGCCCGTCATGACCAGCGGCATGAACTGCATGATTTTTGCCTGCATGGGATCCGGCGGCGCCGGGTTCAGCTTGAACTGCGCAAACATCGCGGCACCCATCAATAAGGGCAGGACAAAGTACGGATCGCGCGAGGAAAGATCGTTGATCCACAGCAGAAACGGGGCCTGGCGCATTTCGACGCTTTCGAGCAACACCCGGTAGAAGGAAATGAAGAACGGGATTTGCACCAGCATGGGAAGGCACCCTGCCAGAGGATTGATTTTTTCTTTCTTGTACAGCTCCATCATGGCGCGGCCCAATTTCTCGCGGTCGTCCTTGAAGGTATCCTGGATCTGTTTCATGCGCGGGGCGACGGTGCGCATCTTGGCCATCGAACGGCCGCTGGCCTGGCTCAAGGGATAAAACAGGAGCTTGATCAAGGCAGTGACGATGATGATTGACCATCCCCAATTGCCGACGAGCCCATGCACCCAGTTCAGGGTCGCGAACAACGGCTGGGCGAGCACGGTCAGTATGCCGAAGTCGACGGTTCGTTCGAGGTGCGGACCCGTCGCCGCCAGCTGCGACTGCAATTTAGGACCAACGAAAAGCTTCTCGTGGAATTGCGCCGTCGTGCCGGCGGCTATCTCGGTCGCCGGCCCCGTCGCGCCCAGCAGATATTCCTTATCGCGGACCTGCAGCTGATACGTGTACGGCTGATCGGGAGGCGGCACGACGGCCGACACGAATTGATGCTGCAGGGAAGCCATCCAGCCATTCGTAATGATTTCGGAAAAATGACTGTCGGCCTCGTTTTCGACATTCAGATCGCGTGATTTTTTGCCGTCATAGACGGCCGGTCCCTTGAAAGAGTAGGTCTCGACGTCGAAATAGGAACGCGAGGCATGTTCCCAGCGGCGCAGGATTTGCGAGTAATTCGCCAGCTTCCGCGGCGCGGTGCCGGCGTTTTGTACGTCGTAAATTAGATCGATGGCATACAGGCCGCGCTTGAAGACAAATGTCTTGGTGACGGTCAACCCCTTGCCGTCGCTCCAACTCAAAGGCACACGAAGTTCCGTCGCGCCCGCGGGAAGCGCGAAGGATCTTTCCGCCGATGTCCACGTCGCAAGATGCGTGGGCGCGGCTTCGCCGGGATTACCGATCAAGCCCGTCTGCAGTAGATACAGCGTGTTCGGCGGTTCGCGGCTCAGCAGCCTGACGGGAATGTTCGGCGTGTCCTTGCGCAGCGGATACTGCGGGAGCCCGGCCTGATCGAGTTCCCCGCCCTTCAAGTTGATCACCACATCGAGCACGTCGGTGCTGACATGCACCTCGACCGATCCCGCGTCCGGGGCGGGCGGCGGCGGCGCGAATGCATCTGCGGCAGCGGGTGCGGCGGCGGGCGCGGCGGGCGGAGATGCAGAGGGCGCTGCCGTGCTCGCAGCCTGAGGTACCGAGTCGCCGAGCGTCGCGGGAGCGCCGCTCACCGGGGCCGCAGCACTTCCATGATCCGCCGCTGCCGGATAATCATGCATCCACGCTTCGTAGTTGAGGTAGAGGACCGCCGCGAGCGCAATCCAAAGCATCATGCGAGTGTTAGGCATTGATCATTCTCTTGTCCGGCACGGGGTCGTAGCCGCCCTTGGTGAAGGGATGACAGCGTAGAAGGCGGCGCAGGCCGAGCCAGGCGCCGTGCAAGGCGCCGTGTCGTTCAATCGCGGTGTGCGCGTAGCAAGAGCAGCTGGGGTAGAAGCGGCAGCTCCGTCCAAGCCATGGACTCAAGAAGAGCTGATACCCGCGGATGAACCACAGAAATATTTGGCTCAAGCTGGGCATCGTCTGGTAATCGATTTCCAATGCTTGTCCAGGCTCTCGCGCAACTCGCTTAGGCTGGCTTTACGCGCTGCTTCCCGCGCGGACACGGTGACATCGACGGGCGGCAATGAGTATTGGTTCAAACGAAAGGACTCACGGGTGAGGCGCTTGATTCGATTGCGTGCGACCGCGCTGCCGAAGGTGCGCGTCGCTATGCTCAATCCCAATCGAGGATAAGTTTCATGATTGGCCAGAACCGATAAACTAAAAAATGCGTCGGCAAACTTTTTGCCGCGCCGCTTCACTTCGCGAAATTCGGCCGGCTGGTGCAAACGCTTGCGCGGCTCGAACGTCAGTTTACGGATCGTTAGACAGTCCCGAAAAAACGTATCAAGGGCAGAGGCGCTTGCGGCCCTTGGCTCGACGGCGCGCGAGCAATCTGCGACCGCTCTTGGTGGCCATGCGCGCGCGAAAGCCATGGGTGCGGGCACGATGTAAATTACTTGGGTTGAAAGTACGTTTCATAGCGCAACTCAGACAAAAACCACGGGCCAAATCAATGAATTGGGAGATTTACGAAAGGCGGCAAGGGTACTGAGCGGGCATGGATGTGTCAATAGACGCCTTGCCACGTTGGAGCTAGACTCCCTGCCCTTTCGTTTACTTTGCCCCGTTGCCTAATCTTGAGGAGAGCGCTCTTGTCGGAGACGCTATGGAACCGCTGTCTGCGAGTGCTGGAGCGCGAACTCCCTGAGCAGCAGTTCAATACTTGGGTGCGGCCCCTTCAGGCGATCGAGCGGGACGGGGAACTCAAGCTTCTGGCGCCCAACCGTTATGTTATCGAATGGTTGGGTCAAAACTCGCTGCCGAGGATCAAGGAGCTCATTCGCGCTTTCGCCGACGAGCCGGTCCCGGAGCTCGTGCTTGACGTTGGCACCCGGGCCGGCGCCGCCGCCCCGATCGTCGCGGTCAATGGAGGCCATTCCGCTTCCAACGGCGCCGCGGCCAGAATTCGAAGGCTGGCCCCGTCGGTTCTCGGCGGGCCGATCAATTCGACTTTCACATTCGACAGTTTCGTCGAGGGCAAGAGCAATCAGCTCGCAAAGGCGGCCGCGATCCAGGTCGCGGGCAACCCAGGAAGGGCGTACAACCCGTTGTTCATTTACGGCGGTGTCGGCCTCGGCAAGACGCATCTGATGCACGCCGTTGCCAACAAGATCAAGGAAAATAATTCGGAGGCGCGGCTCGCCTACGTACACAGCGAGCGATTCGTTGGCGACATGGTGAAGGCGCTCCAGCACAACACCATCAATGATTTCAAGACCGCGTATCGCTCCTTGGATGCACTGATGATCGACGATATTCAGTTTTTTGCCGGAAAAGAGCGCTCGCAGGAAGAATTCTTCCACACGTTCAACGCCCTCCTGGAAAGCCAGCAGCAGGTCATCTTGACGTGCGATCGGTACCCGAAAGAGGTCGACGGACTCGAGGAGCGCCTGAAGTCGAGATTCGGCTGGGGTTTGACGGTCGCGATCGAGCCGCCGGAGCTCGAGACCTGCGTCGCGATCTTGATGAGCAAGGCAGCAATGTCGCAGGTCGATTTGCCCGAGGAGGTTGCGTTTTTCGTCGCTAAGCGCATTCGATCGAACGTGCGCGAACTTGAAGGGGCCTTGCGAAGGGTGGTGGCTACGTCGAATTTCACGGGACGCCCCATCACTTTGGATCTGGTCAAGGAGGCCTTACGCGACCTATTGGCGCTGCAAGAGAAGCTGGTTACGGTGGAAAATATTCAGAAGACCGTCGCTGAATACTACAAAATTAGAATCGCTGACCTGCTGTCGAAGCGCCGTAGCCGCTCCATCGCGCGGCCGCGCCAAGTCGCGATGGCGCTGGCAAAAGAATTGACCAATCACAGCCTACCCGAGATCGGCGATGCTTTCGGCGGCCGGGATCACACGACGGTGTTGCATGCCTGTAGGCGAGTCAAGGAGTTGCGCGAGACCGAACGCAGGATTGGCGAGGACTATATGAACCTGTTGAGAACCCTGGCTGGATAGGGTAGGACATCCTGTGGACGGCCCTGTGGATAAAGATACCCACAAGTCCGCGACAGCTTCCGCGCCGCCAGTCGACAGGAGTGGGATGGTGTTTCGTCGATTGCAAGATATTGATTATTATGAAGTTTTTGGAGTTATACCGAAACGGATCTTGCTTCATAATCATAGTAATAATCTCTTTTAAGAATTTAAATCTAAGATTGGTGAGACGGGTGTGACCATGAAATTGACGGCGGAGCGCGAAAAATTATTGGCCCCATTACAGGCAGTTATCGGGGTTGTGGAACGGCGCCAAACCATGCCTGTATTGGCAAATGTATTGCTCGGCGTTCGCCAAGGACAACTGTCGGTGACCGCTACGGATCTGGAGGTGGAGCTCGTAGCCTCCACCGAAGTGGTGGTTCAGGAGGCGGGTGATATCACCGTTCCCGGCCGCAAGTTCCTGGACATATTGCGTGCATTGCCGGAGAAGGTTGCCGTCGCCCTGGCGGTCGAAGGGGAAAAGGTGGTCATAAAAGCCGGACGCAGCCGTTTCAGCCTCTCGACACTGCCCGCTGCAGAATTTCCTGTCATCGACGACATCAATTCGCAGCAAACGGTGCAGGTACCGCGCAAGGAATTGCTGCGCTTGCTGGAAAAGACGCATTTTTCCATGGCACAGCAGGACGTTCGCTACTATTTGAACGGCATGTTATTGGAAATCGACGGGCAGGTGCTGCGCGCGGTGGCGACCGATGGACACCGTTTGGCTCTGTGCGAAACCGCCTTGGGCGCGAAGGCGAAGGCTTCCCAACAGGTCATCGTGCCGCGCAAGGGGGTACTGGAGCTACAGCGAGTGCTCACGAATGAGGGAGTGGCGGACTTGGGCATAGGGGTTAATCACGTTCGCGCCCAGATCGGAGATGTTCGTTTCACTTCGAAGCTCATTGACGGACGATTTCCGGAGTATTCTCGCGTAATTCCTGCGGCGCCGGCGAGCGCTATCCGAGCGGATCGGGATATTTTGCGGCAGGCATTGCAGCGTACCGCTATTCTTTCCAACGAGAAGTACCGGGGTATCCGGGTTACCGTGAAAAAGAACATGGTGACGGTACAGGCACACAACCCCGAGCAAGAGGAAGCAGAAGAGGAAATCGAGGTGGGCTATGACGGAAGCGATCTCGAGGTGGGGTTCAATGTGAATTATTTGCTCGACGCCCTAGCGGCCATCGATGGTCAAGAAGTCGAGCTTGGCCTTACCGACAGCAATAGCAGTTGCCTGATTCGATCTCCCGGCAATTCTTCCGCACGCTACGTCGTGATGCCGATGAGGCTCTAGTTGACACTTTGCCGGCTGCAAGTAACGGATTTCCGCTGCTTGCAGTCGGCAACCTTTGAGCCCGATTGTCGATTCACGCTTATCAGCGGAGCGAACGCTTCCGGCAAAACAAGCCTTCTGGAAGCGATCTACGTATTGGGTCGCGGACGATCGTTCCGTACCCGCCGTTTGGAGCATTTGATTCATCGTGGCGCGGATCAGTTCGTGGTGATCGGTGAAGCGGATGCCTTCGGCCGCCGCATCTCGCTGGGAGTAGAGGGTTCTTCGAAAGTTCGAGCCAAAGTTGCAGGCGCGAGGGCTGGTTCTCTCGCGGAGCTTGCAACGGTGCTGCCCGTTCAAATCATCGACCCGGAAATACATCGGTTGATAGAGGAGGGTCCAAACCGAAGGCGCCGGTTCCTGGATTGGGGAGTGTTCCACGTGGAACCAAAGTTCGTCGCAGACTGGCAGAGATTTCAGCAGGCGCTCAAACAGCGAAACGCCGCGCTAAAGTCACGGCAGTCGCAAGCGCTGACTACCGCTTGGGATGGCGAGATTGGGCGTGCTGGGGAGGCGATGTCGGATGCGCGTTCTCGATATGTCGATTCCCTGGCGCAGCATGCGGTCGGCATCGTGCGCAGCCTGCTGGGCATGGAGCTCAGCATGAACTATCGACAAGGGTGGGGCCGGGACCTGACGTTGCCAGAGGCATTAAAGCAAAGTTGGTCTTCGGATCAGGAGACTTGTGCCACCCAAGTGGGTCCGCATCGAGCTGAACTCAGCATTCGATTGAACGATTTGGGTGTCAAGGATCGTATATCGAGAGGTCAGCAGAAGCTATTGGCTGCGGCGTTGCTGATCGCGCAGATCAAGCTTTTCCCTCGGGATTCCCCTGCGCGGCCGAGCCTGCTACTGGACGATCCGGCCGCTGAACTCGACAATCAGCGGCTGACCGCTTTAATAGGGGAGGTTTCATCACAGGCGGCCCAGCTCATCGTGACCACGCTTCATCCGGAATTCAGAGAGTTTGGGGCACCGGGAAGGCACTATAAAATCGTGGGTGGCAAGGTCAATCCGACATAGTGGCAACGTTCCACGTGGAACATTTCCCTTCCGCAAATCCCCCACGTTGGCAGGTGCGTAAATACTTCCGGTTGACGCACCATCGAATCGGCGCTCGGGCAGAGCGCTGCAATGGCTTGCAACCAAATGATTTGATAGACAATTTCGGAGCATTCAGATTCGTTATTGGCGCCGAAAACTGCTAGAATGATGGGTCAACAAATAGGATCCTCTATGGCCGATAGCGACGTCTATGATTCGAGTAAAATCAAAGTCTTACGTGGACTTGACGCAGTCAGAAAACGGCCGGGAATGTATATCGGCGATACCGATGATGGCAGTGGCTTACACCACATGGTATTCGAGGTGGTCGATAACGCTATCGATGAGGCGCTGGCCGGCCATTGCGACCGAGTGGTGGTCACTATTCATGCCGATGAGTCAGTGACGGTATCGGATAACGGCCGCGGCATCCCTGTGGATATCCACGCCGAAGAAGGCCGCTCCGCCGCCGAAGTGATCATGACGGTGCTCCATTCGGGCGGCAAGTTTGATGACACCTCCTATAAGGTGTCGGGCGGCTTGCACGGCGTAGGGATCTCAGTCGTCAATGCGCTCTCTGAATATTTGGAATTGCTTGTCCGTCGCGATGGCAAGTTGCATCGCCAGGAATATCGTTTGGGCGAGCCGCAGGCACCGCTCGCCGCCATCGGCGACACCGACGAGAAAGGCACGACGCTGCGCTTCAAACCGAGTGCCCAAATATTCACCCACATCTCCTTCAATTACGACACGCTCGCGAAGCGTTTGCGCGAACTGTCGTTTCTCAACTCGGGTGTGCGCATCGAGCTGATCGACGAGCGCGACGAGAAGAGTGAGGTGTTTCAGCACGAAGGCGGCCTCAAGGCTTTCGTCACTCACCTGAACCGCAGCAAGACGCCGGTACACCCCACGGTATTGTGGTTCCAAACCCGCGATGGCAGCACGCAGGTGGAAGTCGCGATGCAGTGGAACGACTCGTACCAGGAAAGCATGTATTGCTACACGAACAACATTCCGCAAAAGGACGGCGGTACCCATCTCGCCGGCTATCGCGCCGCGCTGACCCGCACGCTCAATAACTACATCGAGAAAGAACTCGCGGCTAAAAAAGAAAAGATCCAGACGACGGGCGACGACTCGCGCGAGGGACTGACGGCCATTTTGTCGGTGAAGCTGCCGGACCCGAAATTCTCTTCGCAGACGAAGGACAAATTGGTGTCCTCGGAAGTCAAGGGTGTGGTCGAGTCTGCCGTGGCGGGGCGCTTGGAGGAGTTCCTGTTGGAGCACCCGCAGGAGGCGCGCGGCATCGTGAACAAAATCCTCGAGGCCGCTTATGCGCGCGAAGCCGCGCGCAAGGCGCGCGAGATGACCCGGCGTAAGGGCGCACTCGACATCGCAGGGTTGCCCGGCAAGCTGGCCGACTGCCAGGAGAAAGATCCCGCACTGTCGGAAATGTTCCTGGTCGAGGGCGACTCCGCCGGCGGCTCGGCCAAGCAGGGCCGCGACCGGCGCACTCAAGCCATTCTGCCGCTCAAGGGAAAAATCCTCAACGTCGAGAAGGCGCGCTTCGACAAGATGATCGCCTCCGCCGAAGTCGGTACGCTCATCACCGCCTTGGGCTGCGGCATCGGGCGCGACGACTTCAACGTCGATAAATTACGCTATCACCGCATAATTATCATGACAGATGCCGACGTCGACGGAAGTCACATACGAACCTTGCTGCTCACTTTCTTCTACCGCCAAATGCCGGTCCTTATCGAGCGCGGACATGTGTACATCGCCCAGCCACCGCTTTACAAGGTGAAAAAAAACAAACAAGAAACTTACGTGAAGGACGATCTGGAATTGAATGCGCTGCTGCTCAGCACCGCAATCGACGGAGCGGCGTTGCACGTCAACGTCGATGCACCGCCCTTGTCGGGATTGGGCCTGGAGTCGCTCGCAAGAAAATATGTCGAGGTGCAAGCGATTGTGCGGCGCTGGGCGCGCCGCTACGATGAGCGCTTTCTCGAGCAGTTGCTGTACGTGCCCGTATTGACCACGGCATCATTCGACCGCATCGATCCGTTGCGGGATTGGTGCCGGAACTTCGAGCAGCGGCTCAACACCCTCGATGATGTGTCGCGGCGCTATCGCGTCACGGTGGAAACCATGGCGAGCGGCGGCCATCGCATCAATCTGCAGCGGTTGGAGCATGGTCTTACCTCGGAGAAGCACATACCTCGCGAGTTTTTTGAGTCGGCCGAATATCTGCGGATTGCCGAGCTTGCACAGACTTTAAGCGACTTGATGGGGCCGGGAGCCTTCATCCAACGAGGCGAGGAGCGCCAAGATGTGGCCAGCTTCAAGTCCGCCATGAATTGGCTGTTCGAGCAGGCCAAGAAGGGCCAAAGCATCCAACGGTACAAGGGATTGGGCGAAATGAACGCCAGCCAATTGTGGGACACCACCATCAATCCCGAAACGCGCCGGCTGATGCAAGTGCGCATCGAGGATGTGGTGGCCGCCGACGATATATTCACGACGCTAATGGGCGATGCCGTGGAACCGCGACGCGAGTTTATCGAAAAGAATGCCCTGCAGGTTTCGAATCTGGACGTTTAGGTCCTCCCGCACTTATACGTCGGTGAGTGGGGCAGCGTTGACTTCCTTCGGCGCTAGACCGAACAAGCCCCGATCGTGGGCACTTGTCAGGGTCTGATCGAGCCAGTTGCGTAGCATGTTCTCATCCATTTCCCCCGCGCGGACCTTGCTCATGACCAAGGCTCCCACCAAAATCCTGCGTCGAGTTTCGGCCTTACGCTCGCGCAGGGACTGCAGCATGTGTTTGCGCGCGTCGCTCCGCTCTTGCCGCACCTTGAGCTGGGTGAGCCGCTCCTGCAGCGTGGATATTTGTTCATCTAGTTTTGGCACAAGATCCCGCTCGCCATTAAAGCCATTGATTGTTACGCGGTGCTCGGCGTATGGTGCCACCACATACGCACTTATACGTTGTCGTGCTGCCGGGGATTCGATCGAGTAGACTATTGGCCATTTATCACCTCACCGTTTCCATGCTATCGCGCGCGCGCGGACATCGGATTGTAGCCTCTGCGGCGGCCCAATCCGCCACAAAACTTCGCGACCGGTACTATGGGATTATTCACAATCACTCGCAAAAGACCGGGGTTGAGCTCGCGGAAATACGCGCACCGGCGGCTGTGCCCGCCTGGGTATATGACCGAGAGCTCCTCTGGAACCGCGTCGAAGCTGCGGAGCGGCGCAAGGACTCGCAGCTCGCACGCGCCATCGAGCTGAGCCTGCCCGTCGAGCTGACTGCTCCGCAGAGCATCGAACTCCTGCGCGAATACGTCGATGCCGAGTTCGTGTCGAGGGGCATGGTCGCGGACATCGCCGTTCGACGCGAAAATCCCGGCAATCCGAACGGCTACGTGCTCCTTACCTTGCGCGCGCCCAATGAGACAGGATTCGGTCCCAAGGTGCGGATATGGAACCGCAAAACCAACCTCATCGATTGGCGTGCGGCGTGGGCGTGCCGCGCCAATATACATCTGGCCAGTGCAGGACATCGGGTGCGGATCGACCACCGGACCCTGGCGGCCCAGCAGATCGATCTTGCTCCGGCGCGCAAGAAGGGCATCGGTCGGCCATTGCAAAGCGTCGAAAGGTTGCCTGAGCACCTGCAGGATCGCCTCGCCGAGCAGCGCCAAATAGCGCGGCAAAACGGGGCCGCGATTCTGCAGGATCCCACGGTGGCGATTCGGATGCTGGTGCGTCAGCGGAACATCTTTACGCAAGGCGAACTGATCCGATTTTTGGGATCGCGCACGGATGGTGCCGCACAACTCGAGGCAGCCGTGTCGGCGGTCATGAGTTCCAGTGAATTAGTCCCTGTCGGGGCCGGCGATGGCGAGCCCGCCCGGTTTACGAGCCGAGACCTTATCGAGGCGGAAAAATCACTAGCACGGCGCGCGCGGGCCATGGGAGCGCGACGCGGCCACGAAATATCTGCATCTATGGCGGAAGCTCACTGTGCGGTCTCGTGGTCCGATGCGCAGCGCAGCGCATTCGCCTATGTCGTCGGCGAAGGCGATTGTAAAGCCATCGCTATGCAGAGCAATGAAAGGAGCGAATTTCTGGCCGCAGTGCGCGCGGTCTTCAGTGCCGGAGGGTTTCGCGTACTGAGCGCCGTACCGCTGCAAGACGCGGATCCCTTGGCGAAGAACGACGTGGTGGTGCTCGAGGGTTGCGAACTCATCGAATTGAAGTTGCTGGAACGGTTGTTGGCAGCCGTAGACAGGGCCCGTGGAAAAATCGTCTTTGCGGCAGACTTGCAGCAATTGCAGGCGATAGGGTCGATTTCTCCCCTTCACGGCCTGCTTGGGGCGGGACTCGAGCGCATACCGGCGCCGCCATCGAGATCTACAGCAGCCGCTGCAAACTCGCTCTCAACTCATCGCAAGGATGATGATGAAGAGCGCATACAGTCCCGCGAGGGGAATGAGTACTGCGGCGTTGACCGATTCTTTAGCGAATAGAGCCAGCAGCGCCGCAACCGCCGCCAGGGTGATGACGCCGGAGACGACAAGGGCGCGCGAGAATATCCATGATGTAAAGAACAACCCGAGAGCGGTGGGGATGGTGGCTTGAATCATCATCGCGCCCGAGATATTTGCGAGAGCAAGGCGCTCCTTGCCCTGACGGACCCAGATAAGTGCATTCATGGTTTCTGGGAGTTCAGTGGCGACCGGGCTCAATAACAGTGCCACCAACTGAGGGGACAGGCCGGCCCATTTCCCAATGGTTTCCAGCTGGCCGACGAACAGCTTGGATGCAACGGCGATGGCGATCAATGCGAGAGTTGTCTGCGCCAGCGGCCAGAACAGGCCGGGATCGCCCTTCTGGTGCAGCTTCAAGGGCTCCAGGTCGCCCACACTCAAAACCTGCGCGCCGTGCAACTCGCGCAGCAAATACACCACGTACGCGAGCAGGAAAAACGTCCCCAGCCACGGCTTGTATTTGAACACCACCAGCCCCAGCGCCAGCTTGCCGACGAAAATCGACAGGAACCATGCCTGGTCGCGCCGCAGCCTCCGCGAGTCGCACTCGATTGCATGTGTCGAACGACCCAGGCGCCGGTGGTTCCACAGCATGGCGAAGCCGACCACTGCATACGAAAGGGTGGCGAGCACCATCGGGCCGCCAAGGGCCGCTCCCACGCCAATGTCCTTCTGTGCGGCATCTCGTCCGAACACCACAGCCACGAAAGTCACCGCGCTTTCAGGCAACGCGGTGCCGAAAGCCGCGAGGATTGTGCCGGTCGCCGTCTCGCCTACACCGAGCTTACGGCCTAGCCACTCGATTCCGTTGACAAAAAATTCGCACGCGAAATAGATGGCGGCGGCGGATCCGAGGAACAGCAAGGCTGTGAGCATGGACGTCAAAAGTATACGATACTGATTGGGCGCCGGACATTTCATCCAGCAAGACAGGCCGCTCTTGGTGAATCAGGCGATCCTCGAGCCGTGATCGCGCGCCGCAATGCGCGCAAGGCCGGCTTCGATCGCTTCCCTGGCTTCTTCGTTGAGTTCCCGCGGATTCTTGCCGGCCGGATCAATCGGCTTGCCGATGTCGACGCGAATCGTGCCAGGTTTTTTTAAGAATCCGCGTCTCGGCCAGAACTTCCCGGCGTTGTGCGACAGCGGCACCAAGCTCTTGCCGGAGGCGACGGCCAGCAACGCACCGCTCACCCCAAACTTGCGGGTTTCACCCGCGACCACTCGTGTGCCCTCAGGAAAGATAACGATCCAAAGACCGTCTTTGAGTCTCGCCTGGCCCTGTTCGACCACTTGGTTGACAGCCCTGTGCCCTGCGCCGCGGTTGATGGCGATCGGCCGGAGCAGTTTGAGTCCCCAACCGACAAAGGGAATCCACAACAATTCACGTTTCAGCACCCAGACCTGCGGCGGGAATATGAGGAATGGCGCCACGGTTTCCCACGCGGATGCGTGGTTGCTCACGACGATGTGGTTTCCCGGCGGAATGTGCTCGCGGCCCTCGACGACGAACGTAAGGCCGCATAATCGCTCGAGTACCCAGAACAGGATCCTTGCCCAGCAGCGCGCGATCGCAAATTGCGCGCCGTAAGGCAACCAAAATCCAAGCACCATCACGCCCCCGAATAGGCACGCCGAGGCCATCATGTAGGTGGTGAAAAGCAGCGACCGGAATAGCTGCACCGCGTTGCCTCAACCCGGCAGGCGCGACAGGTCGGCAACGCCGCCGAGCAAGATCTGCACGTCGCGCAGCAGCGCGAGGCGATTATTGCGCCGGTCTATGTTCTCGTCCATCACCATGACACGCTCGAAAAAATCATCCACCGGCGCTCTCAAGGACACTAATGTCTTCAGGCTATGTGCATAACGTCGCTCGGCCGCCGCTTGCTGCACGGGAACTCTGAGATCTTGGAGCACGGAGTGAAGTTCTCTTTCGGCATCCTCAGTCAGCGCGGCGGCGTTGACGGACACATCGCTGCGAAGCGTGGTTTTTTTCAAGATATTCGCGATCCGCTTGTTGATTGCCGCGAGAATACGAGCCTCCGGCAGCAGGAGGAATTCTTTGAGCGCCGCCAGGCGCGTAACCGCGTCGAGCGGCGAACGCGGACGTTTGGCGAGCACTGCGTCCAGCATTTCCGGGGTGGTCCCCGGTTCTTCCAGCAGCATGCCCCGAAGCCGCTCGGCAACGAAATCGTAAACCTCATCGCTTACTTGAGCACGCTGTACCGGTTGAGCGGCGGCCGATGCTTCCAGCAGCGCGAACAAATCCAATTCCAATCGTCCCTCGAGCAGGATGCGCAACACCCCCACGGCAGCTCGCCTCAGGCCGAAAGGGTCTTTGGCGCCGCTCGGCCGCTGCCCGATGGCGAAAATGCCAACCAGCGTATCGATCTTGTCGGCGAGCGCGAGGGCTTGGCCGGTTGCGGTGGTCGGCAGGGAATCGCCCGCAAATCGCGGACGGTAGTGCTCCTCGAGCGCGGTGGCCACGTCTTCCGGCTCGCCTTGAGCTTCGGCATAGTAGCGGCCCATGGTGCCCTGCAGCTCGGGGAATTCGCCTACCATGGCGGTCATCAAGTCGGCTTTGGCGAGTTCGGCGGCGCGGGGTACGTGGGTGCCCGCGTCGATGCGGCCGCCGATCTGCTGCGCCAATGCCTTCACGCGCAGCGTCTTGTCGGCATAGGTGCCCAACTTGGCCTGATACGTGACGCCGCTCAAGCGTGCCGCGTGCGCTTCCAGCGAAATCTTCAGGTCCTGGTCCCAAAAGAAAGCGGCATCGCTCAGGCGCGGCCTCACGACCCGCTCATTGCCTTCACGCACCTTCGCAGGATCGCGGCTTGCAATGTTGCTCACGGTGACGAACCACCCGGACAACTTGCCATCCGCGCCTTGCACGGCGAAATAGCGTTGGTGGTCCTGAACCGTGGCGATGACAACCTCGCGCGGCAGGCTCAAGAATCGGTGCTCGAATTGGCCCGCGATGGGCACTGGCCACTCGACCAGAGCGGTGACCTCATCGAGCAATGCTTCTTCGATCAGCGCCGTGGAACCGCTGCCGGTCAACGAAGCCGCCAAGGTCACTCCCTCGCGAATCAACGCTCGCCGTGCGGCGAAGCCCGCCACGACCTTCGCGCCCCGCAGCCGTTTCTCGTACCCTTTGGCCGACTTGAGGGTCAGCGGCTTCGGCGCGTGAAAGCGGTGGCCGACGGTGACCCGTCCCGTCATGAGTCCAAGAATTTCCGCGGGAACCACCGCCTCGCCATATAAGAGAACGGCACCATGCACCGGTCTCACGAACTCCGCGCTGTGGTCGCCCCAACGCATCCGCGCGGGCATCGGTAAGGCGGCAATCGCTCGATTGACGATATCGCCCAAAAGAGCGGTGGTTGCCGCCCCCCGCTCGGTGCCGCGGAAAATCAGCCACGCGCCTTTGTCGGTCTTCAACCGCTCGAGTTCGGATACAGCCGCACCGCAACTTCTGGCGAATGCGATTGCCGCTTGGGTCGGCGCGCCGTGCGGATCAAATGAACGCTCGAGCGGCGGCCCTCTCCGCTCAACCTGCTTGTCGGGCTGATGCTCGGCGAGTTTCTCTATGCGGACCGCAAGGCGTCTCGGTGTCGCGAAGGCTTGAATCTTGCCGTGCGGAATGCCTGCGGTGTGCAGCCCTTGCCGGATGCCGTCGCTCAATGCATTCGACAGGCTTAGCAAAGTGCGCGGCGGCAACTCCTCGGTCAAGAGCTCGAATAACAGATCGTGCGCGACCATCAGGGAACGGGCCCTTTGCCGGAATTCTTGATGAGCGGGAAACCCAGCGCTTCACGGCTTGCGCGATACGACTCGGCTACACCGCGCGCCAGAGAGCGCACTCGAAGGATATAACGCTGCCGCTCCGTCACGGAGACCGCATGCCGCGCGTCCAGCAGATTGAACACGTGCGAGGCCTTGACCATTTGCTCGTAAGCAGGCAGCACCAATTTGTCCTCGATCAGCCCTCTACAGGCGGTTTCATGCGCCTCGAACTCGGTTGATAGTGCCGCCGTATCGGCCTTTTCAAAGTTGTAAATCGACTGCTCCACTTCGTTTTGATGAAACACGTCGCCGTAAGTAACCGTTCCGAACGCGCCGTCCGTCCAGATAATATCGAAGATGCTCTCCCTACCCTGGATGTACATTCCGAGGCGCTCGAGGCCGTACGTGATCTCGCCCATCACGGGCCGGCAGTCGAGGCCGCCCACCTGTTGGAAGTAGGTGAACTGAGAAACCTCCATCCCGTTCAGCCACACCTCCCATCCCAATCCCCAAGCGCCCAAAGTGGGCGACTCCCAGTTGTCCTCGACGAAACGGATGTCGTGCGTCAATAGGTCAAAGCCGAGGCAGCGCAGGGAACCTAGATAGAGTTCTTGAAAATTATCGGGCGAGGGCTTGATGCAGACTTGAAACTGATAGTAGTGCTGGAGGCGAAACGGGTTGTTGCCGTAGCGTCCATCCGTTGGCCTGCGCGAGGGCTGCACATAGGCCGCGCTCCACGGCTCCGGTCCCACGGCGCGCAGAAACGTTGCCGAGTGAAATGTGCCGGCACCCATCTCCATGTCATAGGGCTGCAAAACAATGCAGCCCTGGTCGGCCCAGTATTTCTGCAAGGTAAAAATCAGGTCTTGAAACGTGCGGGGCGACTTGGGCAGAGCGGAGGCCATGGAATGCTCGTGGCACAAAGCCCGCGAGTATAGCGATGCCACCCTGGCATGTCCCCGGCTTCACCCTGCACTCATTTCGCCCAAATCATTCGGATCGGCAGCGAGCTACTCTTGGCACCCTCGATGAATGAGGCGCAATGCACCATATTAGGGCTCACCGTAGGAGCAGATGTTCCATTATGATGCGAAGATCGCCCGGCCCCAACGCAAGTTCTTGATCCGTATATGCATCACAATGGCACATTAGCTGCATTGTCGACTGCACTCGGGCCGTAGCTCGAGGCTTTATCAACCTTACGCGAGGACGCCAATGACTCCCGCCGATGTGCTGAAATTAATCAAGGAAAAAGAGGCGAAATTCGCTGATCTCCGCTTTACCGACACGATCGGCAAGGAACACCACGTCACTATCCCGACGCGTTTGGTGGACGAGGGCTTCTTCAAGGATGGCAAGATGTTCGACGGCTCTTCAATCGCCGGCTGGAAGGGCATCAATGAGTCGGACATGATTTTGATGCCGGACCCAGCCACCGCAGTCATCGATCCTTTCTATGAAGAGACGACGGTTGACTTACGCTGCGACGTCATCGAACCCATGACCATGCAAGGCTACGAACGCGACCCGCGCTCCTTGGCAAAGCGTGCCGAGGCGTATCTTAAGTCCACAGGGATCGCGGACTCGGCGCTCTTTGGCCCTGAAAACGAATTTTTCATTTTCGACAACGTTACGGTCAGCTCCAGCATGAACGGCTGCTCGTACGAGGTGGATTCGTACGAGGGATCGTGGAATTCCGGCAAAACTTACGAAGACGGCAACAAAGCGCATCGTCCCGCGGTGAAGGGTGGCTATTTCCCCGTCCCGCCGGTCGATTCGCAGCAGGACATCCGCACGGCAATGTCGATGGCCTGCGAAGAAATGGGCTTGAAGTTCGAAGTCCATCACCACGAAGTCGCGACTGCCGGTCAGGGCGAGATCAACGTGGCGGCGAACACGCTGACCAAAAAAGCCGACGAGGTGCAGATCCTCAAGTATGCCCTGCAAAACGTGGCGCACGGGTACGGAAAAACCCTTACTTTCATGCCGAAACCCATCGTCGGGGACAACGGCAGCGGCATGCATGTTCATCAATCGCTGCAAAAAGAAGGCAAGGCTCTGTTTGCGGGCGACAAATACGGGGGCCTGTCGGATACCGCCCTCTATTATATCGGCGGCATCATCAAGCACGCGCGCGCCATAAACGCTTTCACCAATGCGAGCACCAACAGCTACAAGCGCCTCGTGCCTGGTTTCGAAGCGCCGGTGAAACTCGCATACTCGGCGCGCAACCGCTCGGCGTCGATCCGCATCCCCTGGATTTCCAACCCCAAGGGGCGGCGCATCGAAGTACGTTTTCCAGATGCGACGGCCAACCCGTATTTCGCATTCGCCTCCATGTTGCTGGCCGGAATCGATGGCATCCAGAACAAGATTCATCCCGGCGATCCGGGCGACAAGGATCTTTATGACCTGGAGCCGGAAGAAGACAAGAAAATACCGACCGTGTGCCACTCTCTCGACATGGCGCTCGAGTACCTCGACAAGGATCGGGGCTTTCTCAAGGCAGGAGGTGTCTTCACCGACGATCTCATCGACGCCTACATCGAGTTGAAGATGAAGGAGGTGACTCGGGTGCGGATGACTACGCACCCCATCGAGGTGGAGATGTACTACAGCCTGTAATGGTTTGGCAGGGTGCGCGAAGGTTTTGGGTGACGGCATTCAAGTCGCCGTCACCTCGTTTGTGGCTGGGAGGCGATAGGGCTATGCTTTGGACTTATGCACCCTTGGAGACCATGGATCGTGCTGACCGCTCTCGCGGCGTTTGCGGGTCAGGCCGCCGTGGTTTACAAGTGGACCGACTCGAGTGGAGTCGTGCATTATTCGGATCAACCGGTGCCCGGCGCTCAGAGGATCTACACAACCAGCGCCAATATGGGGACGGTGGCTCCTCCCCCCTCCGCCGCGGACGACCCGATTCCGCCACCGGTCGTCCCACCAGCCCCGAGGGTGCTCGGCTACACCGAGTTCGCGATTGTGTCACCCCAGCCCAACCAAACATTCTTCGGCGACGAGGTCATCACGGTAAGCCTGTCCTTGAACCCAGCGCTACGGCAGAATCACGTCCTCTCGTGGCATCTCAACGGCCAGGAATTGCAGGGCCAGGGACCGAATGCGGAGCAGTTCGACCTGCCGCATCTGGACCGCAACACCTACGCACTCACCGCGACCATCACCGATCCGCAAACCGGCGATTCACGCAGCACCGACAGCGTGACTTTTTTCGTTCACCAGCCTTCCGCCTTGTCGCCGCAGCACAAGAAACCCTAGCGCATCCGTTGCGGCAGCCGGACGCCCCGAGTGGCCGCTGAATTCAAGCTGAGCTCACTTCGCATCGAGGGGGCCGAGCTCCTCGATGCCTTGGTGACCAGCGTTTTTTTGCTCGATCAGGGCTTACATGTCGGCTATTTGAATTCGGCCGCGCAAACCCTGCTTGGCGTGGGACCCAATCAGGCACTGGGCCGCAGCATCATGGAGCTCGCGCGCGGCGCCGAAACCTTGTTGCCGCTGTTCGACCGCGCGCGCCAAGGAGGCGAAGGAGTCGTGCAGCGCGAACTTGCGTGGCCGGCACCGGGCGGAGTCGACCGCATCCTCGACTGCGCCGTCACTCAAGTAACGCTCGGGCAAGATGATTTCCGTCTGCTCCTGGAAGTCGAAGATATCACTCAGCATCGGCGCCTGACCCGCGAGAACGCCTTGCTGGCGCAGCTCGGTGGAAGCCGCTTGATGGTTCGCCAGCTCGCGCACGAAATCAAAAACCCGCTCGGCGGTTTGCGGGGTGCCGCGCAACTGCTCGAACGTGAACTGTTGGATCCGGCCTTGCGCGAATACACGCGCGTGATCATCAGCGAGGCAGACCGCCTCACGAATTTGCTCGATTCCATGCTGGGGCCCGGTCGGCCGCCGGCGAAGCAGCTGGTCAACGTGCATGAATTGCTCGAGCGCGTCTACCATCTGCTGCGCAGCGAAGCGCCCCAAGGCGTCATCGTCGATCGCGACTATGATCCCAGCCTGCCGCCGCTCACGATAGATCCGAACCATATCATTCAGGCCATGCTGAATCTCGGCCGCAACGCCCTGCAGGCGCTCTCGGGCGGCCACGTCCAGGCGCCGCGGCTGATCCTGAGGACTCGTGCGGCGAGCAATGTGAGCGTCGGCTCGCGGCGCCACCGGCTGGTTGCCTCGATCCAGTTCGAAGACAACGGTCCGGGCGTGCTCTCCGAAATACGCGATACGATTTTTTATCCGTTGGTGTCCGGTCGGGCCGATGGCACAGGCTTGGGGTTGGGAATAGCTCAAGACCTCGTCAGCCGTCACGGCGGGTTGATCGAATTCGACAGCGCCCCCGGCAGAACCATATTCGTCATTTCTCTGCCGATGGACTCCCCATGAATTCGAAACCCCTGCAAGTTTGGCTGGTCGACGATGATGCCTCCATCCGCTGGGTGCTCGAGAAAGCCCTGAAGGGCAGCGGCATGGCCGCCAAGTGCTTCGATCAGGTCGACGACGTCTTGACGGCCTTGCGCTCCGGCGCACCCGACGTATTGATGACCGACATTCGCATGCCGGGCCGCAGCGGACTTGATCTGCTGAAGGAAATTCAAGTCTCGCGCCCAGGACTGCCCGTCATCGTCATGACTGCGCACTCCGACTTGGACGCGGCGGTCGCCGCTTATCAGGGCGGCGCCTTCGAGTATTTGCCCAAGCCCTTCGACATCGATAAGGCGGTGGATCTGGTGCGCCGAGCTGCGCAGCAAGCCACCGTATCCATCGACGCCGAGTCAGCGCGGCGAAGCATTCCGGAACTGCTGGGTCAAGCGGCGGCGATGCAGCAGGTATTTCGCGCGGTCGGCAGGCTGTCCCGCTCCAGCATGACGGTGCTGATCACCGGCGAATCGGGCACGGGCAAGGAACTCGTGGCACGCGCGCTGCACCGCCACAGTCCGCGCTCCAACAAGGCTTTCGTCGCGCTCAATACTGCAGCCTTCACCGCGGATCTATTGGAGTCCGAACTCTTCGGCCATGAGAAAGGCGCATTCACCGGCGCCGACGCTCTGCGCCGCGGGCGCTTCGAACAAGCCGACGGCGGCACGCTGTTTCTCGACGAGATCGGCGACATGTCTCCGGCGCTGCAGACGCGGCTGCTGCGCGTGCTCGCCGAGGGTGAGTTCTACCGGGTCGGCGGTCAAACGCCCGTGAAGGTCGACGTGCGCGTCATCGCCGCAACTCACCAAGACTTGGAATCACGCGTCAATTCCGGACACTTCCGCGAAGACCTCCTGCACCGGCTGAACGTTATTCGCATTGAAATCCCTCCTTTGCGGGAGCGTCGCGAGGACATTCCAGAGCTGCTGCGCCATTATTTGGCAGTGGCCGGACAAGAGCTCGGGGTCGAGCCGAAATTGCTGATGCCGCCAGCCGAGACTGCGCTCGTGGCTTTCGATTGGCCCGGCAATGTGCGTCAGCTCGTCAATGCGTGCCGCAGGCTGACCGTAACGGCTCCGGGGCGGGAGATCCGCGCCGAAGATATTCCGCCCGATCTTGGCGGCGTGCCGGCCGGCCAAACCGCAAACCATGATTGGATGGCGAAGCTCTCGCATTGGGCCGAGCGCGAATTGGAAGCGGGCACGCTGCGGCTGCTAGACCAGGCGGTTCCCGAGGTCGAACGAATATTGATCCGGGTGGCCTTGCGCAAGGCCGAGGGCCTGAAACAGGACGCCGCTAAACTTTTGGGCTGGGGCCGGAACACATTATCTCGTAAAATGAAAGAGCTGGGGATGGAAGACGTCGCCTAACGCGTAACTTCGGCACGACGGTTATAATCGGTGCCGTCATGCAAGATTTTCTGGCAAATAAGATTGAAGACATCCAACGGCTGCTGCTCAGCAATTCTTTGACGGATTGGTTGATTGCGGGTGTCCTTGGCCTCGCGGTGTGGTCGGGTCTGGTAGTCGTGCGAAGGCTGGTTGCCTCGCGCTACGAGAAGATCTCGGCGACACAGCAACGCCTGCCGATCCGGCACATTGCCTACCTCGTCGGAAATACCAAGCAATTCCTGTTCATCGCCATTGCCTTGTATGTTGCTCAAGGCAGTTTGATCCTGCCCGATAGAATTCAGCACATCGTTTCCATCATCGTGCTGATGCTTGTCCTGCTGCAGGTCGGTCTCTGGGCCAGCCGGTCGTTGCGCTTCTATTTGGAGATGAAGCAGCTGGAACGTGGCGCGGACCAGGTGTTTGCCGGTTCTTTGGACATCATCAATTTCGTCGCGAGCATGCTGATCTGGTCGCTGCTGACCTTGGTCGCGCTCGACAATGTCGGCGTCAACATCACGGCGCTGCTCGCGGGCCTCGGGGTCGGCGGCGTCGCGGTGGCTCTGGCTCTGCAAAACGTCTTGGGCGATTTATTCGCATCTCTGTCGATTGCTCTCGACAAGCCCTTCGTCGTGGGCGATAGCCTGGCGATCGACACATTTATAGGCAAGGTCGAGCACATCGGGATCAAGACGACGCGGTTGCGCAGCGAAACCGGCGAACAGATCGTCCTTTCGAACGCGGATATCCTAAAGAGCCGCGTTCGTAATTTTGGCCGCGCCCAGGAACAACGCGCGCTGGCGACGATTCGCGTGCCGTACGAGACGCCCACGGACAAGCTCCGGAGCATACCGGCACTGCTCGAGAAGATCGTTAGGGAACAGGAAAACGTCCGTTTCGAGCGCTGCCATCTCAAAGCTCTGGGTGATTCCGCTTTTCACTTCGAGCTTTCCTATTTCGTTCTGCAGCCGGCGCTGCACCCGCTGCTCGACCTGCAGCAGAACGTTAATTTTCGAATCGTCGACGAATTTCGCCGTTTGGGAGTCGACTTCGACTATCCGACGCAGCGCGTGCTTTTGGCGCAGCAAGGGCCGCGAGCTGACCCTGCATAGATACTTGCCCGGTGTTCCACGTCGTGTTATTCGAGCCCGAAATACCTCCTAATACGGGTAATGCCATTCGCTTGTGCGCGAACAGCGGCGCGACCCTGCACTTGATCAGGCCGCTTGGCTTTCGCTTGGATGACAAGAGCCTGCAGCGATCCGGGCTCGACTACCACGATCTTACATCCCTCAAGCTGCATTCGAGTCTCGAGGCGTGTCTGGACGAACTCCGGGATGCGCGGGTACTTGCCGTCGAAACCGGCGGGCGCCGCTGCTACAGCGATTTCGAGTACCGCGCCGGCGATGCATTTCTATTCGGCCCGGAGACCCGCGGCCTGCCGGACACGGTGCTGGATAGAGTCGGCCGCGACTCGTCCTTGTTCATTCCCATGCGCAGCACCAGCCGCAGCATCAATTTATCCAATGCGGTGGCGCTCGTCGTCTACGAAGCCTGGCGGCAGCTCGGCTTCACCGGCGGCGGCCATCCGTAAGGCAAGTTCTCTACAATACAAAAGTGCCTTCGAGCATGGCAACGCAACGCCCGCCGATGCGCGTTTCCATCGTTGCTCCGTCGAGCCGCGCGGTTCGCCCGAGCAAGAGACTCGGACGGCCCATATCGACGCCTTGATGAATTCGCCAATCACGCTCGGGACGTGCGTCCGTCTCCAGCGTCGCGAGCAGGGCGATGGTCGCGGCGCAGGCGCTTCCGGTGGCAGGGTCTTCGATGATGCCGTCGAGCGGCGAGTACATGCGCGCATGCAGAACTGACTCTTGCGCGGAGTCCTCGCCGCGCGCTCGCCAGTACGCGAAAATGGCGTCCGCTCCGTCGAGCGGCAAGAGTTCGGCATGCGCTGCGAGGTTCGGCCTCGAACGGCGGAGGGACTCGCGGCTATCAAGCTCGACGACGAGAAACGGCAGCCCGACCGAGACAATCTGCGGCGCGTGCACTCGCATCGCGATATCCCCCGGATCCAGCGACAGGCATGCACTGGCAATCTCTCGGGATATGATCGTCCTACGCGACAGGGCCTCCGGAGCGAGCAGTTCCGCGCCGATTGTTAAACCGCGCTCAGCGAGAAGTTTCATGGGCACCAGTCCCGCGGCCTCCTCAAAGACGAAGGTTCCCTCGGCGGCCGCCCCTGCATGTCGCTTCTCCCGCGCGAGCGCGAAAGCCGTTCCGATGTTCGGATGTCCGGCGAAAGGCACCTCGATGCGGGGCGTAAAGATTCGCACTTTGGCGGTGTGCGCCGGATCGTCCGGCGGTAGCACGAAGGTGGTTTCCGAATAATTGAATTCGAGGGCGATGGCCTGCATCTCGGCCGTGGATAGCCGCTCCGCGTCGAGGACGACGGCGAGCGGGTTTCCGCCGAACATCCGGTCCGTAAACACGTCGGCAGTCACGTAGCGCCGCGTCATCGGCATATCCTTCGTCACTCCGTCTCCGAGCGCATTTCGCGGCCCATGAGTTCTTGGACCGCGGCGCGCACCGGTTTGCCCTCATGCATGACGCGATAGATTTCACGGCATATCGGCATGTCCACGGAAAGGCTCCGTGCAACCGCATAGACAGCGCGCGCGGCCGGCAGCCCTTCGACGACCTGGTGGATGCCGCTCTGAGCTTGGCTGGTGGATTGTCCGCGGCCCAATGCGATGCCGAATCGCCGGTTGCGCGATTGATCGTCGGTGCAGGTCAAGACGAGATCGCCGAGGCCGGCGAGCCCCATGAAGGTTTCGCGTGCCGCGCCAAGCTTCACGCCGAGACGCATCATTTCTGCGAGGCCCCGCGTGATCAATGCTACTCGAGTGTTGGCGCCGAAACCCATGCCGTCGGCAACACCGGAGCCGATGGCAATGACATTCTTGACGGCGCCTCCGACCTCGACACCCATGATGTCGGATTGCGTATATGCGCGAAAATTCGGTCCCGAGAGACTCAACGCGAGTTCCTTGGCGAAGCGCTCGTCGTGAGAGGCGACCGTCATCGCAGTGGGTAGGCCGGCGCCGACTTCCTTCGCAAACGTCGGTCCCGATAGGACGGCGCCCGGCCGTGAGCCCAACACTTGCCGGGCGACCTGGTGGGGCAATAATCCCGTGTCGATCTCGAATCCCTTTGTGGCCCAGGCGACGCGCGTGTGCTGATCCAGATGCGGCTTGATGCTCTCCAAAGTTGCGCGAAATGCATGCGAGGGAACGGCGATCAGCGCATCGCGTGCTCCCTTGAGCGCCTGAATCAGGACGCCCGTTAACCGCAAAGAAGCTGGAAACCCGGCATCCGGCAAATAACGCTCGTTGCGCCGTGCACGCTGCATGGCGTCGAGTTGCAGACTGTCGCGTCCCCACAGTTGGGTGGGGTGCCCTTCCCGCGCCAGTTGAATGGCGAGTGCCGTGCCCCAGGAACCGGCGCCGATGACCGTCATCGGTCCTGCGCATGGGTTGGGCATCATTGACCCTTGCTTATCAGGTCCGGCCTAGTTGACCAGACCCTGTTGCGGCACTTCCGACGCCTGCGCGAACAAGGCGTCGAAATTGACCAGAGGGAGCAGAAAATTAGGGAAACCGCCCTTGACGATCAGGTCCGAAATCACCTCGCGTGCATAGGGAAAAAGGACGCTGGGGCAGAAGCTTCCGATCAAGCGCTTCAAGTCGTCGGTCGATGCGCCGGCGATCGAGAACACCCCCGCCTGCTTGACCTCGACCAAGTAGAGGGTCGCCTCGCCTTGCTTCGCCTCGAGCGTGATGGTCAGCAGTACCTCGCGAACTTCCGGCGCGAGGTCCTCGGCCGAGGTGTTCATATTGAGCTGAAATTTCGGCTCCCACGCTTGATTGTTCGGCAATCGCGGTCCGTTCGGCGATTCATAGGAGCAATCCTTCAAGTAAACGCTTTGCAGACTGACTTGAACGCCGCCGATGGTGGCTTCCGGCCCTGGGTTTCTAACCTCGTTCATCACATCCCCTGAATTAAGCGATCCAGTTCGCCGCTGCGATCGAGTTCAAAAAGATCGTCGCAGCCGCCGACGTGCTTGTCGCCGATGAAAATTTGCGGGACGGTGCGTCGATGGCTGCGTGCAATCATCTCCTCACGGAATCTAGGCTCATCCTCGACATCGATCTCGGTGATCACCACGTTCTTTTTCGCCAACAGATCACGGGCGCGGCGGCAGTACGGGCACCAGTCGGATGCGTACAGCGTCACCGCGGGTTGGTTCATTTCGAGCTTCCCTTGCCGCCCGCCGAAGTCTTCGACAGCGGCAAGTTGTCCTTGGTCCAGGCTTGCAATCCTCCCTGAAGATTGAACACCCGGGTAAAGCCAAGCTTCATCAGCGTCCGTGCGCCGCTGGCGCCGCTGGCGCCGCTGTCGCAGTAGGTGATCACCGCTTTATCGCGCCATTTTTTCAAGCCCTCGGCCTGCGCCGCGAGTTCTGCCGCCGGCACGTTGCGTGCTTCGGCGATGTGGCCCGAGTCGTACGACTCCTTGCCGCGAAGGTCGATGACGAGAGCGCCCTGATTCATGAGCCTCACGGCCTGCATCGCGTTCAAGGCCGCAAATGCCTGCAAGCGCTCGCGAACTTCGTAAACAACCACGAAAGCCGCAGCCAGCACCGCGCCGGTCGCAAGATAGGCATGATGGCCAATGAACTCTAACAGTCGCTGCATGCGGCTCGCAAAATAGGTTTTTCGGGCCGGCCAGTATAGCAGCGGGTTGAAGGCTTGTATGCTTGCCATCCAGGATGAAACGTAACCGCCACCGCTGCCGGAAAATCATGCGCGTAGCCGTCGCATTGACCGCCTTGCACTGGGTCGCTATCTCGGCGGCGGCACCCGGACCTCCGGACTCAGCGCAGGCGAAAGAAAAACTCGCGGCCGTACGCGCGCGCATCGCGTCGCTCACCGGCCGGCTCGGCGATGAACTGAAGAAGCGCGACGTTTTGAGTGCGCGTTTACGCGCTGCCGAACTCGTGGTTACCGCAAAGCGACAACGGCTGGAGACGTTGCGTGCCGCCGAGAGCGCTGTGGAGCGACATCGATCGGAGCTGCGCGCCGAGCAAGCCGCCGGACAAAAAGCGCTGCACACGGAACGGGCCGCCTTGGCCTCGCAAGTGCGGGCGGCATACATGATCGGACGTGAGGAGAAACTAAAGTTGTTGCTGAACCAAAACGATTCGGCGAGTCTCGGCCGTACGCTCGCGTACTATCGATACTTCGCCGAGGAACGCAGCAGCAAAATCGACGTCATTGAATCGCAGGTGCAGCGGCTGGAGCAGCTGGTCGCGCAAATCGATCTACAAGGCACGCAGCTCAAGACTTTGGAGAGCGATGCGGGACGCGAAGTGGCAAGCCTCGAGCATGCGCGTGCCGAACGCACCGACGCTCTGGCGGCGCTCACGAAGCAAGTTGCGAGCGGCAATCAAGAACTGGCCGATTTAAAGCGCGAAGAACAGGCGGTCGAATCGTTGGTGACAGAGCTCGCCCGTGTTCTGCAGGATTTTCCCGTCGACGCAACGCAGAGCTTCGAACGGATGCGGGGCAAACTGCCGTGGCCGGTGCCGGGTCGGGTGACCGCGCACTATCAGGGCCAGCACGCAAGATCCGCGCCCGGGATTCGCTGGAACGGCGAAATGATAGAAGCGGCTCGCGGCGCCAAGGTGCGCGCTGCGTACTTTGGGCGGGTCGTGTACTCCGATTGGCTGCAAGGTCTCGGGCTCCTGCTCATCATAGGGCACAGTGGCGGCTACATGACGCTCTACGGACACGCCGAAGTCCTCTACAAATCGGTCGGCGATTGGGTCGCACCCGGCGACGTCATAGCCGCCTTGAGCGATGCGGCCGGCGCCGGCCCAGCACTCTATTTTGAAATTCGCGAAGGTCGAAAAACCGTCGACCCCAAGGTTTGGTTGAAGGCAAACCCCTGAGTCCTGCGGCTATGCGTTATGTCGAAAGCGGAACGGCGGACTTGCAAACCGACGCCATACGGGCGTGCGCCGCACAATTGGTCGTCGACTACGGGCGTCGGCGCTCGGCGGCGGCGCCGCTGCTGGCGGTGAATCGTGGCCGCACGTATGCTGCCGCGTGATGATCACGAAATCGCGAATTGTCTTGTTAATGTGCATGGGTTTGGGTGTATCGCTTGGGCACGCTGACGGGGTGCTGGTCGATAAACCCGCATCGCCCCGGCCCGACCTGCCGTGGCAAGACGCTCGCATGCTGGCCGACGTGCTGGAGCGCGTGAAGCACGATTACGTGAATCCCGTGGGAGATCACGAGCTGCTGCAAGCGGCCATTCGCGGCATGGTGTCGTCGCTGGATCCCTATTCCGCTTATCTGGACGGAGACGAGTACGACGAGGTGAAAATCTCGAGTTCGGGCCAGTACTCAGGAATAGGCATTGAGGTGTCGATGGAAGACGACGAAGTCGTGGTGGTGTCGCCGTTCGAAGGGTCGCCTGCGGCGGTGGCCGGCATTCGCCCCGGCGATGTGATCGTTTCGATCGATGGGATTCCCGTGAACACGACCACCTTGTCGGACACGATCGGGCGCATGCGCGGCAAGGAAGGAACAACGGTCAAGATAGGTATTTTGCGTGAAGGCAGTACCGAACCACTGCAGTTCAGCTTGAAGCGTTCGCGGGTCGAATTACGCAGCGTGAAATCGGAGTTGCTCGAACCCGGCACGGGCTACGTGCGAATCTCGCAGTTCAGCGAAACCACGGGCGATGACCTCGACGCCGCGCTCAAGAACCTGCATAAGCGCAACGGTGCGCCGCTCAAGGGACTCGTTCTGGACCTGCGCAACAACCCCGGGGGCGTGCTCGAGGCGGCGGTGGCCGTCTCTGACATCTTTCTCGATTCGGGCGTCATCGTGACTGCCAAAGGGCGCACGCCGGAGTCCAAATTCGAAATGGATGCGACGCCGGGTGATGCGCTCAATGGCGCACCCATTGTGGTATTGATCAACGGCGGATCGGCGTCCGCCGCTGAGATCGTCGCGGGCGCCCTCAAGGATAACCACCGCGCGAAGCTCATGGGACGAACGACATTCGGCAAGGGCTCGGTGCAGACGGTGATTCCGCTTCAAGGTGACCGCGCCATCAAACTGACCACGTCCCTCTATTACACGCCGTCGGGAATATCCATCAATCACCGAGGCATTGCTCCCGACATCGAGCTGGAGCGGACTCCGGCGCCGCCCACGGTGCCGTTGCCCGCCGATGCGCCCCTGCTCGAGCGGGATCCCGACGTGAAACGTGCGGTTCAGGAATTGAATGTGCCGGCTGACGGCGGCCGCGGTTCGGTATCCGCAGCTACTCACTAAGGAAGGTGCATGCGTAGCACGCGGTCCATTGAAATTTTGTGCCTGGCGCTGGCTGCGCTGGTTCTCGTGTGGTCGCGCGCGCTTACAACCCAACTCTGGCCGGTGCTGGGCTTGTTGGGGGCATTCGTGGTCGCTATCATATTGTTTCGCTCCCGCTTGTTTTTCCCGCGGCTTACCCGGACGCGGTTGCTGATCGAATCGTGGTCTATGGTGATATTCATCACCGGCGTGTTGTGGTTCACCGGCAAGAGTTCCAGTCCTCTCCTCAATCTATATTTGTTGCCGATCATCCTGAGCGCGCTGACGCTCGGACGAATGGTGACTTTATTGCAGGTGGCGGTAATCGCGGTTTGCCACTTACTGCTTGCGGCGGCGACGCCCGGCATCGATGTGATTTCGCTGTACTACGCAAGTCAGGCGGTGGGGCAATTGGCGCCATTTTTGTTGGTTGCCTACCTCACCACGACGCTGTCCGCGGATATTACCGAGGCGCGCGAACGGATCGAGAACTTGGCTCAAACCGATGCGTTGACGGGCCTCTACAACTTGCGCATGTTCAACGAGGTGTGGCAAAGGGAGCACGCCGCCGCCGAGCGTGATAGCTCCACCTATGCGCTCCTGATGATCGACATTGACAAGCTCAAGGAGATCAACGACACGTTCGGGCACGAGGCCGGCAATAGCGCCATCACGCTTGTGGCGCAATGCCTGCAGCGTAGCATTCGCAACACCGATTACGCGGCACGCTTCGGCGGGGACGAGTTTGCCGTTCTGCTGCCGGGCGCCTCGCCCGAAACCGCGGATGCCGTGGTCAAGCGGGTGCGCCACAACGTCTTCAAGACCACCCTCGACCTGCGGTCGCGGATGATTCGTTGCAGCGTCAGCATCGGCGTGGTCAATTACTCCAAGGATGCCCGCGATATGCGTGAGCTCTTGAGCATTGCAGATCGCAAGATGTACCGCGATAAGGAGTTGCGCCGCGCTCCCGGCAGCGAGGCAAGCGCCTTAAGTTAGATGGGCAAAGGGCTGAATGTTCTGGACTTTCGAGAAAATAGTGGCAAAGTTAGCGCTGCATCACGTCGCGGCGCGATTGACCTATGTCAGCGTTGCCTCTTTCCGTCGGAACAAACAGAGATAGTCAATGGCGTTCACCCTGAGAGAGCCGTCCTTGCCGCTGCGTGCGGCCGCGGGCTTGTTTCTGGCCGTTTTGGCACTGCAGGCCACCGCGAAACCCCTCGCCGATCCGAAGCTGAAGTCGAGTTCAGTCCTCGTCATCGATCAACGGGACTCCTCTATTCTGTACTCGCGCAATTCAGATGTTCCCATGCCCATCGCCTCCATCACCAAGCTGATGACCGCCTTGGTGGTCATGGAGGCCAAGCAGCCCCTCGATGCACAGATTCAGATCACAGCCGCCGACCGCGATCTGGCCAAGGGCGGCTTTTCGCGCCTTGCCGTCGGAACCACCTTGACGCGGGGCGACCTGATGCATCTGGCCTTGATGTCGTCGGAAAACCGCGCCGCGCACGCACTGGCGAACAACTACCCCGGCGGAATGCCGGCGATGGTTGCCGCCATGAACGCCAAAGCCGTAACCCTCGGCATGACGCACTCGCACTTCGTCGATCCCACTGGCTTGTCGAGCCAGAACGTGGCGAGCCCCGCAGATTTGTCGAAGCTCGTGATCGCCGCTTCCCACAATCCGAGGATCCGGGAATATTCGACCGATAAGAGCTATGCCGTCAAAGTGCATAGGCGCATGGTCCAATTCCGCAACACCGACAACCTGGTGGCGAATCCCACCTGGAACATCATCGTGCAGAAGACAGGCTACATCAACGAAGCCGGCAAGTGCCTGGTCATGGCCGCCGTCATAGAGGGACGCTCGGTGGTCATCGTGCTGCTGGATTCGTACGGCAAGTACACGCGCGTCGCGGATGCCAAGCGCATAAAGACCTGGATGGAATCGAGCTCCAACGGGCGTATTCAGGTATCGATGCGCTGACCCGCAGCGCGTCTCGCAGTGCATAAACGCCTGAACGACGGCCGCC
Source organism: Steroidobacterales bacterium (assembly GCA_038229815.1). Lineage (GTDB taxonomy): Bacteria > Pseudomonadota > Gammaproteobacteria > Steroidobacterales > Steroidobacteraceae > Bog-1198. The sequence continues at coordinate 5,443 of JBBROC010000030.1, read as the reverse complement.
TTCCGCGATGGTGAGAGCACGTCAGTCGCGGATCAAAAACTATTTCGCCGAAAACCGCCTGTTTACGGTTCGCAGCATCGTCGCCGGCGTCTTCGCCGGCGTGCTGCTTCTGGGGGTGGCCGGGCGCCTGTTTTACTTGCAAGTCTTGAGGCATGAGTATTACGCCACTCAGTCTCTCGGCAACAGTATCCGTACGGAGCCGATCCCACCCAGCCGCGGATTGATCCTGGATCGCCATGGAGTGGTGCTTGCGGACAATCTGCCGGCTTTTCAGATCGAGCTGGTGCGAGAACAGGTGGGGGACAACAAGGCGCTCGACGCCACCTTGAGTCAGCTGGTCGACATCGGGCTTCTGCGACACGAAGAACTGGCCAACATCAGGCGCACTATTCTGCTGCATAAAGTGTACGAAAGCGTACCGGTCAAATTGCAGCTGAACGAGCAGGAAATGGCGCTTTTCGCGGTGCACCGCTACAAATTCTCGGGAGTGGACATTCGTACGCGCTTGGCTCGGCATTATCCGCTCGGCGAGACTGCAGTGCATGCCATTGGGTACGTGAGCGCCATCAATGAACAGGACATGAAGCAAATCGACAGCGATGCATATGCCGGCACGACCCTCATTGGAAAGCTCGGCGTCGAGGCCGCTTACGAGCAGCAGCTCCACGGCAAGCGCGGGTCGAGAGAAATTCTGGTGAACGCCGCCGGTAGGCCTGTAGAGAAGCATGGAGAGTACACGCCGCTTCTCCACACGCATCTTCCCGTAGCCGGCGAAGACCTGATCTTGGGGCTGGACGTGCGGGTGCAAAAAGTCGCGGAAGACGCTCTGAGCGGCAAGCGGGGATCGGTCGTCGCGCTCGATCCGAGAACCGGCGACGTCATCGTGCTCGCGAGCACTCCGGGATTCGATCCGAACGCGTTCGTGCGCGGTTTGTCCGTGGCGGAGTATGCGGCGCTGCAGAACAACATAGACATACCGCTTCTGAATCGGGCGCTGCGAGGCGCTTACCCGCCTGGTTCCACTGTCAAGCCTCTCTATGCCCTGGCCGCTCAGAAATACAACATAATTTCGCCGCTTCAGACGCAATACTGTCCGGGGTACTTCACCTTGCCCGGCAGCAGTAATAAATATCGAGACGACGAGAAACACGGCTTCCTGGACATGCGCCAAGCCATTGCGAGATCCTGCGACGTGTATTTCTACAGAGTCGCGGAGAAGCTGGGGATCGATCGGATGCACGAGTTCATGAGCGCGTTCGGCTATGGGGACCTGACAGGAATCGATATTCCGGGCGAGAAGGCGGGGCTCTATGCATCGCCGGAATGGAAACGGCGTGTGTTCAAGCGTAAGGCGGATCAGGTGTGGTTTCCCGGCGAGACGATCAGCATGGGAATCGGCCAGGGGCCGATTACGGCCACACCCCTGCAGCAGGCCCACTTCGCCGCTGAAATTGCCGAACGAGGACAAATCGTCGCGACGCCGCGCCTGGTATCCGCCATCCGCGCCGCGGGCTCTAACGAGATCAAGCCGCGAATTCCCGTGCTCATGAAGCCTATCGGCATTGCGACAGCCGAGCAATGGGGTGTCATTTACGACGGCATGGTCGGAGCGGTATCGCCGTACGGTACCGCGCATGCCGCCGGATTGGGAGCGCAGTATAAATTCGCGGGCAAGACCGGAACCGCTCAAGTGTTCACGATCAAACAGACCGAGAGCACGAAACACAAAGAACTCGATGAACGCAAGCGCGACCACGCCTGGTTCATCGCCTTTGCGCCGGCCGACGACCCCAAAATTGCCATTTCTGTACTGGTGGAGAACGCCGGCTTCGGCGCATCGGCGGCGGCGCCCATCGCTCGCAAGGTCCTGGACGCGTTCTTGCTGGGCGACAAGCCTCCGCTTCCAGATGCGCACAAGACCGCACCGCTCGGCCCGAACGCGAGCGGGCCCGCGACCTAGGACGAGCAGCACTGCTGCTATTCTTGCTCTCGTCCCAGCTCGTAATTGAGGGTTACACCCACCTGGCGCGGGTCGCCGAGCTGGCGAAATGATTGGTTGGAGAAATTCGGAGGGATCAGCCCGAAGTAGAACCCCTGCTGGGCGTACCGGGCATCGAAGACATTGCGGACCCACATGCTCGCGGTCCATGAACCTCGCCTGTAGCCCGCCCGAATATTTTCCACATTGTGGGCGCTCGAGGTCTGCGCATCGCTCGTGTAGTAATAGAAACTGCCGACTGCCGTCGCATCCGCCCGCCCGAACCAGCCAGCTGGGTGGTGATACTCCAAAGTGGCGGAAAGCTTATAGCCGGGCGCGAACGGCTGCGCGCGCCCGTCCAAGCCCAGGGCGCCGAACACGTCGGAGACACCGAGATAGCGCGTCCGAAGCACGGATCCGCTGCCCCCGACTTGCCAGCGTTCGCTCAAATGGTAGGCGACTTCGCCCTCGAGTCCATAGTTCTCGCCGTTGCTCGCATTCTGCGTGTAGAACACGTAATCCAACGGATTGTTCTGTTGCAGCTGCTCGGAGAGATAAACCTGCATGTTTTGACGCCGCATGTAGAACACGTCGGCTTGCAGCTGCAGGGGATTCATCGCCGCTCCATGCTTCAGCCCGGTCTCGATGCTCCACAGCGACTCGGGGCCAAAGCTGCGCTGCTCGGCCAGGATTTGCGAGCCGATATTGAATCCGCCGCCCTTGTAGCCGCGTGCAAGCGTAAGGTAGACATGTTCTCCGTCCCCCATGTTGAAGTTCCAAGAAAGGTTGCCGCCCACCATGCGATTGATCTCGGCTGGAAACGGAGTCTGGACATCGGCGTCGTCGGCGTAGTGCGCGTCGCGCCTTTCGACGCGCAGGCCGGCTGAAACCACGCTGCGCGCGCCGAGGTCTGCGTCCAAGGAGCCGTAAAGCGCCACGTTCGTCGCGGTGTAATTGCTGCGGAGACTGCTGCTTCCGGCGCCGTTGTATTTATTGTCATAGATATACACGAGGTTGTCGGACTCCGTTAATCGCAAGACATATGCGCCGGCCAGCCAGCGGATCCGCCCGAACAGCGGCCGCGACGGATCGCCGATCAATCTTAAGTCTTCGGCGAGCGTGCGACGGGCGCGACGATCGCTTTGAAAGTAATCGTACGGTGCGTATTGCCCCCACAAGGTGTCGTTGCCCCAATCGCCGTCGAACGAAAAGATGATTTTGGAATTCGCCGCGCTGGTAACGCTGCGCAGTTCCCCCACGCCGTTTGAATCGACGAGACGCAGGCTCCAGCCGTTGGAGAGCTGTGCATCACGGCCGGGTTGGTTCGAGTAAGTCGTGCGAGTGTTGTAGATCGACCAAGCGTCATAGCCGTTATTGATGTTCGCATGCATCAACGACAGATCTGCCCTCAAGTGCTCCGTCAGTTGCCAGCGCAGCTTGCCGCGCAACGCCCCCTCGTCAAATCCATTGGTGGAGTTTTCAGCCAAGTATGCGTTGTGGCGGAAGCCATCGCTAATATACTGCTGGGCCACGAAACGCCAGCCGGCGCTGCCTCCGGCGAAGCCGTCGCCGACGGCTAGGTTGGCGGCGCGCGTATCGTATTGGGCCCCGGTGATCTCGCTGGTTAGCGCGAATTCGCTGCCGGGATCCTCCGTTCGGACGCTGATCAATCCGGCCAAGGCGTTGGCGCCGTACGCCGTGCCCTGCGGCCCGCGCAGTACTTCGATCTGCCGAGTATCGAACAACGTTGCCGGCATCCCCACTCCGGAGAAATCGATGTCATCGATGAGAAAGCCGACGGATGGATTGGGCGCGCCCTGATACTGCTCCACCTCGCCGATGCCGCGGAGCTGAAAGAACCGCGGGCGCGACGTTCCCGCCGCCCAGTTAAGATCGGGAATCAGACCGAGCACATCCTCGAAGTGCTGGACGCCGGCGCCTCGCAATGTCTCGCGGTCGAGCACGGTGACGCTTTGGGGCAGGTCCGCGACCGTGGTGGAGCGTAGGCCCGCCGTAACCACGATCTCCTCCAGCGTGCCATCGGCCGAAGCGGCCGGATGCGCCAAAAGAACATAGACCGTGAGTAACGCAATCCAAGCGTGTGTAGACTTCATTCACCTGCTCCCTACGCCGGTATTAACCGGATCAGGTTCAACGGGTTCGCCGGTACACCGACGTCTCAGGCCGCGAGGCCACCCCAAGGTTTTAAGTATTCAATATCGGGCAAAAGAGCGGCCATTGCAAGACGGCCGCCGACCCGGCGCAGTGAAAATGCTTCAACTTAAGAAATGCTTCAACGCAAGATGAGCAGTCGAATCGCTCCGATCAAACCCCCGACAACCAAAATAATGGTCGGCAGGAAACTGATGCCGTACCCGGCACTTCGTTTCGCCGGATCCTTTACATAGCTGGCCGCATAAACCTCGCGGCCGACGAGATAGATAACGCCGAGCACCGACGCTATCAGCGGGTTGAAGTAATGGCTGAAGAGATAAATGCCGGGAATTAAGGCGATGAGCAATTCCAAGGTATTTTGCTGAACGCGAAAATGCCGCTCGAAAATCTCGTTTCCCGTAGTGGCCGGCGCCTTCACTCCGTAGCGGCCCCGCGCCCCTCCGACTTTGAAGCCGAACACCACGAACTGCAGAAGTGCGAGCGCGGTCACAATGTCGACATAAGCCATTAAGGTTCCTCCCCCGTTGAGGGATTCTAACACTGCGCTGGCGGCGCATTTCAGTCACTCTATGACTTCGCCGCAAGAGGCTTCAGGAGGTTCGAAGTCCGCAAATGAGTTTACCGCGAAAAGCTAACCGAAACGGAACCCGTGGCTACGCTCACTTAGTCGAAATCGACGTGCCCGTCGCTCGCGTCTGGCGTGCGCTCACCGATCCAGGCCTGATTCGCATCTGGTCTGGTCTGGAAGCGGAGATCGACCCACGCCAGGGTGGAGTGTATCGGGTGGGCAAACGTCACGAAGATAGCCGCGAAGCGCACATCGACATCTTCGACGTGAATCGGCGCCTGCGGTTGATTTATCTCAGCGGCAGCAATTGGCCGCCCGGCGATAGCGCCGTGGTAGACGACTTCCTACTGGATGTGCGCAAGGGCGATGGCACGACATCGCTGCGGTTGCTGGGCTCGGGAGTTCCGGAGTCCGCGGCGTGGGACAAGAGCTATGTGCGCATCCGCTTGGGCTGGGAGCGGCTCCTGGCGCGCATTAAAGTGACGCTCGAAAGTCCTCCGGTGCCAAAGAAACCCAAGACGGCAGTGCCCAAGGATCCGCCGCTGCCGGTGCTTGATGATTGATTTGATGGGTTGCTGACGCATGCTTGGTCTGCTCGCGCTGGGTCGATGCGTTTGTGGGGGTCGTGGGTTCATGGTTCGTCGGCGGCCATGGCAAGGTCGAAATCATCATGAAGCGCCGCTGACCCGCTACTGTGTTTTCGGTTCGGCAAGAGTCTTTGG
>JBBROC010000029.1:0-39342 GCA_038229815.1 Steroidobacterales bacterium | reverse complement strand
ATCTCCCAGGTCTTCGCTACGCCGCCCACCACCGCATCGATGGGACCCGAGCGGTGCGTCTCGACCAGCCCCGGCGGCCAGCTCTGAGGCCCTTCCTCGAGAGAAATGCCGAGCCGGCCGATAGGCCTGCCCTGCTCAATGACACGCGGCACGGCCGCTACCATACGCAATCGCTCGCCGCGGCGCTCGACTTCGATCGAAATGTCGCGGCCCGGCGCGCCGCTCACCAGCGCAATGAATTCCATTCTGTTCGCGATGGGCTGACCGTCCACCGCCAGCAAGCGATCTCCCGCCTGCAAACCTGCTCGAGCGCCCGCACTGCCGCTCGGAGCATCGTGAACCAGGGTATTGGCGTTCCAGGTCGCGAGATCGAAGCCGAGTCCCGGCAGCAGCTTGCCTGGCTCGGTCATCGCGCGCCGATCCTCGGCGACTCGCAACGTCAGCGATCGCTCGCCGCCGTCGCGGCGTACTCGCAGGGGTATCACGCCCTCATCGGTGAATTGCCGGATGAGCGCTATCTGCAGCTCTTCCGTGTCCTCGACACGGCGATCGCCGACCCGCACGATCTGATCGCCGCGCTGCAGCCCGGCCGCAGCGGCGGGACTGTCGAGCCGCACTTGTCCAACCACGGGCTTGACGATTTCCGTCCCTACCATCGCCAATATGGAATATAGGATCGCGGCGAACAGCAGGTTCATGGCCGGACCTGCCAGCAGTACCGCGATCCGATGCATCACGGGCCTGCGGGTAAAGGAGCGATGCAGCTCCGATGCGCTGACCTCGCCTTCGCGTTCGTCGAGCAATTTGACGTAGCCTCCGAGGGGTATGGCGGCAATGCAGTATTCGGTGCGGTCGCGGTCTTTGCCGACTCGCAGCAGCAACGGCTTGCCGAAGCCTATGCTGAAGCGCAGAACTTTGAAGCCGAGTTTCTTGGCGACCCAGTAATGCCCGAATTCGTGGACCGCCACCAGAATCCCGATCGCGACCAGGAAGGCTGCGATAAAAATCAACATCTTCATGTTAAGGCTCCAGAGCTCTCGATCAAGACCAACCCCAAGCGTCGCGCCTCGGCGTCGGCGTCCAAAACATCACCCAGAGCCTTGACGGGGGACGAAGCGAGGCGCTGCAACACTTTGTCAATGACCGCGGCAATCGCCGTAAAGTTCAAGCGCCGATCAAGAAACGCCTGCACCGCAACCTCGTTGGCGGCGTTCAGCACTGCCGGCGCGGTACCGCCGGCCCGCGCCGCCGCCCGGGCCAACCCCAGGCTAGGAAACCGCGCGTGATCCGGCGGCTCGAATTCAAGCTGCCCGATCATGGCCAAGTCCAGCGATTGTACACCCGAAGTAATCCTCTCAGGCCACGCGAGCGCCTGAGCGATGGGCGTGCGCATATCCGGCGCGCCAAGCTGCGCCAGCATCGAGCCATCCGCATACTCAACCAAAGAATGCACCACGCTTTGCGGATGGACGATGACATCCACCTGCGACTCCGGCAAGCCGAACAACAAGGTCGCCTCGATGACCTCCAGGCCTTTGTTCATCAATGTTGCCGAGTCAACCGAGATCTTGCGGCCCATCTTCCACTTCGGGTGCGCGCAAGCTTCGTCCGGCGTGACATGCTTAAGCTTCGAGGTGTCGGTGCATCGAAACGGCCCGCCGGAGGCGGTCAGGATCACGCGAATCACGCCGCGCGCGATCTCGCCGGGGAGATAGCCAGCCGGCATGCATTGAAAAATTGCATTGTGCTCGCTGTCTATCGGTATGAGTTCGGCACCCGCGTGGCGTACCTCGTCCATCAGAAGCTGGCCGGCCATGACCAATGCTTCCTTGTTGGCAAGCAGCACTCGCTTGGCCGCTCGCACGGCTGCGAGGGTGGATTGAAGCCCCGCCGCGCCCACGATTGCCGCCATTACGACGTCGACATTCTCGGCTGCCACCATTTCGGACATCGCCTCGGGGCCGCTCTCGACGCGGGTCGCTGAACCACAATCGCGCAGTGCCGCGCGGGCCAGCACCGCAGCCTTCGGGTCGACGAGCACCACGCTTTCGGCATGAAACTGCTTTGCTTGTTCGACCACCGTCTGCCAGCTGCCGCGGGCGCCCAGCACCGCGACACGAAAGCGCTCCGGATGCAAGGCAACGACGCTCAGGGTGCTGCGCCCCACGCTCCCGGTGGAACCCAGAATCGCGAGGCCCAGAGGCGCGCTCATGCGACTACACCCGAGCCGAATAACCCGAGAGCATACAGCGGTGCCGCCGCAGTCAGGCTGTCGATGCGGTCCAACAGGCCGCCATGCCCGGGCAGCATCGCGCCGCTGTCCTTGAGACCTGCGGCACGTTTGAACATGCTCTCGGTGAGATCGCCGATGATGGAAAAAATACCCACCGCGCAACCGAACGCGATGACTGGAACAGCCGGCAAGCCCAATTGCGCCCCGCCGCGCCAGGCGACCAGCGCCACCAACACGAGGCCCCCGAGTGCACCTTCCACGGTCTTGCCGGGACTCACCCGCGGCGCCAACTTTCGCCGGCCCCAGGTGCGTCCAGCGAAATAAGCGCCGACGTCCGCGGCGATCACAAGCAAAACCAGCCATAGCACTACTTTGGGGCCGTGCGTGGCTCCCTGAGTCGTGACCACCATTCGCGCGAGCGCAACGAACGCCGGCACCAATACCGGAAGCCCGCAGATAAGAGCGAGCACCGGACGATGGCGAACGGGGGCGAGCGCCAGCCACAGCAGTGCGAGCATCCACCACGCGCACGCGGCCCCAAGCAGGAGCAGCAACTGCCGGGGTGCGGCGCTCCACCGCCACGCGAGAAACAGCATCATTGCGACGCCGGCCGCGTAAAGGGCGCGCGCCGCTCTCCTGCCTCGAAGCGTGCCGAAACCGCCCCATTCCCATGCGGCAATTGTAAACACAGCGCCGAATGCCAGGACAGCCCAGGGAGGCGGCAAAAAAAACAAACCCGTCAGCAGGATGCAGGCTAGAACTGCGGCAGTGAGTATCCTTGTTCTAAGCATTCGCTGTCTCAAGCATCGGCTTTTGCCGGGAGTTGCGCGGAAGTCTTGCCGAAGCGGCGCTCACGCTGCGCGAAGTGCTCGAACGCCGCAGCCAGGTGCGCCGGCGAAAACTCCGGCCACAGTGCGTCGGAGAAATACAGCTCGGTGTAGGCAAAGTTCCACAGCAAGAAATTGCTGATCCGCTGTTCGCCGCCCGTGCGGATCAGTAGATCGGGATCGGGAATACCGGCCAGCGCAAGCCGCTCTCCGACCTGCACCTCGCCGATGTCTGCCGCAGCCAAGGTGCCGGCCGCCGCATCGCGGGCGAGCGCACGGCATGCTTGTGCAATATCCCACCGCCCCCCGTAAGCGACGGCCACAATCAGCCGGAGCCCTGAATTGTCCGCCGTCAGTTGTTCCGCGCCACGCATTCTGCGCGCGAGTTCCGCGCCCAGCAGCCCGCGGTCGCCAATGAAGGACATGCGCACTTGATTGCGATGCAAGTCCGCGACCTCGCGCTGCAGGGCGTCGAGAAACAAGCTCATGAGCATGCCGACTTCGTCCGGCGGCCGTTGCCAATTCTCGCTGCTGAAGGCGAACAACGTCAGGTAGTGCACGCGGCGTTTGACGCATTCTTCGACGACTCTGCGCACCACCTTGACGCTGGCGCGATGCCCGGCGGCCCGCGGCATCCCGCGCGATCGGGCCCACCGGCCGTTGCCGTCCATGATGATTGCAACATGCTGCGGCGAGTCGGTCATCTTCACACCTGCATCAGCTCCTTTTCCTTTTCCGCCATGGCCTGATCGATTTCCGCGACGTGTTTATCGGTCAGCTTCTGAACCTCGTCCTGAGCCCGGCGATCCTCGTCCTGCGCGATCAGCTTTTCCTTGAGCATCTCCTTCAGTTCATTCATGACTTCGCGGCGTACGCCGCGCACCGAGACACGCGCGTTTTCAGCCTCCGATTTCACCACCTTGATGATGTCGCGGCGGCGCTCTTCGGTGAGAGCCGGCATGTTGATGCGAATCAGCTGTCCGGCGGTATTGGGTGTCAACCCCAGGTCGGATTTGTAGATCGCTTTTTCGATGATGGGCACCATCGCTTTTTCCCACGGGCTTACCGTCAGCGTGCGGGCGTCCTCGGTAGCTATGTTGGCTACCTGGTTCAGCGGCATTTCCGAGCCGTAGTAGTCGACCTTGATATGCTCGATCAGGCTGGTGTGCGCACGGCCGGTGCGCAGCTTCTTGAGCTGATCCCTGAATGTCGACACGCACTTCTGCATGCGCTGGGTTGCATCTTTTTTCAAGTCCTCGAGCATGGATTCCCCCTTTAAGGCCCGGCGGTTACGACGGTACCGACGTCTTCGCCTTGGACAATACGCATCAAGTCGCCGGCATTGAACAGGTTGAACACTTGCAGCGGTAAATTATTTTCGCGGCACATGACGATGGCGGTCGCATCCATGACGTTTAGGCGATCATTCAATACCTGGTCGAACGTCAGGCGGGCATAGCGCTTGGCGCTCGGGTTCTTGACCGGATCGGAGTCGTAGATACCGTTGACTTTGGTCGCCTTCAGAAGAATCTCCGCATTGATTTCGATGGCGCGCAGGCTCGCCGCCGTGTCGGTGGTAAAAAAAGGATTTCCCGTGCCGGCGCCGAAAATCACGACGCGCCCCTTCTCGAGATGGCGCACCGCACGCCGTCTGATGTAATCCTCGCACACCTCGTTGATGCGCAGCGCCGACATCACCCGGGCATACCCACCCAGACTTTCGAGCGCGTCCTGCAGCGCGAGCGCATTGATGACGGTTGCAAGCATCCCCATGTGATCGGCGGTGACGCGGTCCATGCCGGCGCGGGCCAGACCCGCGCCGCGGAAGATATTGCCTCCTCCCAGAACGACCGCAACCTGAACGCCGAGCTGTGTGAGGTCGTGGATTTCGCCGGCGATGCGCTTGAGTATGAGCGGATCGATGCCGTAGTCTTCGGCGCCGAGCAGCGCCTCGCCGGACAGTTTGACCAAGATTCTACGATAGCGAGCCGTGGCTTTTGCGGTGGTCATGATCTATCCGTACCCTACTATAAGAGACCCCGCGGGCGCGGGGTCTTTGGAGTCCAAGCAAGTGTGACCTAGTGTTTTTTGGGACCGTCGCCGCCCAGGCTTTCGGTGCCCTTCTCGCGCGCCTTCACTTGAGCCATTACCTCGCCGACGAAGTCATCCTGCTTCTTTTCGATGCCGGCGCCCACTTCGTAGCGCACGAACTGCACGACCGAAGCGTCGGCCTTCTTGAGGAGCTTTTCGATGGTGATGTCCGGATCCTTGACGAACGGCTGGCCGACCAAGGTAATCTCCGCCAAATGCTTGCGCAGCCGTCCCTCGACCATCTTCGCGATGATTTCCGGCGGCTTTTTTTCGGCCTTGGTCTGCTCCGCCAGAATCTCGCGTTCCTTGTCGAGCACCGCGGCCGGCACGCCATTCGAGTCGATGTACGCGGGGTTCATGGCGGCGACGTGCATCGCCACATCCTTCGCCAAGGCTTCGTCGCCGCCTCTGAGCGCCACTAGGCTGCCCTTGCGGCCGCCGTGCACATAGGCGCCGAGCGCGCCCGGTGCGGTTACGCGCACGAAGCGCCGGACCGAGATGTTCTCGCCGATTTTCGCGATCAGTGCGCGGCGCTGCTCGTCGAGCGTGGACGTGCCGTGCGTCTCTGCGAGCAATGCATTCAGGTCGGACGGCGACTTCTCGAGAGCCGTACGAGCGACATTGCGCGCAAAAGCCAGAAACTCATCGCTGCGTGCCACGAAGTCGGTTTCGCAATTGACTTCCACGAGGACCGCGCTATTGCCGGATCGCTCGATGGCGACGCTTCCTTCCGCCGCGACGCGTGCCGCTTTCTTGTCAGCCTTGGCGAGCCCGGTTTTGCGCATCAGTTCCGCGGCGGCGTCCAAGTCGCCTGCGGTCTCGACGAGCGCTTTCTTGCACTCCATCATGCCCGCGCCGGTACGCTCGCGCAGCTGCTTGACTGTCTCTGCCGTGATATTCATGGCTTAGGCGCCGCGCCTCGGCGCACCTGGACGGCCGACGGGCCGGCGCCTGGGGGCGCTCGCCGGGCGCGTCTCCGCCGGCGGGGTATCGGCGGCATCGACATCGTCGACTTCCACTTCGTCGAGCGAAACCGCCACGGCGGCCACGCTCGGCACCACGGTAACCGGAATCTTGCGCCGCGGCGGCGGCGGCTTCTTGTGTCCGCCGCGCGGCGCTGCGGCCGGGCGACGGCCGCCGGCAGCGCGCTTCTTGGGATTGCCTTCCTCGTCGAGCTCCACGAATTCGTCTTCGCCGACCGGCACTTCGGGCAGGGATGCCTTCCCCTCCAACACCGATTCGGCCACGCCGCCGGCATACAGCAAGATCGCGCGCATGGCGTCATCGTTGCCGGGTATCACATAGTCGATACCATCGGGCGAGCAATTGGTGTCGACCACGGCGACCACCGGAATCCCAAGCTTGCGTGCCTCATGAATGGCGATTTGTTCGTGGCCGACGTCGATCACGAACAATGCGTCGGGGAGTGCCGTCATGTCGCGGATGCCGCCGAGGCTCCGCAGCAGCTTGTCCATCTCCCGGCGCAGCATTTGCGCTTCTTTCTGGCCGCGCCGATCCAGCGCGCCGGTCTGAGCCATGTCGTCCAATTCGTTCAGCCTCTTGATGGACTGCCGAATGGTCTTGAAATTGGTGAGCATGCCCCCCAGCCAACGTTGGTTGACGTAGGGCATGCTGCAGCGGATCGCCTCTTTCTGGACCGCATCGCGGGCCGAGCGCTTCGTGCCGACGAACAACACCTTGCCGCCCTCGGCGGCCACGCCTTTAATGAACGCCGCCGCCTGCGCATACAGCGGTTGCGTCTTTTCGAGGTTGATGATGTGGATCTTGTTACGTTCGCCAAAGATGAACGGAGCCATCTTGGGGTTCCAGAAGCGGGTTTGATGCCCAAAATGGACGCCCGCTTCCAGCATCTGTCGCATGGACACGCTGGTCATAAAACACTCCTGGTCGGGTTGAGCCTCCGCGTATCCCAAACGGCAACCCGTCGAGCCGTGAATCGAGGCCTAGGCTTCGGTTTTCAAGGTTTCGCCGGGCACCCGGCCGATTGTGACGACACGCGTGCGGGGTTGTTAAAAATAGCCGCGCTTTATACCATGAACATCCGTTAGAAACAAAGTTCTGCTCTCCTATGACCGTGACCATCAAAACACCTGCCGAGCAGGAGAAAATGCGCGCCGCCGGGCGGTTGGCCGCCAGCGTGCTGGACATGATCGAGCCGTACGTTCAGCCCGGGGCGACCACCGAGGAACTCGACCAGCGCTGTCACGATTTTATCGTCGACGAGCTCAAATCGATCCCGGCCAACCTCAATTACCGGGGCTTCCCCAAAACCATCTGCACCTCGGTAAATCACGTCGTTTGCCACGGAATTCCGGGGGATAAGCGCTTGAAAAGCGGCGACATCATCAATATCGACGTGACGGTGATCCGCGACGGCTTTCATGGCGACACCAGCCGGATGTATCTGGTCGGAACTGCCGCCGTGATGGCGCGGCGCCTGACGGCTGCATGCCACGAGGCGATGTGGCGCGGCATTCGCGTCGTCAAACCGGGCGCCCGGTTGGGCGACATCGGGCACGCCATTCAGTCTTACGCGGAAAGCAACAACTTCTCGGTCGTGCGCGAGTACTGTGGGCACGGAATCGGCCGCATCTATCACGAGGACCCGCAGGTGCTGCATTACGGCAAACCCGGCACCGGTCTGGAACTGACGGCAGGAATGACCTTTACGATCGAGCCCATGATCAACGCCGGGCGGCGTGATGTGCGGCTGTTGCCTGACGGCTGGACCGTCGTCACCAAGGATCAATCGCTCTCGGCGCAGTGGGAACATACCATTCTGGTCACCGACGTCGGTTTCGAGGTGCTTACTTTGACTGCGAGTGTAGGCATACCGGCCGCCGCGGCGGCCTCTTGAACGCTCACGGCAAGGTATTCGATCAACCTCCCGACTGGCCTTATTTGACCTCCGCAACCCAGGCGCTCCGGGATGGCCAGTTCTCCCCCGTTATCTTTCGTCAGGTATTGGATCACGGCACGGAGCTGCTGCAGGAGCGCTTCGCCGCCGATGATGCCATCGAGGACCTGGTTCGGGATCGCGCACGGCTGGTGGACATCACCCTGCGCGCCGCCTGGGCGAGCCACGCGAGCCAGTTTGCGGACGATCTCGCATTGGTGGCCGTAGGCGGTTATGGACGCGGCGAGCTGCATCCAAGCTCGGACATCGACGTCATGGTGCTGTTGCCGAAAAGCGATTCCGCGGACTGGCAGCCGGACATCGAAAAATTCTTGACCTTTCTATGGGATATCGGTCTCGAGGTCGGGCACAGCGTGCGCTCCATTGACGACTGCCAGCGCGAGAGCCTCGCCGATATCAGCGTCGCCACAACGTTGTTCGAAGCGCGCTTGCTGGCGGGTCCTGAATCGCTGTTCGCCGGCATGCGGCGGGCGCTCGCACCCGACCGTCTCTGGACCTCTCAAGATTTCTTCGAGGCCAAGGTCCGAGAACAGACTGAGCGGCATCACCGCTATTTCGATACCGCATACAACCTCGAACCGAACGTCAAATCGAGCCCGGGAGGCTTGCGCGACATTCAGACCATCGGCTGGGTGGCGAAGCGCCATTTCGGCACCGACACGCTCGATGAGCTGGTGGCGCATGGCTTTCTCACGCGCGAAGAGCTGCGCAAGCTGCAGGCGGGCCAATCATTCTTATGGAAGGTGCGCTTCGGACTGCATGTGCTGACCGGGCGGCGCGAGGATCGGCTGCTGTTCGATTACCAGATCAAGCTCGCAAAGATGTTCGGCTACGAGGACGCCAGCTTCACTTTGGCCGTCGAGCAGCTGATGCAAAAATATTACCGCACGGTCATGGACGTCAGTCTGCTGAATGAAATGCTGCTGCAGCTGTTTCGCGAAGCCATTCTCACGCAAAGCGCATCGCCTCTGCCGATCAATGCGCGCTTCCAAATTCGCAACGATTACCTGGAAGTGACGCACGCGGACGTCTTTGCGCGCTATCCCTCCGCTCTGCTCGAGCTTTTCGTGCTCTTGCAGCAACACCCCGAGCTGCGCGGCGTGCGCGCCGAGACGATCCGCTTGATCGGCACTCATGCCGGGCTCATCGACGAAGAATTCCGGCAAAACCCGCGTCATCATCGGCTGTTCATGGAAATTCTCTGCGCGCCCGTCGGAGTCACCCATGAACTGCGCCGCATGAATCTGTACGGCGTGCTCGGCCGCTACATCCCCTCCTTCGGGCGCGTCGTGGGCCGCATGCAGTACGACTTGTTCCACGCATACACCGTGGACGCGCACACCCTTTTCGTGGTCAGCAATCTGCGCCGGTTGGCGATGCCGAAATTCAACGACGAATTTCCCGCCTTGAGCCAGATCATGCAATCCCTGCCGCGCCAGGAAATCGCGTACCTCGCGGCATTGTTTCACGATATTGCCAAGGGCCGGGGAGGAGATCATTCGGAATTGGGGGCGGTGGATGCCGAGGCGTTTTGCCTGGAGCAAGGACTCGGCCGCTACGAGGCGCGCTTGGTCGCATGGCTGGTCAGAAATCATCTGATTCTGTCGATTACCGCGCAAAAGAAAGATATCAGCGACCCCGACATCATTCACAGTTTTGCGCGGCGCGTGGGAGATCAGGCGCACCTCGATTATCTTTATGTCTTGACCGTCGCGGACGTGCGCGGCACCAACCCAAAGCTGTGGAATGCTTGGAAGGCCCGGTTGTTCGAGGAGTTCTATGAGCGCACCAAACGCGCCCTGCGCCGCGGGCTCGAGACTCCGGTCGACCAAGACGAGCTGATCCGCGAGACGCAGGAGCACGCGCGCGAAAAAATGGCCGACGTTTCGGCGGAACAGATTGCGCGAGTCTGGGCGCAATGGACCGAAGCGTACTTCCTGCGCTATACGCCCGAGGAAATCGCCTGGCAAACAGCCCTGCTCGCCAACCGGCAACCGCACGACGACAATCCCCTCGTCGCTATCCGGCAACTGGCGGAACGCGGCGGCACTGCCGTGCTGACTTACGCGCCTCGACGGCTGCGGAGCTTTGCGCGGACCACCGCGGTTCTCGATCAGATGGGACTCAACGTCGTCGATGCCCGGCTGATCACGAGCGCAAACGGCTTCAGTTTGGAGACTTACGTCGTGCTCGAGGACAACGGCACGGTGATCGCCGATCGCTCGCGCATCCGGGAAATCGAACAAGGACTGTGGCGCAACCTGCAGCAGCCTGAGGACTCCCCCGCGACAGTCACGCGCCGCGCCCCCCGCCAGGTGCGCATGTTCTCAACGCCGACGCAGGTCAACTTCAGCGTGGACAGCCGCAATGGGCGCACCATTCTCGAGCTGATAGCCGCGGACCGTCCGGGATTGCTTTCGGAGGTCGGCAAAGTCTTCCGGATCGAACGGGTTGCGATCATCGGCGCCAAGATCATGACGGTCGGCGAGCGCGCCGAGGACGTGTTTTACATCACTGATGCCGAAGGCCGCCTGCTGCAGGAGGAGGCGCGCCGCCGCGTTCAGGAGTCCTTGGTGCTGGCGCTGGATCGGCGCGACGCCAGCCGCGGCTGATCGGAGACGGGAAATCATGTCGCACAACGAATTGCAAGCGACCATCGAAGGCGCCTTCGAATCGCGGGCGCAGATCACCTCGCGAAACGCGCCCGCCGACTTGCGCGCTGCGGTCGAATCGGTGCTCGGCCTGCTGGACGGCGGTCAATTACGCGTGGCCGAAAAGATCGATGGATCCTGGCGAGTCAACGAATGGCTGAAGAAGGCCGTGTTGCTGTCGTTTCGTATCGCCGACAACACGGCTGTGCACGCCGGGGCTTTGAATTTCTATGACAAGGTGGCGCTCAAGTACCAAGGCTGGGACGAGGCGCGCTTCGAGGCCGCCGGCGTAAGGGTGGTCCCACCGGCGACCGTACGCCGAGGCGCATTTATCGCTTCGAACGTCGTGTTGATGCCAAGCTACGTCAATATCGGCGCCTATGTGGACTCGGGCACCATGGTCGATACCTGGGCGACGGTGGGTTCGTGCGCCCAAATTGGCAAGAACGTGCATTTATCGGGCGGCGTCGGCATCGGCGGAGTCCTCGAGCCCCTGCAGGCCGCGCCCACCATCATCGAGGATGATTGTTTCGTCGGTGCGCGTTCTGAAATCGTCGAAGGCATCATCGTCGAATCAGGCGCGGTGATATCCATGGGCGTCTTCATCGGCCAAAGCACGCGAATTTACGATCGCGAGCGCGACGAAATCCTCTATGGCCGTGTCCCGGCGGGCGCCGTGGTGGTGCCCGGTTCGTTGCCGGCCAAGAACGGTAAGTACGCGCTTTCTTGCGCCGTGATCGTCAAGCGGGTGGACGCCCAGACGCGGGCGAAGACCTCGCTGAACGAGTTGCTGCGCAATACAGACTAGTCCACCGGTCGCGGTCATCCGAATCGTCCGGTGATGTAGTCTTCCGTCAGCTTCTGCTGCGGATTGGTAAAAATCATGTCGGTCGGGCCGATCTCGATCAGATCGCCCATGTGAAAATATCCGGTGCGCTGCGACACCCGCGCCGCCTGTTGCATATTGTGCGTCACGATGACGATGGCATAGTTCGCGCGCAGCTCGTCGATCAAATCTTCGATTCGCGCGCTGGCGACCGGATCGAGAGCCGAGGTGGGCTCATCCATGAGGATGACCTCGGGATTCACGGCGATCGTGCGCGCGATGCACAAACGCTGCTGTTGTCCCCCGGAAAGACTCGTGCCGGGGGTCGATAAGCGATCCTTGACCTCGTCCCAAAGTCCGGCCCGCGCCAGACTGGTGTGAACCAATTCATCCATGTCGCCGCGGCTTTTGGTCAAGCCGTGGATACGCGGTCCGTACGCGACGTTGGCATAAATCGAATGCGGGAAGGGCGTGGGCTTTTGGAACACGATGCCGACGCGCGCGCGCAGCTGGGCGACGTCCTGCTTGCTGTCGTAGATGTTGTTCCCGTCGAGGGTAATGACTCCTTCGACCCGCGCGCTGGCAATTGTGTCGTTCATGCGATTGAGGCAGCGCAGGAAAGTGGACTTGCCGCAACCCGACGGCCCGATCAGGGCAAGTACCTGATTGCGGCCTATGTCGAGACTGACGTTCTCAACCGCCTGCTTATCGCCGTAGAAGACGTTCACATCGCGCGCGGTCATCACCGCATCGCGCACGGAGTCGCGAGCGGTGCCTGCGCTTGCCGGCGACGACGGCGGGGTCGCACGATCGGAAGCGGGTGATTCGTTCATTTTTCTGGTCAGCCGAAGCGGCCCGTGATGTAGTCGTCGGTTCTGCGATCTTTCGGCGATGTGAAAATTTGATAGGAAGGACCTATTTCCACGAGCTCACCCATGTACATGAATCCCGTGACATTCGACACGCGGGCCGCTTGCTGCAAATTGTGTGTGACCACGACGATACAATATTTTTCGCGCAACACCTGTAGCGTCTCCTCGACGCGCAGGGTCGAGATCGGATCGAGCGCCGCAGTCGGCTCATCTAGCAATAATACTTCCGGCTGAACCGCGATGGCGCGCGCGACGCATAGGCGCTGCTGCTGCCCGCCGGATAGGCTGCGTCCGTCGGCGCGCAGCTTGTCTTTGACCTCGTCCCATAACGCTGCGTCGCGCAGCGCGGTTTCCACGCGCGTTTTGAGGTCATCACCGCGAACTCCGCCAACCAGCCGCAAACCGAACGCCACATTGTCGTATACCGACATCGGAAACGGCGTCGCTTTTTGAAACACCATGCCGACGCGATATCTCAGCTCCGCGACGTCTACCGAGGGCGCGAGGATATCGCGCCCGCCGATGCGGACCTCACCCTCGGCGCGTTGCCCGGGGTAGAGGGCGTACATGCGATTGAGTACGCGCAGCAGAGTGGATTTTCCGCAGCCGGAGGGGCCGATGAAGGCGGTGATCGAGCAGTCCGCCAGAGCCATGTTGATGTTGTCAAGCGCCTTCGCCTCGCCGTAGAAAAAATTCAACCCGCGGGTCTCGATTTTCGGCGGTCCCAAGTCCTGGGCCGGCTCCGCGGCGACCACGCTCGGAACGCGGACTTTTAAATGCCGCGGCGGCTTTGTCGACGGTATCATCGTCCTGAACCTTGATTCGATTGCAGCAACGCCAGGAACACTCGCGCGGAAATACTCAGAATCAATATGGTTATCGTGATGATCAACGCGCCCGCCCAAGCCAGATCTTGCCAATCCTTGTAGGGGCTCAACGCGAACTTGAATATGACGACGGGAAGATTCGCCATCGGCGCATTCAGATCGGTGCTCCAAAACTGATTATTGAGCGCGGTAAACAGCAGAGGAGCGGTTTCGCCGCTAATGCGGGCGATCGCCAGCAGCAGCCCCGTGACGATGCCGCTGCGGGCCGCCGGATACAGGACGCTCACGATGGTACGCCAAGGATACGCACCGAGCGCAGCCGACGAATCCTTCATGCCGGCTGGCACGAGA
Organism: Steroidobacterales bacterium; assembly: GCA_038229815.1. Taxonomy (GTDB): domain Bacteria; phylum Pseudomonadota; class Gammaproteobacteria; order Steroidobacterales; family Steroidobacteraceae; genus Bog-1198. Next base: position 25,726 of record JBBROC010000029.1, on the reverse strand, counting down.
TTGAGCATGTCTTCCGTGGTGCGAAGGGTGACCGGAATCGCGAGCACGGCGAGCGCCAGTGCGCCTGCGATGGCGGAAAAATGACCCATGAGCACCACGACGATTTCATAGATGAAGAGTCCGATGATGATGGATGGTGCACTCAACAATACATCGTTGATGAAGCGAATGGAGGTGCTGAGACGAGAGTTGCGCCCGTATTCCGCGAGGTGCGTGCCGGCCAGCACGCCGATCGGCGATCCGATCAGTATGCCCAAAAGGGTCATGACGGCGCTGCCGTAAATGGCATTCAGCAATCCGCCTTGACCGCCGGGCGGCGGCGTCATTTGGGTGAACAGGTGCCAGGACATGCCTGCGATGCCTTTCGATATCAGAGTCCAGAGTATCGCCGCCAGGCAAGCCAGGCCGATCATGGTCGCGACGAGCGACAGCACGAGAAAGATGCCGTTTTTCGCCTTGCGCAGCGCGCGTCGATTCAATTCACACCCCCCGCGCGCCGCTCCAGCCTGCGAAGCATCGCCTGTGCAGCGGCGATGACCGTAAAGGTGATGAAAAACAACAATAGGCCCAACGCGATGAGCGACGAAGTATAGAGATCGCCGACCGCTTCGGTGAACTCGTTGGCGATGGCCGAAGAAATCGTGGTCCCCGGCGCCAACAACGAGGAACTGATGCGATGCGCATTGCCGATCACGAAAGTCACGGCCATCGTTTCACCGAGCGCGCGGCCCAAACCCAGCATGATGCCGCCGACGATGCCGACGCGGGAATGCGGCACCACCACATTCCACATCACTTCCCAAGTCGTTGCGCCGAGTCCATATCCCGATTCCTTGAGCATGGGAGGCACGGTGTCGAAAACATCGCGCATGGTCGCTGCAATGAACGGCAAGACCATGATGGCGAGCACCACGCCGGCCGTGAGGATCCCGATGCCAAACGGCGGCCCTCGGAACAAATGCCCGATCCCTGGGATACCGCCCACATGCGCTATCAACCACGGCTGTACGTGCCGCTGCAGCACCGGCGCCAGCACGAACAAACCCCAAATGCCGAATATGATGCTGGGCACGGCTGCGAGCAATTCGACCGCGACTCCGATCGGCCGCTTCAGCAGCGGCGGACACAGTTCAGTCAAGAACAGGGCAATGCCGAATCCCGCCGGCACCGCCAGCAGCATGGCAACCAAAGACGTGACCACGGTGCCGTAAATCGGCGGCAGCGCGCCGAATTCGTCGGTCACGGGGTTCCAGATTTCCCGAGTCACGAACGAGAATCCGAAGTGACTCAATGCCGGCCATGCGCCGCGCAGCAGCGATATCGCGACTCCTCCAAGTATCAGCAAAACGAGAATCGCCGCGCTCAGCGTAGCCGAACGGAAGACTCTCTCATAAATCAACTGCTTTGCGGCGTGTCTCGGATTGATGATCGCCACGGTATGAGTTTCGCTCTCGCTATTCGCCGCTCCACAGCGGATGACCGCCCGACTTGATCTCCGAAACCCAAGTCTTTTTCACCTGCGCAACCAGCGGTTCGGGCAAAGGTACATAGTCCAGTTCGGCCGCCATTTTAGCGCCATCCTTGTATGCCCATGCAAAGAACTTCAATGCCTCTTTAACCGGTGCCGCGTCATCCGGTTGCTTGTAGATCAAGATGAAGCTCGCGCCCGTAATGGGCCAACTCTTGGCACCGGCTTGATCGGTCAATATCACGTAGAAACCATCTGACTTGGCCCAATCGGCATTCGCAGCTGCCGCCTGGAAAGACTCCATGCTGGGCGCTACCACGGCCCCTCCCTTGTTGGTAAGCAAGGCGTAAGCCATTTTGTTCTGCTTCGCATACGCGTATTCGACGTAGCCGATCGCGCCGTCGGTTTGGGTGGTCATGTTGGCGACCCCCTCGTTGCCTTTGGCTCCGATCCCCGTCGGCCACTGCACCGAGGTATTGGCTCCTATGGTCGACAGGAACTTGGGACTGGATTTGGACAAGTAGTCGGAGAACAGAAAATTCGTGCCGGAACCGTCCGAGCGATAGATGGGGGCAATCGCGGTGCTCGGCAGCGCCAGCTTCGGATTCAAGGCCTTGATCTTGGGATCGTTCCATTGGGTGATTTCGCCCAAATAAATGCTGGCAATCGTCGGGCCGTCCAGATGCAATTGGCCCGCCTGGACTGCCTTGATGTTCACCACCGGCACGACTCCGCCGATGATCATCGGAAACTGCAACAGCCCCGATGCCTTTAGGTCCTCCGGCTTCAACGGCATATCGGACGCGCCGAAAGTCACGGTCTTGGCCTTGATTTGCTTGATGCCGCCGCCCGATCCGATGGACTGATAATTCAGCCCCACGCCGGTCAGTTTTTTATAAGCGTCCGCCCACTTGGCATAAATCGGATAAGGGAATGTGGCACCGGCCCCGGTGATGTCCGCCGCGGCTGCCGCGAGACTGAGAGCTGCCATTGCTCCGATGACGGCGAGGCGCGAGAGTATCTTGATCTTCGTCTGCATTTGCGTTCGCTCCAATAGTTGCGAGGGGCGCCCAGCGGCGACCTAGCCCGTGATGATCAGTGTGGGATGTTTCACTTTTATGACAGTGGCTCTTTGGTATCGCCGAAGGCGCCGATCGCGGCGCGCAATCAGCCGCCGCGCCGCGGGCACGCGTTAGCAGCACCGCGGTCGCGAGCCGCCGTACCTGTGGTCGATTGCCATGGCGTGAAACTCGCGCTCCGGCAGCAGCGGTTCGCCCGGATGTCGCGCCTGCATGTGCGCCGCGTAGCGTTCATAATCGGGAATGCCGAACATCTGCTTGCAGGCCTGGCGGAATCTCTGCAGACGCGTCCGTGTGCTCGCCTCGTCGCTCATGTTGCGACTCCCTTCGCCGATGCATACGGCGGAATCTCCGCCACGGTCGGCTGCGCCTGCCGCAGCGCCTGCAGACAGATCTTCAGCGCAAAAAAGCACATCGCGAGCACCAACAGCACGAACACGCTGCACACCGCCGCATCGAGATAGTTATTGAAGGCGACGCGCTGCATTTCGGCGATCGATTTCGCCGGCGCCAGCACCTGGCCCTGCGCGGCCGCGTCGCCGAACTTGTGCGCCAGCGCGAGGAAGCCGATCTTCGGATCAGGGTGGAAAATTTTCTGCACGCCGGCAGTCAGCGTCGTGATCAGCAGCCACGCGGTCGGTATTAACGTCACCCACACGTAGCGCTCGCGCTTCATCTTGACCAGTACGCTCGTGCACAGCAGCAGCGCGATGCCGGCCAGCATCTGGTTGCCGACGCCGAACAGCTGCCACAGCGTGTTGATGCCGCCGAGCGGATCGACCACGCCCTGGTACAGGAAGTAACCCCAGGCCGAAACGCATAGCACCGTCGCCAGCACATTTCCCGGCAGGAATTTGGTGTCGCCGAGCGGTTTGTAGGCGTGACCGAGCATGTCCTGGATCATGAAACGGCCGGCGCGAGTGCCGGCATCGACGGCGGTCAGGATGAACAGGGCTTCGAACAGGATGGCGAAGTGGTACCAGAACGCTTCCATCGCCTTGCCGCCGGCCGCGGTCGACAGAATCTGCGCCATGCCAACCGCCAGCGTCGGTGCACCGCCGGCGCGCGACAGCACGGTCTTCTCGCCGATATCGGCGGCGGTCTGGGTGATCATGTCGGGCGTGATCGTAAAGCCCCAGCTCGAGATGACCTGGGCGGCGTTGGCGGCGGTGGTGCCGATCACGGCGGCCGGCGAATTCATCGCGAAGTACACGCCGGGGACAAGGACGCACGCGGCCGTCAAGGCCATGATTGCGACGAACGATTCGGCCAGCATACCGCCGAAGCCGATCAGACGCATGTGCGACTCGTTCTCGATCATCTTCGGCGTGGTACCGGAAGATATCAGCGAGTGGAATCCGGACACGGCGCCGCAGGCGATCGTGATGAACAGGAACGGGAACAGCTTGCCGGAAAACACCGGTCCGGAGCCGTCGATAAAAAGCGTCGTCCGCGGCATCGCCAGCGGCGGTGCGACGATATAGATGCCGATCGCCAGGGCGACGATCGTGCCGATCTTGAGGAAGGTGCTGAGATAGTCGCGGGGCGCGAGCATCAGCCACACCGGCAGGCTGGCGGCAATGCCGCCATATAGGATCAGGGCCCACGCCAGTGACGGCCCGCTCAGGGTGAACAGCGCGCCCCAGGTGGGATCCGCCGCCACCGCGCGGCCGTAGACGATCGACAACAGCAGCAGCACGACCCCGATCGCGGAGGCCTCGCCGATCTTGCCCGGCCGCAGCACGCGCATGTAGATGCCCATCAGCAGCGCGATCGGGATGGTGGCGGCAATGGTGAACAGTCCCCAAGGGCTCGCGGTGAGCGCCTTGACGACCACCAGCGCGAGCACCGCGAGGATGATAATCATGATCGCGAGCACACCGACCAGTGCCAGTGTGCCGGGCACCGGGCCAAGCTCCATCTTGATCATTTCGCCGAGCGACTTGCCGTCGCGCCGCACCGAGGCGAACAGCACGATGAAATCCTGCACGGCGCCGGCCGCGACCACGCCGGCCAGGATCCACAGCGTCCCCGGCAGATAGCCCATCTGCGCGGCGAGCACCGGACCCACCAACGGGCCTGCGCCCGCGATTGCCGCGAAATGGTGACCATAGAGCACCCATTTATTCGTCGGCACGTAGTCCATGCCGTCGTTGTGGCGCACCGCCGGCGTCAACCTGGAGTCATCGAGCCGCAGCACCTTGTCGGCGATGAACTTGCTGTAGAAGCGATAGGCTATGAAGTAGACGCACAGCGCTGCGGTAACGATCCAGATGGAACTGACCGACTCGCCGCGGCCGAGCGCGAGCGATGCAAACGCGATGGCGCCAACGAGCGCTACGACAATCCAGACGAGCATCGATGTGAGCTTGTTCATGCTTCCTCCGAGGCTCAACGGTGCTGGCCCTGCTGGCGCCGCTCTAATTTTTACCGAAGATACAGGCGCGTCCGTGCGCACGCAAGACTAGATACATGGGCGCAGAGGAAATGTCCCCGCGAGGCCGTTAGAATTTGAACCGCACGCCGGCGGTCGTGGTGATGTCGGTGGTGTGGTAGGGGAACCCGGCCGCCAGACCATCGCGCACGCCGCTGTACATTGCGCCGATGAAGGCGTCAAAACGCTTGGTTAGGCGGTAATCGGCATCGAAAGAAATGATGTCTTCCGTACCGCTGCAGGTTCCGGACTTTTTGGTCGAACAGCCGGCATTGGAGCCGGTGCCGTACGCGCTCTGCTTCACGCCATAGTAGGCGCCAACCAGCTCGACTTGAGGAAGCACGCTGTACCGCACGCCCGCCCAGTACACCTGCTGGGTCTTGTCATTAACGAAGGAAGATTTTGGTCCGCTTTGCACGTTCACGAAGGCAACACGGTAAGCCGCGACGTCGAACCCGGCGGCCAGCGGGGTAGCCGGATTCGCGTACTGGATGTGCTCGTAGCCGCCGAAGAATTTCAATATGTTCCAGTTGTACAGCGCCATGACGGCATAGGCAGTGTTGTCCGAGACTGTCGCCGTTAGCGCATTGGTCGGGCTGGCCGCCACGCAGGTCGGCTCCGGAACCAACGGGGTTGCACTCGGGCACAGGCTGGTCGGATCAGTATTGGGCTTCGACAGGTCGGCGACCTGCGCCGCACTGAGCGCGCCCATCGCAAGCGCATCTTTGATCTTGGTGTAGTAACCATCAACCGAGAAGCCTGCAAAGTCCCCGCCGAAAGACACTTCGTAGGCCGTATTGGCGCTGCCGGTGGACTGATTGAATTTGTATTGCGCCGAGAGGTGCAGCCCTACCGCCTCCGCCGGCTTGAACGAACCCACGTACTTCAACGACGAATCAAGACGACGATTCTGTGTATTCCCGCCGCCGGCCGGACCTCCGGCAATGCCTATGTATGAAAATGCCTGGGAGGCGTAATTCGGGTCGTACTTGGCGATGCCATCGGCGAGCACCGTGTTCTGGCGGCCGAAGGTGAATGTCCCGAACGTCTTCGAGCCGACCCCGGCGTAGGACTGGATGAACGTTTGACCGGAAGCGCTCGAATCCACATTGGTGTTCTGATTCCCAGGGGATGCCTGAGTGCCAAGGGGCCTACCGTTGTTCTGCGCCAGCGATTTCAAGGCATCGGCGATCTGGCCGGATTGCGGATTGATATACGTCTCTAGTTTGAACACTCCCGACCAGTCTCCGGCGATGGGCTCGAGGCCTTGCAGGCCAATCCTGGAGTTGCTCAAGTTGCTCGGCGTGACTCCTGTCACCGAGTGATTGCTGTTCTTCTGCACCACCTCGGCGCTGCCGCCGACGAAGTAATCGCTGATGGGAGCGCCATGGGTCTGATTTTGGATGCCGACGTCGACGATGCCGTAAAGAGTAATCCCATGCCAGGTCAAGCTGTCATCGCTCGCGGCGGGTGCCGGTGCGCTGCCTGCGGTTTGCGCCTGCGCCAAACTCGTTGCGGCCAGCAGACTTGCGACTAGCAGACCATTCTTGAGAGGAGCTAGCCCGCGGCTGCAGCGAACTCCGAGCACCATTCGGTCAAGGCTCATATTTCCGTCACTCACTGCTAATACTCCCGTCGTTTGGATAGTTGGATTTAACCGACGTTTTGTTACAGAGATGTTACATCGAGCGATCTCAGGGATTTACATTCGTCTCTTTCTTGCCACAAGTGAGACTCGATTGGCTGGACGCGCCTTCATATATCATGGAACGGAGCGAGGCGCAAAATGCCTGTGCCGTTTCGGGCCTGCGCTGAGCTAGAGTGCGGCGTCCGCGCCGGTCATACCGAATCGCGCGTCGCTCTGCGAACAGAACAAATCCATCTGTTCGCGTGCCAGCAATTCGAGCAATAGCGCCTTCTCCTTTTCGGTCACCAGAAATTCGACTTTGACGCAAATCAGGCCGGTGCCGAACATCCGATCCATATGCAGTACGTGATGCTGCCCGAAGCCCGCGGTGGACACGAATGCGGTCCCGCCTCCGATACCGAGTTTGGCCGCCTCTTGCAGCAACCACTGCCAGGTGGGCACGCCGCGATGTTTGCGGTTTTCATTTACGTAAAACGCCAGCAGACAACCGATCATGCGAACCTCCCGCGGCGGGCTAACGCGCCGCCATGAATTTGGGTTCGAAGACGACGCCTTTCTCATGCCCGGGTTTCACACCGACGACGACCATCTCTCCCACCGCAAGTCCATTCTTGATTTCCACCTCGTTTGGACTCACCAATCCCAACACCACATCGCGCTGCTGCACGCTGCCGTCCTTGCCCAATACAAATACCTTTCCGCTGTCTTCCTTGCGGGAGTTGACCGCCTCGAGCGGCACGGCCAAAACGCCGGAGCGGGAATCGACGGGCAAGTCGACATCGGCATATAGGCCGGGAGTTACGGCAAAGTCCGCGTTCGGATAGTCAATCTCCACAAGCATGGTGCGCGTTTGCAGGTCGACCTGATGGCTCAAGCGAGCGACCGGCAGAGTCTTGTGGATGTCCAGCGCAGGTATGGTGATGCTCACACTCGTGCCGTCGTGGATCTTGGGTACCAACGACGCGGGCACCCGTGTAACGAGCCGCAGCCGGCTTAGCTGCGACAAATGCACGACGGATCGGCCGGAACCTGCCGCGCCGCCCCCGCCGGATTCGCCCACCAAGGCACCGGGATAAACATAAAGCTTGGTGACCATCCCGTCGAAGGGAGCCGCTATTTTCGAATAATTCAAAAGATCCCGCTGCTGATTGTGATACGCCTGCGCCTCGATGATCGCCGATTCGGACGCGATCGACGCCGCATGCGCCGCGTCCGCCTTGGCTTTCGCCTGATCGAGATCCTGCTGGGCGATGAGATCGGGCCGCTCCTTCATGACCGCGGCCAGCCGCTGATACATCTGCCGGGCATCGCTGAAAATCGCCTCGGACTGAGCTGCCTGGTGGCGAGACCGGTCGAGTGCGGCGGACGCCTTGGCCAGATTGTCCGTCGCTTCGGGAATCTCGAGCTCGGCGATGACTTCACCTTCCTTGACTCGATCTCCAACATCGACACGCAGGGACTTGACGTAACCACGCACCTTGGCATCGACGTCCACTTCCTGATACGGCCGGAATTCGGCGGCAAGCTGGATGGTCTGAAGCATGTCGGACTTTTTCGCCACGACGACCGGCAGCGGCTGCCTCACTGAATTCGTCGCATTACCCGCGCTGATCAGATGCTCGGCGAGCATCATGCATAACGCAACCGCAACTGCAGCGATCGCAGCAGCGGCAATGATTTTCCCCTGCTTGGCAGTCATCTGCATTGCGCACATCCGGCTAAGTGGGTGGGTGGACTCACGGCAGAAGCCTGCAGCCTAGAGGCTGCCCGATTGGAACGACAGCTTCGCCAAGTCTATCTGGTACTCGTATCGAGCGTTCACGCTTTGAATTTCGGCGTCGATCGAGTTCAGCTGCGCCGTGTCGAGTTCGATGATCGAATTGATTCCCAAGTTATATCTCGATTGCGCGAGCTCCAATGCCCTCGCGGCGTACGTGCGCAACTTTTCCGATGCGGAAAGCGCTTCGAGGCCGGCTTGCGCATTGAGCCAAGCCACGCGCACATCCCTCTCCACGCCGTCTTCGAGGTTCTGCAATTGCTGTTGCGCCGCGCGCTCGCGGTACTGCGCTTCTTCGGTTTCCGCCCGGTAGCGGCCGCCGGCAAACAGCGGCACGCTCACGTTCAGACCCACTGCGGCGTACTTGTCCGGCAAACGGCTGTCGCCGGAAAACGTGTTGCCGGCTGCACCCAACAACCTTATGGTGGGGTAGTTGCCGGCGCGCTGAACTTTCACGTTGTTGTGTTCGGCGTCGACCACGGCGCGTTGCGAGGCGAGTTCCGGCCGCCCGTGCTTGGCTTGATCGATCAGCGCCGTCAAGTCTCCCGGTGGCGGATCCGGGGGCTGCGCAGGCTCCTGCAGGTCGAAGTGCTGCACGGCCCCGCCTTTCAACCCCAAAGTGAACGTCAATTCCGCGCTGCTCGCTTCGAAAGAATTCTGCGCCTGCAGCAGCAGCAATTGAGTTTGCGCCATTGCGACGTTCGCGAAGCTGACATCCAGTTCGGATTTCAATTTGTTCTTCGCCAGCACGGCAATGCGTTCCGTCTCCAATTTGCGATCTGCGAGAGTCTTTTGCGCGATTTGCACCGTGATTTGCGTCTGCAAGGTGCGATAGAAAGCCTCGGTAACGTTCAGCAATACAGTTGCTTGGACCGAATTCGTCCGCTCCTGGGCGGCACGAAACGATGCCTTGGCGCTCTTCACCAGGTTCACCGTCTTGCCGAAATCCGTAACCAGCTGCGTGAGTTCGACTCCGGCCGCCGTGCGGCTGAATAGAGTCGAGGTGTTGAGCGCTCCGGCGGTAACGTACGAGCTCAATTGTTGCTCGACGCCGTTACGGTTGACTTTGGAATCCGCCGTATCGACGCCGACCGAAGTCGCGGCGGCGCCTAGTTGCGGAAAATACGCCGACTTCTTTTCCGCCACGACCCGCCCCGCGGCGCGTGCAGTGTACCCCGCCGCCTGAAGCGCGGGACTGTTCTGCACCGCAAGCTGTCGCGCGGACTCCAACGTCAAACGCATCGGCGGGTCGGCGCAGGCGGGTGCGGCGTTCAAGATTGAGGCAGCCGCCCAGCAAGCGAATGCAGCCGGCGCAGCGCCGCGCTCGGTCTTCACGGCCAAGTCCCCGCGGCTGCGCGCCGCCGGTATACCATCAGATAGGCTATGGGAACGATAAACACGGTGGTCACGACGGATACGACCAGGCCGCCGACGATGGCGCGCGCCAGCGGTGCATAGGCTTCGCTGCCCTCGCCCAGCTTCAGCGCCATCGGGATCAGCCCGAGGATCGTTGCGAGAGAGGTCATCAGGATAGGCCGCAGTCGCGCCTTCGATGCTTCGCGCAATGCGTTCTCCAGAGGCACTCCGTCCAAGATGAGGCGGCGGGAAAATTCCACGATCAGGATGCTGTTCGAGACGACGATACCCACCATCATCACGATGCCCATCAGCGACATGACGTTGAGCGTGGTGCCCGTCAGCCACAGGGTAACCACCACGCCCGTGAGGCCCGTCGGAACCGCCAGCAGGATCAACAGTGGATCGACGAAGGAGGAAAACTGTGCAACCAGAACCAAGTAGACGAGCAGGACCGCCAGGATCAAACCGGCGCCGAAGCTCTTGAAAGAGTCATACATGCTGTGCACCGAGCCGCGCAGCACGACTCGGACTCCTTCCGGGAGCGACTCGCGCGCGACGATTTTATTCACAGCCGAGGTGACTCGCGAAAGATCTTCTCCAGCGGTGGCGACATAGACATCGATGACTTTGCGCAGCTGATAGTGATCGACCTCGCTCGGCGCATTGACCAGTTTTACATCCGCGACGGCATCCAAGGTCGTGGTTTGCAGCCCGTCCTTCGAGCGCAGCGGAATGGACTTCAGATCGTTTAGATTCTTGATCGAATGCTCGAAATATTGAACCGTCAGCAAATAGTCATTGCCGCTCGCCGGATCCACCCAGTAAGACGGAGCGATCATTGCGTTGGACGTGGCGGCCGTGATGACGTTGCTGACGATCTCTTTTTGCGACAGGCCGAGCTCGGCGGCGCGCGTGCGGTTCACGACGACCTTGAGCGCCGGATCATCGATGTCCTGCGGCACGAGGACGTCGCTGACGCCCTTGACACCGCGCACCGCGCCTGCGATATCGGACGCGGTCTCGTACGCCTGATGCAATGACGATGCGCTGACCTGAATGTCGATGGGCGTCGGCAAGCCTTGATTAAGGATGGCGTCGACTAAGCCGCCGGACTGAAAATAAGTGGTGAGCTGCGGAACGTCATGTCTCAAACGTGAGCGCACGCGATCCATGTACTCGTAGCTTCCAACGCGATGCCCTTCGGTCAGCCCGACCTGTATGAACGCCGTATGGGGAGCCGAATTGCTCGTATAAATCGACGAAAATCCGGGAGTCGAACCGATGTTCGACACGATCAGACTCAAGTCGTGCGGACTGACGACCTCGCGAATCACGTTCTCGGCGCGCTTGACGAGCGCCTCCGTCCCGTAAACCTCGGTGCCTGACGGAGCCTTGAGATTGACGACGAATTGTCCGGGATCGGTGCGCGGGAAGTAGGAGAGGCCCAGAGCCGGGGACAAGCCGAGCAGCAACAAGCTCACGCCCAGAATGGTCATCAGCGTCGCGGCCGGGCGCGCGAATGAGCGCACCAATTCGTAGTCGTAGCGGGTTACGAACTGCCGGAATTTCTGATTGAACCATGCGACGAAGCGCCGTATGGCCGATGAATGCGCCGCAGCCTGCCCGGGCGCCGGGTCGGAATACTCGTGACCGGGCGACTTGATGAGTTTGGCGCAAAACAATGGCACCACCGTCATCGCCACAAAATAGGATGCAAACAGCGAAATTACCACCGCAAGCGCCAGCGCGGTGAACAGAAACCGGCTGACGCCCGAAAGAAACGTCACGGGGAAGAACACGATGGCCGTCGTCAATGTCGACGCCAGAACCGCCAATGCCACTTCGCGGCCGCCGACCTCGGCCGCCTCTTCCGGCGACTTGCCCATTTCGATATGACGAAAAATGTTCTCCAGCACGACCACCGAGTTATCGATCAGGCGGGAGAAGACCAGAGCCAAACCGCCGAGCACCATGGCATTGATGGTGCCGTCGCCCAGCGACAGTACGAAGAAAGTCGCCAGCGCCGACAGCGGCACGCAGATGAAAACGGCCAGGGTTGCCCGCAGACTGCCGAGGAAAATGAAAATCATCACTCCCGTCAGAACGACACCGATCAACCCTTCATCGATGAGATTCCTGATCGCGGATTTGACGAATATCGACTGATCGAAGACCACTTTGGCGATCAAGCTCTTGGGCACGTCGACGAGGTGCGCTATAGCTGCTTTAATGCCGTCGACGACGGCAATCGTGTTCGCGTCCCCCCCCTGCTTCAATACCGGCAGGTAGACCGAGCGTTGACCGTCGACGCGCACCACGCTGGTCTGAATCTGCGAGGCGTCCTTCGCCTGACCGACGTCGCCGACCATGACCGTGCCGCCGTCGAGGGTCTTGAGCGGCACGCGGTTGATTTCGTCGACGGTATCGAGCTGGCTGTTGGTGTATAGGGAATAGTCATAGGGGCCGACCACGACGTCCCCGGCGGGCAGGATCAGATTCGAATCGTTCACCGCCCGAACCACATCCATCACACTGAGCTGGTGCGCATCGAGCTTGAGCGGGTCGACGTACACCATAATTTGCCGATATTTGCCGCCGAAAGGTTGAGGCACCGAGGCACCAGGCACCCCGGCAACTTGGTTGCGGACCGCGTATTGACCCATATCCCGCAACGCCGTCTGGTCCAGTCCCTCGCCTTTCAAGGTGATCAGGCAGACGGGCAGACTGGATGAATCGAACTTCAATACCACCGGAGGCAGGGTTCCCGGCGGCAGCTTGCGCAGATCCGCCATCGCCAGGTTTGCTATGGTCGTCACCGCGGAATCGGCGTCGGTGCCCGGCTGGAAATAAATCTTGATCAGGCTGACGCCGGGCAGCGAGCGGGACTCGATATGATCGATCCCGCTCCCCAGAGTAAAAAAGCGCTCGAAGCGGCCGGTGATGTCGTTTTCGATCTGCTCAGGCGGCATTCCCGCAAAAAACGTGGCCACCACCACCACAGGTATTTTGATCTTTGGAAATAAGTCGATCGGCATCCGTACCAGGCTGGTGATGCCGACAACCGCGACGATCAGGCAAGTGACCACGACGAAATACGGAAACCGGACCGAAAATCGCGACATTGACATGATGAATGCTAACCGCGTGATCGGATCATGGGCCGATGTGCGCTATGGCGGCTCTGCGGCATCGGCATGCTTATTCCGCGCGGCGCTGCTTGGCGGATATCACGGCGAGCGCAGTGCGCGTGTTGGCGTGCAGTTTCTCCATGATGCGGCTGACATAGTTCTTGACGGTGCCCTCGGCCAGGAACAGCGCGTTGGCGATCTGTCGATTGCTCATGCCTTCTGCTATGAGCCGCAGAATCTTTTCTTCCTTTTCATTCAGTGTCTCGGTGACTGCATCGCGCTTCCGTGCGTCGCTTGGCACATCCGGCACGTATTCGGAAGATTCCGCGAGACGGCGGAACTGGTCCATGACCTTGCGCGCGATTTGCGGTGTCAGGCGCGACTCGCCGCGCCGCAGAGCACGGATGGTGTCGAGCAACTCCTGTTCGGTGACATCCTTCAGCAGATATCCATGCGCGCCCGCGCGCACTGCCTCGAATACGGTTTCATCGTCGTTGAGCGTGGTCAGGACCAACACTTGAGTGTCCGGTAGCTTTCGCGTGATTTCGCGCGTCGCGGCCACACCGCCCAGCCGCGGCATGTGCAGATCCATGAGCACTACGTCTGGACGCAGCTCACTCGCCATTGCGACCGCCTCGACCCCATCGCAGGCCTGGCCCACCACTTCCATATCCGGCTCCATCGACAACAATACGGTGGTGCCGCGCCTGACGAGCGCCTGGTCTTCCGCAATTAGGATGCGGACCCAGGCTCCGGGAGCCGCCTCTTCCTTGGTCATTGAATTCACTCACACCGACACCAGTTGGTAATCATGCGGCCAGACAGGCATCATTTGGAAGTGACTTAAGTCACCTGTTGTTGAAGGCATATGAGCACGCCTCGTTTCTCGATTTCCCCGATCGGCTTACTGCGAGACATGGATCCGCGGCGCAGCCTGGTCGCGGGGATCATCTGGCTCATGATCGCTCTGGCGGCGAGCTTCGCCATCGCCGCGTCGATCTGGGCGGGCCGGGTCGCGCGCGAAATCGTCGTGCAGCAACATGTTCGCAGGCTGACTCTTGAAACCGATCAGCTCGGGTCGGATTTAGGTCAGGCGGTGAGCGCACGCCTCGATGCACTGCGTGCCGCAGGGGATTCTGGGGGCCCTGCGGGCATTTTCGAACGCTTGACCGGGGTGCACCCGGACCTGGGCTGGATTGCCGTGGCCGATATCAACGGCACCGTGCTCGCCGCGACGGACAACCTCGCGGTCGGCGCCGGCGTGAGCCGCGAGCAGTGGTTTTCTCAGGGACTCGAGCGGCCTTGGATCGGCATGATCGAGGGGACTGCACCTACGGGCCGCGCGCCCCTGCTCGGGGATTTCTCCACTCCTATTGCCGATGCATCGGGGCATGTTGTGGGAGTGATCGCGGCACATTTGAACTGGCACTGGGCCTCGAACAACGTGCAGCGGCTCAGCGACATATTGAACGCGCGCGGCTCCGCTCAGACCCTGGTGTTGAATCGCGACGCCGTAGTGGTCGTCGGGCCGCAGGCCCTGCTCGACAAGCGATGGGACGGAGTCGTGCTCAAAGAGCCGCCGCCTGTCGAACCGGCGTCGGCCGCGGACGCATACCCCATGGAACCATCGGGCACTCCACGATTTGAGCGGCTGCCCGACGGCGCAACGGTGCTGGTCGCACGAGCGCCGGTGCGCGTCGGTGCCCATCATAACGGGCTCGGCTGGCAGGTCCAGCTCAGCGAGCCGAAGGAGCATGTCTATCAGCGTGCGAACGCCTTGGCCATTCGGATTCTTGGGATCTCGATCTCGCTGGGGGCCGCCACGGCATTGGTCGGGGCGCTGGGCGCGCGCCACTTGACGAATCGTTTGCGGCGCCTGACGCGTTCAGCCGCCGCGGTGGGCCGCAACGAGATGGCACGCATCGAGGTGCCGAGCGGACGCGATGAAGTCGCGCAGCTCGCAGCCGCGTTCGCCGAGATACTCGACGCGCTGCGACAAGAGCGCTCCGAATTACTGACACTCAGCGGTGAGCTGGAGCGACGGGTCGCCGTTCGAACGCGCGAAGTTGAGCGTCTTGCCGAGGAATCGCGCTACGCAGCCATCATGCGCGAGCGGCTGAAGATCGCACGCGATCTGCACGACACGCTCGCCCACTCCATGATGGCCATGCTCAGCGAAGTACGATTACTGCGCAAGCTTCAGATGCACGATCCGGAATCGCTGCGCGACGAACTGGCGCGCGCCGAAGAGGTGGCGCATGAGGGATTGAACGAGGCGCGCACCGCCATCGCCCAAATGCGGGTCAACGCCGTGCGCGACACCGGCCTCGGCGCCGCGCTCAGCAGGGCATTCGACCGCTTCCTCGATCGCACGGCATTGAGCGGCGAATTCATCTCCGATCCGGAGGCCGCCCGCTTCGGCGACGAACGCGCCGAGACTCTGTTTCGCATCGCCGAGGAGGCTCTGCGCAACATCGAGCGGCATGCCATGGCGTCGCGAGTCGTGGTTACACTGCAGACGGTCGATGGAACGCAGCTCAAGCTGCGCATCGAGGATGACGGCGTTGGATTCGATCCCGCCACACCCCGCCCCGGACACTTCGGCATCGTCGGTCTTCGCGAGCAAGCCGAGCTCATCGGCGCGCAGTTGCGCATCGAAAGCATAGCGAACGAGGGTACTACAGTAATCGTGACGCTGCGGCTGTCGCCTATCTCGTTTGCGCAAAGCGCGTAAAGCCTCGCCGCGCTACGGGTGCCGCCCTACGATGCGAGCAGCAATTCCAGCGGCAGTACGGTGCTCGGGACCGGTGGAACGATTGTTTCACCGCGAGCACCGTACTGTTGTCATCAAGGTATAAGAGTGGCGCTGCCGCCTTTCTGCGCGCCTACGACTCATCCTCCGTGCCGGGAACGAAGATAAGGCCGGTGGCTTTCTTGAATCCGATAATGATGGGCTTGACGATACCGGTGGTCAGATCTACCGTGCCGACGAAGCTCGACACGCCGGAATCATCCGGCGTTTCCGTATAGATGGTTCCCGGTGCGAAATCAGTTTTAACCGAATAAATCGTATTGGTCTTGCCGTCCACCACCAAGAGATGACCGCGCGCCGCCGACTTGATCCAGACGGTGTCCTCCAACTGCGTACCGACCAACGTGCGTGAGACCTTTTGGGCTGCGGTCCCCGGATTCGCAATGAACACAAGTTCGGAACCCCCTTGGTTGACGAGAACCAGATTGCCCGACGCATCAATTGACAGGGAATCGGGATCGACTTCGTTGAGAGTAACCATCTGGCCGGAGATCGTATCGAGGGCGCTCGCGTTGCCCATCAGTACCGGAGTCAGTACTACTTTGGTGCCGCTGAAGGTGATTTCATCGACGGCCGGAAAGACGTTCACGCCGTTGGCGTCGAGAGTTGGGTTCGAGGCCGTGATGAACATTTTGCCGTTCACGAAAGCCATATCGTCGAATCCGCCGCCGTGGACAGTCGGGTCAAAGGAGTAATAAGTCAACTTTCCGGTCGGCTGAGCGATGGACACGAGGCCGGGATTGCCATCTTCGTTAGAAGCGGCCCACACCGTGTGCGTCGCTGGATCGATCCGCAGTCCATCGCAATGGCCCGGCACCGCAAACGTGCGCAGCAGCGATCCGTCCGAATCGTACTCTGCCACCGTGCTGAACTTTCCGTCGTTACCGGTCTTGCTGGTCACGTTTTGGTAGCCGACCCAAACATTGCCGCGGTCCCACGCGATGGAGTCGGGATTCTTGAAATATGAGGTTCCCTTGGCCCACACCTTCACCGAATAGCCGTGAAGGGCGGCAAGGCCGCTGTCCTCGTTGAAATTGTCCGCCCTTACAGGCGCGATGAATGAAAGGGACGCAGCAAGCAGGCCGAGTGAGGAGCCGAGCATCTTCTGATAAATCATGAAGTGACCTCTAGTTCGATGTGTGAAACCGGATGACTTTATATGCCCGGCAAGTGACGGCTGAATGACAGCGAGTGTTTTTCTTGTGTACCGTTGGCACCGACCAATAACGCGTCACCGTTCGGCGGGTACCACGGTCACACTCGACTCCATAACGATCGGCTACGATGCGAGCAGCAATTCCAACGTGCGTTTGTAAATGGCATGCAGCCGGTCGATGTCTGCGACGCGCACGCATTCGTTCACTTTGTGAATGGTTTCATTGACCACGCCGATTTCGATCACCTGGGCGCCCATGGGGGCGATGAAGCGCCCGTCCGAGGTCCCGCCGCTGGTCGACAGTCTTGGCGTGATTTGCAATTGCTCCTGCGCGGCGCGAATCGCGGCCTGCGATAGTTCGCCGGGCACCGTCAGAAACGGGTATCCGGAAACGAACCACTCCAAGGAAAAATTCACTCGATGACGGCGCAGCAACTCCTCGACCACGGTCTTGAGCCCGTCCACGGTCTGTTCGGTCGAGTAACGCAGGTTGAAGCGTGCCTTCAATTCTCCGGGAATGACATTGGGCGCGCCCGTGCCGGCGGAAATATTCGATATTTGGAAAGTGGTCGGCTGAAAATGTTCGTTGCCGCGATCCCAGATCCGAGCCGCGAGTTCGGCCAGGGCGGGCGCGACGGCATGCACCGGATTGTCGGCGAATTGCGGGTACGCGATGTGTCCTTGAACGCCGTGTACCGTTAGCCGGCCGCTCAAGCTGCCGCGCCGGCCGATTTTGATCGTGTCGCCGAGCGCGCTCTCGCTCGACGGCTCGCCAACCAGACACCAATCGATGGATTCCTTGCGTTCGCGCAGCACCTCGACCACCCGGCGCGTGCCGTCGACCGACGGCCCTTCTTCATCGCTCGTGATCAAGAATGCGATCGTGCCTTTGTGCGCCGGATATCGGCCCACGAATTCTTCGCAGGCCGTCACCATGGCCGCGAGGCCGCTCTTCATGTCGGCGGCGCCGCGCCCATAGAGCATTCCGTCCTCGATGACCGGAGTGAAGGGATCGTGACTCCATTCATCCAGCGGCCCCGGCGGCACCACGTCGGTATGGCCCGCGAAGCAGAACACCGGGCCGCCGTCGCCGCGCTTGGCCCAGAAATTGTCTACCGGCCCGAAGCGCAGACTCTCTACGTCAAAACCAATCGACTCGAGCCGTTCGATCATGATGGCCTGACACCCGCCGTCGGTGGGGCTGACCGATGCTCGCGCAATCAATTCCTCGGTCAAGCGCAAGGTCTCGGACTTCGACGGTGCGTTCATAACTAGAAGCGCAATTCCGGAGCTTGGCGCCTCAGATTGACCCACACGCCGAAAATGCCCA
Source organism: Steroidobacterales bacterium (assembly GCA_038229815.1). Lineage (GTDB taxonomy): Bacteria > Pseudomonadota > Gammaproteobacteria > Steroidobacterales > Steroidobacteraceae > Bog-1198. The sequence goes on along the minus strand of JBBROC010000029.1, from coordinate 7,535 downwards.
GAACGAGAGCCGCGATGAGGACCCAGCCCGGCATCGCTATCCCGAGGAACCGCCATGTAACTTTGGCGCACTCCCCGGAGCCCGTCAGTACCTTGACCAGCACTTCGTTCAGGGAGAACACCTTGAGCATGAAATCGAGCGATGCCCCACACGCCGGGACGCTCCCCTCGGGTAGGCTCTGAATGTACAGGTGCCGAATCGCAATGCCGACGGTGGCAAGGGCGCTTAACTCGAGCAACGATGCGTAGACGCGGCGGCCCCAGCCCACCGGATCGTGCGCCGCCGCTATCAAGAACACGACAGCGATGGAGAACATGCCGACCCGCTGAAAAATACACAGCGGACACGGTGCCAGGTGCAGCACGAACTCGGCGTAATAGGCATAGGCCAGCAAGCCTGCCGCTGCGGCAAATCCGAGGAGATTCCCCCGCCGCCGAGTCATCGGCCGCGGGACGATGCGGGCGCGGCGTCGATTTGTCTCGCAACGTCCTCGAGCGAGGTGTGGCGAATGTCTTTTCCGTGAACCATGTATATCACATACTCGCAAATGTTCTTGGCGTGATCGCCGATCCGCTCCAGCGCGCGCACGATCCACATGATTTCGAGCGCGCGGCGAATGGTGCGCGGGTCTTCCATCATGAAAGTGATGCTCTGGCGATGAATCGACTCATATTCTTCGTCCACCATCTTGTCCTCGCGCGCGGTCTTGAGCGCCGCGTGAGAGTCCATGCGGGCGAAGGCATCGAGCGCGTCATGTACCATTTGCGCGACTTGCCTCCCCAAGTGTTTGACTTCGCGGTATTTATCCGCGGGCCGCTCCATTGTGGCGAGCCGCGACGCGATATAGCCGATCTTTTCGCCTTCGTCGCCGATGCGCTCGAGGTCGGTGATGGTCTTGATGATGGCGACGATCACCCGCAAGTCGCCGGCGGCCGGCGCCCGGATCGCCAATATGCGGCTGCATTCCTCGTCGATCGACACCTCCATGCCGTTGACCTTGTAATCGTCCGTCGCCACTGATTCACCGAGCTGGCTGTCGCCCTCGACCAACGCCGTGATCGCCTTGTGCAGCTGCTGCTCGACGAATCCTCCCATCTGTAGCACCTGGTTGCGAACCTTCTCCAGATCTTCGTTGAAGCGCCGGGAAATGTGGTGGGTTAGATCGGCCGTTTCCATAAAAATACCTTAGGCGCTTGAACTTTGGAGAACCTTCGAATGCCCGGCCGCCGAGAGCGTCGGACCCTGCTCATGATCCGCTGTGCTGCGAGCGCCGGCTCCGCGCGCTTTGATGTACATCCGATTGAACCGCGCGTCAACACCGCACGCTATATTTGTGACGTCAAGCGCTAACCGCTGCGCGTACCAGCTGCTGCCAAATTCTTGCCGGGGGAAAGTGACAAGTAAAGGTGCTCCCCTTGCCTTCCGTGCTCTGTACATCGAGCCAACCGCCGTGCCGCTGCACGGCGTGCTTGACGATCGCAAGACCCAACCCCGAGCCGCCCTGCCCGCGGGATCGGCCGGCGTCCACGCGATAGAAACGCTCGGTGAGGCGCGGAATATGTTCCGCCGGGATGCCGATGCCGCTGTCGATCACGGAAAAATATGCCCCTTCCGCATCGGCCCACCAGCGAATGCGCACCGTGCCCTCCGCCGGAGTGTATTTCATACCGTTCACCAGCAGATTGGTGAAAGCAGATTCGAGTTCGTGGCCGGCGCCGAACAACCCATCGACGGTCTCCAGTTCCAGGAGGACGTGGCGCGGCCGATCGGCACTGGCGAGCGCATCGCGCTGCAGCCGCTCCAACATGCTCGGTACATCGACGGCGTCGCGGGGTGCCTCGCCGCCCGTGGCCTCCAAGCGCGACAGCACCAACAAGTCGGCGATGATCGCATTCATGCGCTGCGCCTGGGCGCGCATGTCCTTGATGGGGCCCGACCACGCGGGGTCGATGGACGAATCATCGGCCAAGGTATCGAGATAGCCGGAAATCACCGTCAAGGGTGTGCGCAACTCGTGCGAGGCGTTGGCTACGAAATCCTTGCGCATGGCCTCCAGCCGCATCTGCCGCGTCACATCGCGCACCAGCAACAATGACTGGCCCCCGCCATAGGGCACCACCTGCAGCTCGAGGTACATTTCCAATTGCACCGGCGGACGTATGAGCAGCGGCATGGCAAAATCATCGCCGTGCAGATACAGCACGAACTCCGGCGAGCGGATCAGGTTGTCGATCCGAAGACCCACATCGACCGGCCGTTTGAGGCCCAACAAGCGCGCCGCCTGACGGTTGAACCAGACGATCTCACGTTGCGGGCTGAGAATGATCACGCCGTCGGGTAGCGCTGCCGTGGAACGGCGCAGTTCGCGCAACAGCTGAATCAAGCGTTGCTTATGGAACTGTTTGCGCCGATGCAGCCGCACGACCTGCGCGACGATATCGCCCCAGATCCCGCCGAGATCGGGAGGATCCATTTGCGAGCGCAACCGCAGCCAGCGGTCGAGCCGGTACAAAGTGAGCAGCTGCCAGCTCAAATACAAGCACGCGGCCCCCAGTGTCCACAGCCAAACCGGCCCTGCCAGGAGGCCCATACACAGGCCCAACACAAGAATGCCTGCGAGACGCGCGAGCGCGAAAGTCCACATTGCTGCCATTGACTAGGAGCCTGTCTGCGTAGACCGCCTCATGCGTCTTGCCTCATCCGTCTCGTGTCGAGAAGCGATAGCCGGCGCCACGCACAGTTTGCACCAACCGCTCGAGCAAATACGGCTCCAGCGCCTTGCGCAGCCGGCGGATGTGCACATCCACCGTGCGCTCCTCGACGTAAGTATTACCTCCCCAGACGCGATCGAGCAACTGACCGCGCGAGAACACCCTTTCCGGGTGGGTCATGAAAAAATGCAACAAACGATATTCGGTTGGTCCGAGCGCTATTTCGCGCTCGCCGGCGCTCACCCGGTGGCTCGAATCATCGAGTCTCAAGCCATCGGCTTCCACGACATCAGCGGCGCCCGCCGGGGCGGCCCGGCGTAGGACCGCTTGGATGCGCGCCAGCAGTTCTCGCGGCGAGAATGGCTTGGTAATGTAGTCGTCCGCTCCTCCCTCGAGGCCGCCGACCTTGTCCTGCTCTTCGGAGCGCGCGGTAAGCATGATGACCGGAATTTCTTCGGTGTCCTTGGCGCGTTTCAACGACCGAGTCAGCTCGAGCCCGCTCATGTCGGGCAACATCCAATCAACCAGCATCAGATCCGGACGAACATCGACGATCCGCGCTCGCGCCTCGCGGCAATCTTCCGCTTCTCGAACCTCGTAGCCCGCGCGGCGCAACCCAAAGGCGACCATGTCGCGAATCGCCTTTTCATCTTCCACTATGAGGATGCGCTTCGCGGTCATGTGCTTCTAGTCCCTTGATTCCTCTGGCCCGCTATTACATCTATCGCTTGTGACAGTTCCGTGACAACGCTCATGGGGCCTTCGGCTGGCGTCGTTCGGCTTCCGTGAGGGCTACTTTGTCGCGCAAGTACAGAGGACTCAAGTCTGCAGGATCTATCCCTTCGCCAAGGCCCAAGCGCAGTGCGCCGAGCCGCGCAAATTCGCGCGCATTCGGCAGCTCCCTGCTGTCCTCGAAGCTTAGCTCAATACCGGGCAGCGAGCCGAGCACCGGGTAGGCGGCAAAGCCCCGGCCGATTCCGCGATAAACGCCGGCGCCTGGCAGCAGGACGCTTTGCGGCGGACTCACGCGAGGCGCACTGGTTTCGATCAAGCCGTGCTTGGGGTCCGCCCTAAAACATGCCCAATAGACTTCACCCATGCGCGCATCGAGGCACGCCAGCGAATAACGCGCGCCTCGTTGCACCGCTTGGTATGCCAAGGCCTCCAAGGTCGTGATCGGAACGACGCGAAGGTCCGCACCGAACGCGAGGCCTTGGACCACTGCGACGCTGATTCTGACACCCGTGAACGCGCCCGGGCCGATGCTGGCGGCGATGCCGTCGAGCGCCGACAGACCAACCTGGGCCTCAGCCAAAACCGCATCGACCATGCTGAGAACGTCGGGGGCGTCTACACCGCGCTCGCCAGAGCGCCCGATCATCTCGTCGCCGCTGAGAAGCGCCACCGAACAGCCCTCGGTCGCCGTATCGACCGCAAGGATGCGCACGGCTAGGTAACCGGCGCGGCCCGGGCCATAGCCGGGCGCAGGAGAGCTAACCGTTCAGCGAGAAAGACAGCGCCGGCGGCGCTCTCGGTGATGATGGGACTCGGCGGCATCGCCTCCAAGAATACACGCCCATAGGCTTTTGTCCTGAGCCTGGGATCGCCGATCACGATCACCCCGAAATCATCGAAATCTCGAATCAAGCGGCCGACTCCTTGTTTCAATGCCAGCACCGCCTGCGGCAATTGATATTCGAAAAACGGATTGCCGCCGCGCCGACGAATTCCTTCCAGACGCGCTTTGAGCAGCGGGTCGTCGGGCGATGCAAAAGGCAGTTTGTCGATCGCCACGATCGACAGCGCCTCACCCTTGACGTCTACCCCCTCCCAAAAGCTGCCGGTCGCGAGCAGCACGGCAGTGCCGAGTTCGCGAAATCGGTTGAGCAGCGCTTCGCGCGGCGCCTCGCCCTGCACCAGGACAGGAAAAGGGGGGGCCGGAAACCGCGCCTGCAGCGCGCGAACCCCTTCGGCCAACGCGCGGTAGCTGGTGTAGAGCAAGAAGGCTCGCCCGCCGCTCGCCTCGAGCAATGGCGCACAGGCTTCGATGAATTGGGCCGCGAAAGCGGGATCCTGAGGCTGCGGCATGTTCGGCGGCAAAAAGATGCGCGCTTGCCGGCGGTAGTCGAAGGGGCTGTCGATGCGTACCGTGCGCGCCTCGGGCAAGCCGATCCTCGCGGCAAAATGCGAAAAGTCGTCGCCGATCGCCAGGGTCGCGGAGGTGAATACCCATGCGCAGGGACGCGATTCCACGTATTCCCGCAGCCGCTCCGCGATCTCGAAGGGGGTGAACTGCAGCAGCAAACCATTGGCAGTGACATCGACCCATCGCAACCCCGTCTCGTCCGATAGTTCGCGCAGTGCAGCCAGCGAATTCGCAAGGGCAGCACCTCGCCGTGCGCAGTTCGCGGTGCCCGCACCGGCGCCCATTCCTTGAAGTTCGGTGGCGATGCCGCTGATGGCGGTCTCGAGTTCGGGCAACACGTCTAGGAAGCGATCCGGAAGATTCGCCCATTCGTAGCGTCCCTGCCCGCGATGCAAAGCGCCGCGCAATTCCTCGAGCGACGCCTCCACCGATGCGACGGCTGCAGAAATTGCAGGAGCGCGAACTCCGGCGGCCGTTATTTCAGCCGCGATGTCGCGCATCAACAGCTGCACTTGCCGCACCGACCATACCTGGCCAAAGAACTGCGCCGCGATATCCGGTACCTGATGCGCTTCGTCTAAAATGACGGCCTGCGCGCCCGGCAGGAGATCGCCGAAGCCCTCGTCCTTGAGCGCGAGATCCGCCAGCAACAAATGGTGATTGACGACCACGATGTCGGCCGCTTGGGCGTTGCGCCGTGCCTCGAACACATGACACCGCGAGAATTGCGGGCACTCGAGGCCAAGGCAGTTCTCGCGCGTGGAGGTAATTTGCGGCCACACCGGCGAGTGTTCCGGCAAGTCGGTCAATTCGGATAGATCGCCGACCTTGGTGCTCGCCGCCCATCGAGCGACACGAGCGAGCGTGCGCGCGACACCGCGCTCGTCTCCCAGCAGGGAGCCTTGCAGCAAGGATCCCTGGCTGAGCGCAAGTTCTTGCCGGTGCCGGCACAGATAGTTGGCACGGCCTTTGAGCAACGCAATCTTCACCGGGAGCCCCAAGGCCTTCGCCAGCAGCGGGACATCGCGACGAAACAACTGATCCTGGAGTGTGCGCGTGCCGGTGGAGATGATGACACTGCGCCCCGACAACAGCGCGGGAACTAGATAGGCGAACGTCTTGCCCGTGCCCGTTCCGGCTTCGACGATCAAGGGTTGAAGGCGCGACAGCGCCAAACCGACCGCCTTGGCCATCGCCGCTTGTTCGGGACGATACGCATAATCCGGCAAGCTCCGCGCCAGCGGTCCCGCGGAACCGAAGATGCTGTTGAAGTCGCTGTTCATTCGCAGCCCTATTTCACCAGCGCACGAAAACGCAATAGGGCAACCGAATTAGGCTTCAGGCTATTCTTGATCTGCCAGCGTATGTCGGTGTAATCCGCGGCGGCCGCGGGACGCAGCCGGCCCTCCGGCGTCCGCACCTTGAGACTCTCCGCGCGTTCGAAGCTGTTGCCGCCATCGATGGAGTAGCTCACCGCGGCGCCGGGGCCGACGGCGGAATCCTCGATATATCGCATGTGCTCGGGGATCGGGTAGCTGACGCTGGGCGTATCCACAGCCGCCGCCGCCGTATTGCGTACTTCAAGGGTGTAAATGATTCGATCCCCAGGCACTACTCGGTCTGCCGAGACGAGCTTCCGAGGCGGGCTTGGAGATTCGACTTCAGCTATTAACTTAATCTCGAGCGGGCTGCCGGAGCCCTGGGCGGCGGCCATTCCCGCCATACCCGAGATGACGAGTGTGCCGCAATGCAGGCGGAAGGAGCTTCGAGTCTTCATCGACCCATATTGTAATGGATTCAAAATCAATTACTTATTGGAAAACCTGCAGGGGCTGCGCTACTGCAACATTGGCGTCTATCGGCCCTTGGCGGTGAACCCCACCATCTGTCATCCTTCCAAGTCTAATAATGCCCGCCTGAAGGATTCGCCCATGGCCACCGCACCCCAACACGTCTCACTTGCGTCAATGAATCCTGACGTCTCGGCCTGGGTCGAGGAGGTCGCAGAGCTTACCCAGCCGCAGCACGTCCACTGGTGCGACGGGAGCCAAGCTGAGTTCCAAACGCTGCAACGCGAATTGATCGCCTCCCAAGAGCTGCTGCCGCTGAACCCACAGAGTTTTCCCGGCTGCGTTCTATCACGCTCAGACCCCTCGGACGTCGCACGCGTCGAGCACCTGACCTTCGTGTGCACCCGGAATCGGGACGATGCGGGTCCGAATAACAATTGGATTGACCCCGCGCAAGCCCACGCCCAAATGAATGCCTTATTTGCCGGCTGCATGAAGGGACGCACCTTGTATGTCGTGCCTTACTGCATGGGGCCGCTCGATTCGCCATTTTCCCGATGCGGTGTCGAAATCACGGACAGTGCGTACGTTGTCCTCAATATGCAGCTGATGACGCGCATGGGCCGCGCCGCGCTGGAGCGGATCACGCACGACGGCACCTTCGTGAAGGGCCTGCATTCCACCGGCGATCTCGATCCGAAGCGACGCTTCATCATGCACTTTCCCGAACAGCTTTTGATCCAGAGCTTCGGATCGGGTTACGGCGGCAATGCGCTGCTCGGCAAGAAATGCCATGCCTTGCGAATTGCCAGCTGGCAGGCGCGCACGGAGGGCTGGCTGGCGGAGCATATGCTCATTGTAGGCATCGAGAATCCCGAGGGCGAAACT
>JBBROC010000028.1:0-40805 GCA_038229815.1 Steroidobacterales bacterium | reverse complement strand
GCGAAGCAGGTTCCGATTCTGCTGCAAGGTGCGACCGGCACCGGCAAGGAAGCGTTCGCCAAAGCCCTGCACCATAGCGGCCTGTGGGCCGACAAGGCGTTCGTGACCGTCAATTGCGCCGCCATACCGGAGAGCTTGATCGAGAGTGAGCTCTTCGGCTACACGCGGGGCGCGTTCACGGGCGCGGTGAAGGAGGGTCGAAGTGGAAAGATCCTACAGTCCAACGGCGGCACCCTGTTCCTGGATGAAATCGGCGATATGCCGCTGATGCTGCAGACGCGCTTGCTGCGCGTGATCGAGGAACGCGAAGTCGTTCCTCTCGGAAGCGATCAGGCCATCCCGGTCATCCTGCACGTGATCAGCGCAACGCACCGCGATATACGCAAGATGATCGAGGGCGGGGAATTTCGCGAAGACCTGTACTACCGCTTGAACGGCATCACGCTGCACCTGCCCCTGTTGCGCGACCGCAGCGATAAAGCCGACTTGATTTGCACGCTGCTGCAAGAGGAAAACGCCGGTCAGGAATCCATCGAAATCGCCGAAGACGCTTTCCACAGGCTGCTGGATTATTCTTGGCCGGGCAACATTCGCCAGCTGCGCAACGCACTCAGAACCGCTTCGGCGCTGTGCCGCGACGGCATCATTCGGCTGTCGAATTTACCCCAGGAAATTCTCCATACCGAGATGCGCGCAATCGCATTGTCGGGCATTGCGGGGCGTGTGGAAGTTCCCCCGGCGGCGCTGAACCTGCCATCTGCCGCCTTGCGGGACGCCGAATGCGCCGCCCTCCTGCGCGAACTCGAAAGAATGCACTGGAACATCAGCCGCACCGCGCAGGCGCTCGGCATCAGCCGCAATACCCTGTACCGGAAGATTCACAAGCACAATATCGTGCTGGAGCAATAAACGCGGTCAGGGGCGACGCCGCCCTAAGCGAGGATAAGGGCAGCGTCGCACCGGACGCGAACGGCGCTACGGACTAGGACTTCAGAACGCCCGACTGCTTGGCCGAGTGCGTCGCTAGCGCATCCATCAGCGGCGGATTCAAGCAATCGTAAGGCTCCAGACCGAGTTCCTTGAGGCGGCTGCGCACCGCGCCCATGTTCGCCGGATCCTCTCCAGACTCGATGATCGAGGAAACGAACGCGGCGAACCCCGGCGCGGCCCAGCCGGATTCCGTCGACAGTTCCGGGTGCACGAAATCGAGACCGTAGAATGCGTGCTTGCCGTTCTCTATTCGGCCGAACATGTGCACCCCGCACGCTTTGCAAGCATGACGTTGAATGGTTGCCGATGGATCGACTACCGCAAGCTTGTCGGCATTCTGCGTAACTTTCACCTTATCCTTCGACACAACCGCGACGACCGAAAATTTCGCACCCTTCGGCTTCCAGCACTTGGTACAGCCGCAGGCGTGGTTGTGCGCAACCTGCGCTCCAATCGAAACCTTGACCGGCTTGTCCGTGCATTTGCAGGTCAAGGTTCCTCCTGCGAAGTCCTTCGATCCCTGCTTGACACCGTTGTCGACCGACGGATGAATTGAAACTGCCATGATTCTTCCTCCCACTAGTTTTCACATACAGCCAATGATCAGTACTTGATCACGGAACGAATTACCTTACCCGCATGCATCATTTCGAATGCTTCGTTGATCTCGCTCAAGGGCAGCACCTCGCTGATCATCTCGTCGATCTTGATCTCGCCGCCGAGGTAACGGTCCACGTAGCCCGGCAGTTGCGAGCGGCCCTTCACGCCACCGAATGCCGAGCCGCGCCAAACGCGACCGGTGACCAGCTGGAACGGCCGGGTGCAAATTTCCTGGCCCGCCCCGGCGACTCCGATGATAACCGATTCGCCCCATCCCTTGTGACAGCACTCGAGTGCCGAGCGCATCACATGAACGTTGCCGATGCATTCGAACGAGTAGTCGACGCCGCCGTTCGTTAGATCGACGATGACTTGCTGAACCGGCTTGTCGTGATCCTTGGGATTTACATAGTCAGTTGCCCCGAGTGACTTGGCCATCGCCCACTTGCTGGGATTGAGGTCGACGGCGATGATGCGCGAGGCCTTGGCCATCACTGCACCCTGTACCACCGACAAGCCGATCCCGCCCAGACCGAACACCGCTACCGTGGAGCCGGGCGTGACCTTCGCAGTATTGAGCACCGCTCCGATGCCGGTCGTGATACCGCATCCCAGGAGGCACACCTTGTCGAGCGGCGCTTTCGGGTTGATTTTCGCGACCGAAATTTCGGGCAGCACGGTGTATTCTGAAAACGTGCTGGTGCCCATGTAGTGGAGAATGGGTTTGCCCTTGAATGAAAAGCGCGAGGTGCCGTCCGGCATCACACCCTTGCCCTGGGTTACGCGGATTCTCTGGCATAAGTTCGTCTTGCCGGATCGGCAAAACTCGCAGGTGCCGCATTCGGGGGTGTACAGCGGAATCACATGATCGCCCGCTTTCACGCTGCTCACGCCGGATCCCACTTCCTGAACGATGCCGCCACCTTCATGACCCAGGATCACCGGAAACAGCCCTTCAGGATCCGCGCCGGAAAGAGTGAACGCATCGGTATGGCACACGCCGGTCGCGACGATGCGTACCAAGACCTCGTCGGCCTTCGGTCCGTCGAGATCCACCTCTTCGATGCTCAGCGGTTTATCGGCTTCCCAGGCAACAGCCGCTCTCGTCTTCATCGATTAGCGCTCCTCGGCAACATTTCTACGCGAATATTTCTGCGCGCGATTCTTCGAGCAACGTGCAGACCGCTTGTTCTATGTAACGACTAGCAGCAAGCGTGCCAGATGCAGCGCAAGCGCCCAGAATGCTGATCGATCAATTACTTGCGAGGCCAGACTTAATCATGGAGAGTCGTTGCGCAGCTTGGTGTTTCTGATCCGCCACAGTTTGTGCTTCAAAAATGAAGCACCGGATACTGCCATCGTTCCGCCCTGCGTCGGCAAAATGACCAGGCTGTGTCGTGGCCTCTGTATCTAATCCAATACAGAGTGCGACAGTTCTGATCCTCAGGTGTGACAGTGATGGGCAGGTTCGCCAACCGTCCAGGGACCATCATTTGCGCTAAAACCACACCTGCTGCCGGCTATGCGGACACACGGCACCCTCCCTTGCCCGCGCATGAAACGGCCCGTTTTGCCGCCAGATTTCGATCCTGGACATCTCCGTGGTGCCCCCAAGCCGGTTGCGGCGCGGTGTCTTCGATTCAACGTGGGTTGCACCATTGGTACGCCTCTTGCAGACACTGCACCTAGGCTTCAACCGACGCCATTGGCGTTTGGCGACTGCGGGGAAAGCTGCGGTCGGCTGCGACACACGTGCCGCAGCCTTCGATGTCACGACAAAGAACTCGAAACGGAGGGAGTTTTCATGAATAAGCGTACCAAGCTTGCGATCGCAGTCAGCGCCGTGCTGTGGGTAGGTCCGATGACCCGGGCGGTTGCCGGAATCGACATTACCGCGGGCGATTGGAAGGTGGATTTTTCGGGAAATGTGAATGCGTTTTACGTGCAAGCCAAATGCGACGACATCGGTCCCAGCACGGCCGTGGCGGGCGGTCTCGCCTGCACCGGAGATCGTTCATCGTCCTTGCGCAACGGGTTGCTGCCCGCGGCGCTTGTGTTCAGCGCCACCTCGAGGCAAGCCGACCTCGACATCGACGTGACCATCGGATTTTATCCCGGCATCAACAGCTCTCTCGGCGGTGCCGTCAACGGCGCAGGCAATCCCTCTGCATTGCAGTCACCCGGCATCGATGCGCGCCAAGCGTATTTTACCTTCGGCGACGCGAGTTGGGGCACGGTGAAGATGGGCCGCGACATCGGACTGTTCGGCAAAGATGCGATCCTCGACGACATGACGCTGCTCGGTGTGGGCACCGCTTCCGGCAATGCCGCCCCCAGCAATACCAGCCTCGGCCGTATCGGCATTGGCTATATTTACACCGACTGGGAACCTCAGATCACTTACACGACGGCGAATCTCGGCGGATTCACTGCGTCGTTCGGCGTGTTTCAGCCACTCGATCCACTGGATGGAACCGGGTACGTATCGCACAATCTGCCCCAATTCCAAGCCGGCGTCGCTTATGCCTGGGGCGATCCCAAGGGCGATGCCCTGACTGGCAAGGTGTGGTTGGATTTGGTCACTCAGAAATTGAAATTGCCCTCTGCCGTTACCCCTGCGCCGGGCCAAGCCACGAGCTACACCGGCACTGAGGTCGACGGCGGCGTCAAGATGGATGTTGCGGGCTTCGAGGGGGTCCTTTACGGCTACACGGGTAAAGGCGTCGGTACGACGGGCCTGTACCTCTTGGCGACCTCTGCTTCGGGCGACAAGCGCAAGTCGGACGGCGGCTACGCCCAAGCGAGCTACAAATTCGGCCCGGTGAAGGTGGGCCTCAGCTACGGCATATCGGACTTAAAGCTCGCCGATGACGAGAGGGCCGGCGAAGCGACCAGCACCCTACTCAAGCGCAACTCTTCCGGAGTCCTCGGCGTGTATTACAGCCTGACGAAGAGCATCACGCTGGTGGGCGAATTCATCGATACCAAGGCCAAAGCTTGGAACGGCAACTCGGCGACGCAGAAGGACATTGCGCTGGGAGGCATCTTATTCTTCTGATCTAGGGCGATGTTAGTCACGTTGGTTCGAATCGGCGACGCAGCGATGCGTCGCCGATTTTCGCTTGTGGACGCCCGCTCTGCAGGCACCGTCGCCTATTCGTTCGGCGTGTGCACGAGCGGTCTATTCCTGCCCGCCGGTCATTTTCCGCCAGGCCGTCTGCGCGCGCTCGATATTGGCTTGCGGCCTATCCAGGAAAAATACCAGCGAGGTGCCGCTGGAAAAACAATACCGCTTGCCGCTGTCCGGACTGATCCAATTGAGGGAACAGTCTGACTTGATTCTGGCTCCCGCCGCGACGCCGATCGGATCGAAGCTCTCGAATTCACCCCGCATGAGTTTGGCAGGCACGGCGGCCTTCCAGATTCCCTCGCTGTATCCGCGGACGGGGGCGTCTTCTCCAAGGCAGACCCCTGCCGCCGCCGCTACGGCGGCAAGCAGAACTAAAAACCGGGCGTTCGAATGTTGTCGGCTGGCCATGCGCCTATTCCACCAATGACGCGCGCAGTTTTCAACCCATTCACCTGGGATTCGCGTGTTTTATATGGGTGCCCGGGCGAGTATCATGAAAAAAAGGGGAAATATTCGTTGGCGTCATCGAGAAACTCACCCGCTGCGCCGCTCCGATGCGCCCGTCGCTGTCTTGCCCTGCTTGGCTTGCTTGGTACATTTTCCGGCTGCGTCCACTATCGCGCCGCGCCGCTCGAGCCGCAGCGAAGCGCGGATGAATTTGCGGCTCGCCGGCTCACCGAGGTTCAACCACGAGGCGAACTCTTGCGTCTATTGCCGCGGGCGGCCGCGGGATGGCCGCCGCAAGAGTGGGATCGAGCCGAATTACTTGCGATCGCCTTGACGCGAAATCCGCAACTCGCCGTGGCGCGGACGCAAGTGCTCGTGGCGCAATCGCGCGCAGTCGGCGCGGCGCAATTGCCCAATCCCGAGGTGATTCTGCAGTCTGAATACGCACGCCATGATCCTCATCCCTGGCTGTACGGAGTCGAATTGAACTGGCTGTTGCGCTCGCCGGTGCGCCGCCGCCTGGATATCGAGATCGCCCGACTGGATACCAGCAATGCGCAATTGCAACTCATGGAGCAGGCGTGGGTCGTGCGCAGCGCGTTGGCCGCAGCGCTCTCCGATTGGGAGAGCGGGCGCCGCCGTCTGATTTTGCTCGATCGGCTGGCGGCGGCGCAGGACCGCCTGGTCGCGCTCGAGAAGCAGCGCGTCGAAGCCGGTGAGGATGGGCCCGGCGAACTTTTGACCAGCCAGCAGACGCGAATACAAATTGAGCAGCAGGCGGCAGAATTGCGCGAATTCGTCGATGCGGCCCAGGTCGCCGCAGCGAAGGCGTTGGGCTTGCCGCCGCAGGCGCTGGACGGCGTGAAGTTCGGGTGGCCGGAATGGGGTGATCCGCCTCCCGTGAGCGAAGACGCGCAGCGCGAGGCGCGCGAACAGGCGTTGCTGTCCCGCGCCGATCTCGGCGCGGCAATCGCTGAGTACGCCGCCTCTGAAGCCAAACTCCGGCTGTCGATTGCCCGCCAGTATCCCGAATTCGCGCTCTCCCCAGGCTACTATTGGGATCACGGCATCGCGAAGTTTCCGTTCGACGTGGGTTTCACGCTGCCGGTCAACCGCAACAAGGGTGAAATCGCAGTGGCGCGCGCCGACCGCGAGCTGGCGGGGCAGCGTATGCTCGCGCTGCAAGCCGAAATCTACGGGGAGATCGTTGCCGCCGAGCGTGCGGAGCACATCGCCCGCGTGAGCGTCGATGCCGCGGAACGTCAACTGGATGCTGCGGGGCGGCAGAAGCAGAGCGCAGACCTTGGCTTTAAACTGGGGGCAGCGGATCTCGAGAGCGCTGTCGGCGCCGACATTCTTGCGATGCGGGCCGAGCTCGAAGTGTTGCAGACGCGCGCTCAGCTGCAAACCTCGCGCAACGGTCTCGAGAATGTGTTGCATACGCCGTTGTCGGGACCGGAACTTGCTTTGGCGCAATCCATGGCGTCGATCGTGTCCGGAGCGGGGTCGTGAAGGGTTGGGCCGGTCGTGCGCCGGCGCTCGCCTGCTGCGCGGCGCTGAGCGTTTCGCCAGCCGCGCCCGTCGATGACGACAAGAAAGATGATTTTCCGGCACAACCGAGCTTGAATGCCGAACAACAGCGGGCGGTCGGCATCGTCGTCGCGCATCCCCTTGCCGCCAAGGCTCCGGAACGCATCGAGGCACTGGGCGTAGTGCTCGATGCGACGGTGCTTATCTCCGACATGGGCGAAGCGAGCGCCACCGCGGCGGCGGAACATTCCGCATCGGCCGAACTTGCCCGGCTACACGCGCTCCACGACGGCGGCGCCGGGGCTTCACTCAAGATGCTCGAAGCGGCGCAGGCGGAACAAGCAAAGACGCAGGCACAGGCGCAGGTCGCGGCGGCCAATTTCGCTTTGCACTGGAGTCCCTTGGCCGCACTGCCGGCCGGCGCACGTCAGAAAGTCATCGACGCGTCGACGAGCGGACGCAGCTTGCTGGTGCGCGCCGACGTTCCCGGCCGGCACATCACGGGCGCGCCGGCGAGCAAGGCCGTATTGGAGGTGGATGGAATAGATGTTGCGGGTCGCGTGCTCGGAGCCCTTCGACAAACGACAGAATTGCAGAGCGCGGGTTTGTTGATCGAAGTGCCGAACGCACCTCTGGGCTTGGGTCCGGGCGCACGAATACCGGTTGTTCTGTTGACGGCTGAGCGCACCGGGCGGGTGCTGCCGCGCGACGCGTTGCTCTACGACGAGAACGGCGCCTACGTTTACAAGCAAGTGACGAAGAAATCCGGCGAAAGAAATGCGCGGTACGCGCCGGTGAAAGTGACTTTGCTGCTCCCTTACGGAGACGGTTGGCTGGTGCAGGGTATCGATGACGATGACGACATCGTCGTGCACGGTGCAGGGGTTTTGTGGTCGCTGCAGCGAGTCGGGGCCCCTCAGAATGATGACGACGACTAGGGAACAACGCGATGCTAGCTGCCATTGTCCGCGCTTCCCTGGGCAATCCCCGCATTGTGACCGCACTCACCTGCCTGATCGCCGCGATCGGGCTGTCCGCGCTCAGCGTCGCCCGTTTCGACGTGTTTCCGGATTTTGCGCCTCCGCACGTCCTTGTGCAGACCGAGGCGCCGGGTCTCGACGCAACTCAGGTCGAAGCATTGGTCACGCGGCCGCTGGAAGGCCTGCTGGCCGGCACCGAGAATGTAAAGACGGTACGCTCGACCTCGAGCCAAGGCCTCTCGGCGATCCAGGTGGTATTCAACCGCGGCGGCGACCCGTATCGGCAGCGTCAAGTAGTGACGGAGCGACTGGCCGAGTTCGCCAGCCTGCTTCCGGCGGGCGTCGGAGCTCCGCTGTTGTCGCCGTTGAGTTCCTCGATGGAATATCTCGTGCATTTTGGATACTCCAGCGACCGGCTTTCGCCGGTGGAGTTGCGCGACGTGGTCCAATGGATCGTCAAGCCGCAGATTCTCGCTGTTCCCGGGGTGGCGCAGGCGCAGATTTTCGGCGGTGAGGTGCGCGAGCGGCAGATCGTAATCGATCCCGCAAAATTGGCCGCGGCCGGGGTCGTCCTGGACGATGTCTTGGCCACCGCCAAACGCGCGACCGCCTTGATCGGCGGAGGATATTTCGAAACGCCGACACAGCGCATCGTGATCCAGGCGCAAGCGCCCGGCGCCACGCTCGAGGCGCTGGCTCAGGCGGTTGTCGCGACGCGAGGCGGCCTGCCGGTGCGGCTTGGCGACATCGCGACAGTGCGCGAAGGCGCCGAGCCTCGCTTCGGAGACGCACTGATCGCGGGCCGGCCGGGCATCCTCATCGAAACCTCGACGCAATTCGGCGCCAACACGCTCGAAGTGACGCGTGCGCTCGAATTCAGGCTCGATGCCTTGGCGCCGGCGCTGGCGAAGCAGGGAGTTCAGTACCATCCTGCGCTATTGCGCCCGGCCAGTTTTATCGAGAGCGCGATTGAGAAACTGCGAAATTCTCTGGCAATAGGCGCTGTGCTGGTGGTCGCGCTCTTGCTGCTCACGCTGCGCGACTGGCGCGGCGCGTTGGTTTCATTCAGCGCGATCCCGCTCGCCCTGCTGACGACGGTTTGGATCCTGGAAGCCTGGGGATTGAGCCTCAATACGATGACGCTAGGCGGTCTCGTCGTCGCGCTCGGCGTGGTCGTCGATGATGCCGTCATCGACGTCGAAAACATCCTTCGGCGCCGGCGCAGCGCCGGCCCAAATGTCGACATCGGCGAGCTGTTCATCGCCGCCTCGCTGGAGGTGCGGCGCCCGGTGTTCTATGCAACCGCGGCGGTGGCGGTGGCATTCTTGCCCATCTTGATGATGTCCGGATTGCAGGGCGCATTCTTCCGCCCACTGTCGATATCGTTCCTGCTGGCCGTGGGCCTCTCCTTGCTGGTCGCGATGAGCGCGACCCCGGCGCTGTGCGCTCTGGTGATGGCCCGCCATCAGCCCAAGCCCGAGGCGGCGTTCCTGCATCATTTGAAACGTCGGCAGCTGCGCGCGATTGCATGGCTAAACGATCGGCCGCGAACGCTGGCCGCGATCGTGCTTGCCAGCGGAATTGCGGGGATCGTTGTTCTGCCGCTGCTGGGCGCGCGCTTGCTGCCGGATTTCCGCGAAAATTACCTGATCGCGCACGCATCCTTGCGCCCTGGGATTTCGCTCGCTGAAACTACTCGCATCGGGCAACGGATTTCCCAGGCACTCATCGCCATTCCTGGCGTCAAGAGCGTGGCCGAGCAGATCGGCCGCGCCGAGAATGGCCAGGACCCCGACGCGCCGAACAAGAGCGAGTTCGAGGTGCAGATCGATCCGCGCCAGGGCCGCAATGCGAGCGAGATCGATGCCGCGATACGGCGCGTGTTCAATGACTACCCGAATCAATTGGTCGAAATCTATTCGGTGCTGGCGGAACGCATTGGCGAGACACTTTCCGGCGAGTCGGCGTCGTTTTCGATCAGCGTTATCGGTTCCGATCTCGAAACCGACGATCTCGTCGGTGCCCAAATAGTGGCGGTGCTGCAGGGCTTGCCGGACAGCGGCAACGTTCGCCTGATGGTGCCCCCCCGCGAAGCAGAGTTGCATCTGGAATTGATGCCCTTGCAATTGGGCCTCTACGGCCTGCAGGCGGCGGACGTGCTGCAAACGGTGAATGCGGCATATCATGGGAGCATCGCAGCGGAACTGAATCAGGCGGATCGCAGCGTCCCGGTGGTCGTCCGAATCGCTCATGCCGGTGCCGATCCGCAAGCGGTGGGTGCGCTGCTCCTGCGCGGGCGCGACGGTGCGCTCGTTCCCTTGTCCGCGGTGGCGAAAATCGACATGATCTTGGCCCGCAGCCTCATCGACCACGAGGACGGATTGCGCCGGCAGATCGTCGTCGCCAGCCCGGGAAGCGCAGATCAAGTCGGGTACGCCGATAAAGCGCGGCGGGCGATCGCCGCGGGGGTGCAGCTCCCGCCGGGTGTCTTCCTGCGCTACGGCGGGGCGGCCCAAGCGCAGTCCGCCGCCAAAGACGAATTGTTGCTGCATTCGGCCGCCGCCTTCGTGCTCATCGTGCTGTTTCTGGCGCTGGCGTTCGGCGATGCCAGACACGTGCTCCTGGTGTTGATTTCCTTGCCGAGCACGCTGATCGGCGGCGTCGCCGCGGTCGCGCTGACGGGCGGCACTCTGACGCTCGGTGCCATGGTCGGCTTCGTCGCCCTGTTTGGCATGGCTGCGCGAAACACGATTTTGCTGATATCTCACTATGACCATCTGGTGCAGGTGGAGGCACAACCCTGGAATCTGGATACCGCGACGCGCGGCGCCGAGGAGCGGCTGACGCCGGTGCTGCTCACGGCACTCCTCACCGGGCTCGCACTCCTGCCCGTGGCATTGCAACTGCACCAACCGGGGCATGAAATCGAGGGACCGATGGCAGTGGTAATTCTTGGCGGCTTGGTGTCTTCTACGCTGGTCAGCTTGTTGCTGATTCCGCCATTGGCGGCGCACTGGCTGCAACCCAAATAACTAAATCACAAGGACTCGATGTATGAAGATCAATGGTACATTTATAGCAGGGCTATGCTTGGTGGCCGGCGGTTACGCTCACGCGGCGGCTTCCGGGCTGACCGCGAGCAAGTCGATCACGATCAACGCCCCCGCGGGCAAGGTCTGGAACGCGGTGAAGGAGTTCGACGGCTTGAACACCTGGCATCCGGCGGTCGCCACGGACGAGATCATCGAAGGCAAGAACAACACCGTCGGTGCCGTGCGCCTTCTGACGTTGAAAGGCGGCGGGACCATCAAGGAAAAACTGGCCGGCTACGATTCGGCACGCCGATCCTTCAAATACAGCATCATCGAAGGCGTGCTCCCGGTGAGCAGTTATACGTCGACATTCGTCGTCAAGCCCATCGGCAAGAACAAGTCTTCGGTGACCTGGACAGGACATTTCAAACGCAAGAACCTTGCCGACAATCCCCCCGACAATGAAAATGACAAGACGGCCGTGGATACGATTGGCGGGGTTTACCAGGCAGGTTTGGACAACTTGAAGAAGATGGCGGAAACGCAGTAGCCGGCAGTCCGGTCAAGGCTTGCAGGGCGCCGCGGGCGCGATTATGCTGGGGCGTACCCTGCCGACCCCAGCCATGAACGCCCTCGATTCGTTCCATCCTGCCGTTGCCGCCTGGTTTGCGCGGAGCTTCGATGCGCCGACTCCGGCGCAGGAACGGGCGTGGCCGGCGCTGCGGTCGGGACAGCACGTGTTGGTGGCGGCGCCCACCGGTTCCGGCAAGACGTTTGCGGCGTTTCTTGCCGCGATCGATCATCTCGTCAAGGAAGGGTTGGAAGGCACTCTGCCGGACGAGACCCGCATCGTTTACGTATCGCCACTGAAGGCGCTGTCGAACGATATTCGTCGCAATCTCGATGCCCCTCTGCAAGGCATTCGTGAAGAACTCGCGGCACTGAACTTGCCCGATGTTGCCATTCGCGCCGTCGTGCGCACCGGCGATACGTCGCAGGCCGAGCGCGCGGGCATGCGGCGCAAGCCGCCGCACATCGTCGTGACCACGCCTGAGTCGCTTTATATCTTGCTCGGCTCGCACTCGGGTCGCGACATGCTTGCCACCTGCCGCACGGTCATCGTCGATGAGATCCATGCGATCGCCGGTAACAAGCGCGGCGCGCACCTCGCACTTTCTCTCGAGCGGCTGGAGGCGCTCGCCGGGCACTCGGTGACGCGAGTCGGACTGTCGGCGACGCAGAAACCGATCGAAGAGGTTGCGCGGTTCTTGGTGGGCGGGAAGGAGGCGGACCGGTGCACGATCATCGACGGCGGCCACGCGCGCGGACGAAATCTCGCATTGGAGCTGCCGTCGGCGCCCCTCGAGGCGGTGATGTCCGGCGAGACGTGGACTGAGATCTACGATCGGCTGGCCGGGTTGATCCGCGAACACCGCACCACCCTGGTTTTCGTCAACACACGCAGGCTGACCGAACGGGTTGCGCGCCATCTCTCGGAGCGGCTGGACGAGAAGAATGTCGCCGCACATCACGGCAGCCTCTCGAAGGAACGTCGGCTCGACGCGGAACAGCGTTTGAAGCGCGGCGAACTCAAGGTGCTGGTGGCTACTGCGTCGCTTGAACTCGGAATCGACATCGGGGACGTGGATCTCGTATGCCAGATAGGCTCGACGCGCTCCATCAATGCCTTTCTGCAGCGGGTAGGCCGCGCCGGGCATTCGGTGGGCGGCATCTCCAAGGGGCGATTGTTCCCGCTTTCCCGCGACGAGCTGGTGGAGTGCGCGGCGCTCTTGGACTCGGTTCGACGCGGAGAGCTGGACCGCTTGCGCATCCCGCAGAACGCTCTTGATGTCCTCGCTCAGCAGATCACGGCCGAAGTCGCGGCCCGCGAATGGACCGAGGATGGATTGTTCGATCTCGTGCGCAAAGCTTACCCGTACCGCGAGCTGCGCCGCGAAGAATTCAACGAGTGCGTGCGCATGCTCGCGGAAGGGTTCAGCACGCGAAGCGGGCGCCGCGGCGCGCTGTTGCATCATGACTCGGTCAACAAGATATTGCGCCCCCGCAAGGGGGCTCGGCTGACTGCGATCACCTCCGGAGGCGCCATCCCGGACAATGCCGATTACAAGGTGATGCTGGAACCGGAAGGGCATCTCGTCGGCACCGTCAATGAAGACTTTGCCGTCGAGAGCCTCCAAGGCGACGTCTTCCAGCTGGGCAACACGTCGTTTCGTATCTTGCGCGTCGAGCGCGGCACTGTACGCGTCGAGGATGCGCAAGGCCAACCGCCCTCCATTCCGTTCTGGCTGGGCGAGGCGCCGGGGCGAACCGATGAGCTGTCGGCGGCGGTCTCGACGCTCAGAACGGAAATTGAGCAGCGTCTGGGCGAGCCGGGCGCGGCCATGCAGTGGTTGACCGAGACCGTTGGCCTCGACCAGGCAGCGGCTCTGCAAGTGGTTCAATACCTCCGCGCCGGCTGCGCGGCGCTCAGTTGCTTGCCCACCTTCGACACGGTCGTATTCGAGCGTTTCTTCGATGAGACCGGCGGCATGCAGATGGTCATTCATTCGACGTTCGGCAGCCGCATAAATCGGGCGTGGGGGTTGTCCTTGCGCAAGCGATTCTGCCGGACATTCAATTTCGAACTGCAGGCTGCCGCGACCGAAGACCACATCGTGCTCTCGCTGACTCATGCGCATAGCTTCGATCTGGCGGAGGCAGCGCGGTACGTGCATTCGAACTCGGCTCGTCAGGTGCTGATCCAGGCATTGTGCGGCGCACCGATGTTCGCAGTGCGCTGGCGCTGGGACGCCGGCATCTCTCTCGCACTGCCGCGATTTCGAGGCGGTAAGAAAATTCCGCCGCAGATCGCGCGAATGAACGCGGAAGACCTTCTGGCATCCGTGTTCCCGGATCAGGTGGCCTGCGCCGAGAACTTGCCGGGAGAAATCGAGGTGCCCGAGCATCCGTTGGTGCAGCAAACGATTCGCGATTGCCTGGAAGATGCAATGGACATCGAGGGCTTCGAGGCCGTGCTGCGCCGGCTCGAAAGCGGCGATATCCGCGTCGTCGCTCGCGATCTCACCGAGCCTTCGCCACTTGCTCTCGAGGCGCTGAACGCACGTCCCTATGCCTATCTCGACGACGCGCCGCTCGAGGAGAGGCGCACCCAGGCGGTCATGAGCCGCCGCTGGCTCGATCCGGAATCCGCCGCCGACATCGGCAAGCTAGATCCGGAAGCGATAGAGCGCGTGCGCGCCGAGGCGTGGCCGGATGCAGCGACGCCCGACGAGCTGCACGATGCGATGCTGTGGCTGACCTTCCTTACCGACTCGGAGCGGCGTCGCAATACGGAGTGGCCGCCATTGATGGATGCGCTGGCCGGACAGGGGCGCGTCGCGAAGGTTTCGTGGGAGCACACCGTCGTTTGGATCGCCGCCGAAAGGCGCACGTTGTTCCAGTCCTTGCCTTTATCCGACGCAGCGTTGGTGGAAATAGTGCGCGGCCGCCTCGAGGGTTTGGGTCCGATCAGAGCCTCGGAGATTGCCGAATCGCTGGCTCTGCCGGCATTCCGGATCGACATCGCGTTGGCCGCGCTCGAGGCCGAGGGTTTCGCCATGCGCGGTCGATTCGGGCCGGGCGGCGCACAAGACTCCGCCGGCCGCGCCGAAGAACAATGGTGCGAACGCCGGCTGCTCGCCCGTATCCATCGCTATACGGTCAAACGTCTGCGCGCCGAGATCGAGCCCGTTCAAGCGCGAGATTTCCTGCGCTTTCTCTGCGAATGGCAGCGCGTACTGCCGGAGTCGCGGATGCAAGGGTCTGATGCGCTCGCAGCGGTGCTCGCGCAGCTCGAAGGCTTCGAGGCTCCGGCAGGAGCGTGGGAGACGGAGATCATTCCGGCGCGCATGAACGAGTATGACCCGCAGTGGCTGGATGAACATTGCCGTGCGGGTCGATCCATCTGGACGCGTCTCGCGGCTCGGACCTGCATGGCGGGCGGCGCTGACGCGGAGCGTGGTCGCGGCGCTTCGCCTGTGCGCTCGACGCCCATCACTTTGCTGGCGAGGCGCACCGTGCCGTTGTGGGCGGCATTCACGGACCAATCCGATGCGCCTCCTCTGACATCAAGAGCGGAACTCGTGGCTGAATTCATCCGAGGACACGGCGCCTCGTTCTTCGATGAGATCGCCGAGCACGTGGGCATGCTCCCGGTGGAGATCGAGGATGCGCTTGCCGAACTCGTCGCACTCGGCATGGTGAACTCGGACAGCTTCGCTGGCCTCCGTGTGTTGCTGTTGCCGAGCGGCCGTCGCGGAAAACCAGGCTCACACGGCGCGCGGCGGAAGCGTCGACTGGCGTTGTTCGGCATGGCGGATGCGGGTCGCTGGGCGCTCGTGCGCCGGTCACCGGTGGGGTCCGCGAATCGCGGCGAGCAGGCCGTCGAACACATCGTGCGTACGTTGCTGCGACGCTGGGGAGTGATTTTCTGGAAACTCCTTGGAAGAGAAGCCGATTGGTTGCCGCCCTGGCGCGACATGCTCATGTGTTGCCGCCGATTGGAGGCGCGCGGCGAGATTCGCGGCGGGCGGTTCGTCGCCGGCTTCTCCGGCGAGCAATACGCCACGCCCGAGGCCATCGGTCTGCTGCGCGACGTCCGCCGCAAGCCGCGCGCGCACCAATACGTGTCGCTGTCGGCCGCCGACCCTCTCAATCTGATCGGCATCATCACGCCCGGGGCAAGGCTGCCTTCACTCGCCGGCAATCGGCTTTTATTCCGGGATGGTTTGCCGATTGCGACCTACGCCGCCGAGGAAGTCCATTACATGGACAGCCTGCCGGATAAGGAGCAATGGGAAGTGCAATCGGCTCTATTGCGCCGGCACACGCCGATCGTGCTCGATGACTTGGCCGGCCCCAGCTAACGCGCAGAATTCAGTTACGGCAACGGCAGCTGAGACGCGTTCCAACCGCCGCCCACCGCCTCGATCAGCGCCACGCTCGCCTGTAAGCGACTCGACAGCACGGCGAGAGCCGTCTGTTCCGCGCTCAGGCGAGTAGTCTGGGAGGTAATCACGCTGCTATAGGGCACGGTGCCTGCCTTGTATTGGTTGAGCGTGAGTTTTTCAGCCTCTCTTGCGGCGGCAACGGCGGCTTCCTCGATCACTGCCTGATGCTCCAGCACGCGCAAGGTGACGAGTTCGTCCTCGACCTGCTGAAAACCCGCCAGCACCGTTTGGCGGTAGGTAGCGACTGTTCCCTCATAGCCGGCGCGTGCCTGCGCCACCTGCGCTCGCCGCAGGCCTCCGTCGAACAAGGTTTCGGCCAGTGCCGGACCGATCGACCATACCCGATTGGTAGCGCGGATCAGACGACTCATGGACGTGCCGGTGTAATCGTCCGAGCCGCTCAACGTGAGGTCGGGAAAGTAAGCCGCCGTGGCCACGCCGATCTGTGCGTTGGCCGCGGCCACTCTTCGTTCGGCCTCAGCCACATCCGGGCGCCGCTCGAGCAGTGTCGAAGGAACACCGGCCGGCACCGTTGGGACGTCGGTTCGCAGGGATGAGGGGCTCAGGGCGAATGAGGCCGGTTGCTCGCCGATCAGCACGGCGATCGCATGTTCGAGCAAGGCCCGCTGGATTTTTGCGTTGACCTCGAGCGCCTGGCTCGACAGGAGCTGCGCTTTGGCGCTTACGACGTCCGCCCGGGCGGCCACTCCGAAACGATAGCGATTTTCAGCGATTTTCAAGGACAGCGTCTCTGCCTCCACCGTATCGTCGAGCAGCTTTTGCAGCTGATCCTGCACGCGAAGCTCGAAATAGTCCGTGGCCAGCGCCCCCTGCGCGGACAGGCGCGCGGCGGCAAGCGCGGCGGCGCTGGCCTGCGCCGACGCGCGATTACTCTCCACCGTGCGGCGAATCTTCCCCCAGATATCCAAGTCCCAAGCGGCCGAGAGCCCCGCGCTGTCGGTTATGCGAGCCCTTGAAGTGGCGACGACCGGCACGCCTGCGTTATTCGTAACCGTGGTCGGCACGCCCGCGCCAGTCCACTGGCGTGAGACGCTTGCGGACACGGTCGGCCAATATCCTGCGCGCGCTTGCGCTACCAGCGCCCGCCCCTGATCGAATGCGGCCGCGGCGGCCAGCACGTTTTGATTTGAAATGTCGATCCGCAGCTCGAGCCGGTTCAAGGCATCGTCGCGATACATTTCCCACCAGGGTCCGCGGTCCAACACATCGTTGGGCTCGCTTGGCTTCCAATCACCCGACTCCTTGAAGGTGGGCGCGGCGGCGAGCTTCGGGCGATGGTAGTTGGGACCTACGGCGCAGGAAGCGGTCATCGCGAGTCCCACGACAACACTTGCCAAACGCGCCAAGACGCCGCATTGCGGTCGGGTCACGTGGGGGCTCCCAGGGCGTCAAAGCCCTGTGTCCCGGAGCCCTGTCCAGACGCGCGTCCCGGAGGCGCCCGGTACTTACCTTGCTTCAGGTGCTTCCAGTACCGATGTATGTATAGGTAAACCACCGGCGTCGTGTAGACCGTGAGGAGCTGGCTGACAACCAGGCCACCGACGATCGCTATGCCCAACGGCCGGCGCATCTCCGTGCCGTCACCTGAGGCAATCGCCAACGGCAGCGCGCCGGCAATGGCGGCGCAGGTGGTCATCATAATGGGCCGAAAGCGCAGGCTGCAGGCATGAGCGATGGCCGCACGCGGATCCATTCCGAGGCTTCGCTCCGCCTCGAGAGCAAAATCGACCATCATGATGGCGTTTTTCTGGACGATGCCGATCAACAGCAAAATACCCAGGAAGGCGATCAAACTGAATTCAGTGCCCGTGGCCATCAATGCCAACAGAGCGCCGACACCGGCCGACGGCAGCGTGGACAGAATCGTCAGCGGCTGGCTGTAGCTTTCATACAGCACCCCGAGCACCACATAGATTGCAAGCAGCGCAGCAACCAGCATGAGCGGCGTGTTGCTGTTGCTCTGCTGAAAAAGACGGGCAGTTCCGTACGTCCCGCCGCGGATGGTCACTGGCACGTGGATCTCGGCCATTTTTTGCTCTATCGCGTCAAGGGCTGTCTTCAGTGATTCGCCTTCAGGCAAGTTGAATGCGATGGACGTAGAAACCGAGGTGCCGGTGTGATTGACGCTCACGGGCGTGGTTCCCGTCGCAAAATGACTGAACGCCGAAAACGGCACAACCGTTTCTTTGGCCACGCTCACGGCGGAGCCGGTAGACGTATTGCCGCGGCCCGCGTTCGCCAGCGAGTTAGCGGCGAGATTGCGCGCGGCATCTTGGGCGATGGCGGAGCTGGAGGAAGCTGTCGACCGGGCCGGTTTCAGTGCGGTGGTGCCGGCCACGGCTTGGGTTGCCTGGGTGCCGCTCACGGCACCGCCCGAGGTGCTCACATACAGCTCCTTGAGAATTCCCGGGTTCTGCCAAAACTCCGGCGCGACCTCCATCACGACGTGATATTGCTGTGGACTGTATGGATTGTAGATATTCGACACTTGAGCTTGAGCAAATGCGTCGCCGAGGGCGTTGTCGATTTGAATTTCCGTGAGTCCGAGGCGCGAGGCAGTGTCGCGATCCACGATCAGATCCGCCTCGAGGCCACCTGGCTGCAAATCCGTATCGACGTCCGTGACTTCTGGCATGTCCTGCAGCGCAAGTCGAAGCTTCTGCGACCAGGTCTGTAGTTCGTGCAGATCATCCCCAAGCAAAGTCCATTGATACTGGGAGTTGGCCGAGCGGCCGCCGCCGCGGACGTCCTGCACGGCTTGCAGAAAAACCGCGACGCCCGCGACCTTGTTGAGCTTCGGCCTCAAGCGGGAGATGACCTTATCCGCCGAGGCCTTCCGTTCGGCCAGCGGTTTCAGTGCGATTGTGATGTTCGCGCTTGCGCCGCCGCCGCCGTGGCCGAAACCGCCGCCACCCACCGAGCCGGTAACCGTATTGACCGCGGGATCCGCTTGAATGATGGCTGCCACCTCGTTCAGCTTGCGCTTCATCAGTTGAAACGAGCTCTGGGCGTCGCCGCGAATGCCCCCCTGTAATTGACCGGTATCTTGTTGCGGAAAAAAACCCTTGGGAATGACGATATACAAATAAATGTTGAGCCCGATCGTCGCGAAGAGCAACAGCATCATGGCGCGCGGGTGATGCAATGCCCAGTCGAGCGTTCTCTGGTAGCCGCCGCTAAGGCCCGAGAAGCCGCGCTCGAATGCATGCCCCAAGCGGGAGCGCTTGCGATCGTCTTCGCGCGCCAGCAGCAACGAGCACATCATCGGCGTGGTCGCCAGCGAAATCACGAGAGAAATCAAGATCGAGACGGTCAGGGTGACGGTGAACTCGCGGAAGATCAGCCCGACAATTCCGCCCGCGAACATGAAGGGAATGAACACCGCCACCAACGACAGACTCATGGACACGACGGTGAATCCGACTTCGCGGGCACCGAGCAGCGCGGCGCTCATGCGCGGCATGCCGGCTTCGATGTGCCGGGTGGTATTTTCCATGACGACGATGGCGTCATCCACTACAAAGCCGGTAGCTATCGTGAGCGCCATCAGCGAGAAATTATCGAGCGTGTAGCCGAGCAGATACATCGCTCCGAAAGTGCCGATCAGCGACACCGGCACCACCAAGGCGGGAATCAGCGCCGCGCGGTAACTGTTCAGGAAGATGTAAACCACGAAGATGACGAAAGCCACGGCCAGCAGCAGGGTCTGCTCGACCTGGCGAAGCGAGGCGCGGATCGTGACCGAGCGATCGAAGGTGACCACCAGATCGATCTTCGGATCGATGGAGCTCTTGAGCAGCGGCAGCTCTTTTTTGACGCCATCGATCACTTCGATGACATTCGCCCCGGGTTGCTGAAAAACCTGGACGAATACGGCTGGCTTGCCGTTGTAGATGCCGTAGGTGAGGATGTTCTCGGTGGCGCCATCCTGCATGTCGAGGACCGTCGCGACGTCGCCGAGCCGCACGCTACCGCCGTTGCGGTTGGCGATGATCAGATTGCGGTAGGGCGCGGCATCACGCGCGTTGTCGTTGGTGTAGATCTGATATCGCAGCGCATCGGACTCGATCGCGCCTTTCGGCGCATTGGCGTTCGAGTTGGAAATCGCGGCGCGGACGTCTTGCAGTCCTATGCCGTACTTCGACAGCGCCAGAGGATTGATCTCGACCCGGACGGCGGGCAGCGCGCTGCCGCTGACATTGACGCCACCGACGCCTGGGAGCTGCGACAGACGCTGTGAGATCACGGCATCTGCGGCGTCGTATATTTGACCTTGGGTAAGAACGTCGGAGGTCATGGCGATGGCCATGACGGGAAACAGCGAGGTGTTGAGCTTTCGATACGAGGGGTTGCGCGTCAGAGACGATGGCAGATCCGCATGCGCAGCTACGATGGCCGCCTGCACGTCGCGCGCAGCGCCGTCGATGTCGCGGTCGACGCCGAAGGTCAATTGAATATTCGTAGTTCCCACTCCGCTCGAGGAGGTCATGTCATCGACATCGGCAATGGCGCCGAGATGCCGTTCCAAAGGCGTTGCCACGGTGCTCGCCATCACTTCCGGGCTTGCTCCCGGCAGCTGCGCTGAAACGAAGATCGCCGGCACATCGATGCGCGGCAGAGGAGCCACGGGCAGAAGCATGAACGCCGCGCCTCCGCACAGCGCGACGCCGACGGTCAGAAGTATTGTCGCCACGGGCCTGTGAATGAAGGGCTCGGAGATATTCACGTTGGATTGTCCGCCAGCGAATCGCCGCCGGCTGCCGGCGTTGCGCGTCTGCGCATGCGGAGCGCAAATCGGTCGAACGTCAAATAAATTACCGGGGTTGTAAACAGCGTCAGCACCTGGCTCACCAGCAAGCCGCCCACTATGCTGATGCCGAGCGGATGACGTAACTCCGAGCCCGTGCCCGTGCCGAACATCAAGGGCAGGGCGCCGAAGATAGCGGCAACCGTCGTCATGAGTATGGGGCGAAAGCGCAGCAAGCAGGCCTTATAGATCGCCTCGCGCGGCGGCAGCCCTTCGTCGCGCTCCGCAACCACCGCGAAATCGATCATAAGAATCGCGTTCTTCTTCACTATGCCGATGAGAAGAATGATCCCGATCAGCGCAATGATGGTCAGATCGTCGCCGGCCAGCATGAGAGCGAGCAGTGCGCCGATGCCGGCCGACGGCAGCGTCGAGAGGATCGTGATGGGATGTATGAAACTCTCGTAGAGCACGCCGAGAACGATGTACATCGCCAGCACGGCGGCCACCAACAGCAAGAGCTCGTTGGTCAAGTTGCTGCGGAAGGCGAGCGCAGCCCCCTGGAAGGTGGTTCGAATGCTTTTCGGCATTCCGGCACCTTGCTCGGCCTTCTCGATGGCCGAAACGGCCGCTCCGAGAGAAGCACCCTGACTCAAGTTGAAGGATATGGTGGTGGCCGGAAATTGCGCCAGATGATTGATGAGCAGCGGCCGCGTTTCCACATCGACTTTGGCGATTGCCGACAGCGGCACCTGACCACCGGCGGCCGACGGCAGATAAATTGACGCAAGAGAGCCGACAGTCTGGTATGCGGCCGGGTCCGCTTCCAAAATGACGCGGTACTGGTTCGACTGGGTGAAAATCGTCGAAACGATTCGCTGACCGAACGCATCGTAAAGGGCGTTGTCGACTGTACCTACGCTGATGCCGAGGCGCGCGGCGCTGTCTCGGTCGATGGTGACGTACGCCGCAAGGCCGTTGTCTTCCTGATTGCTGACCACGTCGGCGAGTTCGGGTTGCTGGCGCAGGGCGGTCAGCAGTTTGGGAGTCCAGGTGGATAAAGCCGCGGCATCCGCGCTTTCCAGGTTGAATTGATATTGGGTGCGGCTCACAGTGGTATCGAGAGTAAGGTCCTGGACCGGTTGCATGTACAGCGTAATGCCCGCGACGTTCGCTGTTTCGGACTGCAGGCGACGGATGGAATCGGCGACGTTCGAACTCCGTTCGCCACGCGGTTTCAGATTGATCAGAAAGCGGCCGCTGTTCAGAGTGACATTGTTGCCGTCGATGCCGATAAAGGACGACAGGCTGAGAACGTCGCGGTCCTTGAGTATGGCGGCCGCGAGCGCTTGTTGCCGGTTGGCCATTGCGGAGTAAGAGATCGACTCGCTCGCTTCGGAGACGCCTTGAATCAGCCCGGTGTCCTGGTCCGGAAAGAACCCCTTCGGGATGAGAACATACAGAATCACCGTCAGCGCCACGGTGGCCGTCGCGACGAGCAAGGTCAGCCCCTGGTGATCCAGCACCCAAGTCAGTTTTCGCCCGTACCAGGCCACCACCGCGGCGAACCACCGCCCGGGCTCCAAGTCGGAATGCCGCCCCGCCGGCCGATGCTTCAAAAGCTTGGCGCACATCATCGGTACGAGCGTCAGGGATACGACGGCGGAAATCAGGATCGTGACGGCCAAAGTCACCGCAAATTCGCGAAACAGGCGGCCGACCACGTCCTGCATGAAGAGCAGCGGAATGAGCACTGCGATGAGCGAGATCGTGAGCGAGATGATGGTGAATCCAATCTGTCCGGCGCCCTTGAGCGCGGCGTCGAGCGGTGTCTCGCCGAGTTCTATGTAACGCGAGATGTTTTCAATCATCACGATGGCGTCGTCGACGACGAACCCCGTGGCAATGGTCAGCGCCATCAACGACAGGTTATTGAGGCTGTAATTCGCCAGATACATCACGGCGAAGGTGCCGATGAGCGACAGCGGCACGGAGAGACTCGGAATGATCGTGGCCGGAACATTGCGCAGGAACAGATAGATCACCAGCACGACCAGCACGACCGCGAGCACGAGTTCGAATTCGACGTCGGCGACCGAGGCTCTAATGGTCGTGGTGCGGTCCGTGAGGATGGCTAGATCCACGCCCGCGGGCAGTGCGGCCTGCAGGCTGGGCAGCAGATCGTGGATCCGGTTGACGACGTCGACAACGTTTGCGCCCGGCTGGCGTTGCACGTTGAGGATCAAGGCCGGGACGCCGTTCATCCAGCCGCCAAGCTTGGCGTTTTCCGCGCCCGAGACCAGAGTGGCGACATCTTTGAGGCGCACCGGAGCGCCGTTCTTATACGCGACCACTACGTTGCCATAATCCTCCGCATTTCTGATCTGGTCGTTGGTATTGACGGTGTAGGCGGTGCTAGGGCCATCTAGCGTGCCCTTGGGTCCATTCTGGTTGGCATTGTTGATGGTCGTGCGCAGATCGTCGAGATTCAATCCATAGGCCGCCATCGCACGGGGGTTGGCCACGACGCGGACTGCGGGCCGCTGGCCGCCGCTGATGCTGACGACTCCGACGCCCTTGATCTGCGAAATTTTTTGCGCGACCCGGGTGTCGGCCAGATCTTCCACTTCCGTGAGGGGCATCACTTTCGAGGTCAATCCCAGGATCAGCACCGGCGCATCGGCGGGATTGATCTTGGCGTAGATCGGCGGCGCAGGCAGATCCTGCGGCAGCAGGTTTTGGGCTCCGCTAACGGCCGCTTGCACTTGTTGCTCGGCCACATCGATGGCGAGCGACAATGCGAATTCCAAGGTGATCACCGATGCTCCGGCCGAACTCGTCGAGGACATCTGGCTCAACCCCGGCATTTGGCCGAACTGCTTCTCCAGCGGGGCGGTAATGGCCGAGGTGATGACTTCGGGGCTCGCACCGGGATAGAACGTCTGCACCTGTATCGTCGGGTAGGCCACTTCCGGGAGCGCCGACAGCGGCAGCTGCAGGTAGGCGATTGCGCCGACTATCAATATCGCAACCATCAGCAGGGTTGTTGCGACCGGGCGCAAGATGAATGTGCGCGAGGGGTTCATACGGGCGTAACGGCGGGCGCAGCCGTGATCGACATCATTGCGATGGTTTGGGGCGCGTTCGCGGGCGGTGCGCACCGGGCGATGCCGGAGCGCCGGGCGTCGCGGCGCCGGTCGGGCGCGCGGCCGCCCCGGGGGCCGTTTCGTTCGGCAGCTGCACTTGCGCCCCATCGCGCAGGCGGTCGCCGCCCTCGGTTACGACCACTTCGCCGACGCTCAAACCTTTGGCGACGGCGACGCGCTCGCCATCGACCACACCGAGAGTCACCGGGCGCACCTTGACCATGCGGTCCGAACCAACGACGTAGACGAAAGTAGTCACCACTCCATCAGGAGCGCCGCGGCGCACCGCGGCGTTGGGAATGATGACTTGATCGTGCAGCAGTTGCTGCAGCAGCTGGATGTTTACGAACTGGTTCGGAAAAAGCAGGCTGTCGGCATTCTCGAATTGCGCCCGCAACTTGACCGTGCCCGTGGTGACGTCGATTTCGTTGTCGACGGTGAGTAGCCTGCCGTCGGCAAGTTTCGCGCTGTTGGTCCGATCGAATGCCTCCACGGTCAGCGGGCTACCCGCATTCAATTGCCGCATCAGCGCCGTCACGTTGTCCTCGGGGATGGCAAAAATGACTGTGATCGGCTGCAGCTGGTTGATCACGACGATGCCGTTTGCATCGCCCGGCGTGACGTAGTTGCCTTGGTCCACCTGCCGCAGCCCGACCCGGCCGGTGACCGGCGAGATGATGTGCGTGTACACCAGGTTCACTTTCGCGGTCTTCACCTGGCCTTGATCCGATTCGATCGTGCCGCCGTACTGGTCGACCAGCGCCCGCTGCGTATCGAGTTGCTGCTGGGCGATCGAATCTTCCTTGACGAGTCCTTCGTAGCGTTTCAGGTCCAGCTTGGCATCGGCCAGCAGCGCCTCGTCGCGGCGCAGGTTCCCCTGCATTTGCTGCAGGGCCGCCTCGTAAGGACGGGGGTCGATCTGCGCGAGGGAATCGCCCTGGTGAACGGTTTGGCCTTCCGTGAACGAGATCTTTCGCAAGACGCCGCTGACTTGCGTCCTGACCGTCACGGTCGCCAGCGGCGTCACCGTACCGAGGGCCGGAATTCGCAGTTGAATGTCGCCGGAAGTGGCTGTCGCCACCGACACGGCCACGGGCACATCTTTTCCGCCGCGTCCAGGATCTCCCGCCGACCTCGATTGCTTTTGACGGAGATAGGCCAGTAGCCCAATCAACACGCCCAAGGCGATGACGATCCCAAGAAGTGCAACCCGGTGCCTGCGCATGAATGCCAAAGGACCGCGCTGTTGCTCTGAAGGTTCATTGTTTACCGGCTCGTTTAACACATCTTCACACTTCACCACAGTCGAACCTGTCGAGGGCGCGACGGCGGTTTGAGGGCATCCAGGCGACGCTGAGACTATAACCAGAATAGCCGGGCGATGCGCATTGTTCTCGACAGGCTGGAACGACTGGGGCGAAAATGCGCCCTGTCGGGTTGCAGGTAAAGGAGAGTCGATGAAATCAATGAATTCAGCCGCGATGGCGGCCGTGCTCGCATTGGGTGTTTGCACTCCGGTACAGAGTGCGCCGACGTGGACGGAAGGAGTCAATTATTTCTTGATCGATCCGCCGCACCCGACCTCGATGCCTGGCGGGAAGGTGGAGGTCACTGAAGTGTTTTCCTACGCTTGTCCCGCGTGCAATCTATTTGTGCCCACGATGCACAAATTGAAGACCAGCCTGCCGTCGAATGCGGTGCTTGACTTGGTGCCGGCGTCGTTCAATCCAAGCGAAGACTGGCCGATGTTTCAGCTCGCATATTTAACTGCGCAGACCCTCGGTATCGCCGACCAGACTCACGACGCGATGTTCAATGCGGTCTGGCAGGGAAGCGACCTCGCGGTCATCGAGCCCGGGGGCGGGCGGATCAAGAATCACCTGCCCACCATCGAGGATGCCGCCAAGTTCTATCAAGCCCAAACCGGCGTCCCCTCCGCTAAATTCGTCGCGACGTCGAAGTCATTCGCGGTGGACGTCAAGGTGCGCGCCGCCGAAAGTTTGGTACAGGCGTATCGCGTCGACCGCACGCCCACCATCATCGTGAACGGCAAGTATCGGCTGCACACGGAATCCGCCGGCGGCAACGATCAGCTGGTGGAGCTCGTGAAATGGCTGGTCGCGAAAGAAAGCAAATAGAGGCGCGTCATCCGGCCCGCGGCGCACCAGCGTGATGAATAGACTCCTGGTCAATCATCCGAGGCTGTGGATCTCCGTGGCCGCGGGTTGCGTGATTTTCTTCCTTCTTCCGGAGCGTTGGTCGAGTTTGAGCCGTGTGCTGGTGTGCTGGAATTGCGGCGTTGCCCTGTTCCTCGTGCTGGTGTTCTTCTGGATGATGCGGCTGACGGCCGAGCAGATCTGCATGCGATACGCAGAGGAAGATGATTCCGCGCCGGTTATTTTGGTTCTGGTAACGATTGCCGCAATGCTCAGTCTGGGCGCCATCGTCGAACCATTGGCTACAGTCAAGTCGGCGGCCGGCACGGAGCGAGTCGCGCACTTCGCCCTGGCCGCAGTGACTCTGCTGAATTCGTGGATACTGGTGCCTACGATGTTCACCACGCATTATGCGGACCTCTACTACAGCGCGACTGAAGGCAATCGCCCGCTGCATTTTCCGGAGACGCCGAAGCCCGTTTTCTGGGACTTCATCTATTTCGCCTTTACGATCGGGGCAGCCTGTCAAACGGCCGATGTCGCCACATTGAATGCCGAGGTGCGCAAGGCGGTCATTGCGCATACGTTGATCTCGTTTCTCTTCAATCTCTCGATCCTCGGCTTCGCGATCAACGTTACCGCGGGGCTGATCGGCGGAAATTAACCGCCCCTGCGTGCGGGCTCATCGCGGCCACGGCCCGGCACCTGTGTGCGTTGCAGCCGTTGGAGGGACCGCCGGTCCCACCGGCGGCATCAGTGCGTCGAGGCGCGGCGGTTGGGCGTCGCTGACGAAAGCGAATGCGACAATGTGCTCCAGGATGTGCTGCACATAGCTGCGAGTCTCGGCGTAAGGGATGTTTTCTATCCAAACGTCCGCCTCCATCGAATTTGGCGGAAGCCAGCGCGCGACCGACCCCGGCCCGGCATTGTAGGCCGCGAGACTCAAGTCCAGCTGCGCGGCGAAACGATCGAGCAATTCTCGCAAGTACGCCGCGCCGAGCGGTACGGCTATGCTCGGATCGAACAGGCTTTCGCTGCGCGGGGCGGGCATGTGCCAGCGCCGCGCGACGGCGGCGGCGGTCGCGGGCCTCATCTGCATGAGACCGCGTGCATCCGCGCGCGACACTGCGTCCTTGCGATACAAGCTTTCCTGGCGCATGACGCCGAATATCCAGTCGGCAGGAACGCCTGCAAGCCCGCTGGCGTCGGCGACGGCACCCGCATACGGGCGCGGATAGCGCAAACGGACGTCGTCCCATTCTCCAGCCTGGGCCAGTACGGCAATGGCTTCGGCATACCAACCCCAGCGCGAAGCAAGATGCGCGGCCTGAACCTTGACGGCGGCATCGGCCGGGCCGAGCACCGTTGCCCATTCGACCGCCGCTTCATCCGCCATGTCGCAGGCGAATAATTCGTGGGCGCGGATGACGCCCGCTTGGGCTGCCATCGCATTCTGCGCGTCGAGGTCATCTGGGGAGGGCCGTGCATTCAAGTGGTAGCCTTGATGCAGTCGGTCCGCGGCGAGATAACCATAGTAGTCACGCAGGTCGGCGATCCCGGTGAACAGCGGTGCCGCCGCTTCGCTGCCTGCCGTCGCCGCCACCGAACGTGCGCGCCAGTAGCGCCATCGAGGCTGAGTCGCAAGACTCGCCGGCATGCGCTCGATCCAGCCTAGAGCTCTGCTGTAGTTCCCGGCCCACAATGCGGCGCGTACGCGCCATTCCTCAACTTGGTTGTCGGGAGCCTGGGCGGTGAGGTCACCGAAAAGGGATAAGGCTCGGGGATCGCGGTCGTAGGCAGCGCCGAGCGCGGCTGCGCGGTGCAATCGAGCCTGCAAAGCGGGCGTCAAATCCGGAAGGGTTAGCAGCTGCGGAAGCAGGTCGATCGCAGCCGCGGAATCGGTGTGCGCGAGCTTCTCGAAGCCGGCGGCAAGCGCGTCGGGTTCCACAGGCAAGGCAGGGTGAGTTGCGAACACGGTCAGAGCCGCTTTCGGCGCCTCCAGCAGATCGGACCATTGGAGCAAGGCAGCACTTCGCGCAACAGGCACGTCAGCGGTAAACTCGCGCGCCAGGCGCGGATTATCGGCCGCGAGCGCGGCGCGAACCCGGTTCTCCGCGAGCAGCGGGGTGATGAGATTCTGCTGGCGAAGCCACGCGAACACATCGCTGCATTCAGGCGGCTGCTTCTGCGGCAGGCTCCAGCGCGCAAGCGCCGCGGCGCCAAGTCCTTCCGTGTCGCCCGCGAGCAACCGACCCTCGAGCCGGTCGCATGCGAGCAACGGGTCGGTCGCATCGGCAGAGCGGGGAAGGAACAAGTCCCAGCGGTGCCGTTGGGCGAGGCTCACCAACCAATCGTGTCGCAACCCGCGGCTGACCGGTTGCACCCCATGGGTTCGCAGAAACCCGTCGATCGCCGTGTCCAAGCCATCATCTGCTTTTTTTGACAGATCGCGCCGTAATCTTGCGGCAACCAGGTAGTCGTGGATTGCATAAGCCTCGAGCGCGGGAGAATCCGGTGTTTCCGGCAGATTCAAACGCACGCGTTGCATGGCTGCGACGAAGGCCTGGCGCGTCTCATCCGGATCGGCGGCCCCGTGCCGCGGCAGATCGGCAGCCGACGCGAATCGCATCCAGAGCAGGGGTAGGGACAGGACCAACAGCAAGTTTGATTGGGTCGACATCGGCGTATTTTAGACGCTGGCCGCGCGCGCAGCGATTCGCCCTGCAAGCGGGGCGCCTACATGGTTGAATATGCCATGAAATCCAAAGTTGTCGCGATACTCGAGACCCGCACCGGAGCGCATTTGGGGGAGCTGATCGCGCGCAGGGGCGGTATACCGATGCTGGCCCCTGCTCTCGAAGAGGTTCCGGACGTCGATCCCAACGCGGTGGACGCGCTTCTCGCGCAATGGCGGATCAATCCCTTCACCGTCGTGATTTTTCAGACCGGGGTCGGCACATGCGCACTCTTCCAGGCGACCGATGCGGCGGGCCTCACAACCGAATTCAAGCAGCATTTGAGCTCCTGCGTAGTCGTGGTGCGCGGGCCGAAACCTGTCGGCGAACTGAACGCACGCAATGTGCGGATTGACATTCGGGCCGCCACTCCGTTCACGACGGAAGCGGTCTTGGCTGCCTTGTCGGGAACGCCGATGCATGCGGCGCGGGTATTGGTGCAGCGCTACGGGGCAGCGAACCGACTGCTGTGTGAAGAGTTGCAGAAGCGCGGGGCCAGCGTGCAGGAGATCGCGACTTACCGCTGGGCACTGCCATCGGATACCCGGCCGCTCAAGGAGCTTTTGGAGGCGCTCGCTCGCTCCTGCGTCGATGCCGTCGTGTTCACGAGTGCGGTTCAAATTCACAATTTATATGCGGTCGCAGAGCAAACGGGCCATGCCTCGGACCTGGCGGAGCGGCTCAGCCAGCTGGTCATCGCGTCGATCGGGCCCGTGTGCTCGCGGGCTCTGCGCGAACACGGCATCACCCCCTCGTTCGAAGCCAATCCGCCAAAATTGGGACCGCTGCTGGCCGGCCTCGACGAAGCTTTGTCGGTGCATTGCCGACAATGACTTGGGCTGTCCTCTGACGTCGGGCACGCGACGTAGTGCGAACAGACGAGCGGTGACAGTGTATAAATGACCGCCTCATCGCATCGCTTGGAGAACAAACAGTGGACAACCAGAATCGAACTTCCCAGCCGTTTCTTACCGATGTCAAAACATTGCGCGAGCGCGCCCGGAAGAATATTTCGAGCGGCGGAGTGACCTTTACCTACAAGGGCGACGTAAAGAAAACCATTGAGATTCTGCAAGCGGTGCTGGCCACTGAAATCGTCTGCGTCCTGCGCTATACGATGCATGCTGTGGCCGCCACCGGCATCCACAGCGAAGGCGTGAAAGGCGAATTTGAGCAACATGCCAAGGAAGAGGCCGAGCACATGCACGAAGTCGCGGAACGCATCAATCAACTCGGCGGAAAGCCCGATTTCAATCCGACCGGATTGGCCACGCGTTCGGCCTCGGAATACGGCAACGCCGATAGCTTGATCGACATGATCAAGGAAAATCTCATCGCCGAACGAATCGCGGTGGATCATTACCGCGAGCTCATCCGTTATTTCGGCGACGACGATCCAGGGACACGCACGATGCTGGAAGGCATTTTGACGGTCGAAGAGGAGCATGCGAACGACATGCAAGACCTCTTGGTGGCGCACGAGGGCAAGTGAGACGCCGCTAGGTGACCCCGCCGACGGCCGGCGGGTCGCTGGCCGGGAATGATTCTTGGAGCGCTTCGTCCAATAGCTGGTCGAGGTGCTGCTGGTCGCCTTGCGGGGAATGTCTGGCAATGTAGGCCGCTGCATACGAGCACGCCGGATTGACCGACCACCCAGCGATGCGTGCCGCGTCCAAAGCAGTGCGTGTCAATTCACCTGCAATACCGCGGCCGCCTATTGCGGGCGGAACTCGCGTATGGGTAATGGTCATCACCCCATCGGATAAAGTGTAGTCGAGTTGCGCAGGGATTCCCTCCACCTCGACTGTGAAACGATGTCCATTGGTGTCATGGCTAATGGCGGTCATGCTCATCTTGGCGTGCAGGGGGCCGCTCTGTAGGACGAGAAGGCTCTGCCCTGGGCGGAGGCGGGGGGGCCGCATTCCTTGGTTGCGCCTGCTCCGGCGCCCGCCGCTGCTCCACAGCCGGGGCCCGCTGCTCGACGGGGGCACGCTGCTCGACGGGGGCACGCTGCTCGACGGGAGCGCGCTGCTCGACGGGAGGCTGGCGCGGGGGCGGTTGAGACTGACGATATTCGGGCTGAGCCGGGCGGTTCTGCTGCGGCTGAGCTTGGCGATATTCGGGCTGGGCCGCGCGGTTCTGCGGCGGCTGAGCCTGGCGATATTCGGGCTGAGCCGCGCGGTTCTGCGGCGGCTGAGCCTGGCGATATTCGGATTGGGCCGGATGGTTTTCGGGCTGCGCCGGCCGATTGTTCGGATTGGCTCCTCTCGTGGTGCCGCTGACGCCGCCTCCACGCGAGGCCGGTATTACGCCGGCTCCCGAGAAAGCGGTGGCCCGCGGCGTTGCGGCAATAGGCGGGCGGCCGTTATTCTCGCTGGCTCGCAGTTCGGGATCTCGCCGCGCGGCCTGCACGTGCTGCCGTTGCACCGGCGTGACGGCAATGTGCCGCTCACGCGCCGCAGCCTGATCAGACGCGGTCGGCTGCTGTCGAACTCCCCGATCGCCGCCGTTGTAGCTGACCCGCGTTTCACTGATGTTGTTGATCACCGTCCTGTTGTACACATTGGTGATATTGGTGTTGCTGATGTTGTTCACTGAGCGGTTGTAGTACATCCGGCCGTCCCGCCAGTAGCCGCCTTCATAGCCTTCACCGCCATAACCGTAGCCGTAATTGACCCCGCCGTAGAAGCCTACGTGGGGGCCCCAGTATCCGGAATGCCAGAAAAAAACGACCCCCTCCGCGGCCCAGTAGCCGGGTGTCCACAGGTATTCGGGCTGCGGAGCCTCCACCCAGGTGCCAGGAACCCAGTAATAGTCTTGGATATCATCGCCCCACGCCCAATAGCCGGGGGTCCAGAGATACCCCTCGCCGGGAATCGGCGGCTGGTCGTAAACCGGGAGTTCGGGGGGCGCAACGTTCACCGAAACGTCCACTGACACCTGAGCCATCGTGACAGCCGGAACGGCCAGCAATAACAGCGCCGCAAGGAGGGATCGACGGCAAGATTTCGGTAGCATTTTGAACTCCAGCGCGTGACCCCGCGCGCAAGTCTACGTATAAGTTTTGTCTGTCGTTCACTATATAGGGTGCGCACGGGCCCCCTCATCGGTGACTGCCCGGCGTCCATGTAGGATAACTCCGACGGAGAGGCGGGGCTAATATGGGTAATCCGTCCAATGGGCAGCAACCTTGAATCAACCGCCTATCGCATCTTCCACGGTGACCCAGAACGCCGATGTCCGGTTTCTCGGCAGGCTCCTAGGGGACGTGATTCGTAACTACGGCGGCCAGGCGTTATTTGAGCGGATTGAAGCCATACGCGCGGCGTCCGTCGACCGCTACCGGGGTATTGCCAACCCGCGCGGCCTGGCCGTTGGCCTGGAAACCTTGTCCCTC
Organism: Steroidobacterales bacterium; assembly: GCA_038229815.1. Lineage (GTDB taxonomy): Bacteria > Pseudomonadota > Gammaproteobacteria > Steroidobacterales > Steroidobacteraceae > Bog-1198. Next base: position 8,885 of record JBBROC010000028.1, on the reverse strand, counting down.
GACGAAACGGTAGCTTTCGTGCGCAGCTTCATGCTGTTTTCGATGCTCGCCAATCTGGCCGAAGACCGCCAGGGAGCGGCTGCGGAAGAAGGCAGCACGCTGGCGTCTGCGCTCAAGTTTCTGAGCGCGCAGGCGATAGCGCCGCGAGAGGCGGCTGCACTGTTGAGCCGGGCTTTGATTGAACCCGTGCTGACCGCGCATCCCACCGAGGTGATGCGCAAAAGCATGCTCGATCATCGCAACCGCATCTTTGCATTAATGCGTCAGCGGGACCTCGGAAACGTTGAAACACCGGAAGGGGAATTGATTGAGGAGTGCATCGCAGGCCAGATCGCCTTGCTATGGCAAACGCGCGCGCTGCGGCGCGAACGGCTGTACGTGGCGGACGAGGTCGACACGGCGCTGACCTACTTGCGGGACATTTTTTTGCCCGTCATTCCCGTGCTTTACGCACGATGGGAGCGGGTGCTCGGGGAGCGTCCGGCTAGCTTTCTGCGACTTGGCAGCTGGATCGGCGGGGACCGCGACGGGAATCCGCACGTCACTGCCGAATCGCTGCATCTAGGCTTGGGCCGCGCTTCCCAGGCGCTGTTGGGGGACTATCTGGATCGGCTCAACGCTCTCGGCGCCGAACTTTCCGTGTCGAGCGAGCTCGCCGGCGTTTCCGGCGCATTGACCGAATTGGCCGACCGCGGCGGCGATCGCAATGCCGCTCGAGCCGATGAACCTTACCGGCGCGCGATCACCGGTATTTACGCCCGGCTTGCCGCTACCTATCAGAACGTCACCGGGCGAGCGCCGCCGAGGCCCGCTTCGGTCGCAGCCGAGCCGTACGCCCAAGCCGAAAACCTGCTTGCGGACCTTAAGGTGCTGGAACAATCGCTGGAGTCGCAGAGCCATGTGGGCCACAACATCGGCGGCGCCCTGGCTCGATTGTTGCGCGCCGTCGAGATCTTCGGTTTCCACCTCGCGGCCCTCGACCTAAGGCAAAACGCCGACGTGCACGCGCGCGTCGTCGCGGAATTGTTCAAGGTCGCCGGCGTGTCCGCGGACTATGAGGCCCTGGACGAGCCTGCGCGGGTTCTGTTGTTGCGGCGTGAACTCGCGAGCGAGCGGCTGCTGGCAAGTCCCTTCGCCCGCTACTCGCGGGAGACCCTCTGCGAGTTATGCGTGGTGCGCGCGGCGGCCGAGGCGCACCAGCGCTACGGGGGCGGCAGCATCACCACCTACATCGTGTCCAAATGCGAGAGCGTCTCGGATCTGCTGGAGGTGAATGTACTGCTCAAGGAGGCTGGGCTGTATCGCGGTCATGGGGTGCCGCGCGCAGACATCATGGCAGTCCCGCTGTTCGAAACCATAGGCGATTTGGCCAGGTCATCCGCGGTTATGACCGCGTGGTTCGACTTGCCCGAAGTCGCCGCGATCGTAACGGCGCACGGCTTTCAAGAGGTGATGGTCGGGTATTCGGACTCGAATAAGGATGGCGGCTATCTGACTTCTGTGTGGAGCCTGCACCAAGCGACCCGGTCGCTCGCGTCGGTGTTCGAAAATTTCGGCGTAGCCATGCAGATATTCCACGGCCGCGGCGGAGCGGTGGGCCGCGGCGGGGGCTCATCATTCGCGGCCATACGGGCTCAGCCGCATGGCACGGTGCGGGGCCGCATCCGCATCACGGAGCAGGGAGAGATTATCGCCGCAAAGTACGGTACCCGTGAGAGCGCGGCGGCGAATCTTGAATCCATCGCAGCTGCGACACTCCTTGCCTCGCTCGAGAAGGCGTCGTTGTCGCACGAGAGCAGTTCGCGATTCGCAGCCGCCATGGCCAGCCTTTCCGAGCGGGCGTTCCGTGCGTACCGATCGTTGGTGTACGAGACCGACGGATTTTCGACTTTTTTCCGGCAAATGACGCCCTTGGTGGAAATCTCCGAGCTCAAGATCGGGTCGCGGCCGGCGTCGCGCTCGAATTCGACGCGTATCGAAGATCTGCGGGCAATCCCCTGGGTGTTCAGTTGGGCTCAAGCTCGCGTCATGTTGCCCGGCTGGTATGGTGTTGGCGAGGCGCTGCGCTCCGCAGACACTGTGCTGTTGCGCGAGATGCTTGAAGCGTGGCCGTTCTTTCGAGCCACGGTCGATAATCTGGAGATGGTGCTGTCAAAATCCGATATGGGCATCGCCGCGCGCTATGCAACGCTGGTTGAGGACCGCGCGCTCGCCGATGCACTATTCGCCCGAATTCGCGCTGCATGGGTGGCGACCCAGGACAGCATTCTTGCCGTTACGGGACAGACGCGCTTGCTGGAAAAGCACCCGACCTTGGATGACTCCATCCGGTTGCGACTGCCCTATATCGAGCCGTTGAATTTGCTGCAGGTGGAATTGCTCAAGCGGCACCGGTCCGGCGAAAAGAATCCGCAGGTCCGCGAGGGAATTCAACTGTCCATCAATGCCATCGCAACGGCACTGCGCAACAGCGGTTAGCAGCCATGTCGGCGGAGACCGAAATTCTGGCAAAGGAGGCGTACTCGCGTCTTTTGGCGTGCACGGACCACGCCGCCTGCATTAGCGCCGCCGCCCGGCTGATTCTCGCCATTTACGACGACTTCTACAGCCAACTGTGCGAATACCCGCACCGCGCTCAGCGCGCCTTCGAAGAGATGAATCCGCACGCCTCGATCCGAATAAGCCAGGAGCGGCTGGGACTGTACAGCCGGTACATCGCCGAGCACGCACCGAGGATTCTCGATGCGTTCCCCGCGCTTGCCGCCGATCCCAGTGTCTGGGAGGCGCTGGATCGCCTGTTCACGGCCATGATCGTGGACCGCTACGACGCAGACATTGCCTTCAGCTTTGCGCATTCGATCCGCCGAGTTATCAGCCGTGGATTATGGCGGCCGGTCGCGTACTCGTTTCCCCCACCCAGCAAGCTGCGCGCGTACTCGATGGCTTCCGTGCACCGCGGTCTGCGTGTGCGCGGTCGCGTCGATACCGAGCTGTTGCGCACGGCATTGCAGATCCCCAATTTCTCCGTGCCATTCCGGGATCTGCAAGGTGACGCGCAAAAAATTCTCGAAAGAGTCGAGCCGTTGCTGTACGGCGCTCAGAATCCCGATCCCGTGCTGGCACTTGAAGTCATCGAGGCAGGATTTTTCCGTAATCGCAGCGCATACGTTGTCGGACGTTGGGTGCTCGCCGGCGACGGCCTGGTGCCGTTCGTCGTGGCGCTGCTCAACAGCCCGGACGGCATCTATGCGGATGCAGTTCTGCACCGCGTTTCCGATATCCACGATCTGTTCAGCTCGGCACTCGCAAATTTTCACGTGACCAACCGGCTCTACTATCAAACATGCGTATTTCTCTTCAGCTTGATGCCGCGCCGTCCATTCGGACATCATTACTCGACCATCGGGTTCAATCACGTCGGCAAGATTGCCATCCTGAATGAGATCAACGAGCAGATTCGCCGCGGACACAGATTCGCGAGCTCTCCCGGCGTACCGGGCACCGTTGCGCTCGGGTTCACGTTTGACGCGTGCGCCTATCATTTGAAAGTCATTCGCGACCAGCCGACCAATTCCTATAAGTGGGGAACTTATCCAGGGGTCGCAGCAGTCTCCGACAAGTATCGCATCGTGCACGAGATCAATCGTGCCGGCAGCATGTTGGACAATGTCATGTACTTCAACTTGAGGCTCGACCGCTGCATGTTCGAGCCCGCTCTGCTCGATGAAATCTCCCGCCAGGCCGCCGGTAGCGTGCAGGTCGACATGGACGGCGTCTATCTGCGCACGCTGATTGTGCAGCTGAAAATCGTGCCTTTGCCGGTATTCCTTGAAACGGCGGACGAAGCCGCCACGCGCGCCGTGATGCTCAGCCTAGGGAACTGCATCCGCAACAACGCTGCCACCGACATATTCAACAAGGACCTGGATTCGAGAAATTACGGAGTGGGAAGATATGGCCGGGTGTTCCTGTTCGATTACGACGCGGTCGAGAAACTCACCGACGTGAAAATCCGCACCAATGCAGATCGTGAGCCCGGCGAAGAGGCTGTTCCCGATTGGGTTTTCGAGGATGGGGTGATCTTCTTGCCGGAGGAGCTCGAGTACGGCCTGCAGCTCAAGAGCTCTTTTGCGCGCCGCTGCTTCCGCGAGGAGAATGCCGACTTGTTGGGGGTCGAGTACTGGCGAGACGTCCAGCAGAAACTGCAACGCGGAGAAATACCGGACCTCAAGATGTATCCGGACAGCGCCAAGCTTTAGCGCTGAATCGCAAGTGACGCCGCGACGCGGATGCTGCCTGCGCACGAATGCCGAGAGCGCGCCGTGGGTGCGGTCGGCTCGCCTAGGCATGGAGTGCTATGAATTCTTCGCTGTGATCGTTTCCAGCCCATGACCATGCGGACCATTTTCGCGAATGCGCAGCAGCACGGTAAAGATTACGCCTGCCAATCCCAGGCCTGAGAAAATCCATAGGCCGGGGAGGTATCCTTGCATGTTGCCGAGTCCGGCGTGCTGATGATCATTCGAGCTGCCGATGAGTAGATTGAGCGCAAAGAAACCGAGTTGCTCGATCAAGGTCATCAAGGCGTAGGCGGTTCCGAGACGGGATGGGTCGACGAGGTAGGCGACCGAGGCCCACATCACCGCCGGAATGACGGCAAAGGCGATACCCATCATGCACAGGGGAATGAACAGTGAAACATTCGTGTATCCCATCAGCAGATACGCCGGCATCAGAATGAGAGCAGCGATCATCATCAAAGTGGCGCGCTTGCCGACCTTGTCGGCGAGCAATCCAAGCAGCGGCGTCGCGATCATGGCGGACAGCGGTAGCAGGCTGGCAAACCTTCCGGCCTGTTGATGCGCGAGTATGTGCATGGCCTCCGTCGTGGCGAGGGTGGCTTGAGATTCGAGAATGCGGTTGGTGAAAAAATCGATCGCAAATGTACGAAAGGGAAAGATTGCAGAATAGAAGGTGAGGCAAATGCCGACGACGTACCAATAGGACGGATTGAACTTGAGCGACTGACGAAAGCCCTGATTGGGCTTTGCCTTGGAGGCGGCCGGCGAGGGTCCATTCCGGCCTGCGGCGCGTTTTTCGAGTGCCCAGTAAACGCCTGAACACAGTGTCGCAATCAAACCCGCGCCAACCGCCAACAACAACGGCCCTTGCCAACTGGCTTCGCCCGCCCCCCCGTGAGGATAGAACACCTTATTTGCCCATCCCGGTGAATTGTCCGAGGCTACCGATGCCAACCGGGCAATCGTCACCTTGATGCCGAAGGCGAAGCTGAGCTCTTTGCCCTTGAACCATTTCGCGATCACGGTTGTGGCGGCGACCACCAGCGATTCTCCGCCGAGACCGAGCAAGGCGCGGCCGGCAATCATCGTGGCCGGATGCCCACTGGCGGCTGTCGACACTGCTCCCAAACAGCAGACGAACGCAAAAAACGGAATCGCACGCTGCGTGCCGATCCGATCGATGACAATGCCGCCGAGCAGCAGCGTGAGAATGGCACTCGCGGCGTAAGCAGAATTTAGCATTCCGAACGTGGTTGCCGAAAAACCGAGTTCCTGAATGAAAATGCGCTCTAGTGGATTGATGCTGTCGTAAATGTAGTAGGTGCCACACCCCATCGTGAGGCTGACGAACAGCAGCACGGTCCATCGATACAGGGCGGTTGATTTGGCCGACGTCAACTCGCGCCCTCGGCCCGATGCGTGCGAATCAGTTGCTCGATGGCATGCGCGCCGAGCGGCGCGCCGGCGAGAGTGGCAGCGTAGAGTGCGGCCCCGGCGCTTGGCGATAGCCGCGGCGCTGTGAGTTGATATTGCCGCTCGGTAGCCTGCAAGGCAGCTTCGAATAGCGGCAACATCATGCCGTCCGCTTGCAACAGGCCTCCGCAGTAGGACACGGGCACGCCCGTCCCGGGAGGTATACCGAGGACGTCATGCGCCGCGTGCACGAGTTCCGCGAGTTCCTGCGCCGCTCTTTTGAAGATCTGCAGGGCCGAGCGGTCCCCGGCGAGTGCGGCCTGGGTGACCAGGCGCGATAGCGCGGCCACTTCGCTGCGGCTGAGCGCCGGCGGTCCATACACCAACGCACACACGTCAAGGTCTGCGTCGACATCGAAGTGTGCGCGCATGAGTCCATACAACGGACCTTTCGTCGCGCGGCCGTCGCTCATACGCGAGAAGAGGGTCAAAGCCTCCCGCGCGACCCAAAACGCGGACCCTTCATCGCTGAACAGCTCACCCCAACCTCCAACGCGGGCGCTTCGAGTGGCATACTCTCCATACGCAATCGATCCAGTACCGGCGACGACGGCGATGCCATTGCAGCCGGCAAGGGCGCCTGCCCATCCGCAAACGACGTCATTGGCGCAGCGGTAGCGCTGATTCGGCAGTGTCTCCTCGACGATGGTGTCGAGGCGCGCCAGCAGCGCGGTATTCTCGCCGTGGGCCGGCAGTCCCAAGAAGCCATAGGTGATATCGGCGGGCGTCAGGCCAACCGAGGTCAGCATCGACCGAATGCCGCTGGCGAGCATGCTTTTCAAGCCCTCGATGCCGATTTCGAGATAATAGGCGGATCCTTCGCGCCGCGTCGCGAGAACACGGCCCGACGCATCGACCAATACGAAGTCCGTCTTGGTACCTCCGCCGTCGACGCCGAGGAACAACGTCATCCGTGCGGATCCCATGCATAAATCGAAACGCCTTGTACCACGCGGTTGACGACACCTCGGGCATTTGGCGCGTCGGATCTGAATCCGAGTGCCAGTGATTGCTGTAACGCCAAACTTTGCGCAAACACGGCATAAGGGAAGCACAGATCCAAGTCCGCGGCGGCCGCGGCATCCGGTATGCGAACCTCGTCTGCCGACGCTTCGGAAGAGGCATTCCCCGTCGTCAGTGCAATGACGCGGGCAGCGATACCGTCGCGGCGTAGCTCGGTGAGCACGTCGAGCTCATAGGCCCGCGTGTAGGCATTATTGCAAAGGAACATGACGACCAGCGTTTTGGCGTCGATTATCGTCTTCGGGCCATGGCGGAACCCTAAGGGCGTATCAGATACGGCGACGATCCGGCCATCGGTGAGCTCGAGCATCTTCAGGGCGGCCTCGCGCGCGAGTCCCTTGAGTTCGCGGCTTCCGAGATAGACTACCCGCTCAAAACCCGCCTTCGCCAGATGGGAGACGGCCGGAAAATCGGCAAGCACCTGGCTTGCCCATCGCGCGAGTGTTGCGGTGGCCGCCGGTGCGATCAGTTCGAACGCCAGCGCTGCGGCGAGCATCATGGTGGAAAAACTCGACGTCATGGCAAAGCCACGATCATTGGTTTCGTCTGGGAGCAGCACGACGTGCGTGTTGCGGGAGTTCTTGCCGCGGAGATAGAGCGCGCCCTCGCGGTTGCAGGTAATGATCAGGTGGTGGCAATCGGTACACAACTGCTCGGCGAGCTCGAGCGCGGCGGCACTTTCGGGGCTGTTGCCGGAGCGGGCGAATGAGACCAGCAACACGGGCGCGGCCGCGGCGAGAGAGGTCTCGGGTGCGGCGACCAGGTCGGTGGTCGCTATGGCCTGCACACGCATTCCCAATTGCCGCGTGAGTGCCGGCGCCAGACATTCGCCGATGCACGCCGACGTTCCCGCACCGGTCAGCACGATCTGCAGCTCGCTCCGACGCAGCAACGGGACGAGGAATTCGCGCGTGGCGCTGGCATCACGAGTCATGTTTAGCTGCGTTTTCAGCCAGACATGGGGCTGCTGCGCGATTTCATGCGTCGTCCAATGGCCGCCCGCTTGATCGATCTCGTCTTGCGACATGTTGAGAAAATTCACTCTTCCCTCAATGGATGTGAGCATTGGGCTGCAGGGCGGCGCTCTCTGAAGGCAGGCATTTCCAGCAGTTCGGTCCTAAGTGATCGCCGCCGAGCAGAATTCGCTCGGCCGGCAGCCCCACCTTGGCGGCGAGCCGGTACACGGATTCGAGAAATGCGGTCGGCCCATTGCCGGTGTATCCGCCGTCCTGATTGACTTGATTGGACGTGGCTTCAATGAGCGCATAACTGCCGGCCTGCTGCGCGAGCCGCAGCGTCGCTTCGAGCACCAACGGATGGGAGGAGCAAACAGAATAGATTCCCACCGACTCGCCGAATTTCTGCGAATGGACGAGATCGAGCAACGGTTTCATTCGGCTGTGGACAACTTAGGGCTTCATACTAAAATTGTTCTGGCGTTCGCCCATGCACGTACTTCAGCAGGAAATCGCGCGAATAAATAACAAATGCAAGTTTTTGGTAGAGTAGGCTTTCATATTCTTGCATTTGCTTTTACCATTTACAAGTATCAGGATCGACCGATCGCGAGCTTGGGGCAGCTTGTTCAAGGACTTAGATAAAAATGACTGCAGCTAAGCGCAAGCGTCAGGCGCATGTGTCGGCGGAGCCGACGAACTCCGGTGCTGTCACCGAGAGATCGCCGCCCAAGGTGGATAACAAGGACAGAACCGGGCTGCTGGTGGGTGAACGGCGTCATCACATTTTGGATTTGCTCACAAGGAACGGGCGAGTCACCGTCGACGAGCTGGCGGGCAGCTTCGCCACCTCGACGGCCACCATTCGCAATGACCTTGCCGCTCTGGCAGCCATGGGGGCCCTGGAACGTACCCACGGTGGCGCGCTTCTGAGCCGTGACGACCAAGATCGCCCGATCGCGTTGAAGCGCACGCTGCACCACGCCGAAAAGGTTCGCATCGCCAAGGAGGCGGTCGCTCTCATCCGCGACGGTGAGACGATCATTTTGGATTCCGGTACTACGACGGCGGAAATCGCCAAACAGCTTTGTTTAATGAAGTTTCGCACGCTGAATGTCATCACCATCGCATT
>JBBROC010000027.1:0-41931 GCA_038229815.1 Steroidobacterales bacterium | reverse complement strand
GTGGCTGCCGAGTGGGACTTTCCGGCCTATGAGGCGGTGGTGCGGCGCGCTGATCGCGTCAAAGCCGATCTGATTGTGGCCGACCGGCACGCCGGGCGTCACTTCGCACCATGGCACTTGCACCTGAATGATTGGGAGCTCCTGCGCTCGAGCAGGGTTCCGGTATTGCTTGTAAAGAGTAACGGCGCCTACCGCCGTCCGGTGGTCCTCGCTGCGGTGGATCCCGCGCATTTCGCAAAGCCCGCCAAGCTCGACGATGTGATTGTGCACATCGGCGCCGCCGTTACGCACGCGCTGCGTGGCACGCTGCACGTTGTGCACGCCCATCCTTCGGTACTGAGCGGCACAAGGCCGACGGATGCATTTAGCCCCGAGCAGGCTTCCCGCATGAATTCGGATTTCATCGCCGCGGCAAAAGCGCAAGTGGACCGTCTACTGCGATCGACAACCATTCCGCGCAGCCGCAGGCATCTCAACGGCAACCCACCCATCGAGGCAATACAGGAAGTTGCACGCGCCATTCACAGCGACATCGTGGTATTGGGCGCCTTGTCGCGTTCGGGCCTCAAGGGGATGTTCATGGGCAATACGGCGGAAAGCCTGTTCGATCTACTGACTTGCGACCTGCTCATCGTCAAGCCCCCGAACTTCGCAAATCGGGTGGCGACTGCGCGGCGAGGTGCGCGCCTCATTTCTCTGATTTCGGTAGTTCACTAGAGTGTCTCGGCAACGTTGCGCAGGGTTATCAGCAAATGCGCGTCCTCGGGTCGCCCTAGAACTCATCGATGGAGCGCTCGCCGCCGAGCCTTTTTTGAACTCGCCGATCGGCGCAGCAAGCGGCGCCACGGTGCGCAATTGCGCCAATGCCGCCTCTGCTGCATCCGGCTCTAAGGGAGGTACGCGGTCCCAATGTTCCCGGCGAACTTTGAGACGATGACGCGAGGTTTTAGTGTTGAGGCTGTGCACGGTCCAAACTTCTTGGTACGGAACAATACGGAAATAATCGCTGATAAACCATCTAGCTGTGGATATACAAATTCTTATAGTTCATAAGGTTACCTGTGCGGATATGGGTTAAAGAAAAGTGCATGGCAGCCTCTGAAGGCAAGTACAAGAGTCGGGGTTACGTCGGCGGGTTCCCTGTATCGCGGTTACGACGATCCCCGCTATCGAATCGAAAACGTCATGCAGCCGCGCACCATCGGCATCAGTGGTGACTACAAATTCGAATAGCGGCAGCAGCGCTCACGACCAGCGCCGGCGCTGTAGATGGAACGTCGTAGGTGGCATCCTCTCGGTGTAAACTGCGCGTGCGATGCATCAACAAGGAAGATTCCAATGACCAAAATAATTGCCCTGGCACTACTCGTTCCGGCGATCGCAGTCGCGAAGAGCCCTTTCGACGGAACCTGGAAGTCGCGGCTCGATTCGTATCAGTTTTCCGGCAAGCCCGAAATTTACGAAATCAGCAACGGGATGTACGACTGCAAGAGCTGCGCGCCGCCGTACAAGATCAAGGCGGACGGTACGGATCAACCGGTCCCCGACCACGCGTACTTGGATCACGAGTCAGTGAAAATTGTGAATGCCACGACCGTTGAGCTCACCGATAAACAGGCAGGGAAAGTCACGGGGACGCTCAGCATTACAGTTTCGCCTGACGGCTCGAGGTTCGTCGGCAAGTTCACGAACTCCTCCGGAGAAAAGCCGATCAGCGGGTCGTACATCGAAAAGCGGGTGGCTCCCGGCGCGGCGGGCGCGCATGCACTCTCCGGTTCCTGGATGCAGGACAGCATGGCGGAGATGTCGGATGTCGGGCTGACCGGCACGCTGCAGTCGACACCCAACGGTCTGAAGATGATGTGGAACGGACAGATGACCGACGCGAAATTCGACGGCAAGGCGTATCTGACCATCGGCGATCCCGGGAAAACCATGGTGACGTTGAAGAAAATCAGCGACACACAATTCGAGGAAACCGATCAGCGCCAAGGCAAGGTGTTCGACATCATCGTCTGGACCGTGACCGCTGACGGCAAAACGATCAACGTGGTAGACACCGACCCGGTTCACGGGACGAAGACGACCTTCATCATGGAAAAACAACCGTAGCCCGACATCCGGAGCGGGTGCACGGCGGACATTGAGACGTACACCCCGATACCGTAGCGATACACGTTTTGCCCACCTCGGTAGCCGGTCACAATGAGTGCCGCGGTCGCGACCAGCAGGATCACCAGGAAACCCCACGAGGGCCGCGACTCGTGCGCGCTGCCTGCGCCGCGCCACACGCCCAGCAGCAGCAGTAAAAGGCTGGCGAGAACGGCCCACTTCAAATGCACGGAAATCGCCTGATGTGCGGCTGCACCGACGTGCAAATCGACCACAGCGGCCAGGCCGGTGACAAGAGCGCATATTGCGGCGGCCGCGCCGAGGCACAGATTCCATGTGCCGACGATGGCGCACGTCGCAGCGTAGCGCTCGTGGCGAAGCAACCGCGCCGCCACGAGGAAAAACGCCGCGGTAGTCACCAGCGCGAGAGGAAAGTGGACGATGATCGGATGCCATCCAGGGAGCATGGTCGTCATTGACTCTCAGTGCCGGCGGTGGAAATCTCATCTCGCCACCACGCGATCGTATCGCTCAAGGCTTCGTTCAAGGTGAATCGCGGCCGCCAGCCGGCTTCCTCGCGCAATCGACTCACATCGGGGAGCAGAACCGCGGGTTCCTGCGGCGGTGCGGGCCGGGCGCCTAGCCGCAGAAGCTCAGGTCGTCCGATCTGCCGGCCGATGCGCTCCACGAGTGCGGCCAGAGTCACGCTCTGGTCAGATCCGATATTCACCGGCCCTTCGAGTCCGCCGTCCAGCACTGCTGCAAACGCGTGGCCCACGTCGGCGACGTGTAAAAAACTGCGTATCTGCCGTCCATGCGACACCGGCGCTTCGCGACTCAACAGCAGATTGCGGATTACGGAAGGCACCAGACGATCGGCTTTCTCGTAGGGGCCGAATTGAAAGAAAACGCGGCCCCACGCCGTCGACATATGTTCTTGTCGCCCGAAATCGGCGAGCGACTTCTGCAGCGCGAGTTTGCAGGCCGCGTACGGGGTAGCGTCGATCGCCAGCGGGCTCGACCGTTCGTCGCACACCGCCACTCGAGACCAGTCGTATTCGGCACAGCTCCCGGCCATCACGACGCGGCGGCCGCCGTGCGCGCCAAACGAGCGCAGCAGGCGTTCGCTTGCCGCCAACCAGCGATAGTTCTCTGCACTGTGCCAGTACAGCCCCGGCGTAGCGATCCAGGCGAAGTGCAGCAGGTGCGTCGGCCTTACGTCGGCGATCACTGCATCGGCGCCCGCTTCCTGGAGCAGATCGGCGCGGTGTATTTTTGCGCCTTGAAGCTGCGGCGGTCTGTCGCCTTTCGAACGCCCGGAGAGGATTGCGTGCACCTCGTATCCCAAGCTCAGCAGCGCAGGGACGCTCCAGCGCCCGACGAAGCCTCCGGCACCGCTCACTAGCACCCGCTTTGCCTGCATCACCTGCCGCTCGCCACATCGAGGAGCGGATACGCGGCGTCGCGCGCAGAGATTACCGCGGGCTTCAAAGGCCATTCGATGGCGAACGCAGGATCATTCCACCGTAGTCCGCGCGAGAACTCCGGTGCGTGCGCCACCGATATCATGTAGTACACCTCGGCATGGTCGGTGAGGCTCACGAACCCATGCGCAAATCCCGGCGGAATGAACAGCGAGCGGCGATTGTCTGCGGTCAGCTCCGCTCCGTGCCAGCGGCGGTAGGTGGGAGACGATACGCGGATATCGACGATCACGTCGAAGACCGCCCCGGAGGTGCAGCGCACCAGCTTGTGCTCCTCATGCGGCGCGCCTTGAAAGTGCAGCCCTCGCAACGTGCCCTTGCGGGCGTTATAAGAGACGCTGCACTGTCGAAACTCGGGCCCCAATCCATGAGCGGCGAATTGCTCTGCGCAGTATGATCGGGCGAAAAAGCCGCGCTGGTCCGCGGATCGTTGCATCTCGACCACGTAGGCCCCCGGCAACGGCAACTCAGTGAAAATCATCTGGCGCTCAGCATCACGGGTAGATGCGAGTCACGGGCACCGGCGTGACGAAGCGGCCGCCCCACTGCCTGATTTCCCGCAATTGTTGCCGGATTTCCGCTTGCAGATTCCACGGCAATATCAAGACATAGTCCGGCCGTGACTGAATCAGCGCTTGCGGCGACACCACCGGGATGTGCGTGCCCGGCAAGAATTTCGATTGCTTGTGCGGATTCCGGTCGGCCACCTGAGAAATGTCGGCAGGCGTCACTCCGCAGAAATTGAGCAATGTGTTGCCTTTTGCCGCTGCACCGTAAGCCGCGACGGTTTTTCCCTCGCGGCGCGCCGTGTCGAGAAAGCTCAGAATTGAACGCCTGCAGGTTTCGACGCGTTCCGCGAAGCGCAGGTACGTGGCGAGATCGGTGAGACCCGCCGCGCTTTCCTCGGCACGCAACTGTCGCAGCGAGGCACTCTCCTCCAGCTCCGTACGTTTCGCGTGCGCGGCAAAAATTCGCAGCGACCCGCCGTGAGTCGGCAACTGTTCGACATCGAACAGCCTCAATCCATGTCGGCTGAACACCCGCTCCAGCGCGTAGAGTGAAAAATAGGAAAAGTGCTCGTGATAAATGGTGTCGAACTCGACATGCTCGATCAATTCCAGAAGATGTGGAAACTCGATCGTCACGGTGCCCGTGGGCCTGAGAAGCAGCGCAATTCCCGCAACGAAGTCGTTGAGTTCGGGAACATGCGCCAGCACATTGTTGCCGATGATCAGATCGGCTTGCCGGCCGTCCTGTGCCAGCCTCTTGGCGAGATTCTCGCCGAAAAACTCCACCAGAGTAGGGACCCCGATCTTTTCCGCGGCCGCAGCCACCGTATCGGATGGATCGATGCCGAGAACCGGCACGCCCATGCCGATGAAATTTTTAAGCAAGTACCCGTCGTTGCTCGCGAGCTCGACAACCAAACTCTTGGAGTCGAGCCCAAACCGCCGGCGCGCCATTCCGCAGTAGCGTCTGGCGTGCGCCAGCCAGTCATCCGAATAGGACGAGAAGTAGACGTAGTTGCCGAACAGCTCCTGTGGCGCAACGTCGTAATCTACCTGGACCAATTTGCAGATTTCGCACACCTTGGCGCGTAGCGGATAACGCTTTTCCGCATGCACCGCGGCCAATGCCGGGAGGAAGGCATTCGACGCCGGCTGCAATCCCAGGTCGGCCATCGTGACGGACAAGCGGCCGCCGCAAGCCCGGCAGGCAGACACGAGGCCTACCACGGTACGAGACCTGTCAACCTTCCCACAGCTTCCAGGGCGCGGCCCCGCTTTCCCACAACGAATTGAGGTTCTGCTTGTCGCGCAGCGTATCCATCGGTTGCCAAAAGCCCTGATGCACCCACGCTGCCAACTGGCCCTCCGCTGCCAAGGTCTCCATCGGTCCTTTCTCCCAGACGGTGTCGTGGTCGTCGATCAGCTCGAGTACGGTAGGGTCCAGGACGAAAAAACCGCCGTTGATCAGGCCCCCTTCGGCCATGGGCTTCTCCGCGAACGACACGACCTGACTGCCGCTTGTGACGATGCGCCCGAACCTCGCCGGGGGCCGCACGCAGGCTACGGTGGCCTTGCGGCCGTGATGGGCGTGGAATGCGAGTTCCGCGCCGATATCGATATTGGCCAGCCCATCCCCGTAAGTCATGCAAAACGGCTCGCCGGCATTGAGAAAATTGCGGACGTGCAGGAGCCTGCCGCCTGTCATGCTCTCTTCGCCCGTATCGACGAGCGTCACCTTCCATGGTTCGCTGCGGCGATCATGATACTCGACGCGGTTCTCCATCATGTCGAACGTGACATCCGCTTGATGCAAGAAATAATTCGCGAAGTATTCCTTGATCACATATCCCTTGTAGCCGAGACACACGATGAATTCTTTGACTCCGAAGGAGGCATAGAGCTTCATGATGTGCCAAAGGATGGGTTGCGAGCCGATCTCCAGCATGGGTTTGGGGCGCGTGTTCGACTCCTCGGCGATGCGAGTGCCCTTGCCGCCGGCCAGAATCACGCATTTCATTGCGGTTGCTTCGACAATTCACGATACCGCGCTATCTGCGCTTCGGAAAACGCCACCATGTTCTCCCCTGCCGACGAATGGGCCTTGTACCAGTCGGCCGTCCACGACAGCGACTCACGTATGCCGAGCCGGGGACGCCAACCGAGCGCGGACCCCGCCAACGCCGATGAAAGAGTCAGTGCATGCGCTTCCGGGGGTTGCGCTCCCGGATCGAGAACCCATCCGGGCTTGCCTCCGAAGCGGGCGCCGAATGCTTCCACGACCTCGCGTACCGTGCAGAAGGATGCCGGGTCTGGACCAAAATTGACAGCGCGCGGTGTTTTTTCGGGCGCAGTAATCAAACCTTCGGCCAAGGCCAGGTAGCCGGACAAGGGTTCGAGCACGTGTTGCCAAGGCCGAATCGCATCGGGATAGCGCAGGGCGACGGAATGCCCGGATTTGAGCGCCCTGACGCAGTCTGGAATGAGGCGGTCTTCCGACCAATCGCCTCCGCCGATGACATTGCCGGCGCGTGCGGTGGCGATGGGCGGCCCTCCGGCAAAAAAGCTATCGCGAAAACTGGCGGTGACCAGTTCGGCGCACGCCTTGCTGTTGCTGTAGGGATCATGTCCGCCGAGCGGGTCGCTTTCACGGAACGCGCGGCCCTCGCCGTCATTCTGGTAAACCTTGTCGCTGGTGACGACGACGACGCACTCCAGGTGACGCAGAGAGCGGCACGCCTGCAAGAGCGCCGCCGTGCCCATCACGTTAGTGGCATAGGTTCCGAGCGGATCGCTATAGGACTCTCGGACCAATGCCTGAGCCGCCATGTGAATCACGACTTGCGGGTCGGCCCGCGCTACGGCTTCCCCGAGCCGTCGCACATGGCGGATATCGGCGACTACCGAGCGCGGCGGCTTTCCGGCGCGGGACGATGCGGCGACCATATTCGAAAGATTCGGTTCAGTGGCGGGGGGCAGCCCATACCCTGTCACGTCGGCATCCAGGCCCTGGAGCCACAGACTCATCCAAGCGCCCTTGAATCCGGTATGACCGGTGAGCAGCACTCGCCGCCCGCGCCAAAACTCGCCCGTGACGCCGGCTTTCGGTTGACCGTTAGCGCCCATCTTGCATCCAGTAGGATTTCAAAAGGCGCAAGGTCGGCTTCACGCGCCGCAATCGCAGCGCTCCGCCGAGCCGAATCTGCAAGTTGAGGAATTGTCGCAACGCCCGCACCATCAGAAATACATCCTTGTATTGCCTTCGGCCTTGCGTCGCGTAAGCGATCTTCAGAGCATCGCACACTATGGCGACCGGGAGCTTGTAGAGCCGCGAACGAGCCACGAACGGATCACGCACGTGCGCTTCGAAACTACGGTCGGTGGTCAGCAGCCACGTGGCCATTCGCTCCATAACGAATATTTTCATTTGCACGTTCGAGGCGCCGCGGTAGCTCGTCGGGGTGCACAGTGCCTCACCGAGTCTATCGGACACCGATTCGGCAATCGCGAACATCTTCTCGTTGATCGCGAGCCACGCCCTCCAGAAGCGCGGTTTCGCGATGAAGTAGTTCGAATGCACGGTGTTGCGCGAATCGGATACGAGGGAATCGAGGTCGGGACTGAGCCCGAGCCGTTCCAGCAACGCGCCGGCGACCTTCTTGAGGCCCGGATGCTCGGCATCGCCATGCTCGAAGACGTTGAGATAATAGGCACTGTTGTGGATGCTCGGGCTCAAGAGGATGACTTGCGCGCCGGCGTCGCACGCTTGGATGAACGCGCGCACTGCTTCGAATTTCAAGTTGGTCTTGATCCCGAATTTCGGCGACAGGAAGCCGTAAAAGGCATCCTCATCCAATGCTTCATTGAGCAAAAACTTTCGAATCGGCCAATACTCGAACCAGTCCGGACGCTCGTTGGCCGAGTTATCCAGGACTTCGAAGCCAGGATCCAACTCTTGGCGCGGCGTGTAGTGATTCAAAATTTGATAAATATGCATGCGATGCATGAGTCAAAGGATACCGGCTTCGGAGCAGCGGCGCATTCAATCCCGGCCCGATCCAGAGCTCAACCGCGTCAGCAAATCCAAATATCGAGCTTGGTAAGTTCGCATCGCGTATCGGGATTCGACGTGCTCGCGACCGCTTGCGCCGAAGCGCCCGCGCAGTTCTGAAGATTGGATCAGCGATTCCAGATGCCGCTCCCAATCATCGACGTTGCGCGCATGAAAGCCGTTGACGCCGTCGATCACCGCCTCGGTATTCGCGCCGACCGGCGAGGCCACACAAGGCAATGCCGCCGCCATGTACTGCAGCAGTTTGAAAGCGCACTTGCCGCGCGCCCATTCGTCATCGGTCAGCGGCATGACGCCGATGTGCGCCGTCGCCAGCATCTCGGCTTCAGTCGCCGTGCTCCAGGGGATCCGTTCGACATTGACCTCGGACCAATCCGGAAATCTGGAACAGATGACCTTCATTTTAAGAGTCTTGTACCGCAGGCTCAGGCGCGCCAGCGCCGGCCTGATCATTTCCAAATAAACCAAGTTCTCGGGGCTGCCGATCCAGACGATTGTCGGCGGATCGGCAGAGGTGGCGGTGGAGCGCTGATAAGCGGCGGTGTCGATCGAAGTCGGCAATACGGCGATCGACTGCGCCGAGGCTCGCGCGACGTCGGCCAAGACCTCGTTGCCGGCCGCCACCACGTCCGCCCGGCGGCAGGTGGCGGCAAATTTTCTCCTGCGCCACGGAGAGTCGTCCGCCTCCTCGCCCAGCCGTCTCGGCTTACGCACGTAGATGGCATCGTCAACGTCGAAGACCCGCCGCCGGCTGACCGATGCAAACAGTCGCGCCTCGATCGCGCTCAATTTGATTTGGTGCAATACGACCACGTCCGCCGCGCGCAGCAGCGAACGGCGTTCCCAGGTTCGCACGCCGTAACGGCCGCTGGGAAAGCGCTCCGCCCGAACTCGCCAGCCCGCCGCTTCGAGCGGGCCGATGAGACTTCGCATGCGGTGCCGGAACGACGGCTGTTCGAGATCGTAGCCCAACAAGACGGCTGCCGGCATGTTCATTGCGCGGCCATCTTAGGGCGGCACTGCGTGTGGCGCCGTACCGACGAGCCCGCCCAGGGCCCGTACCGCAAGTTCGACACCATCGGCAAGTTGTAGGCTTGCGGCGCGCGCCGCAAGCGAGGCGCGCAGCGGCTCATTCTGCAGCAGCCGGTCGGCCGCTTGCACGATGCTTGCCGCATTCAACACAGCGGCCGTGGCAACACCCGCGGCGACGCAGCGCCGCGCGCGTTCGACTTGATCCTTCGCGATCGGAACCGCCACGCAGGCTGTGCCGCACGAAATGGCCTGCAGCAGGGTCGACCCGCCATTCGCAACCACCAGGCGCGCCGAACGCATGAGTTCAGCCAAGTCTGACTGCGGGAGCGGGCCGAGGGCATGCAAGTTTGGCTCGGCGAGTCCCCGTTCCGCACGATAGGGACCGACGTAGACGGTCGCCGCGCCGCGCGCGGCGAACGTCTGCGCCGCCGCCGCAAACTCCGCCGCCGCATCATGAGCGCCCGGATGGCCGGTGCCGCCGCCCGGGACGACCAACACGAACGTTCCGGCATTGCAACCGCTCCGCAATAAGATGGAGCTGCGCTGCCCCGGCTCCGCGCGCGACAATATGACGTCCAAATAACGCACGGTGGGGCGTCCGGCGATCTTCAGCTTGAGCTTTTCGAAAAATCCCAAGGAGCCCGCTATGAATTCAGGGTAAGCGATCCAGTGCTCATCGATCAGCTGCATCCAGCGCCAACGGAACGCCTTGCGTCGCTGGCGCGGGCGCGAGCTGATATAGACCACGCGGGCGCCCAATCGCCGCGCCGCGCGCAGTTGCGCCGTGCGCCCGGCGTTGTCGAATATCACGACGTCGGGCCGCCAATGGTCGAGCAATTCGATGACTGCTGACGAATTTAACGTCGGTGACGAGTCGAGCAACGTTGCCGGAAACGGTGCATCGGCCGCATAAGCGGCCTTGCGGCTCAAGACGAAGCGTATGGCGGCGTCCGGCCAGCTACTGCTTGCGGCTCGCGCAATCGCGAGGGAGCGGGCGTATTCGCCCATGCCGTAAGCACCCGAGACCGGAACGAAGAGAATTCGCGGCACGTCAGTCAGGCCGCGAGCAGCGGGGCCATTCATGCCGGCGTCAGCCAAAGACGGTGAACCAGCGATCCAACACCAACAGATACCAGGCTCTGCGAAATTCGCTGCCCACCGCTTGCTGTAACACGCCGCGGTCCAGCAATCGCCGGACCGCATCGCGCAACACCTCGGGATGGCGCCGTAGCCAGCGGTGCACGGGGAGGCCAAAGCCGGATTTCGGCTGATTCAAATGCCCCGCCGGTAATCGCGGCTCCATCAGCTGCCGGACCAACAATTTGCCGCGGCGTCTTTTCTGATCTACCAGCAGTCGCGGCTCCACGCTCAGCATGAACTCTACTAAGCGGTGGTCCAGCAGTGGCGGACGCACCTCGAGCGAATGCGCCATGCTGGTTCGATCGACTTTGGTCAGTAATCCTTCGGGCAGGTTAGTCTTTAAATCGAGCCAGCGTAGTTGCGCGAGCGGGCTCAAATTCTCGCACCAATGCTGCCGATAGAACCACAAATAATCGTATTCCGGCTCTTGCCAGCTCTTCGACAACAACGAGTCGACTTGCTGCGCCGTCATGCCGCCAAGCGCCGCGGCATAAGCGGGCAATCCGACGTACGCCCGGCGCTGCATGGTGGAGGCCAGACGCGACAACGCCGGCAAGCCTCGAGCGAGGTACCTGTTGAAAAACGTCGAGCGTGCGCCGATCCTCGACCAATAGCGCGGATAGCCACAAAAAATTTCATCGCCGCCCTCCCCGCTCAGCGCGACGGTCACCTCGCGGCGCGCGAATTTAGCGACGAGATAGTTCGACCAGGCCGCGCTGTCGCCGAAGGGTTCATCGAATAGGGCCGGAATCCGCTCGAGCGCGCCTGCGAAATCCGCCTCCGGCGCGGTCATCTCCAGGTGCACGGTACGCAGGTGGTCGGCCGCCCTGCGCGCAGCATCGGCTTCGGAGCGCGCCGCCGCTTCGAACCCCAAGGTATAGGTCCGCGGAGCGTCGAGATAAAAAGCGGTCAACGCGGAATCGATGCCCCCGCTCAGAAATACCCCCACCGGCACATCCGACAATGTGTGCGCGGGCACGACCTCGCGAAGCAAGGCATCGAGCTCGTGCACGGTATCGCCGGCGCTGCGCATCGTGATCGCAGTCGATGGATTCCAATAACGCTCGATGGTGACGCGGCCCGACTGCCAGGTGAGGCTATGTCCGGCCGGCAATTTTGCGATGCCGTGGTAAATGCTCTTCGGCGCCGGAACATAGCCGTGGAAAAGAAAATCCCGCACGGCGCTGCGATCGATCTCAGGTCGACCGAGAACCAATAACGCCTTCAGCTCCGAGGCAAACGCGATCCCGTCAGGCAGCAGCCGGTAGTACAGCGGCTTGATGCCCAAACGATCGCGGGCAAGTAGCAAGCGCTGCTCTCGCGTGTCCCAGGCACCAAACGCGAACATTCCAACCAAACGGTCGAGACATGCGCTGCCGTACTTCGCCAGAAGGTGGACGAGCACTTCGGTGTCTCCGGTCGACCGCCACGGACCCATCAGTCTCGAGCGCAATTGCTCGTGGTTGTAAATCTCGCCGTTATAGGTCAGCACCTGGGAGTCGAACAACATCGGTTGATGACCCGCCTCGGACAAGTCCAAAATCGCGAGCCGGCGGAAGGCCATCGCGACTCCCGGTTCACCCCACGCCCCTTCGTCGTCGGGGCCGCGGTGGTGCAGGCGCTGCG
Organism: Steroidobacterales bacterium; assembly: GCA_038229815.1. GTDB lineage: Bacteria > Pseudomonadota > Gammaproteobacteria > Steroidobacterales > Steroidobacteraceae > Bog-1198. Next base: position 29,959 of record JBBROC010000027.1, on the reverse strand, counting down.
CCATGCTGCGGGCGAGATCCACGCTTGCCCGTGAACTGACAATGCCGGCTATTCCACACATGGGCGGCAGTCTAGCAGCCCGCCGGAGCCGCGATGTGCCGCTAGCCATCGGGCGGCGGTTCGTTTAGGGTGCAGCCCTGGAGCTGCATAGACATGGCAACACCCGCCGATCAACGACTGCTGGAACTCTTGGAAAAATGGCTCAAAAGCCTTGAGCTGCATGCCAAGTATTCCTCCCTCGACGACGATAGCTATTGGAAAGCCCAACCGTGGGCGGAGCATCAGCGACCGAGCCGCTGGATCATCGACCTGGCGATGCAAAAGACCATCGCGTTGCGGAAGCACGTTCAAGAACGCGTGAAATCAGGTGACGCAAAGTATTCCGATTCTCTGGAACTGATGGCCTTTCTCGCCAACCTCGTCGGTTCAGAGCACATCGAGCGGTTCATCCCGGTGGCGGAGGCAGAGAACGAACGACCGTTGGTTCTGGAAACGCCCGCAGGCGCCGTGGCACCCGCCGATTCGGCCACCGGCACGCGTGAAATGCCGAAATTCCTCGCCGCCAAGCGCGCCGCGCAGCCCTCGGGTACCCCGCAGGTGGCGCGCACCGAACGCAAGAGTTCGACGACTGCGAAGCCGGTCGCAAAACCCGCGAGTAAACACCCCGCGAGGCTCGGGACTTCGCCGAAGGCCGCCGCGCCCCCAAGGCCGGCCGCCAAGCCGGCGGCCCCTGACAAAGCAGTGGCCGATTCATCGTCGGGCGGCGGCGGACCGTCGGATGCCGCGCGAGCGCTAGTCGTTGCGGACGCGGCACGTTTGGTACAATGGGGACGAAGGTGGTACGAGTTGCCCGAGCTCATCGCGCGCATGGCGGGGCGACCGACGTTGCCCGAGGTGCGGCGCATACTGAAGGAAAACAAGTCGGCAATTGATGCGCAATCCGGCGGCGCTTAGCCGGTAAGCTGCAGATGCCACAGAGATCCGCGACCGGATCGCACAATATTTTGAACCTCCTCCGTCCAAGAACGCTCCAAGGCGCCCATGATCACGACTAAACATCTATCCAAATACTATGGCGATAAACTTGCGGTCGATGACCTGACATTTTCGGTCGCGCCGGGAGAGGTGCTGGGATTCTTGGGCGCGAATGGTGCGGGTAAATCCACGACCATGCGCATGATCGCGGGCTTCATTTCGCCGTCCCAGGGCGAAGTGTCGGTTTGCGGACATGACATCGAGCACGCGCCCGTGGCGGCCAAGGCTTGCATGGGCTACCTCCCGGAGGGTGCGCCGAGTTACGGCGAAATGACGGTAAGCGAGTTTCTGGATTTCGTCGCCGATGTACGCGGCCTGAGCGGCGAGCTGCGGCGCGTGCGTCGCGGCGTCGTCGTGGACCGGCTCGGACTTGGCCCGGTCATCCACCAAGTTATCGAGACGCTTTCCAAGGGCTTTCGCCGCCGCGTCGGTCTGGCGCAGGCATTGATTCACGACCCGCAGGTGCTGATCCTGGATGAACCGACCGACGGGCTGGATCCGAATCAGAAGCACGAAGTGCGGCGTCTGATCAATGAACTTAGCAAGGACAAGCTGGTCATCGTTTCCACCCACATTTTGGAGGAAGTGCACGAGGTGTGCACGCGAGCCATCATCATCGCCGAGGGCCGCATCGTTGCTGACGAATCCCCGACTGCTCTCGAAGCTCGTTCCCGCTACCACCATGCCGTCAGCCTGCGCTTCGAAAAGACCGATCAGCATGAGGCGGCACGCCGCGAGATCGCATCGCTCCCGGAGGTGGCGGAAGTCGAATCGAATGCGCGCGAGCTGCGGCTCACGGCGGTGCCTAAACCTGGCGCAAACACGTTGGCCGCGGTGAGCGCGATCATCGTGAAGAACAACTGGGACGTGCCCGAGCTGCACCTTGAATCGGGGCGTCTCGATGAGGTATTTCGCTCTTTGACCCAGCCGCCCGGCATACCCGTATCCGACACCGCGCAAGGTGCCGACGCATGAACAAGGTGCTGGTGATTTTTCGCCGTGAGCTGCGCAGTTATTTTGCGACGCCCTTGGCCTACGTCTTCATCGTGATATTTCTGGTGCTCGCTGCCGTGTTCACTTTTCAGGTGGGCGGCTTCTTCGAGCGCGGTCAGGCTGACTTGCAGCCCTTCTTTAGATGGCATCCATGGCTGTATCTGGTGCTGATCCCGGCGATCTCGATGCGTCTTTGGGCCGAAGAGCGCAATAGCGGCAGCATCGAATTGCTGATGACGCTGCCAATTACGTTGTGGGAGGCGGTGGCAGGCAAATTTCTCGCGGCATGGTGCTTTGCAGGCATCGCCTTGATGCTGACATTTCCGATCTGGATCACGGTCAATTATCTAGGGTCGCCGGACAACGGCGCTATCGTTGCGGCCTACGTCGGAAGTCTGTTGATGGCGGGGGGGTTCCTCTCGATCGGCATGTGCCTCTCCGCCGCCACCCGCAATCAAGTGGTCGCGTTCATCACGGCGGCGCTCGTGGGATTCGTGTTCCTGCTTGCGGGATTTCCGCTGGTGCTTGATTTCGTGCGCGGCATCTTGCCGCAGGCAATCGTCGACGCGATCGCCTCATTGAGCTTTTTCACCCATTTCGAGGCCATCTCGAGGGGCGTCATCGATCTACGCGATCTCGTATATTTCGGAGCCCTGATCGGCTTTTGGTTGGCCGCCACGGCCCTGGTTCTCGACATGAAGAAGGCGGAATAGGTGAACGGAAATCGCTGGCGAAAAGTGAGCTTTGGGATCGGGGGGCTGGTTGCGCTCGCCGTGTTGTTTTTGGCCGTCGTGATGCTGTCGAACGTCGGCCTTCGCGGCATGCGCGCGGATCTCACCCAGAACCGGCTCTACACGTTGAGTCCAGGCACCCGGGAGGTGCTTCGGGAACTCAAGGAACCGATCAATCTGTATTTCTATTTCTCGCGTGAAGCAGCTGCAAAGCAGGCGCCGCTGCTCATGCCCTACGCCACCCGGGTGCGCGAATTCCTCGAAGAGCTCGCGACCCGTTCCGGCGGAAAAGTCCACCTGCGTGTCGTCGATCCGCAGCCGTTCTCGGATGAGGAGGATCGGGCCTCCGAGCTCGGGCTGCAATCGCTCCACGCGGGCGGCGACCCGCTCTATTTCGGCTTGACCGGTACCAATTCGACGGACGGCCGTTCATCGATACCGACCTTCCAAACCGATCGGGAGGAGTTCCTGGAATATGACGTTGCCAAGCTCATCAATGAGCTGGGCACGCCGAAGAAACCAGTGATCGGACTCATGAGTTCGCTGCGGCTGCAAGGACAATTCAATCCGATGACGGGCCAGATGGGCGAGCCTTGGCCGATTCTCACGCAGCTGCAGGACCTCTTCACGGTGCGCACCTTGACGCTCGACGCCGATCGCATCGAGAAAGACGTCGACGTGCTATTGCTGATTCACCCGAAGGAGCTGCCGCCGAAGACCCTTTACGCCATCGATCAATTCGTGATGCGCGGCGGCAGAATGCTGCTATTCCTCGATCCGAATGCCGGCGGCGACGCCAGCGGTCAGGATCCGTCCAACCCCATGGCCGCAGCAATGGCCAACCATTCTTCGGATCTGAGTCCGCTGTTGACGGCTTGGGGTGTCGACTACGATGCGGGCAAAGTCATTGGAGACCTGGAGCGCGGGCTCGAGGTACGCACCAGCATGCAGGCACCCCCCGTGCGCCACATCGGCATCCTCGGCCTCACCCATGCCGACATGAATCAAAAAGATGTCGTGACAGCATCGCTCGATAAGATCAATCTCGCCACGACCGGCTTTCTCGCCGCACATCCCGGCGCCAAGACGACGTTCGAGCCTCTGTTGCTGAGTTCGACGAGTGCGGCGCCGATTCCTGCACAGCGTTTCAACGCCCTCACCGACCCTGCGACGCTGCGTGATGGATTCAAGCCTACCGGAGTCCGCTACGCCTTCGCCGCACGCATCACCGGTCCGGTTGAATCCGCTTATCCGCAAGGCCTGCCTCCGGATCAGAAGCCTGCCGCCGCCGCACCGGGCGCCGCCGGGGGGGGCGCCGCCGCGCCGCCCGCCGGACCGCCCGTCGCCCACCTGGCAAAAGCCGCCGTCCCCGCGAATATTGTCATCATCGCCGACACGGATATGCTGATGGATTACATGTGGGTGCAGATTCGAGAGTTGTTCGGTCAGCGTGTCGCGCAGGCATTCGCCAACAACGGCGATTTGGTGGCCAACATTCTCGATAACTTGAGCGGTACGAGCGCGCTGATCAGCGTGCGAGGGCGGGCGACGTTCTCGAGGCCTTTCGAGCGCGTGGAGGCGCTGAGACGTCAAGCGGATGACCGCTTGCGCGGCAAGGCATTGGAACTCCAAGCAGAACTGCAGCAGACCGAGACCAAGCTGACCGATCTGCAGAGCAAACGCAACGATAAGTCATCGCTCATGCTGTCGGCGGAACAAGAGGCGGAGCTCAAGCGATTCGTTGCCGAAAAGGCTCGCGTGCGAAGGGAACTGCGCGAAACGCAGCGCGGCCTGGACGTGGATATCAATCGCCTGAATTCCTGGCTCAAGGTGATCAACATCGCCATTGCACCGCTCTGCGTGGCCGTGGGCGGCGTGATTATCCTGTATCTTCGCCGGCGGCGCAGAACCACGGCATCGGGCGCAACATGAGCCGGAAACGATTCATAACACTGGTCCTCGCCGCGCTGGTTGCACTCTCCGGCGCATTGTACTTGAGCACGCAACGCAATCTGCCGCGTGACCCGCACGGCACGTCGTTGCTGCCGTCGATGGCAGGCCAGCTGAACACGATCACTGCCTTGAGCGTGCACCGCGCCAGCGCAACCACGACCGTGCACGAAAACGACGGGCGATGGACCGTGGCCGAACGCGGCGATTATCCCGCCGACGTTTCGAAGCTGCGCAAATTGCTTCTCGACCTGACCGACGCCAAGATCGTGGAGGAGAAAACCTCCAATCCGGCCAATTTCCCAATCATCGGGGTGGAGGATCCATCGCTGCCCGGAGCGAGCGGAGCGGAAGTCAGCTTCACGGCGCGTGATGGAAAGCATTCCGTGATCGTCGGCAAAACGACAGGCCAAGGAAACTTCGCGCGGCGTGGAGGCGAGAACGCGAGCTACAGCGTCGAACCCGGTATTACATTCGAAACCGAGCCCCGTTTCTGGATCGATTCGCGGCTGCTCGACATCCCGACCGCGGGCATCAAAGAAATCCAGGTCAAGCCTTCGACAGGCGCCGCGTACACCGTTCACCGCGACACTGCAAGCGCGAACTATACGCTCGATGGCATACCGCCCGGGCGCAAAGCGGTCGATTCCACCTCGCTCGCACCCTCGCCCACCCTGCTCAGCGGACTGACCGCGGACGATGTAGCCCCCGTGAGCGGCGTCGATTTCAGCAAGCCGGAGGTCGCGACCGTTACGATGTTCGACGGCAGCGTGATTACGATCACCGGAACGAGCAGCGGCAACAAGCACTGGATTCAGTTGTTGGCCAGCAAGGACGAGGCGCTCAATGCCAAGGCCTTGGGCCACGCTTTCGAAATTGCGAGCTACCGTTTCGATGCTATTTTCCGGCCGGAGGAACAGTTGCTCGTAGCCAAGGCGCCGGCCTCGGCGGGCAAGCCTACGCCGCCGAAAAAGCCGGGGCCCGCAGCCCAGCCGTGATCAGCGGCACGAGTGCCGGATTCGGCCGCCGCCTTGCCGCGTTGCTGTACGACTGCGTGCTGATGGCTGCTCTGCTGATCGCATTCACTTCGGCCGCGGTGTTTCTGAACCATCGCACGGCGGTCCAGCCCGAAACGGCAGGCGCGTGGGCATATCTCTACCGCGCAGGTCTGATCGGCGTGATCGCGGGCTATTACTTACTCAATTGGACTCGCAGCGGTCAAACATTGGGGATGCGAGCCTGGCATCTTCGCGCCGTCTCAGTATCCGGCATGCCCATGTCGCTGCGTGCCGCGGTGGTGCGCTTTCTGTGGGGCGTACTCGCCTGGGCGCCGGCGGCGATGGGCGTGCTGTGGCTCTATATCGATCGTGAGCATTTGGCGCTTCACGATCGATTATCGAAAACTCGAATCGTCCATTTGCGGCGCTAGCGCGTCCTCGAAATCGCGACCAGCGTGCAGAGGCCGATCGCGGCCGTCGGCAGCCAGCCCACCAGCACCGGATTGAGACCGAACAACTGCCCGCCGTTTTCGATGGTGCGCGTGATGAGGAAAAACACGACCCCCAGCATTACACCAATCACGGTGCGCGTACCGGCCCCGGTGGTGCGCAAGGGGCCGAATACGAAGGGCAACGCCAGCAGCGTCACGACGATCACCGCAAAAAGCCGCGCGATTCGCGACCAATAACCGATTTCGTAGGGCGCCGTTTCGAGCCTATTTCGCCGGAGGTGATCGATATATGAGGCAAGGCCGCGAAGAGTCAACATTCCAGGATCGGTGGCTGCCAGCCCCAGGAACTCCGGATTGACCGTCGATTGCATCGTTGTTTCGCTGACCATGCTGCTTTCCACATGCTCATCGCTGAACCGCGAGGTTGCAGTGTTGTGCAGGCGCCAGCGGCCAGGATCCGCGACGGAAATGCGCGCGGCTCGCTGAATCGAGCGCAGCTTCGTCGATCCATCCAGCTGGAACAGCGACACGCCGCCGAATGCACGATCGACCTCTCCGGTTTGCACCCGCAGGATCAAGCTCCCGTCCTTCACCCAGGCACTGCTCGAGCCCGCGAAGCTCACGTCTGCCAGCTTGCTCGTGGTCTTTTCGCGCTTTGCGAACTGGGCCATTGTCGGCGCCGCGTACTCGCCGATTCCATACATGATGAGAGAGAGGGAGAGCCCCGCGAGACCGACCGGCCAGGCGATGCGCCATACCGACACCCCGGATGCTCGAGTCACGACAAGCTCGCTCCCCGACGCAAGATGTCCGAGACCCATCAGCGCCCCGATGAGCGCGCCGATCGGCAGCAGTTCGAACGCCTGCTGCGGCAGATTGAGCAGCGTGAACAGAAAGGCGTCGCCCGCCGTATAGCTGCCGACGCCGATATCGTTTTGCTGACTGATGAAAAGGAACAATGCGCCCAGCGTCAGCAGCACGGCCATCGCCATCCCCGTGTAGACGAGCACGACCCGATAGAGGTAGCGGTCGAGAATATTCACCTCGTCCTCGACTCTCGTGCGATCAAGTACAGGCCGAGGGCGAGCGCCAACACGTGCACCCACCATACCCCCACCGCCGGCTGCAGGTCTTCCTTTTCGAGCCACACCTTGGCCGCGGACAAGAGATTCAAGTAGACGAAATACACGACGATTGCGAAACCCACTCGGGCGTATCGCCCCTGCCGCGGACGCAGGCGACTCAGGGGCACGGCAATCAGCGTCAACACGAGCGCCATAAGCGGTGTAGATGCCCTGAATTGCAATTGTGCGATGTCGGAAGGAGAGTGAGAACCGAGCAGTTCTCTGGTGGGCTTGGCGTCCGGGTCCTTGGTCGCGGCGGCGACGTCGGCGGGCGTGGCGATGGGAATGCCGTGTTCACGGAACTCGATCACCCGAAAGTCGCTTCGCCCCGGGACGCCTTCATAACGACGGCCGTTGAACAGGGTCACCAAGTGCCCACCGTCGGGCGCCGCTTTGGAATAGGTGGCCGTATCGGCAAGGGCGACTTCGATGCGCCCCGCCGACTCGCGCTGCACGAACACATTGTGCAATACACCCTGCGAATCGACTCGTTCCGCATAAAATACCGCGTCGCCGCCGCCGAACGACCGAAATCGGCCGGCATCGAGTTGACCAAACCGCGCCTCCTTGAGGGCGGATTGGCGCAGCAGCTGCACTTGGCCGTCCGCCTGCGGCACCTGAACGAACACCAGCCAGGCCAACCCCAACGCGATCACCGCTGCAAAGCAGAACAGCGGGGGCAGCAGCCGCGCAGGCCCAAAACCGCATGCTTGCAGCGCTGCCATCTCGCTGTCGTGGTACATGCGGCCCAAGGTCAACACGACCGCCAACAACAGCCCTACAGGCACAATAACCGACAAATTCATGATCGCACCCAGCGCGATCAAATCGAATACCACGTGACGGCCGTATTGATTGTCCGCTGCTTGGCCCAGCACCCTGGACAATTGGTTGGACACCACGATCGCCACCAGGACCCCTGTCACGGCGAGCCAGGTCTGCACGACCTCGCGCAAAACATATCTTTGCACTGTCCATTTCATGGGCCGAGCTTAGAGCCTTCGCGATAATCTAGTAAACTAATTAGTCACGCCCTGGGGCAACGTCACGCAAAAACGGAGTTTGGGACATGGAATTCAAGGCTATTATCGATGCGAAAGCGCGCCAGGAGGCCGGTTGCGCCGTGGTTGGCGTTTACGAGAACGACGACATTGGGGTCGCAGCGCGCCGAATCGATACCCAGTTGGACGGGCTGATCCGCAAGCTGCAGGGGGATGGAGATTTCACGGCTAAGCTCGGCGATGTCCTGTTGCTGCCCGCGCCTGCCGGGGCCGCTGCTGCGCGCGTCCTGTTGGTCGGTTTGGGATCGCGTTCGGCCTTCGGCCGCAAGCAGTACCGCAAGGCGCTGCAGTCCGCCGTTCACGCGCTCGCCAAGACAGGAGCTAGCGATGCGGTGGTCTACCTCGCACTCGAACAGGTGCCGGATCTCGACGTGAAATACCGCGCGCGGGGCGTAGCGGAAGTATTCTGCGCGCAGCTGTACAAGATTCCGGACCTCAAGACGGGCACCAAGCCAAAGGTGCCGCGATTATCGAAGGTCGCTGTGGCGGTGGCCGACACCCGCGCCGAGAAATCGGCCTCCGAGGGTCTGCGCATCGGTGCGGCGGTCGGCAGCGGGGTCGCGCTGTCGCGCGATCTCGCCAATTTGCCGCCTAATGTGTGTACCCCGACTTACCTTGGGAACCGTGCGCAGGCTCTTGCGAAGGAGTTTCCCAGCATCAGAACCAAGGTATTGGATGAGAGCGGCATAAGAGCCCTCAAGATGGGCGCATTCCTGGCCGTGACGCAGGGGTCGGACCAACCCCCTCGGTTGATCGTTTGCGAATACCGCGGCGCCAACAAGGACAAGGCTCCGATCTGCCTGATAGGAAAGGGAATCACCTTTGATTCCGGCGGCATTTCACTGAAAGAGCCGCCCGCGATGGACGAAATGAAGTTCGACATGAGCGGCGCTGCAGCCGTCTTGGGCGCCATGCGCGCGATCGCCGAATTGAAATTGCCAATCAATCTCGTGGTGATCGTCGCAACTTGCGAGAATATGCCGAGCGGAGGAGCCGCAAAACCGGCCGACATCGTCACCACCATGTCGGGCCAAACCGTCGAGATTCTCAACACCGATGCTGAAGGGCGGTTGATACTTTGCGACGCCATCACCTACAGCCGCCGCTTCAAGCCTGCCGCAGTAATCGACGTGGCAACCCTGACGGGCGCCTGCATCGTCGCCCTCGGCAATCACTTCAGCGGCCTGATGAGCAATACGGAGATGCTTGCGGATGAATTGCAAGCCGCGGGCATTCGCGCCGACGATCGGGTATGGCGACTACCGATCGGCGAGGAATACATCGAGCAGTTGAAGAGCAATTTCGCGGATATCGCCAATGTCGGCGGCCGCGAGGGCGGCGCTTCGACCGCCGCCTCGTTTCTGTCGAAATTCGCAAAGGACCTGCAATGGGCGCACCTCGATGTCGCCGGAACTGCGTGGCTTGGCGGCTCCCAGAAAGGAAGCACCGGACGGCCGGTCCCCTTGCTCGTCGATTTTCTGGTCAATCGCGTTTAGGACATATGACGGAGCGCGTCGATTTCTATGTTTTGAAAAGCGCTGCCGCGAATCAACGCTTCGCATTTGCGTGCCGCCTGACCGAAAAGGCCTATCTCCAGGACTTGCGCATCGTCATCGTCAACGACACGTTGAGCGATGCCAAGCTCCTCGACGACATGCTGTGGACATTCAACGAACGCTCTTTTGTACCGCACCAGATCTGTCTTGACGAGCGGCCGACCGAGGCGGCGACCAAGGTGAGTCTCGCCGTACTGCCCGCCGCACCGCCTTCCGGCGATCTCCTGGTGAATCTATCCGCTCGCCTCCCCTCTCACTGGGAGCGTTACGCCCGCATTGCCGAGATCATCGATGCCGACGAGGAGCGGCGACGTCTTGGCCGTGAACGTTTCAAGGCATACCGCGACCTCAAGGTAATGCTGGAGACGCATCAAGTGAACGAGACGGCGGATGGATAAGGCGTTCTCGCCGGCCGACATCGAGACTCGGATTTATGCGTGGTGGGAAGCATCAGGCTACTTCGCGCCCAAAGGCAGGGGCGGCATCCCTTATTCGATAGTCATACCGCCTCCGAACGTCACGGGCACCTTGCACATGGGCCATGCGTTCCAGGACACCATCATGGATGCGCTGATTCGCTACCACCGGATGCGCGGCTTGGACACCCTTTGGCAACCCGGCACCGACCACGCGGGGATCGCGACGCAAATGGTGGTGGAAAGACAATTGAATGCCGAAGGCTTGAGCCGGATCGAACTCGGACGGGCGGCGTTTATCGACCGAATTTGGCAATGGAAGGAAAAGTCCGGCGGCGAGATCGCCAATCAGATGCGCCGACTTGGCGCCTCGGTGGATTGGCAGCGCGATCGATTCACGATGGACGCCGGTTTGTCGAGGGCGGTGACGGAGGTCTTCGTCCGTCTGTACCAGGAAGGCCTGATCTATCGCGGCAAGCGGTTGGTGAACTGGGATCCGGTACTGCAGACGGCGCTGTCGGATCTGGAGGTGGTCGCCGAAGAGGAAGTGGGCAGCCTGTGGCATTTGCGCTATCCGCTCGTTGCAGCCGGCGACGGATTTCTCGTAGTTGCGACAACGCGGCCAGAGACACTGCTGGGTGACACGGCCGTTGCCGTGCATCCCACTGATGAACGGTATCGGCACTTGATCGGGCGTCGGGTGCGCCTGCCGCTCACGTCGCGTGAAATTCCCATCATCGGCGACAACTACGTCGACCCGAAATTCGGCAGCGGCTGCGTCAAGATCACGCCCGCGCATGACTTCAACGATTACGAGGTAGGTCAACGCCACGGCTTGCCTCTGATCAACATCATGAATCCCGACGCGACGCTCAATGACGAGGTCAGGGCTGAGTACCGCGGCCTCGACCGCACCGCCGCCCGCGCGCGGATCCTCGCCGACTTGGGAGCGCTCGATCTCATCGAGCGAGTCGAGCCGCACAAACTGACCGTGCCGCGCGGCGATCGCAGCAACGCGGTTCTCGAGCCCCTGCTGACCGACCAGTGGTTCGTCGACATCAAACCGCTTGCCGAGCCCGCCATACGCGCGGTCGAGGCGGGGCACATCCGTTTCGTGCCCGAGAATTGGTCTGGGGTATATTTCGACTGGATGCGCAAAATCAAGGATTGGTGCATCAGCCGCCAGCTATGGTGGGGACATCGCATACCCGCCTGGTATGACCCCGAGGGCCGCTGGTACGTGGCGCGAACCGAGGCGGAGGCCCGCGCCGCACATGGCATAGAACCGGCTACGCCGTTGCGGCAGGATGATGATGTCCTGGATACCTGGTTTTCGTCGGCCTTGTGGCCGTTTTCGACTCAGGGCTGGCCCGAGCATACCCGTGAGCTAGATACGTACTATCCGACTTCCGTGCTGGTCACCGGATTCGACATCATTTTTTTCTGGGTCGCACGCATGATCATGATGGGCCTCAAATTCACGGGCCAAGTGCCGTTTCGCGAAGTCTATGTCCATGGACTCATCCGCGATCACGACGGCCAGAAGATGTCGAAGTCGAAAGGCAACGTAATCGATCCGCTCGACATCGTCGAGGGCATTTCTCTCGACGCTTTGATCGCGAAGCGCACCAGCGGCCTGATGCAGCCGCAGATGAGACCGGCCATCGAAAAAGCAACGCGCAAGCAATTTCCCCAAGGCATCCCGGCCTTCGGCACGGACGCGTTGCGTCTCTGCTTTGCGCGCCTCGCCACCCAAAGCCGCGATCTTCGCTTCGACATGAGCCGGGTGGAAGAGTATCGCAACTTCTGCAACAAGCTATGGAATGCAGCTCGTTATGTGCTGATGAATACCGAGAAAGAGGACTTGGGCTCGCAAGATGACAACAGGGAGATGAGCCTCGCCGATCGCTGGATTCAAGCGAGGCTTTCCGCAATGCTCGCGCGTGTTGAATCCGGATTCGCCGAGTATCGCCTCGATATTGTAGCCAACGCGCTGTATGACTTCACGTGGCACGAGTTCTGCGATTGGTATTTGGAACTATCCAAAGCGATCTTGCAACGGGAGAGCGCCGCCGCCGCAACGAAGCGTGGAACGCGCTATACCCTGATCAATACGCTCGAAACGTTGTTGCGCGCCCTGCATCCGCTTTCACCGTTCATCAGTGAAGAGATCTGGCAACGCGTGCGCGTGAGCGCGGGTGCCGCGGGCGATACCATTATGCTCTGCCCGTTCCCGGGCGCGGCCGACGCCAAGACGGACCCCGAGGCGGAAGCGGAAATGCGCTGGGTCATCGCCTTCATCGAGGGTGTGCGCCAGATCCGCGGCGAGTTGGATATAGCGCCGAGCCGCAAACTCGAGGTTCTCCTGCAAAATGCCGCCGCCACTGATTCGGAGTATCTAGAGCGCAACCTCCATTATCTCGTGCGTCTCGCCGGCATCGAAGCGCCCAGCACGCTCGGGCCGGCTCAAGCGGCGCCGATTTCCGCCGTTGCATTCGTGGGAACGCTCGAAATACTGGTACCCATGGCCGGCCTGATCGATCCGACCGCCGAACTCGAGCGCCTTTCGAAGCAGCAACGCAAGGCCGCGATCGATCTCAAGAAAATTGAGGCCAAACTGAGCAACGCCGAATTCGCCAAGAACGCGCCGGCAGAGGTCGTCGCCAAGGATCGGCAACGGCTCGCCGATCTCGAAACAGACATGCGCCAACTGGCGGCGCAGATCGCAAGAGTGACGGCTCTCAAGGGCAAATGAAGGCCGCACAGTCCGAAGTCGACGCCGTTCTCGCTCAAATCAATCGGGTAATTTTGGGCAAGGAGGCCCAGATCCGCCTGTGCCTCGCCTGCCTGCTGGCACGAGGACACCTTCTCATCGAAGATATTCCGGGGGTCGGCAAGACTACCCTCGCGCACGCGATCGCAAAGACGTTGGGATTGTCCTTCCAGCGCGTGCAGTTCACCAGCGACCTGCTTCCCGCCGACGTACTAGGCGTTTCGATCTATGACCGCGAAACGGGGACGTTTAGATTTCAACGCGGCCCGATTTTCGCCCAACTCGTGCTGGCGGATGAAATCAATCGTGCGTCGCCAAAAGCCCAGAGCGCGTTGCTCGAAGCCATGGAAGAACAGCAAGTCACCCTCGACGGCCAATCAATGGCGCTTCCCGAACCATTTTTCGTCATCGCCACTCAAAATCCGCAGGACCAAGTGGGAACCTTCCCGCTTCCCGAGTCGCAATTGGACCGATTCTTGATGCGCGTGCATTTGGGATACCCCGCGGCAGCGGCCGAACGCGAGCTGCTGGCCGGTGTGGATCGCCGCGACCTGGTGAACTCGCTCTCGACAGTCGCTACGGTCGAGACCCTGCGGCAGCTGCAGCACCGCGTTCAGGACATTCATGTGGCGCCGGCGCTTCTCGACTATGTCCAAGCGCTCGTGGCCCATACGCGTCACTCTTCGGGAATGCACGTCGGTCTATCGCCGCGAGCGGCGATCGGGCTGCTTCGCGCGGCACGCGCGTGGGCGCTGATCGTCGGACGCGACGCCGTTATCCCGGAACACGTACAAGCGGTGTTTGCCGCCGTCGTCGAACATCGGGTGCGGCAGCGGGACAATGGCCCAGGCTCGGCAAGACGGCTGCTCGAGGCAGTCCCCATTCCTTGAGCGAGGCGGCATCGAGCAATGCGGCAGGCGATCAGAAATAAAATACGCGCCTGGTCGGCGCGGCGCCACGGTCGCGATGTGCTGCCGATCAAGATCCACCGGCGACGCGTTTACATCTTACCGACCCGGTTCGGCGTCATGCTCGCGATGATGCTGGTTGCAATGCTTCTCGGCGCGCTCAATTACAACAGCAATTTGGGATTGGCTTTTGCTTTTCTGCTGATGAGCGTTGCTCTCGTCACCATGCATCATTGCAATCGAAATTTGCTTGGACTGCATGTGGACGTGCCCGCTGAGGTGGATGCGTTTGCCGGCCGCGAGGCGACTTTCGAGTTCGTGCTTCGCAACGATTCGAGCGTCGAGCGCCGCGATGTGGAAATCTGCTGCACGACTGCGGCCGGACTGGGCAGCGTCTCCGCGCGGGCGGTCGAGGTCATTCCGGTGGTTATTCCGGCGCCGCGGCGCGGAGTCGTCCGCGTGGCCCAGTTCGAGTTGCGCACGCGATATCCATTCGGTTGGTTCCATTCCTGGACGTATGTCCAAGGCTCACTGACCGCCTACGTTGCTCCCGCGCCGCGCGGCAGCCGCACGCTCCCGGCCGCGAGCGGGGTGGGAGCCGAGTATCGGTCGGAGTCGCGCGGCGAGGAGGACTTTGCCGGCTTGCGAGCCTACGAGGCCGGAGTACCGCTAAAACATATGGCTTGGAAGGTGCTGGCGCGCGGCGGCGAACCCGCCGTACGCAGCTATACGAGTTCGGCCGCGCAACCTGAATGGTTGGAATGGTCATCCCTCGAGGACCAGGATACCGAGACGCGCTTATCGCAGCTCTGTCTGTGGGTTTTGGAGAGCCATGCCGCGCAACGAGTATTTGGTCTCAGGATCCCGGGAACGGAGATTTCTCCCGCACGGGGCGCTGCGCATCGCGTGGCCTGCTTGCGGGCCCTTGCCAGGTACGGAACCGCGGAGCCGAGTTGAACCCCAAAGCAGTATCCTACCCGCAGCTGCTGGGAATCTTTGGCTGCCTTGCGCTGGCCCTAATCGCGCATGTGGCCGCGATACCGCCTTGGGTGCTTGCGACCGTGGCCTTATCAGGCGCCTTGCGGTTGCTGCTTGCGAGGCGCGGCCGCCCCGCCCCGCCTCGCGGCGTGCGCTTGGTCATAGCCGGCTTCGCGATAGCCATGCTGTTCTTGCAATTGCGCACCTTCAACGGCTTATCCGCCGGCACGGCGCTCCTGGCCTTGATGGCAGGATTGAAATTGCTCGAGACCGACTCGCAGCGCGATATCTACGTCATAACGCTCATCATTTATTTCGTGAGCCTCTCCGCGCTGCTGCAGGGTGACTCATTTTGGCTCCTGGCATACCTCATCGGCGTGTGTTGGCTCACGACCGCGGCGCTGCTGCGCCTCACCACAACCCTGCCCGCGCCGGATTGGCGCCGGTGCATCAGTTATGCCGGACGGATACTGATTCAGGCATTGCCAATTGCGGCGGTGTTTTGGCTTTTTTTCCCGCGCTTCGCGGGACCACTCTGGCACCTACCCGATGACACGCGCACCGCGGAATCGGGCTTGAGCGATACCATGAGTCCGGGGGACATCGATCATCTGGCGCTTTCGGATGAAGTGGCCTTCCGCGTGCGCTTTTCCGCTGCGACGCCGCCGCCACAGGACCGATACTGGCGCGGTCCGGTGATGCATGATTTTGACGGGCGGACGTGGCGGCGTTCGCATTCTGCCTCGCCCATTGCCCCGCCGCTGCAGGCCCTGGGTCCGGCATTCCGCTACACCGTGAGCATGGAACCCCACCGGCACTATTGGATATTCACTCTCGATTGGCCGTCACATTGGGACTTGCCGGGCGCCGTCCTCACGAGCGACTACACGCTGATGCAGCGCGAGCCGGTGTCGCGGCCGGTCGATGTGAACACAGTGTCGTACACACGCGTGCAATCGTCGGCGCCCTTGAGCAAACTTCTGCGCGACCGGGATACGAGATATCCGTCGGATCGCAATCCGCGTTCGGTGCAACTGGCGCAAACTCTGCGCAGCACGCATCCGGACGACCTGGAGTACGTGAGAGCCGTTCTCTCGATGTTCACCCGGCAACCTTTTTACTACACGCTCACGCCGCCCAAGCTCACCGACAATCCAGTAGACGCATTTCTTTTCGACACCAAACGCGGGTTTTGCGAACACTACGCTTCGGCTTTTGCGATGCTCATGCGTGCCGCGGGGATACCATCTCACGTCGTCACGGGTTATCAGGGCGGCGCTTTCAATCGATTCGCAGACTACTGGATCGTGCGGCAAAGCGATGCGCACGCATGGGACGAAGTTTGGATCGAAGGCCGCGGGTGGATACGCATCGATCCCACGTCTGCGATCGCTCCGGAGCGCGTGGAACACGGCTTGAACGATGCAGATCCCTCGAGCGCCGACGAGCCCTTAGCGAGCCTTTGGCACCGCCGCACGCCCTGGCTCGCCGATGTGCGCCTGCGTCTCGACGCCCTGCGCCAGATCTGGCGCGAGCGCATCCTTTTCTTCGATCCGGACTCGCAGCAACAACTCCTCGAATGGCTGAATATCCCGGAACCGGACGGCCATAAGCTGGTGATTGTTCTGACGGCGGCGCTGACGCTGGTGTTGGCTTGGCTTACGTGGTTGGTACGCCGGGAGGCCGATCCAGCGCCGGCAGAACCTCTGATTCGCGCCTATGTCCGCCTCTGCGCAAAGTTGGCCGCCGTAGGAGTGACGCGCATCGCTAGTGAAGGGCCGGAGGACTATGCCGTCCGCGTTGCACTGCGCCGCCCGGATCTAGGCTCCGCAGCGATCGCGCTGTGCCGGTATTATTCCAGCCTGCGTTACTCAGGCGCTACCGCCGGCATCACCCTCGGTCAATTCGAGGCCGCCGTGCGCGCGTTCCGTCCGGCACGCGCGGCGAAGCCGCCGCGCGCTTCGTTCTCTACGCCGCAAGATTCTCGCGGGTCTTGAGGAATTCTATCTCCGGCCACCGCTCCTCGGTCAGCCCGAGATTGACGCGCGTAGGTGCTAGGTAGACCAGCCCGCCGGCATGATCGACGGCGAGATTGTCATAGGCTTTTTCGCGAAATTCGCGCAGCCTCTTCTCGTCTTCGAGATTCACCCACCGCGCCATGGCCACATTGATCGGCTCGAACACGCACTGCACGCTGTACTCGTCCTGCAGGCGAAACGCGACGACTTCGAACTGCAGTTGGCCGATGGCGCCGAGAATCAAATCGTTATTGCGGAGCGGCTTGAATAACTGCGTTGCGCCCTCCTCGCACAGCTGGGACAGGCCTTTTTGCAAGGCCTTCATCCGCAAAGGATCCTTCAGTACCGCGCGGCGAAACATCTCGGGTGCGAAATTCGGCACGCCCGTAAAGGTGAGCTCTTCGCCCTCGGTGAAAGTATCGCCGATGTTGATGGTGCCATGGTTGTGCAAGCCGATGATGTCGCCGGCATAGGCCTCCTCCGCTTGGCTTCGATCCGCGGCCAAGAATGTCAGGGCATCGGCTATGCGAATGTCCTTGTCGAGGCGCGCATGATGCAAGCGCATGCCACGCGCATACCGCCCTGAACATAGACGCACGAATGCGATCCGGTCGCGATGACCGGGATCCATATTGGCTTGAATCTTGAAAACGAAGCCCGTAAATTTCGGCTCATAAGGTGCAACTTCGCGCTGCAGTGTCGGGCGCGGCAACGGCGGCGGGGAATGGATGACGAATGCCGACAACAATTCGCGCACTCCGAAATTGTTGACGGCCGAGCCGAAAAAAACCGGCGTCTGTTTCGCGGCGCGATAACGCTGCAAGTCGAAGCGCGGACTCGCGCCCCGTACCAACTCCACCTCCTCGAGAAATTCCCGATACTTCGGTCCGAGGAACTCGCGCGCCTCGGCGCTCCCGATGCCGTCGATGGTCTCGTGGCTTCCCACGCGCCCTTTTTCGACCGGCACGTACACATAGATTTTATCTTCGAGCAGGTGATAGACGCCCAGCAAATCGCGTCCCATGCCGATCGGCCAGGTGATCGGCGCGCACTGAATTTTCAGGACGCTTTCGATTTCATCGAGCAGCTCGATGGGCGGCCGCCCGTCCCGATCCAGTTTATTGACGAAGGTCATGATTGGCGTGTCGCGCAGGCGGCAAACGTCCATGAGCTTGATCGTGCGCTCTTCGACGCCCTTGGCGCAATCGATGACCATCAAGGCCGAATCGACCGCTGTAAGGGTGCGGTAAGTGTCTTCGGAGAAGTCCTCGTGACCCGGAGTATCGAGCAGATTGACGATACAACCGTCGTAGGGGAACTGCATGACCGACGAAGTCACGGAGATACCCCGTTGCTGCTCCAGGCGCATCCAGTCGGAGGTCGCGTGACGGGTGGCCTTGCGCCCCTTCACCGTCCCGGCCATCTGGATCGCGCCGCCGAACAGCAGCAGCTTCTCGGTCAAGGTGGTCTTGCCCGCATCGGGATGGGAGATGATGGCAAAAGTTCGCCTTTTGCTGATTTCTTCGGCTAATGGGCCGCTCGACATGTATGGACCCGTTGAATAGGATTTGCCCTGGGCAGCCGGTCATTATAAGGCAATCAGGTCACGGTCCGCCAGGCGGGAAGCCGCGACGGGGTTACAGCACGTCGGGTAGCAGCACACGCCGCAGGACCGCGGCATCCTCGCGGCCGGCGGCGGCTTGATAGTACCCACGCCGCACGCCCACCTGCTCGAAGCCCATGGAATGATACAAGCGAGCGGCGGCCGTATTGGACGGTCTGACTTCAAGGAATGCTTCGTACATGCCCGCGGCGCGCGCTCGATCAAGTAGGTACACGAGTATTTTGCGAGCAAAGCCGCGGCCGCGATACGCATCTCGAATGCACACATTCAAAATATGCGCCTCGCCCGCACCGACCGACATGATGCCGTAGCCCGCCATGTCGGCGCCGAAATCGACTACGCGACACACATAGCCGACCCGCAAGCAGTCCCGAAAAATTCCCTCGCTCCAGGGAAATTGGTACGCAGCCCGTTCGATGGCCACGATCACCGGGATGTCGAGTTCGTGCATGGGCCGGACCGCGACCGGCGGAAACTCCACTTCCTGCTTCACGCTAGACACGCGCACACACCTCGCGGGCGAATTTCAAGTCCTCCCAAGCCTTGCGCTTGTCGGCCGGCGCACGCAGCAGATAGCCAGGATGATAGGTCACCACCAAGGGGACTTGGGACACTCCGAAACGATGCACCTGCTGCCGCAACCTGCCGAGAGTCGCATCCGTCCGCAAGAGGTTCTGCGCCGCGATGCGACCCACGGCCAACATGAGCTTCGGTTTCAAGAGCGCGATCTGCTGTTCAAGAAAGGGCAGGCACTCGGCGGCTTCGGCGACCGTGGGGTCTCGGTTGCCTGGCGGCCTGCATTTCAAAACGTTGGCAATGTACACCTGTTCGCGGGCCAAACCGATCGCGCGCAACATGGAATTCAACAACTGGCCCGCGCGGCCCACAAATGGCTCACCCTGGCGGTCCTCCTCTGCCCCCGGCGCTTCGCCGACGATCAGCCATTGCGCCCGTTGGCTGCCCACGCCGAACACCGTTTGCGTCCGCGTGTTGCACAATGCGCATCGCGTGCAAGCGCTGACTCTTACATTGAGTTCAGGCCAATCGAACCCGGCCTCGCGGGCCGCCACGGGGGCAAGTGGCTCGGCTGCGGGCGCGAGTTTCGCGCGAGCAACCCAAGTTTCGAGTCCCAAGGCGGCAAGATAGTCGCGGCGCAGAGCGGAATTCATATCTGCGGTGCGGCGCGCGCACGCCGCCGTAATTTGCGATACGTCCATACCAGCGGTGCCGACAAGGCGTAACAGCCAAAAATCAGCAGCAGAGTGATCGCCGGGTGCAGGAAAATGAATACGAACGCGAGCGGTACCAGGATGATGTACGTGAATCGCACTTTCGCCCCGGGATTCACTTGCTTGAAGCTGTTGAAGGCGAAGCGGCTGATCATGAGCCCGCCGGCAATCGCCGTGACCAAGAACGCCAGTATCAGACCAGGCAGGCCGATATCGGTCTGGTCGCTCGCGAGCCACACCAACGCCGCGACGACCGCGGCGGCCGAAGGGCTGGGCAATCCCTCGAAATAGTGCTTGTCCTGAACAGCCGACCGCGAATTGAATCGCGCGAGCCGAAGCGCCGCGGCTGCGGCGTAAAAAAAGCACACCAGCCATCCGAGCCTGCGCCACAGCGGCCCATATTCGGCAATGCGGGCGACGCCCCATTGATAGGTGACGATGGCCGGGGCAACGCCGAACGACACCATATCCGACAGGCTGTCGTACTCTTTTCCGAACGCACTTTCGGTGTGGGTCCAGCGCGCCACTCGTCCGTCCAATCCGTCGAAGAACATCGCGATAAACACCGCGGCTCCTGCCCGTTCGAATTTCAAGTCGATCGCTGCCACGACCGCGTAGAAGCCGGCGAACAATGCCCCGGTCGTGAGCAGGTTCGGCAGCCAGTACACTCCCCGCGGCCGCGCTGTTCCGTCGTCTTCGTAACCCATGAGCCGCCATAATACCAGGGAGGCTGATGTAAGATATGCGGCCATGCGCTTATCTCAAAACCCGATTTCTACGCTCAAGGAGGTGCCCGCCGACGCGGAAATCATCAGCCACCAGCTCATGCTGCGAACCGGCATGATCCGCCGGCTCGCGGCCGGCCTCTACGTATGGCTGCCTCTTGGCCTGCGTACCCTGCGCAAAGTGGAACGGATAGTGCGGGAGGAAATGGACCGCGCGGGCGCTTTGGAACTCTGCATGCCGACCCTCCAGCCTGCGGAACTGTGGAAGGAATCGGGACGTTGGAGCAAGTACGGTCCGGAGCTCCTGCGCTTCAAAGATCGCCACGACCGCGAGTTTCTATATGGACCGACTCACGAGGAAGTCATCACCGATATAGCGCGGCGCGAATTGCGCAGCTATAAGCAGCTGCCGGTCAACTTCTATCAAATCCAATTCAAGTTCCGCGATGAAATCCGCCCACGGTTCGGCGTGATGCGCGCCCGCGAATTCTTGATGAAGGATGCATATTCCTTTCACACGGATGAAGCGAGCCTCGCGCAGGGTTACCGCCTGATGTACGAGGCCTATTCGCGCATTTTCACGCGCATGGGCCTGAAATTTCGCGCAGTGCAGGCGGACGGAGGCGCCATCGGCGGCACCACATCCCAGGAATTTCACGTGATTGCGGACTCGGGCGAGGATGCAATCGTATTCTCCAATGAGGGCGATTACGCCGCCAACCTCGAAATGGCCGCCACCATTCCACCCGCCGCGCCGCGGCCACCCGCCGCGGAACCGCTGACCAAGATACCTACCCCGAACGCGCGCACCATCGCTGCTTTAGGCGCGCAGCTCGGCGTCGAGGCGGCACGCTGCGTCAAGACCCTGCTGGTCGACGGCAGCGACGGCGGCGTGGTTGCGTTGGTAATTCGCGGCGATCATGAGTTGAATGCCGTGAAAGCGCATAAAATGACCGGGGTTGCCAATCCATTGCGGATGGCGAGCGCCGACAGTGTCTGCAAGGCCACGGGCTCGGAACCTGGTTTCATAGGACCGATCGGTTTTTCCGGCCCGATCTACGTCGACCACGCCGCCGCTCACTTGGCGGACTTCGTCTGCGGCGCGAACGAGAAGGACATGCACTTCCGCGGGGTGAATTGGGGCCGCGACCTCGACGATCCGCATCCCGTCGATATCCGCAATGCGCAATCCGGCGACCCGAGTCCAAGCGGCCGCGGAACGTTGGAGATCGCCCGAGGCATCGAGGTCGGCCATATCTTTCAGCTCGGACAACTCTACAGCGAGGCCATGCATGCCAGCGTGCTCGATGAGCAGGGTAACGCCGTCACGATGTTCATGGGATGCTATGGAATCGGAGTCACGCGGGTCGTTGCCGCTGCCATCGAACAGAACCACGATGCCAACGGCATTGTCTGGCCGGAAGCCATTGCACCGTTTCAAGTCGTCCTGGTGCCGATCAATTATCAAAAGTCGGCGCGCGTTCAAGAAACCGCCGATTCGTTGTATGCGCAATTCACCGCCGCTGGCATCGACGTATTGCTCGACGATCGGGATGCACGACCGGGCGTGAAGTTCGCCGATTCAGAGCTCTTGGGTATCCCGCATCGAATCGTGATCGGGGATCGGGGCTTGGCGTCGGGAAATCTCGAATATCGTCATCGCATCGAGACCGAGTCGAGGGACATGCCGGCAGCCGATCCGGTAGGCTATATACGCCATAAGTTAAATAGCTCGTTAGATAAGGGCTAAGGATTTCGATGCGGCGGTCTTTGCGCGCGATACCCGCCTGCGCTTTCGTGCTGGGTTGGTGCTGCCTACTCCCAGGCGCCGCCCGCGCGGATCAGCAGCGCGATCCGGAATTGAAGTCTCTGTTGCAAAAAATTGCCTCCGGCTCGGATTGCTTCGCGGATAAATTCGACTCCGAAGTCTGGCACAAAACCATGGAGCCTCGGCTTGCCCGTCTCGTCTCTGAGCACGAGACGCGAGTCGAGATTCTGGATCGCGTGTACTGCGAGGCGAATCGCGATCCTTCCTTGCGGCTGCCTCCTGACCTGGTGCTCGCCTTGATCGAGGTGGAAAGCCGGTTCGATCGCTGGGCGGTATCATCCGCCGGCGCCGTCGGCCTCATGCAAGTCATGCCGTTTTGGCCGCGAGAGCTCGGTCTTCAAAATCAACTGGTGCGGATCGCACCCAACATCCGAATGGGTTGCGAGATCTTGCGCTTTTACCTGCGCGCGGAGAATCGAAATTGGTCCCGCGCGCTGGCGCGCTATAACGGCAGTATAGGGCGCACCGCCTACCCGGCGTTGGTGATGCAGCGCTGGCAGCGGGTCTGGAGATTTTAAAAAACTGCGGGTGTTTTGGCGGGCCCACCAAAACGTCAAAGCGGCGAACTCAAAAAATATGAAATCCCTCCGCAAGCGTCGCCACCTCGGCCACCGGTGTTTCGCGGATCTCGTCGACCCTTGCGTGCTGCGGCCCGCGCTGCAACCAAGACCTCAGTTCAGCCACCGCGGCATCCTGAGCTTGCGCCACTACCTCGACCGAACCGTCCGGCATGTTGCGTGCGCTGCCGCGAATCGCCAGCCTCCTGGCCTCCCGCCGGGTGCTGTGCCGAAAAAACACGCCCTGGACTTTGCCAAAGATGAGAAACCGGCGGGTGACTTCGCCCAAGGGAGTCCCTCAGTGCGGCAGCGTCACGGGTGCTTCGGGGTGTTGCGCGTTGGCGTTGGCGAGAGCCGCAGCAGCATGACGCTTCGCTTCCATCGCCGCCACTCTCGCCCATCGGAACTGCTGCGCTTGTAGATGAGATTCCGCGTGCCCAATGGCGGCCTGTGCGGCGCTGAAGTCCGGCGATGTCGCGCTCGTGGCGCCTGCTGCCTGCGCCGCCGCGATCGCCTGTCGGGCATCGCTCATTTCTTGCACGGGAGCGGAGGCGCATCCGACGAGGCAGGCAACACCGACAAATACAGCAAGGAAGCGCAACATAGGATGCACGGACACTAGCAATAGCAGCCAGAGCCGTCAAACGACCCTGCGTTATACAATAACGGGCGAGCCACGACGAAATCGTTGCGTCGGCGCTGCATCGGCACGAAAACGATGATGATTTCCCCGGAAGACTACCGATGAACGAAATTCTTGTTCTGTATTATTCGCGCCAAGGCAGCACCGCGGCTCTCGCTCGACAGATCTGTCGCGGCGTGGAAAGGGTCCATGGCATGCAGGCGCGGCTGCGCACCGTCGCCCCGGTGACCGCGAGCACGGAGCGGCTCGATCCACCGGTGCCGAGTGAGGGGCCTCCGTATGCGACGCACGACGATTTGTTGCAGTGCTGCGGGCTCGTGCTGGGCAGCCCGACGCGTTTCGGAAACATGGCGGCGCCGGTAAAATTCTTCCTGGATGGCACGAGCGCGTTATGGATATCCGGCGCCCTCGTTGGCAAACCGGCTGGCGTGTTCACTTCCACACAAACATTGCACGGCGGACAGGAGTCGACGCTGCTATCCATGATGATTCCTCTCCTGCATCACGGCATGTACCTGGTCGGTCTGCCCTATAGCGAGCGCGGCTTGACCGATACGCGCAGCGGCGGGACCCCGTACGGGGCAAGCCACGTGGCGTGTGTCAGCGGTCATGGCGAGTTGTCGGAATTGGAAGCTGAACTGGCGCGCGCATTGGGCACCCGCGTGGCCGCGCTTGCCGAGCACTTGCAGAGCCGCCAGTGAGTTTGGAAACGACGGCGCGTTTGCTCGCGATCGGTCTTTGGATCGCGGTCGTACTGAGCCTGCTTGCATGGATACCGGCTGGATATCCGTGGCCCATGTGCGTCCTCGCAACATTGCCTCTGCTGGCGCCATTGAACGGCTTGGTGCGCGGTCGCCGGCATACCTACGCCTGGGCGACCTTGTTCGCCATCCCGTACCTCGCGTTCGCTCTGACCGAACTGCTTGTCAACCCTGCCGCGCGCTGGGTCGCCGCAACCAGCCTGTTGCTGGTATTCGGGTGGTTCTGCACTATGATCTTGTTTCTTCGTGCTTCTCGAGGGCATCGCGAATGAAACGGATTGTGAGCCGGCGCTGAGCGACCAGCGACGCCTCGTCGAGCCGATCGAGGACTTCGAACAGCGAGCGCAGGTCGCGCGGCATCCGTTTGAGCAGATATTCCGAGGTCTCGTGCGGGAGTTCCAGGCCCCGCTGCGCCGCTCGCAGTCGCAGCGCCTCGATCCGGCCTGCGTCATCGAGCCCGTGCAGCTGATACACGACGCAGGCGGCGGCCCGCGATCGCCAATCCTCAAGGCACCAATCGGGCTGACGGGGCGGTACGGCGGCGGCAAAGATGAGCCGGGTCCGCAATTCTGCCCCGTCGTTGAAGAGCCGAAACAACGCTCGCTCCCACGCCAGGTCGCCGGCCACGGCATCGACGTCATCGACGCACAGCACGCGGGTCCGCTCGAAGCCCGCCATCGCGTCTGGGGGCAGAGCCCGCGGGCGAGTCAGCGGGAAATAGGCGGCTCCTTCACCCGCGGCCGCGCAGACGGCTTGCAGTAAGTGAGTCTTGCCCGAGCTGACTGGACCCCAAAGCCAGAGCGGCGCCGCGCTCGGCGCTTGGAGTGCCGCAACGCTCTCGCCATTGGACCCCGGCCAAAAACTCTCGAACAACGCATCGGCGCGCAATCGGACGCCAAGGGGAAGCTGCTTCACCGGCGCCGCTCCGCGCCGCGCGCTGCGCCGGCCTCGGCCACCTGCGGACGTGCGTGGCTCAATGCCCGGCGCCCGTAGATCAGGACGTAATCGATGCCGCTGATCGCCACCGTCATGAAAACCAAGGCACCGGCCACTGTGACCATCCATGCGGGCGGCACTGCATACTCTTCCCGGCCGACCACTGCCATGATGTACGCAGCCTGGCACAGCGTATTGAATTTGCTGACCACTGACGGACGCACGTCGAGCGCGCCTATCCAGTAGCGGTAAGCCAACGCGCCGAGCACGATGATCGCATCCCGCAACACGGCCGCCGCCATCAACCACATCGGTACTAACTTCAAAAAGCTGAGTGTGACGAAGACCGTTCCCAGCAACAGCTTGTCCGCCGCAGGATCGAGCACGGCGCCGAGTTCGCTCTGCCAGCCGTAACGCTTGGCGAGAAAGCCGTCGGCAGCATCCGACACGGCGGCGACGCCGAACAAGGCGATGGCGATCGCTAGCCGCCGCTCCGCCAGCGCCGCGGCGATCGGCAAAACTAACAGGATTCTGAGCGTGGTGATGACATTCGGGATTTGGCGCGGAAACCAGGACACGGGGTCAATGACGCAGCTGAAAGCGCAGGATCCCGTTGTCGCCGGAGGCAATCGGATGCAAACGCCCGTTCAAGGCAAGCGTCCGCTGCAGCGATTCGGCGCCACCGCGCGTCGCCAGCCGAATGCGGATGGTGTCGCCGGTGAAGCCGACCACGCTGGCATGCGAGATGAACGTCAGGGATTCGAGGTAGGTCTGGACATTCGCATATTGGCGAAGATCGCCTACACCGGTTACCTCGATATCGATCGGCACCAAATCACCGCTGGCGGCGAACAGTCCCGCATATAAATCCGCGGTGCGATTCACGCCGTCCGAGGCGGCACCAGAGAACTCGCTGCTACGGTCCTGAAACATCACTATCCAACGCACGACGGCGGACTCGCCCGTGCCGCTGGCCTTTCCGATGAGCACGCCCTCACCGCCCAAGCGCCGCCCCATTTCCAGCAGCGTGGAAGGTGATGCGCCGTTCAAGCCCGCGTAGTCGAGGCGGTTTTTGTGAAGATCCAGGGCGCTCGGCCATAGGAGCGGCACGCCGCGCAACGCGGCCGCCGCATCGATCCCCGATTTCAATTCCGATGTGTCGTCGGCGGTGACGACGGTGCCAGTTTGGGCGGTCAGCCATACAAAGGTGGCCGGCCGCTCATGTCCCCAAAGCGGTTGCCCATTTTGCGTAAGCCAACGTTCAATCGCCGGGCCGTCGAAAGAGACCCACACCTGACCATCCGGAGTGGCGCGGTACTGCTGGACGTAGCGGCGCGCATTGGTGACCAGCGGCGCAAGCGCCGGGTCATCTTCGGCGGCACGGCGGCCGGTGACGCGAACCAGAACGATCCTCAATGCGGCTCGGAATGCCGCGGCTTGCGTGGCCTCGGAGCGGTCGGCCATGGGCGCCTTCGCCTGATAAAGCTCGGTGCGGGTCAGGGCGAGGCTCGCACCACCCAAGCCGAGTCCGGCCATGCTGAAGCACAACAAAAAGACCCTGAAATACTGTGACATGATGTTATCGCGAAGCCTTGAGTCCTCTGATGTAAAATACCACAGCTGGCAAATCCCCGACGCTCACCCGCGGGGGGCCCGGCTGCATCCACCAGAGAAGGATCCTGATGACTGAGCGAGCCCCGGTAACCTATCGCGATGCCGGAGTCGATATCGACGCCGGCGAGCAACTCGTGGAACGAATCAAGCCCCACGTGCAGCGCTCGATGCGCCGCGAGGTGCTCGGCGGGATAGGCGGCTTCGGCGCCTTGGTCGAAGTGCCGCTCGATCGCTATCGCAAGCCGGTTCTCGTATCCGGAACCGACGGAGTCGGCACCAAGTTGCGCCTCGCGATCGACAACCAGCGCCACGATACGGTGGGCATCGATTTGGTCGCGATGTGCGTCAACGACGTGGTCGTTCAAGGCGCCGAACCGCTGTTTTTTCTCGACTACTTCGCAACGGGAAAGCTCGACGTGGACGTCGGCGAAAGCCTCATCTCAGGCATCGTCGAGGGCTGCGTCCAGGCGGGCTGCGCGCTGGTGGGCGGCGAGACGGCCGAGATGCCAGGCATGTATCACGGCGAGGATTACGATCTGGCCGGCTTCTGCGTCGGCATCGTGGAAAAGGACGCCATCATCGACGGCTCGGCGACGCAAGCGGGCGATGCCGTGCTGGGACTCCCCTCCTCGGGGCCTCATTCGAACGGCTTTTCGCTGATCCGAAAAATATTGCAGGTCGCCGGTGCCGACCGTCAGAGTTCCCTGGACGGAGTCGCTCTCATCGACCGCTTGATGGCGCCGACGCGCATCTATGTCAAGCCGTTGCTGCGGCTGATCGCGGAGGTCCCGGTGCACGGCCTGGCCCACATAACAGGCGGCGGACTCGCAGAGAACATCCCGCGCGTTCTGCCGGATGGTTTGGAGGTCATTCTGGAACGCAATTCCTGGCGTCGCGAAGCGGTTTTCGACTGGCTGCAGCGCGAAGGCCGGGTGCCCGACGCCGAAATGTATCGCGTATTCAATTGCGGTATCGGTATGACGGTCCACCTGCCGGCCGGGTATGCAGATCGCGCCATCCGAGTCCTGCGCGACCTTGGCCAGGAAGCGCTGGTCATCGGTGAAGTACGTGCAGGTTCTCGCGGTGTCGTGATCGCTTGAACAGCGGGCAGGCACCGCGGCCGATCGTCATCCTTATATCAGGGCGCGGCGGCAATATGCGCTCTCTCATCGAGCGCAGCCGCGACGCCGGGGCGGCCTACACCGCCGTCAAAGTATTTTCCGACAACCCGGATGCAGCGGGACTCAAGGTCGCACGCGATCTCGGCGTTCCAGCGCAAGCAATGCCGGGCGTCGAATCGGCGGATCGCAATGCCTATGATATTGCTTTGGCCCAAGCGATCAGCGATTGCTCGCCCTCGTTGATCGCGCTGGCAGGTTTCATGCGTATCTTGTCGGCGCAATTCGTGGCGCGCTTTGGCGGAAGAATTTTGAACATCCACCCGTCGCTGCTGCCTAAATTTCCAGGATTGCATACGCATCGGCGAGTGCTGGAGGCGCACGAACCGCAACACGGCGCAACGGTGCATTTCGTGACCGAGCAGCTCGATGGCGGCCCGCCGGTCCTCCAGGCTCGTATTGCGGTTGACTCGAGCGATGACGAGGCAAGTTTGATGGCCCGAGTGCAGGCCCAAGAACACCGCATCTACCCTCTCGCCGTCAGCTGGTTTTGCGAGGGGCGCCTGCGTTGTGAGGACGGTCGCGCCTGGCTGGATGGACGGGTTTTGCAGACGCCGGTGCTGTTCACGGGCAGCAAGCCACGAGATAGTGACGCATGATCTTTCAAGCATTCATGAGCGTTCGGACATTCATTCTGTCGGCGGCGTTGGGGTTGGCCGCCGTAGCGGGCGCGACGCAGCCGGCGGCGGCGGCCGATGCCGCGGTTGCACCGTTTTCCGCCCATTATCAAGCGTACTGGAAAAACGTCAATGTGGGCGCCAGCGACCTGGAACTAAAGCCGGATTCAGAACCGGGGCGGTACGTTTACACATGGAAAATCGCCGCACGCGGCGTGTTTCGGCTATACCGCGCCGAGGTCACTCAGCGAAGCTGGATCAGCATGGTTGCAGAGCACGTGCGCCCGGAAAAATACCGTGCCGAGGATGGCGCATCCACGGTGAGCATCGACTTCGACTGGAATGCACGGCGCGCTCGCGGCACATCGGAAAATAAGCCCGTGGATCTGGCTCTCAAGGACGGCACGCAGGACGTAATGTCCATCCAGGTCCAAGTGATGCTTGACCTCAAAAATGGCAACTTGCCGAAGACCTTTCAGATAGTCGACAAGGACGAATTGAAGGAATTCGTTTATACCCAGGAGGACCGTGCCCGGATCCGGACAGACCTCGGAGAGCTCGACGCAGTGGTCGTGGCAAGTCAGCGCACCGGTAACAATCGTATCTTACGGATGTGGTTTGCTCCGTCCTTGGGTTTCATCCCGGTTCAGGCGGAACGGACGCGCGACGGCAAGCTGGAGTTCGCTATGCGCGTCAAATCCGTAAAACGTTGAGCGCTTGGGCTTCGCGAGCCACGGCAGCTAAGTTTTCGGCAGCGTCACACCGCGTTGCCCCTGATACTTGCCGGCGCGATCCTTGTATGAGGTCTCGCAGACTTCGTCCGACTCGAAAAACAGCATTTGCGCAACGCCCTCGTTGGCGTAGATCTTCGCGGGGAGCGGAGTGGTGTTGGAAAACTCCAGGGTGACGTGCCCCTCCCACTCGGGTTCCAGAGGCGTTACGTTTACGATTATCCCGCAACGTGCATATGTCGAATTATGCACAATGAGGCCATTAGCCACGAAATTGTGCAGCGTCGGCACCGAGATATCGAACACCTCTTCCACGCCTGCGGGCTCGACGCTCTCGACGACGTCCCACATCGGCCCGTCGACGAGAGGATTGACATACAAGTCCTCGGTTGCCCGCGCCACCTGGACGGCACCAGCGAATGGCACCGACCGCGACGGGTACGTACGAATGGTCGGGGAAGGCAAGCTAACACCGCCCACGGGAGCAGCCATCCCGATCATTCGCCAGGCCTGTGAAGGCAAT
>JBBROC010000026.1:0-42204 GCA_038229815.1 Steroidobacterales bacterium | reverse complement strand
TCGTCGACACATTCCGCCTGTTCACTCAAGGCAACGGGCATTACTCGTGGTGGAGTCATTTCGCCAATTCACGCGCTCGGAACGTCGGGTGGAGAATCGACTATGTGCTCGTATCGCGGGGATTGCGCGAAGCGGTGAAGGGCGCCGAGATCCATCCCACCGTCTTGGGCAGCGATCATTGCCCGGTCAGTATCACGCTTGACGCATAGTTTCCCGGCTGTGCAATGGCGCGGACGGCCCCTATCGGCCGTCCTGTTCGATCTGGACGGAACGCTTCTCGATACGGTTGCGGATATCGCATTGGCGCTCAACCGGGCGATTGCCGAGTATGGTTGGCCAGAATTAGCGGAAAGCAATGTGCGCGGAATGATCGGACGTGGGTCGCCGATTCTGATCGAACGGGCTGCTGCCTCCCAGCGGCGAACGCTGGACGATGTCACCCGGGCCGCCATGGTCGATCGTTTTTTTCACTACTATGGCGAACTCGAGGAAGCCAATGAAGACCGCGCTCGGCCGTACACCGGCGCAGCCGAGGTGCTCCGGGCGGTGCACGAGGCGGGACTGCATACTGCAGTGGTCACGAACAAGCAGCACCGGTTTGCAGAAGCGCTGCTGAAACGCCTGGGTCTCGAACCCTGGATCGATAAGGTGGTCGGCGGCGATACGTGCGAGCGCCGAAAACCCGATCCGCAGCCGTTGCTATTTGCTTGCGAGTCGTTGCATGTGCCGGCATCCGAAGCACTGATGGTCGGCGACTCGGTCAATGATGTGCAAGCGGCGCGTGCCGCCGGCATCCCGATCGTGTGCGTTTCGTACGGATACAACGAGGGCCGGGCGCCTCATACGTTGAACTGCGACGCCCTCCTCGATTCCTTGGCCGAGCTTCCCGCGTTACTCGAAATAGGAGTGTTATGAGAAAAGTGCTGCTGGCTATAGCCATTTTTTGCATGGGTCCGGCTCTGGCCGGCGATCCGCCCAGCCGCTTCGGAGTCGATGCGCCGGAACTCGCCCCTTTGGGGAGCGGCGCAGTGGGCTTCAAAACCTTGCATTTGGTCCAGCATGGGCAAATCGACGTGTTGGCATACGATGCAGCCACAGGTTCTGCCCCGTTGACGGACCGCGTGCTTAAGGTGGACCTATGGTACCCGGCGCGGCACGCTCTAAACGCGCCGCGCGTGGTGTACACGGCAAGTCTCCCATCCGAACCTCCGGCGCCGCCGGCACGTTTTTCCATTCCCGGCATGGCGGTGCGCGATGTACCGGTCTTGGGAGCAGCGTATCCATTGGTCATCGTCTCGCATGGGTACAGCAATGACCCGGCTGCCATGACTTGGTTGACCGAGAATCTTGCGTCGAAAGGGTATGTGGTGGCGGCTATACACCACGAAGATCCTCCGATTACTGATCGAGCCCGATTCGTGCAACCCGTGATGCGCAGGCCGCTCGACATTGCTTTCGCGGCAAAATCGTTGCAGCAGACGCTTGGCGCGGATCATTTGGTGGATCCGGCGCGCACTGCGCTGGTCGGCTATTCCATGGGCGGCTATGGCGTGCTGACAGCGGCGGGCGCGGCGCTCGACCCCGATGGTGGCGCTGTCAAGGGAGTTCCAGGTGGATTGATGCAGCCGTACGCGCGTAGCGGCGCATTGCGCGACGCGCTGGCGGTCGAGGGACTGCGCGCGGTCGTGGCGATTTCGCCGGCCGGCGGCGGCTCGTTGGCAGCTTGGGGAGCGGAAGGGTTGCGCATGATCACCGCGCCGATGCTGCTCATTGCCGGCGACCACGATAGGACGGTTGACTACACGACTGGAGCGCGTGCGATTTTCGATATGGCGAGCGGCGCGCATCGCTATCTGCTGACCTTCAAGGAAGGCGGACACGCGCTTGGCTTGAGTCCGGTGCCCGATTCGATGCGCGGGCGGCTTTGGGATCAGGATTGGTTTGAAGATCCGGTGTGGCGCAAGGAACGCATCAATGCCATCAACGCGCATTTCATCACGGCGTTCCTGGATCGCTATCTCAAGGGCGATGAGAGTCGTGCCCCATACCTCGACGTTCCCACGATCGAATCTTCAGCCGGCGTATGGCCAAGCTCGACTGCGCCGCTTGCATATGACGCCTACAGTCCCGGCAGCTCCGGTATCACGGTATGGAAGGGTTTTCAACGAAATCACGCGGCAGGGTTGGAACTCCTGCAGGCGCCTGTGCGGCCGTTGCGATGACAATGTCTCCGCTGCCCCGCGCCGTTCCCGAGGAAATCGGCCTCTCGTCGGCGCGCCTCGCGCGCCTGAGCGCCGTGTTGGTTCGCGAGATCGAGCATGGCCGCGTGCCCGGTGCCGTCGCTCTCGTCGCGCGCCGCGGTCGCCTGGCGTTTTTTGAAAGCTTCGGTCAACGTGATGCCGTCAGCGGCGCGCCAATGACGCGGGATGCGATCTTCCGCATTTATTCCATGACCAAGCCGATAACGTCGGTGGCCGCCATGATGCTGTGGGAGGAAGGACGGTTCCTGTTGAACGATCCGGTGGGAAAATATCTTCCCGAACTCGGCGACCTCAAGGTTGCCGTGGAGCGCGGCGAAGATCTCGAGCTGGTGCCGGCCGCGCGCGCCGTCACCGTGCAGGACCTGTTGCGCCATACCTCGGGACTTACCTATGAGTTTCGCGGCGCCGGACCGGTGCAGAAAATGTATATGGGTGCGAAGGTGTACCGCCGTGCGCAAACCAGTGCCGACCAAATCGCCACCCTCGGAAAGCTACCGCTTCTGCATCAGCCGGGAACGCGATGGGAATATGGCCGTTCGACCGATATCGTCGGCCGCCTCGTCGAGGTGCTGTCGGGACAACCGCTCAGCGTGTTCTTCGAGCAGCATATACTTGCGCCGCTGGGCATGGTGGACACCGCCTTTCACGTGCCTCCGCACCATCACTCGCGCCTGGCCGAGTCCTTCGCCAACGATCCCGAGAGCGGCGCAGCGCTGCAGCTCCTCGAGGTGCGTAATCCGCCGAATTTTGAATCGGGCGGCGGAGGCCTGGTATCAACGGCCAGCGATTACGCGCGCTTTCTGCAGATGCTGCTGAATGGCGGGACGCTTGACGGGCTGCGTTTGCTCAGCCGCAAGACGATTGAACTCATGACGGCGGATCACCTCGGCCCGATTACCGGAGCGTCCGATCTGCTGCTGCCGGGCCACGGTTTCGGCCTCGGTTTTGCAGTTCGGCTGCGCGCCGGCATCGCTCATGTGCCGGGTTCGATCGGCCAGTACTTTTGGGGTGGCCTCGCCGGCACGACCTTCTGGGTGGATCCCAAGGAGCAGCTATTCGCTCTGCTGCTCATTCAGGCGCCTGGGCAGCGCGACTACTACCGCACGCTGTTCCGCGACCTGGTGTATTCGGCCTTCGATGACTGAACCGGCCGTCCCGGCCGAAGCGGCGTAGTCGTGGGACGCCTATGCTGCGAGAACGTCCGTCACATTCCAGGCCCCAATCCGTAAGGGAAAACACCACGTAAATCTTGAGAGATGACCTTCATCACGCCAGTTTATGTGTGAACATGGCAAAAATGCGGGGGTGTGGTGCTGCACTGCGGTCTAACGCTCACCGGAATATGCGAAAAGTCGACAAACTCGCGTCAATCGGGGCTCTCTTGC
This sequence comes from Steroidobacterales bacterium, assembly GCA_038229815.1. Classification (GTDB taxonomy): domain Bacteria; phylum Pseudomonadota; class Gammaproteobacteria; order Steroidobacterales; family Steroidobacteraceae; genus Bog-1198. The sequence continues at coordinate 38,558 of JBBROC010000026.1, read as the reverse complement.
TCGCCGCCGCCTTTGGATCCGGCGCGATCGCGGCATCGACCCTTGCCGACCAGCTGGAAATGCTCGAGTGGTCGGATCCAGAGCGTGCGGCGCAGACAATCGATGCGGCGCCGCCGTTATCTGCGAACTCGGTCGCATCGGAAATCGAGATGCTCGAAATTCACGGGATGATTTACGCCGACGGGACCCGGGACGAGGATGTCTATTCGGTCGAGCGTCGGCTGGAGGCAATCGCGGGCACGGGCGATGAGTCGGCAGTTCGAGCCGCCCGCTTCGTGCGGGCGTACTCCGCGCGCCAGCATAGCCAATTTGCCGCAGCCGAAGCCGAACTCAAAGGCATCGACATCAATACAATCCGTTCCGATACCGAACGCTACCGCGTGCTCACGCTGCGCGGTTATGTGCTGCGCATTCTGGGCCAAGACGAGGCAGCGCTTCCCTTCCTCGAGCAGGCATTGGATCTTGCGAACAAGATGCACCACCCGCTTCGCATCCTGCACTCGATGCTTTTGCTCGTGCACATCTACATGGACAGCGGCAATATCGACAGGGCCACGGATCAATTGAACGCCGCACGCACTCTTGCCAACCAACTGGGCGATGAAACCTCGCTGGTTGAAACCGAAGAGCGCAGAGCCGACCTTGCTGACCGCAGGGGCGATCGAACCGAAGAGCGGCGCGCCTCGCTCGCGGGTCTCGAGCATGCGAAGCGCTCGGGAAGCAGCAAGTGGATCGAACTCGCGCTGCTCAATCTCGGCGATTCCTACCTGAAAAGCCGCGACTTTGCCGAATCGCTCAAATATTCGAAGGAAGCGTTGCCCATCATGCTGCGCACGAATCAGCGGGACGACGTGCAGATAACGCTTTTCAACGAGGGCCTTGCTTACATCGGACTTGGCAGCATCAAAATGGGCGAGAAGCTGGCGGAGGGTGCGATCTCCGAGGCGCTCGCCGGCAGCGATCTCTTGGACGCAAAGGAATTGCTTCGAGAGTACGCGGATGCCCTGGAACATGCCGGCTACTTGATGATGGCGATCCAAGTCTATCATCGCTACGACGCCATCAGCGAGAAATTCATGACAAACACGCGGCAGCGTGCGTTTCTCGAGCTCTCCGCCCAGTTCGACGATGAGCGCAAGGCGCGCGAGCTCGAACTCCTGCGACGCGACAACGCGCTCAAGGTGTCGGAAATGCACGAGCAGCGCTTGCGGCAGCAATTGACCATTGCGGGTGCGCTGATCATCGCGCTCATCTGCGCCGCACTCGTCTGGGTAGTCGCGCGCGAGCGCAGGGCCAACGATCGGCTGCGCTTCAGCAGCGAGCATGACCCGCTGACCGGGCTGTCGAATCGGCGCTATTTCAACGAGCACGTGCTCGCGGTCGACGGCGGGCGGCCGGTGGGCGGCTGCGTGCTCTTGGCTGATCTCGATCACTTCAAACGAATCAACGATACTTACGGGCATCCTGCCGGCGACGCGGTGCTTGCGGCAATGAGCCAGCGACTTTCCGCAGCGCTGCGCGAAAACGACAAGCTCGTTCGGTGGGGCGGCGAAGAGTTCCTGGCGGTGCTCGGGCCGATGACGCCAGTCCAGGCGGACGTGATGGCTGCAAGATTGTTGCAAGCGGTGCGCCGCGAGCCGGTGGCATGGAATGGGCAGATGATCGGCTGCACGATTTCCATCGGTTACGCCAGCTTTCCGATGGAGGGTTCCGCGGCCCACATATCGCTCGATAGTGCGATCAGCTTGGTCGACAAGGCGCTGTATGAGGCCAAACGTCGGGGCCGGGACCGCGCCTGCCTCATCAAGGTGGTAAGCGCACGTGACGAAAGGGAACTGACGGACATCAGCTCTGAATTCGAGTCGGCGACGATCGACCGCAGGGTTCAGCTGGTGGAGATTCTGGGCGCCGCCGCTTAAGGATTCGCGAAAAACGTTTTGACCGCCGCGAAGCAAAACGGTGCGACCAGCAACGTGTGGTACGCTTCGGCTACGGCCAGCGCGCCGCCGTCGGTGGCGCCCTGTGCGACGGCGTTGGCCGCAGCAACATCTTTCGCAATGCCGAAATCGTTTTTCAAATTGGCATAAGGATCGTTGCTCGACGCCGGGGATTCGAGGTCCAGCACGCTGATGTGCGCAGATGCCGGAGCGTGGGTCGCCCAGTAATTTTGCATCAACGAGGTATTCTGCCAAAAGACCAGCGGGTCGTTGTCGCCGCCGCACAGGAGCACGGGCGCCGTCGGGATCCAGTTGCGCAGATCATTGGTCTTCAACGCTTGTCGCCATGGAAGACCGGGATTTGCCGCGGCGACGCCGGTGGTGATGCTTGGCCAGCCACCATCGGGGTTGGCCTGTGCGTCCGCGAGGTAGCTCAGACGATAACTGTTTTGAATCAAATTGCCCGTACCAAAGCCGAGTGCAAACACGTCGGCGAGATTTGCCGGCGTAGTCGGAGGCGTATCGGCGGCGAACGCCGGGTCGGGCGGCGTCGAACTGAAGAGCACAAATTCGGGCAACTTGCCCTGCGCATACAACTGGCTCCTCGGCGTCGTAGTCGGCAGCAAGGAGTCGATGCCGGTCGCGTATTGGGCCGCGAATACGTCAACCGGGTTGGAATAGATATTCCCATAGACTCTTTGGTAGGCGGTGAGCAGCAGTGTCGAAGACACCGGTCCATCGCCGTTGACACGGCCGTAAAAGACGGCGTCGACAAAAGCGGCGAGCGCATAGGGCCCCGACATCGGGGCCGCCGCCGTAACCGACATGCCGGCGGCTTGCATGGCACGGTGGGTCGCCATCGCCACGTATCCTCCTTGCGAGTAGCCCGTGATGAACAACTGTCCGTTATCCTTGGTGAGCGTCGCCGAGGCCAGAGGAAGCGCCGTGCGAGCCGCCGCGAGCGCATCGATCATGTCCTTCGATTGTTGATCGGCGATCAGATACGGATGGTAGGAAAGCGTCGATGTGTCATAGCCCGCGTAATTCGGTGCCACGACGATGTACCCCTTCGTTGCGAAAATGGCCGCCAAGTTGAGAGTCTCGGTGTTTTGCAAATTATCCATGTTGAATTTGCGGTCGGTTGACGTGCCGTGCGCGTATAAAAGAATCGGGCGCGGCCCGGTGCAGCCCACACCAAGGCCGGTTGGTACCAGCAGTGCCGCGGAGGCGGTCGTCGCCTCGTTCGCGCCGCCAACCGTCTCGTATTTGATGTGATAGAACAGAATGTCGCAGACCGGCGAGCCGCTGACGGAGGACAGCAACTGATTGGCTGAGAGGTTGAGCTCTAGCAGCAGGCTCGGCGCCGTGAGCGTCGATAGGAGCTGCGCAGGGCTTTCCAGCAAGGTCCCGCGAGCCGGCGTCGGCGCAACTCCGGAACCCGAATTATCCGTGCCGCCGCCGCACCCGGCCAGTAGCAGCGCAAGCAGGAAAGACCCGCACCTGCAGTTGATCAAAGCCATATTCTCGGCTCTTGCCCACGCCGCGCAAGGGGCGGCCTCATTTTAGAGTGCACGTCGTCTGTCTAGTTCCGGCCCGATTGAGATGTCGAAGGGGTGTGCGCGGGGTATAGTCCGACACACTTAGGGGCGCGAAGGGCTAATGAACATTATGGACGGTCTCGCGCATGCCAGGGAGCCCGCCGCGGGATCGGTCTGGTGCTTATTCGATTTGGTGGCCATCGGCGTCGCGGTAACCGCCGCCGACGGAACTCTGGAATATTGCAACACGGCGTTGCTGCAGCTTTTGGGGCAAAGTTCGGCAGTGCTGCTCGGTACGTCGATTTTCACGTGGCTGGATGGCGGTGCGGGTAATGAACTGGAAGGCGTGCACCGTACCGCGCTCTCGTCCAACAACGAGCTGCGCACGCAAGTACGTGGCCTCAGCGGCAGATTCGCCGCAGGCGCGGTTCTGCGAACAGCGGACCCGGGCGATGGTTCCCGTGTTATCTGGTCGTTCGTGGATGCAGCGCGCAACGCGCCCGCCCCTGAACTTGCCTTGTGGGGCACCGAGATTGGTCTTTGGGATTGGGATGTCGTAAATGACCGGCTCACTTGGATCAACGATTGGTGTGAACACTCGCAGCTCGCCGCCTTCTCGGGTTATGGTCACGAGCAACTCTGGTCGTCGCGGATTCATCGCGAGGATCTCCAGGCTTACCGCGACGCCTTGACCAGGCATATAGACGGTCAGACTCCGCCCTACGACGTCGAGTATCGGCTCCGCGACCGCGACGACGCCTGGGTATGGATACAGGAGCGCGGCCGTGCCATTGAGCGCGATTCGAGCGGCCGTGCACTGCGTATGGTTGGGCTGTGTCTGGATGCCGATGAGCGGCACAATTCCGCAGGCGCTCTGGAGCGCAGCGAGGCGCGTCTCGAGCACGCAGTCTGGGGAAGCAGCGTCGGGTTATGGGACCATGACATTGCAAACGACACGTTGCATTGGTGGAACGATTGGTGCGAGACCGTGGATCTCGATCCCTGTGGGGGGGGCGGCCATTCGGTGCGTTGGGACGCGAAAATTCACCCGGACGATCTCCCGCAGTTCGCTTGCCGGTACGAGAAGCTGATCGCGGGAGACAGCGGTAGCTACGAAGGTGAGTATAGGATTCGCACGCGATCCGGCAGTTGGCGCTGGATCATGAGCCGCGGACGCGCGACCGCACGTGACAAGGCTGGGCGGGCCGTCCGGCTGGCTGGCGCCACTGTCGACATCGACGCGCGCAAGCGTGTGGAGCTAGCGCTGCGCGATAGCGAGGCCCGGCTCGAAGCGGCGATATGGGGCGCCGACCTTGGGCTGTGGGATTGGATACTGGAAGACGATTCGCTGCTGTGGCTATCCGATTGGCCGACGCGATATGGGATCGATGCTTCGGTTCGTGCAGCCCGGCGCGACGAGTGGATCGGTCGGGTGCATCCAATGGATCGGCAAAAATATGCAGCCGAGGACCATGCGCTCATTTTCGACGGCAGCAACGCCGCCGAAAGCGACTATCGTATTCAGTCGTCGTCCGGCGAGTGGCGGTGGGTGAATGTGCGCACCAGAGTCATTGAGCGCAACGCCGCCGGACAAGCGGTGCGGATCGTCGGAGCCTGCATCGACGTCGATTCACGCCGGCAGGCCGAGCAGATGTTGCGGACGCAAGCGATGATTTTGGACACCATGCGCGAAGGCGTGGCGCTCGTCTCGCCCACCGGGTGCATAGAATTCACCAATCCCGCGTTCGACGGGATGTTCGACCGCAAGAGCGGAGAATTGGCCGGCACTTCCGTGTTGGAATTGTTCTACGGCAGACAAGTGCCGGCGCAGAACTTAAGTTCGGCGGGACTGCAGGAACGTCTGCGCTTCGGCGGCAAACGCGACATGTTGTTTCGCCGGCGCAGCGGCGACCAATTCGCGGGCGAGGTTCTATCCGCGGAAATCGAAATGAGCGGCGAGAAGCGGATTCTCGTGGTGGTGCAGGATGTTTCGGAGCGCAAGCAATTGGAATCGGAGATCATCGATATCGCAAATCGCGAACGGCGGCGCTTGGGGGCGGATTTGCACGATGGACTCGGCCAGGAGCTAACGGGCATTTCGCTCATGATCCGCGGCTTCGCGAAGCGGGCAACCGTTGCCGCAACGGGCGCCGCTCCCGAACTCAACGAGATCATCGCTCTCGTCAACCATGCCATCCAGAGCTCGCGTAAGATGGCTTTGGGCATTTCGCCAGTGACGCTGGAACGCGGCGGTTTGATGCCGGCCTTGCAGACTCTCGTTGCCTGGTCCCGGGACAGTTATGACATCGATGTTCGATTGCATGCCGCCATCCGCTCGCCGCTGCTCATCGGCGATTCCGCGGCTGCGCATCTTTACTTGATCGTGCAAGAAGCGATAAATAATGCCGTCAGGCACGGCCGAGCTAAATCGATCGCCGTGAGCCTGCGCACCAACCGGGCGTTGGTGTCCCTATCGATTAGCGACAATGGCGTGGGGATTGCCGATAATCAGGCGCGAGGAACGGGAATGGGCCTCAAGCTGATGCAATATCGCTGCGCGGTAATCGGCGGTGTCATGAGGGTAAAGCGCCGGCCGGGCGGCGGCACTCGAATCCATAGCGTGTGCCCGCAAGCCTGAATGAGGTACTCAGGCGAACCGCCTAGGTAGCGTGCTCGTTCGCCGGCCTGGTACGCGCCGGTCCTCTGCGGCGCAAAAGCGTGAGCGCCAATACCGCCGATGCGATCATGAGAAACAGACTGACTGCATTCAGCACGGGCGTGGCACCCTCGCGCATTCGTCCATACATCATCACCGTCAGCGGCGTATCGGCACCGACGAGCATGAGGGTCGTGTTGAAGTCCGCGAATGACATCAGGAAGGAGATGGCGGCCGAACCGAGCAGCGCGGGCCGCAGATACGGCAGCAAAATAGTACGAAACATGGCTGCTTTGGAGGCACCGAGATTGAGTGCCGCTTCCTCGAGCGTGCGGTCGAAACGCCGCAAGCGCGCGCTGATCGTCAGCGTAGCGATGGTGGCAATGTACGAGAATTGACCGAAAACGACCAAGGGCAGGCCAGGACGCAGAAAATCCAGCTCCAGGCCGAAGGTGTCGTCCATCAAATCCGCAACCCGGCTTGCGAAGGCAAGTATCGAAATACCCAGGATGACGCCCGGGATCACCAGGGGGGCCAGCATCATGATCGACAAGAGCTGCTTGCCGCGGAAACGTGCACGCTCGATCAAAAATGCATTGGACGTGCCCACCAACGCCGACAATGCCGTCACACAAATGGCGACGATGCAGCTTATCCAGATACTGCGGAGCAATTCGCCATCGGCGAAAAGTCCGGTGCGACCGCGCGCAGAGTTGCCGATAAACCAATCGAGCGTAAAGCCGCGCCAGGGCGGCGCGGGGTAAGGCGCATCGTTGAAGGCGAAAACCGCAACCACCGCCAAGGGCAGAAACAAGAAGGTGAGAAATGCGATCAGGTACGCCGCCGTGGCGGTGCGTAGCCAGGCAGGCCGCGGTAGGGAGGGGATCATGTTTGACGCATCACATCGCCGAAGCGTTGCCCGCTGATCCGCAGGCCCAAGATCACCAGAGCCGTCGATAACGCCAGCAACAGGAATCCGAACGCGGCACCTTGTTCCCAATTGAACCGGGTAATGAACTGCGTATAGATTTGTTCGGTAAACCATTGCGAGTTCTTACCGCCGAGCAAAGTGGGGGTCAGATAATTGCCGAGCGTCAGCATGAACACCACGATGCAGCCGGCGGTGATGCCGGGCGCCGCGTGGGGAATCACGATGCGGCGCAGAATGGCAAATCCATTGGCCCCCAAATCGTAAGCGGCTTCGATCAGCGCATTGTCCAGACTCTCCAGGCTCGACACCAGCGGCACTACCATGAAGAGCAACGAGGTGTAGACCAAGCCGACCAGGATGGTCGCGTCGCGATACAAGAGTTCAACCGGCATTGCAGTGATTCCCAGCTTCACCAGCAAGGCCGGCAGAACGCCGGATTCCCTGAGCAGGATCATCCATCCGAGGGTCCGGACCGTTTCGCTGACCCAAAATGGAATGAGGCAGACGATGAACAACAGAGAACCGGCGCGTCCCCTCGCCAGCTTGGCGATGATCCAGGCAATGGGGAACGCCAGCAACAACGTCAGCATAGTTGCGATCACCGACATGATTGCCGTGCGCAGAAATACATGCCAATACAAAGGTTCCGCGAAAAAAGTCTTGTACTGCGCCAGACTGGCGACGTACTGGCGCGGTCCCACTCGTTCACGGAATGACAGCACGGCGAGATCGACATGCGGCAAGATGATCAGGGCTCCGAGCCAGAGAAGAGCAGGCGCGAGCAATAGTCCGAGACCGAGCCGTGCGTGCCAGCGAGCTTCCATGGCCGTGTCAGGCATCCTGCCCCGCGGCACCGGCACGGGCTGGAAAACACACAGCGCGCGCAGGATCAAAACTGAAAACGACTTTTTCGCGAGGCCTCAAATCCGAAAACTGTCCGGTCTGCGGCAGCGCAATCCGAAACTCGCGGCGGGTTCGCGATTCCCCCAGCAAGACAGCCGAATTCGCCCCATCGAACAGCACGCTTTGCACCTCTCCGCTGTGGTGCGGTTGGCTGGGAGGCAGCTCGTTCGCGCTGCGCGCCAGAATGGCCACTTCCGGCCGCACGTAGACCTCGACCGCATCACCCACGGCGATTGCGCCGGTTTTGAGCGCCCGCACGATCCAACCATCGGCCGTCGTTATCTCGGCGACAGTCCCGTCGGCGTTGGTCGTTCGGCCCACGATCCGATTATTTGCGCCCACGAAACCAGCCACGAAGGGCGTTTGCGGCCGGTAGTACAAGTCCTGCGGCGTACCCAGTTGTTCGAAGCGTCCATGACTCATCACGCCGACGTGGTCGGATAGCACCAGCGCTTCTGATTGATCGTGGGTGATATAAACGAACGTCGTTCCGAAGGATGCCTGCAGCTGCTTGAGTTCGATTTTCATGTGCTCGCGAAGCTTCAGATCGAGTGCTCCCAAGGGTTCGTCCAACAACAGCAATGTCGGCTCCAGAACGAGACTGCGTGCGATGGCCACGCGTTGACGCTGACCGCCCGACAACTCATCGACACGTTTATCCGCCGCGTTGCCGAGTCCCACGCGCTCGAGCATGGCACTGCTGCGCGCCGTTCTTTCGGTTTTTGCAACCCCGCGGCGCGCGAGTCCAAATGCCACGTTTTCGCCCACGGACATCATCGGGAATAGCGCCAGTTGTTGGAACACCATGTTCACCGGGCGACGATTCGGCGCCACGTCGCGCATGCTCTTGCCGCCGATCGCGATGTCGCCCGCATCCGGCGCGATGAATCCTGCGATCATGCGGAGCAGCGTAGTCTTGCCGCAGCCCGACGGACCCAGTATCGAAAAAAAGCTGCCGCGCTCGACCGAGAACGACAAAGAATCGACCGCGACGTGTTCGGCAAAACGCTTGACGACGGCGTTCGCCACCAGATCCGGCGTGCTCAATTGGCAGCCTTGACGCGGTCGAGAACCCGGCCTTCCATTTCTTCGAGACCTGGAGGTATGGCAGGGTACCAGTGTATGCCTTTCAGATCGTTGTTGGGGAAAGCGGCGGCAAACTGCGCTTTCAAGCGGGGATCGATGAGCGGCGCCGTATTCATGGCGGCGGAGAAACTACCCACGGATTTGATGACGCGTGCCGCATTCTCCGGGCGCATCGTGAAATTGATCCAGGCGTAGGCCGCGGCGTCGTTGCGCCCGCGCGCGGGGAGCGCGAAGGTGTCGAGCCAACCGAGAGCACCGGAGCGCGGCACGATAAATTGGATTTCTGGATTCTCGCGGTTGAGGGTCCAGCCGCCGGTGTCCCACATCATGGCGGCCACGACCTCTCCGGAACGGATGCCGTTGAGCAGCTGGTCCTTGTTGTCGTAGAAGAACTTGAAATTCCCCTTGCACGCGATGAGCGTCGCGCCCACTTGATCCATGAGCGCTCCGTAGGCCTTGGAGTCGCCGTAGAGCGCGAACGGATCCTTGCCTGCGGCGAACGCGAACGCCATCAGAGTCGGACGCCGCAGGCGGACGGCGGTCTTGCCCTTTAAATCGGCTCTGCAAAGATCCGGATAGTCGGCGATCTTGGTGCGCTTGCCGTTGACGACCAAGCCATCTGTTCCCCAGAGGTAGGGCAGCCCGTAAACCTTGCCGTCGAGGGTGGTGTTTTTGCGGACGATGTCCAGAAACTCAGGCTGGAATTCTTCTAGCTTGACCTTGGTAAGGTCGAGGGGCTTGTAGATCCCGAACTCACGCTGCGCGGCCATGATCCGATCCTGCGAAGGCTGGGCGAGGTCATAGCCCGCCCCTCCGGTCGCACGGAGCTTCGAAATCATTTCCTCGTTGTTCGACAGCGTCAATTCAACGTCGATGCCGGTCTCTTTTTTAAATGCGGCTATCAGGTCAGCAGGCACATAATCGGCCCAGCTGATGATGCGAAGTTTTTGGCTGTCGGCTTGAACGGAGCCGTTTCCCAAGCTCAAAGCCAATACGAACGAGGCGATCAAGATGTATTTCATCGATGCTCCCGAGAACTCCCCGACGCATCTTACCGAATCCCGGCGGGCAGGCGCGATGCTTTTAAGTCGGGTCCGCGCACACGACGCTGCCGCCGTACCGGGTCTTGAGGCATAATCCGGCCCTATCGCAGGAACCAAGCCAATCATGGATATCTCTCAATTGGAATTTGCGCATGTGCCGACCACTGGCGTAAGGCAGGCGCATGAAACGCCAATCGTCCTCGCCGCCGAGGACAGTTTGAAGGGTTACGGCCGTCTGGTTGACGATGCAAAGAGCTTCCCGATCGAGATAGTTCGCTGGCCGGCCCAAGGGTGGCGACCCATCGACCTCAATTCCGGCGACCAAGGCGGAGTCACCGAAGGATCGTTCGAGTTCTGTTGGAAGGGCGAGACTTTGTACGCGCGAAACAACGCGGTCGGCGACAGTTATCTATTCGGCTGGAGCAACTGGCCGGAAGAGGCCGCTGCGGGCGCCTGCGGCAGATTGCGCGAGCGCGCGTTGATCTGGCGCGCCAATTATCATCCCGACGGCGGCCAGCTTTTTTATCCGCTAGAAGGACAGAGTTTCGTGATTCCCCTGGCCCTGCCGGGAGATGACGTCACGCCGGAGAAATTCGTCACTTTCTGGTGCGACGGAAACCGCGGGCTCTACCTGCATCCAAACGTTTGGCACGGCGCGGTTGTGCCTCTGGACGATGAGGCGGAATTCCTCGATCGTCAGGGCCGCGTCCATGCGCGCGTCTCGGTCGATTTCGTCAAAGAGTTCGGCTGCTATCTCGCAGCACCGATGAGTCGGCCTGCAGCCTAGGCGCATGGCGCGAAAAAAAACGGCATTTCTCTTCGATCTCGACGGCACGCTTATCGATAGCGTGTACCAGCATGTGCTCGCCTGGAAGGCTTCGCTGGATCAGGAAGGCATCCCGTTATCGGTATGGCGGATTCATCGCAAGATCGGCATGAGCGGCGGCCTATTCACGAACATACTGCTGCGGGAAACCGGATTCGATAATACGCCGGACCGTCTGGAGCGGCTGCGTGTGCGTCATGCGGAGGCCTATCGTGCACTTGCGGCCAGCGTGCAGCCGTTGCCCGGTGCGCGCGAGTTGCTGAATTATCTGACCGCGCAAGGTACCCCCTGGGCAATCGCAACCAGCGGGCGCATGGAAACGGCGGGAAGCAATCTTGCCGCGCTTGGCGTCGATCCGGCCAGAGTTCCGGTGGTTACTCGAGATCAGGTCAAGTACGCCAAGCCCGATCCCGATCTATTCCTGACCGCGGCCGACCGCCTAGGCGTGGATATCCGTGACTCGCTCGTCCTCGGCGACACATCTGGGACATGATTGCTGCGCAGCGAGCGCGCGGGCTCGGCGTCGGGTTGTTATCGGGCGGCTACGGCGAAGAAGAATTGGCGCGAGCCGGCGCATTCCGCGTCTATGAAGACCCGTCCGACCTGCTAAGACATATCGACGAAGTCGCCGCGCGCAACTGACGTCAGATTTCATGGATTCGTTTATCCTGGCAGGCCTCCTTCAAAAATCGATATGCTGCGGGTGTTAAATACAATGGAATTACGATCCTTGATGACTTCTTTGATCGCTGGGGTGCTAGGCATGAGCTTGGCCGCGGCTCCTGGCGCGATTGCCGAAGCTGCCGCCACGAACACGCCCGCTCCCGCCGCGGCGGCTCCCGAGGCGGTGCGCACGCAGGCTCGCGAGATTTTCGCGCACATCGTCGGCATCGAAAGCTCCATCGGCAAGGGCAATGTTCCTCTTGTGGCGAAGTATCTCGCTGAGCGCTTCAAGGCGGCCGGCTTCCCGGACGCGGATATCCATATCCTGCCATTGGGTGAGACCGCATCATTGGTCGTTCGCTACAGGGGGAGCGGCGGACGGCCGATCGCGTTCATGGCTCATATGGACGTTGTCACCGCGAACCGCAGCGATTGGCAGCGAGATCCCTACACCCTGGCGGAAGAAAACGGCTTTTTCTACGGCCGCGGAACCTCGGACGTCAAGCAGGAAGTGGCGCTGTTGACGGCGACGTTCCTTCGGCTCAAGGGCGAGGGATTCGTGCCGAAGCGCGATCTGATTATCGTATTCAGCGGCGACGAGGAAACCGCGCAGGCTACAGCCAGAGACCTGGTCAGCGCCCATCGGGATCTGGTCGACGCGCAATACGCGCTCAACGGAGACGGCGGCGGCGGTGTCCTCAGCGAGGGCACGGCAAAACCGCTCATTTTTTATGTTCAGGGTGCCGAGAAGAGTTCTGCTCAGTTTCTGCTGACCACCCACAACCCCGGCGGCCACAGTTCCGAGCCGCGTGCCGACAACGCAATCTACGAACTGGCGGACGCACTCAAGGCGGTCCAGGGCTACGTATTTCCAGTGATGTGGAATGAGTGGACTTTGGGCGACTTCAAGGCGGCGAGCCAGGTGACCAAGGGACCGATCGGGGAGGCAATGGCCCGTTTCGCCGCCGAGCCTGGCAGTGCGGCGGCAGTCGCCGAAATCGCAAAGAATCCAGCCTTCGTCGGCAGGATCCGCACGACCTGTGTGGCCACGATGCTGACAGGCGGCCATGCGGAAAATGCCCTTCCCCAGTCGGCGACCGCGACCATCAATTGCAGGATCTTTCCAGGCATGAGCGCCGCGGACGTGCAAAAGACCTTGCAGGGTCTCGTGGGTCGGAACGTCGATTTGAAGCAGGGTTACGATGCACTCGTATCGAATGCCTCACCGATGCGGGACGATGTGATGCGCGCGGTGACCAACGCCGTTGCTGCGTCCGATCCTGGCGCGCCCGTGGCACCGACCCAGGCTGCCTACGCCACTGACGGCGCCGTGTTTCGCAACGCCGGAATTCCCACGTACGGCGTCGGCGGGGTGTTCATCATGGACAGCGAGCAGTTTGCGCACGGCCTCAATGAACGCATCCGCGTCAAGGAGTTCTACAATGGATTGACTTACTGGGATGTATTGATCAAATCTTTGGCAGGTTAGGGACATGGCTGAATCATTAAAGCGCGACTGGCGCACTGAGGGCGTCAAGGTCATCAAGAACGATCGACTCGACAGCGACACGCCTCAGACACCCGGCATGCAGCGCGCCGCAGCCGTCAACTCGGCGCGCGGTTCCGGGAAGCTCTGGGCCGGGACGGTGATCATTAATCCGAATGCCAAGACTGGCGCGCATCATCACGGCGCGCTCGAAAGCGTCATTTACGTGGTGCGCGGAGTTGCGCGGATGCGCTGGGGCGAACGGCTCGAGTTCGTAGCCGAGGCGGATGCCGGCGATTTCATCTTCGTGCCGCCTTACGTGCCGCACCAAGAGATCAACCGGTCGAGCGATACGCCGCTCGAATGCGTGCTCGTGAGAAGCGACAACGAGTCGGTCGTGGTAAACCTAAATATCGACGCCGCGGAGCGCGTCGAGGAAGTGTACTGGATCGATCCTATTCATCGCGGCGCACTTTGAAAGGCCGCACGGAGTACAGGCGGCGCTAGAAGGAAAAGCCCACGGACAAGACCAAGGCTTGCGGCCCAAAACTGATGTGCGTGGTTCGAATGACGCCCGCCGTATCGGCCCTGAGATTGGTTTCCACCCGGGAAATCGAGTAGGACGCGTACGCGTTCCAATGATTCGCGACGTGGTACGCCAGGCCCACGGTGCCGGCCGGCCCCACCGAGGAGGTCAGCGAAAGTTTGGTGGGGCCGCCGCTGGCGGCGTTGCCTTGCGCGGTCGAATCCCGATCATAGAAATTGGTGTAATTGATTCCCACGCCGAAGTAGGGACGGAGCCTCGAGTCATCGCTCAGGAACACATATTCAAGGAGCAGGGTCGGCGCCAGCCATCGGGCCGTCGCGATGATTTGTCCATCGTAAGGAACCGAACCCAAGGTAGCAGGGCCCCTGCCGACGGTTTTCTGCAAGGGCGGGTAGCCCACGGTCAATTCCAAGTCCAGGTGCGGGAACAACCGCCTCACGTATGCGAGATACAGCGTATTGATGTTCTTGGCATCGATGCTGGCTCCCGGAGGCACGTAGGGTCCCGACAGGTCTTCCGCGGTGACGTGATAGAACACGGAGTAGAGCCCGGCGCGCACGCTGTTGCTGAGAACCTCATCGGCCAGCGCCGGCGCGGCGCCAGAAAAAGTCGCCGCCGAAGCCGCCAGCATGCCGATAAGCGTGCGGACATTGAATTTGGTCATGGCCGATCCTTTAGAGTTGGCTGAAGAACGCGCGGGCGGCTGCGGTGCAAAAGGGCGCTACAGAGCCGTGATAACCCTGAACTAGGAGTTGTTCCGCCGCGGCGGGCGAGAGGCCGCCGCCGGCGGCCGATTCATAGAATGCTAACTGCATCGCCTGGCTTTGTTGAAAGCCGGTCTGCGATGCCGCAAATGGACCTGCGGGCGCTGCGTTGACATCAAGCACGGTAATGAGGCCGGCCTGCACCTGCGCGCTCCAAAAAGCTGCCATGGTCCCCGTGTTTACCGGAAAAAATACGGTGGGGTCTGCGTCCCCGCCGCAGAGCAAGGTGGGGGACGTCGGCGCCCAGGTACCGTTGCGCAAATCATTCTTGTAGAAGGCTTCGCGCAGAGGCTGTTTCGGCACGGCCGCCGCAAGCGGTACGCCGGGGTGAGGCACGGGGACGGCGCCATCCGGGTCAGACGCGGCGTCGAGCACGTAGCTTACGCGATATGAGTTGTTGATCAGGTAGGGCGAACCGAATCCGGCCGCGAATAGCGGAGTTTGCGCGGTGGAGGGCAACGGGTATCCGGGACTGCCCGGCACCAGCAGCAGCGCCGTGAGTTCCGCAGACAAAACGGGATTGCCGGGCACGTTCACTACCGGAGTGGTGCTGTCGAACAGAGCAATTTCCGGCAGCAAACCGCGCGCAAAAATCGTCGCGATGGGCAGTGCGCTGGGCAGAAGCGTCTCGATTCCCGTCGCGTAGGTCGATGAATACAGTTCGCTCGGCGTACTGTAGATGTTGCCGTAGGCCTTCTGGTAGCTAGTACTCAGCAGCGGCGAGAATACGGTCGAGCCAAGATTGACGTCGCCGAAGAAGATGGCGTCGCCGAAGGCTTCCAATGCGTACGGCCCGGACATAGGCGCCGAACCTGAGATGACAGCGCCGCTTGCCTGGAGCGCTCGCTGGGTCGCCAAGGCGACATATCCGCCTTCGGAATAACCGGTGAGGAAAAGTTTGCCGCCGTCGCTGGTGGCAGAACTCAAGGTCTTGGGAAGAGCCGTCCGCGCTGCAGTCAAAATATCGATCATTTCTCCGGACTGCTGCTCGGCATTGAGAAAGGGATGATAGCCCAGAGTGGAGGTGTCATACCCGGCATAGTTGGGAGCCACGACGATGTAGCCTTGCGCCGCGAACATCGCCGCGATCAGCGCGCCCTCGGCGTTTGAGGTGTTGGTGATGTCGGCGATATTGAGCGTCTTGTCGGTGTTCGTGCCGTGCGCATATAGCACCATCGGACGCGGTCCCGAACATGCCGGTGTGCCGCCTGTGGGCACCATCAACGCGCCGGACGACTCGGTGGGCTCGCCCGCGCCGCCGACAGTCCAAAATTGAATGTAGTAAAAGTCCACACCGCAGCTTGGGCTGCCGGCAAGCTGCAATAGTTGCGCGCCGCTGCTGGTACCGGCCAGTTCAGCCTTGAATGTCGTTGCGTCCAGCGAGGCGATGCGAAACGGTGGATTCTCTGCCAGCGTCCCGTGCGCGGTTGACGCGGGAACCATGGAGGTCTGGCTGCTCGATCCGCATGCGCACACCACCAGAGCAACAAGCGCCGCGCTCAAAGGTGTCAATAACTTGAACATGGCTGTCTCCCGCTGCCGCTAAGAAGGTGATGCGCCGCCCGTGGTCCGGCGTGTCGTTATTAAACCCGAGTCTACGCCAACTTTCATCGAGAGTCCGCGGCCGGCGTCGCCTGCTCCCCTACAGTGCGGCCGGCGGCACGCCGACGCGGTCGGCGAGCCAAGCATGGATTTGACTCACGATCGCCAGTGCAATGCCTTCCGGTGTCACCGCGCCGATGTCGATGCCGACGGGGCCGTAGACTCTCGACCTTAGCTTATCCGAGGTCGGTCCGAGCTCTTGTGCGAGCCGGAGGCGCCGGGCCACGGGACCTAGCAATCCGATGTATGCGGGGATCCCGGCCGCCGCGAGTTCACGCAAATACATTGCGTCCGAGGGCAGGTGATGGCTCATGACCACCGCCGCATGACACTGTTCGAGGGCGATGGTCGAACGCAGCATGCGCGGATCGACGAGGCTGACCTCGGCGCCGGGGAAGTGGGCGGGGACCACGTAGGCGGGCCGGTGGTCCACGACCGATACGCGCCAACCCAAGGCGCGGGCAGCGCTCGCCACAGGCTGCGCATCCGGTCCCGCTCCGCAAATCAATACATGCGGGGGCGGTGCCAGGAATTGCACGAACGCTCGTGTGCGGCCGCCTTCCTCCAGGTCAACTGAGCGCGATGCGAGTTCATGAACAGATTGCGCAGCGGCTTCGATCAGCGCCCGCGGCAGAGGCGGCGCGGCAGGGTAGGTGCCAAGCGGCAGATCGGCAGATTGGTGCACGCAAACCAGCGAGATTGATTTGAAGCCCTGGGTGTGGTGCCCGGCGGCCGCAAGCGCCGCCGCCGCGGGACTGCCAAGACCCCCCGGCTCGAGCAGTACGCGCATGGCTCCTTCGCAACCGGCACCGATTCCGAACAGGACATCGTCGGGACCCCGCATGTCGTACTCGATAGCGCGCGGTACACCGCTATCAAGGACTTCCTGGGCGTGAAGCTTGAGATCGGCTTCGAGGCAGCCGCCGCTCAGCAGCCCCACGTAGCTGCCATCGGCCAGAAAAGCCATGCGCGCCCCCGGCTTGCGGTAGGTCGATCCGGCGGTTGCGACTATCGTCGCAAGGACGCAGGAAGATGGCATAGCGGGCAAGTGTCGAAGGAGTGACTCGAGACTCGTATCGAGGCGCACGGCGAGGCGGGCGGTATGCATTTAACGTTTTCGAATACCCACGGCCCTGTCCTACACCAGATTGTGCACCGCATATCGGTCAGCCGGTAATGCATGAAACATACTTCAGGAACGATACTCGATCGCGGCCGACTTATGTCGAATTCTAACGGACGTGCCTTTGCACGCGGGATGACGAATAAATGAACCTGTGGGAGCGGATTCGCGCCTGGCTCCCGCAAAAATCAGCCTGGGTAAGCGCCTCCTCTATACCTGTGCTCATTCTATTCGTACTGGCCGTTTCGAGTCAGTTCTATTGGCAGCGTCGCGCCGCCACGCTCGAACGCGAGAACCTGGACTTGCAGCTCAAGCAATTGGCGCACGAGGTCAAGAGGGCGCCCGATCAATTGATCGAGAGAGCGCGCGATTTGGCGGAATCCGATGCAGTCGCGCAGCTTTTGCAAGACAACGCGGCTCAGGCGCCGGATCGCTCATCCCTCGTTAGTCTTGCACGCGGCGCGGTGGATGCAATGGCAGTAGTCTCCGCCTCGCGTGCGGTGCGGTTCAATGCGACGATTGCCGGCACTCGTCTTACGGAGGCGCCGGCCGAGCTGGGGTTGATGAAGCATATTCCGCCCCATGCCTCGCCCGCGACCGTGGAATTTACCGGCGACCGATGGATCGTTGCGCTTCCTGTGTCGTCGCACGCGGGGACAGCTTCGATTCTGGGCTGGGTGATCGCCGTGCGTTTCCTGTCCGCGCCATTGGTCGCGCAGCTGGCGAGCTCAGTGAGCGGCACCTTGACCGCACGACCGGTGAGCGCATTCGACGCCTCGAGCTTGCCGGAGGCGTTGCTGAAAACAGCGGCGAGCCCAGCCCCTCTGCGCTCCGAAATCACGACCTATTTGTCGCGCGACAATTCTTCCGGTTACGCCGCGTTGCGCGATGCCGCCGGCAGGATACTTTATGTATTTCGCCTCAGCGCCACGGCTCCCTCCGCGGAGCGAGGCGCACTGCACGGACTTGCCAGCGGCCCGGCGACCGTCCTTGCGGGGTTGGCCATGCTGACCGCCCTCGTTCTCATCGCGGTGCCGGTGTGCAAGCTCTACGTTCGTCGCCAGACGTCCGTCGATGCGCGCTATAAGGCCATCATCGACCAGGCGAACGACGGCATTGTCATAGTGGATGCGGAGACCCAAACCATCTTGTATACCAATCCCGCGTTCCTGAGCCGACTCGGGTACACGGCCGATGAGGCGCGGGCCTTGACGTTGCGCAATATTTTTGTCGATGGCGCCGCCACCCCCGACGGCGTGCTGGCGCGCTTGCGCGGCGCGAACTCGCAGATGGCGGTCAACATGCAGCAGCGCTGCAAGAACGGGACGCTGATCAACATTGAAGTGCGATGCAATGCGCTCGACGTGCATGGTCGCGGCGTGATCGCCTACGTCACGCACGACGTGTCATTGCGCAGAAAAGCCGAGCAGCAGCTGCTCGAGAATCAGAACCGCCTCGACCGCATGGCGCACCATGATCAGTTGACCGGGCTGCCGAACCGACACTACTTGGCCGCTTTTCTGCCGGATGCCATCGTCGAAGCACAAGCCGCCAACACCAAGCTCGGCGTCCTGTTCCTCGATCTGGACCGGTTCAAACACATCAATGACACTCGCGGCCACGAGACGGGCGATAAGCTGCTCCAAGAAGTGGCAACCCGGCTCAAGGCCGTCGTTCGCGAATCGGATGTGGTCATCAGGATGGGCGGCGATGAGTTCGTGGTGGTTTTCCGCAGCGTTACGTCCTATGACGAAGTCACGCTGGGCGCAGGCCGTATAATCGAAGCCTTGAACCGCCCCATCATCATCGACGAGCATCCTTTGCAAACCACGGGCAGTGTCGGAGTCAGTCTGTTTCCGCGGGACGGCGCGAACATGGTCGAGCTTCTGAAGCATTCGGATACGGCCATGTATCAGGCGAAGGACCGCGGCCGGAACAACGTTCAGATGTTCAGCCAGGTCATGAACCGTAAGCTCAAGCATCGAGTCGCGGTCGAGGCTTCCCTGCGTGAAGCGTTGCGCCTGAATCAGCTGGATGTGCACTATCAGCCTTTCATCAACTTGCTGACGCGAAAAGTAGTCGGACTCGAGGCGCTGATGCGGTGGAACCACCCGGTGCATGGAATGGTGCCGGCCGACCAGTTCATACCGGTGGCCGAGGAGACGGGCCTGATCGTTCCCATGGGCAATTTCGTGCTCCACAGAACATTGCAAAACATGACCGCATGGCGCAAGGCCGGCGTCCGCCTGGTACCGATGTCGCTGAACATCGCGCCCGCTCAGCTACAACGCGGGGAATTGCAGTCTACGATTGCCACATTGCTCAAGACACACGGTATTCGCCCCGACTTGCTGCAGCTGGAAATGACCGAGCGCGGGATGTTCGATTCGCACGCACCGGCCGGAGAGAATCGCCAAGACACCATAGCGCGGCTGCGCGATCTCGGCGTTAAAATCGCCATTGACGATTTCGGGACCGGATATTCGAGCTTGAGCTACCTCAAACACTGGCGTGTGGATGCGCTCAAGATCGACCGTAGCTTCGTGCGAGACCTCGCCACGGACTCTAGCGATCTTGCCATCGTCAGCGCGATCATCGCGATAGCGCGGCATCTGCAAATTCAGGTCATCGCCGAGGGGATAGAAGGATATCAGCAGGCGGAAATCCTGCGGCGGCTCGGTTGCGCGGTTGGTCAAGGCTTCCTGTTTGCACGCCCCATGGCCGCCGACGAGTGCCTGGAGCTGCTTGCCGAAAATGCCAAGCGAGATGATAAGGGTGAGGACATGCTGGCCGCTTTAGGCGCGGGGCGCGGCTAAGCCAAGAATCGGTTCCCACAGTCGTCGTGAGGCCGGCCAGCCAAGCGCCTGCGCGCGCGAGCGAAGCGACATAAGGTCGCACGAGCAATCACGCGATTTCAAGTACCATGCCGTGGCCGTAGGCGTACCACAGTAATTCGACGCTTCAGGGGGTTCAATCAGTGAGTTGGCGAGGCTGGGGCGCTTTCGCAGCGCTGGGCGTTATTTGGGGCTTGCCGTATTTCTTCATCAAGATGTCGCTGCAGGAACTTTCGCCGGTCGTGGTGGCTTTCGGCCGCGTGGCGCTGGGCACCTTGATTCTGTTACCGATCGCGTGGCGCCGCGGCGCTTTGCATTCCCTCGGACGGCATGGAGCGGCAATATTCCTGTTTGCCTTGGCGGAATTCGTGATTCCCTTCACGGTGATATCGGTCGGCGAACGATGGATAAGCTCCTCGGTGACCGGAGTTCTCATCGCCATGGTGCCGCTGTCGATCGCGCTGATCCAGCGATTCTTCGGCGTACGTGAACGTCTGGGGTTGTGGCGCACCTTGGGTCTCACGGTGGGGTTTGTCGGCGTCGCTGCTTTGCTTGGTTTGGGCACGATTTCCGGGCCGCTAGGTTGGGCGGGGGTGGCATGCATGCTGATTGCGACGCTTGGTTACGCAATCGGGCCGCTCATCATTCAGCGTCATCTCAGCGGCCTCGACCCGTATGGACCGCTCGCTGCGAGTTTGGCGGTGGCGAGCGCGGTCCTGCTGATCCCAGCCCTACTGGCGCTACCCAACCACATGCCGGCGCCGGTGACAATCGCCTCGGTGGCGATACTGGGCGTGGTTTGCACGGCTCTGGCCATGCTGTTGATGTTCTATCTCGTGGGACACGCGGGCGCCTCACGCGCGGTGGTCATCACCTATATCAATCCTGCGGTAGCAGCGCTGCTCGGCGTTTCTCTGCTTCATGAACGGCTAGAATTGGGCGGAATCCTCGCCTTCGTGCTCATTCTGGCCGGATCGTGGCTGGCGACCCGAGGCGCGGCACCCCGAAGAGAGCAGTTGCCTTGATATGATTGATCGCCGTGTGACCGTCGTCCCTAAACCGCGCGTGTGCAGCATATGATGCCATACAGGATCTCCTCGACACCCCTGTGGATGGAGGATGCGGCGATGCCCGCGCCGTGCGCGGAGCCATTGCCCGGCAGTGTCGACGTTCTGATTGTGGGCGCGGGTTACACAGGCCTGGCGGCGGCCCGCGAGACGGCCGCGGCGGGCCGTTCCACGCTGGTGGTTGACGCCGGAGACCTCGGAGCGGGGTGCTCGAGCCGCAACGGCGGCCAGATTGCTTACAGCATAAAACCGTCATTCGATTCGTTGAAGGCGAAGTTCGGTGCGGATTTGGCATTCCGGATTTGCCGCGAGGGACTCGACGCCGTGGCTTATTTGCGGGCGTTCGCCGCAGAGCGCGGCGATTGCGACTGGCGGGACACGGGGTGTTTCTTCGGAGCGCACACCGCGAAGCACTTTGGCCGAATGGTGCGCGACGCCGAAAATCAACCCCGAGGCCTCGAGCAACGGATCAATATCGTCAGCAGAGAAGAACAGCAGGGTGAAATCGCCAGCGACTTCTATCATGGCGGCTGCGTTTATCCGGACGACGCATCTGTCGATCCCGCGCGCCTGCTGCTCGCGCTCTTGCGCCGTGCCCTGGAAAGCGGGGCTACGGTCCGGGGCCGCAACCCGGTCAGCGCCATCAATTCCACCCGCGATGGTTACGAAGCGCTGACCGCGTGCGGAGTCGTGCAGGCGCGGCAAGTGTTATTGGCTACCAACGGCCACTCGGGCCCGCTGTCGCCTTGGCATCGACGACGAGTCATTCCCATCGGCAGTTATCAGATCGCCACAGAACCACTGGGCATGGATCGTGTTCGCGCGCTCATCCCTCGGGGACGCAACATTGTCGATTCTCGGCGAGTCGTCGTGTACTTCAGGCCGTCCGGGGATGGCGAGCGCATCATATTCGGAGGGCGGGCCGCCTTGTCGGAAAAGGACCCGCTCGTGTGCGTGCCGCGCCTGAAGCAGATGATGCAGCGGATATTTCCGCAACTCCAAGAGGTTCGCGTGAGTCATGCATGGGTAGGGTGGGTTGCTTATACTTTCGATGCCCTGCCGCACCTGGGTCGACATGACGGCATCTACTACTGCATGGGATATTGCGGTCAAGGCGTGCCGCTGGCGCCTTATTTCGGCAAGCGTATAGGCCAGCAGATTGCAGGGCTGGCGGAAGGGCGAACCGCTCTTGATGGGCTCCCGTTCCCGTCGCGACCGTATTATCAGGGCAAGCCGTGGTTTCTCGCGCCATCGGTGCTCGCGTATCGCGTGATCGATGCCGTGGGCCTATGAAACTCGTGATTTTTCGATGAATCGCACCGATTATACGGGCTTGCCGGAACGCTTCTTCGCGCGAGTGAATCCGACGCCGGTCGGGGAGCCGCGCTTGCTGGAATTCAATCAGGGCCTGGCGGATGAGTTGGGACTGATGCGCTTCGACCTTGACGCCCGCGCATTGGCCGGTATCTATTCCGGAAATGTCATTCCGCTGGGACTGGAGCCGATCGCCATGGCCTATGCAGGCCATCAGTTCGGGCATTTTGTGCCGCAGCTCGGCGACGGGCGCGCCATCACGCTCGGGGAGGCGCGCCGCCGGGATGGAACGCGCCGCGACATTCAACTGAAAGGCGCCGGCCGAACCCCCTATTCGCGCAGCGGTGATGGTCGTGCCGCGCTCGGGCCGGTACTTCGCGAGTATCTCGTGAGCGAGGCCATGTACGCGCTAGGTATCCCAACAACGCGCGCTCTCGCCGCGGTCGAAACCGGCGAGTCGGTTTTCCGGGAGAAAGCCCTTCCGGGAGCGATATTGACCCGCGTAGCCGCAAGTTTTGTTCGGGTAGGTACGTTTCAGTACTTCGCCGCGCGCGGCGACGTCGAGGGGGTTCGCCTGCTCGCCGATTATGTGATCGATCGCCATTATCCTGACGCGAGAGCCGAAGAACGCCCATATCTCTCGTTGCTGCGAGCCGTCACCGACCGCCAAGCATCGCTGGTCGCAAGTTGGATGCACGTGGGATTCATCCATGGCGTCATGAATACCGACAATATAACGGTGTCGGGCGAAACCATCGATTTTGGCCCGTGTGCCTTCATGGATTCATATGATCCGGCGCAGGTTTTCAGCTCGATCGACCTGCAAGGCCGCTACGCGTACGGCAATCAACCCCACGCCGCCGTTTGGAATCTTGCGCGATTCGCCGAAGCGCTGCTGCCGGTCATCGATGCAGGCGCGGATCGGGCGGTGGAACTCGCGAGCCAGGTGCTCGAGACGTTTGCCCAGACGTTTTCTGATCTCTCGCTGGCGGGCATGCGCCGCAAACTCGGCTTGTCGGGTCGCGAAGACGGCGATGCGGCACTGGCCGGCAATCTACTCGATGCCATGCATCGCAATCAGGCGGATTTCACCCTGACGTTCCGTCGCCTATGCGATGCCGCGGAGACAGAGGCTGGCAACGCGCACGTACGTAGCTTGTTCGTGAATCCCGGAGATTACGACGAGTGGGCGGCCAGCTGGCGGACCCGTCTGACGCGCGAAGAAGTGGATCCAACAGCGCGCGCCCAGGCAATGCGGCGGGTCAACCCGGCATTCATTCCGCGCAATCATCGCATCCAACAAGTCATCGACGCGGCGGTCGAACGCCAAGATTTCTCGCTCTTTGCGGAGTTGTCGGCGGTGCTATCACGCCCCTTTCAACTGCAAACGGGCTTCGAGTCCTATGCCGATCCGCCCAAGGCCGGCGAGCGGGTCCTGCAGACGTTCTGCGGAACCTGAGCGACGCGATAAGGTTTGCCCGTCATGCCGGCAATTCGAGCCGCTCGCGGGTTTCCTGCGCGGTCAAAACGCGCACGCCCAGGAGTTCAATTATTGAGCGGGCACGCGAAACCAATTGAGCGTTCGTCGCCGGGACGCCTTTGTCAAGGTACAAGTTGTCCTCGAGTCCGACCCGGACGTTGCCGCCGAGAAGAACCGACTGCGCAACCATTGGCATTTGCATCCGGCCCAGGCCGAAGGCCGACCAGTGCGACCCCGGCGGCAGCGCATCGCGCATCGCTCCCATAGCTTCGGAGGAAGCGGGGGCTCCGTACTTGATGCCGAGGCAAAGTTGAAACAAAGGAGGCTGGTCGATCAGTCCCTCGGCCAGGAGCTGCTTGGCGAGTTCGATGTGACCGAGTTCGAATACTTCCAACTCCGGGCGCACGTTCCTCTGTTGATATGCACGCGCCATGGTGCGCAGAAAGTTGGGAGTCGTGCCGTAGAGTTGCTCATCGAAATTCAGCGACCCGCAGTCGAGGCTGCCGATCTCGGGTAGCAGTTCGAGTACGTGCGAGATCCTATGCAGCGGCCCCACGAAGTCAGTGCCCGCGCGAAATGCCAAGGGTGCATGATCCGGGCCGAACATGAGATCGCCCCCCATGCCTCCCGTCAGGTTTAGAATTACGCTGCGGTTTTCACCGCGAATTCTGCCGACGACCTCGCTAAAAAGCGCGCCGTCCCGGCTCGCCAAACCGGATTGCGGATCGCGGACGTGAAGATGCACGACGGCCGCTCCGGCCGCATGCGCTTCGAGAGCCGATGCGGCTATCTGTGCCGGCGTCACCGGCACGTTTGCGTTCTTGCGAACCGAATCGGCCGATCCGGTTACCGCACAAGTAATGAACACCTCACGCGCCAGCATAAAGACCCGCGATGGAGTTGCGCAGGGTTGCACGGTCTGTCGAGTGGGAGCGTATTATATTGGAGCACATAGGCAGTTCAGTTGCTAATTGGTCGGGCGCTGCGCTGATTTTAATCGATGAATAGTGCCGGTGCCGGCAAAAACCCACGGCTCACGCTTTTGCGCTAGCCGCGACTCGGTCCTTTAAACCCGCGGCCTCACAGCCCGGGATCCCTTGCCGGATCTGTGCAGAAAAGGTGCGGCTGCGGTCGGCTCTTTTGGCTCGGTCGGTGATGCGCCCGCGCGCACGCAGTTCTTGAAGCGAAAAGCGCCGGTCGAGACCGCCGACGCGGTAGACATACTCCGGCAGATAGCCCGAAAACACCAGCCGGAAGCTCAGTGGCAGATAGCCTACGATGCGCTTCATCATATGGTAGACAAGCGTGGTGCAATTGACGGTGACGGTGTTGTAGAAGCGCGGCGCTCCCACGAGAGAGTTGGCCTCGTCGATGTAGGCGAGAAACAACGAGCGCATCGCCGATAAGGGCATCGTGAGGCGATAGAGGTAGACATCTTCGCCGCGGACATTGGTTCGAAGCCGGATGACATCGCGCTCATCGGCTGCAATGATGCTAAGTTCGAATTGTTTGAAGAACCCGCCGATTTCAGAAAAGCTTTCGGTGCGCTCGCGGCGTATTTCCACCGAAAACACAGTGTGGCCGCCGTCGTCGAATCCGAATGAAATCAGCATGTGCGCGATAGCCGGTCCCTTCCAATACGACATGATCATGTCGACTGAGAGCAATCGATCGAGGTCGTAGCCGCGCGTTTCCCAGCGCTTCATGTAGTCTGTTTCGCTGCACCAGTCGAAATTGCGCACGTTGTACAACGTGATTCGATTGCCGTCGATGCTGCCCGTGGTCATTCGCGCCACGTCGTCCGCCCAGATTCGATCGTTCGACGGCGCAATTCTTTGCCACCAAATCATAAGACCACCGAAGGCCGCGGCGAATGCCAAGATGCCGACCGCGGTCCTTCCCTGCCAGAGTGTCGTAAGCGACGCCACGCTGACGATGACCCACATGACCGCGCCCAGCGCCTTCGGCGTTTGACCGCGCGGCGCCTGATACCAGAGCGCAAGTGCACCCCAGATCGCGGAACACCCCATGATTAGTGTCGCCAGCACGCTGGCCGTGGATCGCAAGAGACTCGGTGCGCTCACGGTCATGCTCGGAGGTAGCCGCCCCTGTCCGCACGGATGACGATCAGGCTGCCCACGAAATATACCAAGCCGGCTGCGGTCGCCGAAGGTAATGAGGCGGTGAGATACGGGTACAGAGCGGCGGAGTTGTAGGTCAGCGGATTGAGCAAAGCGACGTAGGTGAGGCATCCGGCGGTCAAGGCAATCATCGCGGCGGGGTTGATCCCGCGCCAGAAGTAATAAGGATGTCCCGGAGCGTCTGCGTATAATGCGCGCACATCGATTCGTCCGCGGCGCAAAGCGAAATAGTCGACGATTTGTATCCCGCAAAGCGGAGCGAATGCGACGCCTATCAGCGCGAGAAAATTACCGAACTTGGCGAAGAAAAGCTCCGGTATGAGTATGCCCACCAATGCGACCGGCGCAATCGTGATCAGCAGCAAGGTCGTCCAAGTACGTTTTTGCAAGGTTTCGAAATTACGAAGGCCTATTGCCGAGGCGTAGATGCCGGCGGTTGTCGTGCCGAAATTCGCTGCGGTCACGAAAGTGAGCGAGATGATCGCATAGGCCGGTCCGCCGACGATGCGAAGCCACTCGGTGGGATCGGATGATTTGAGAACCAACACGCCCGCAAGTCCTATCAGACTCAGCACGGGTACGGGCGCCGCCATTCCGAGCATGACCGGCAGCACGATCGTGCGCCCATTGGGCGCCATCCGAATCATCGCCCCGATGTAAGGCCACCACGATAGAGTGGCTCCTATGCCTAGCTCGACTCCCGTCGTGTAGTTCCAAAGGTGGCTGGGACTCGCGTTGGCGGGCCGAGCTGCGACGAGTTCCGGCCAACGGTGCGATATGAGCAGATACAGCATCCAAACGCCGATGAACACGTGCGCAACGAGAATATTCGCGACGATCGACACGCCGATCGCGCCGCGGCGCAGCGCCATGAAGATGATTGCGCAGGCGACCACGGTCAACGCAGGTACCAGAGCCGCGCTGCGCCAGTTGGTGTCGAGAATGCCGAGCGCAACACTCAGTTGCACTGCGGATTTAGCGAAGAAAATGATCAGCAAAGAATTCCAGCCAATAATCGAGACCGCTTGCAGTGCCGCGGGCACGATCCAACCGCGAGAGCCGAACTGCGGTTTGGTGGCCGCGATCGAGTCGATCCCGAATCGCACACAGGTCGGACCCGCGGCGAGCAGCACCAATACCATGCCCATCATGCAGCCCGCGCCGAGGGCAAGGCCGCCCTTAATAAAGCCTAGGTAGCTGCCAACGGACTCGCCGATCAGATAGCACCAGGTAGCGGCGGCCGTCGTGGCGAGAGTAAGGGTCAATCGCGCCGCTCCCCACGTGCGTTCTTGGGCAAGCAGCGGCCAGGCGCTTTCGTCTGCTGGCGGATTCACATCCGCGGTCATACCCACCAGCCGGCTGCGAGCAGCATCAGGGGCAAGGCAACGCCCAAGAGGATGATCCAAAACCAGCTGGCACCATCGAAGTCGCCGGGCGGCTCGGCACTTTCGAAGGCCGCGATCCGCGCTTCAAGTTCCGGCGGAAGTTCCGCCGACGGCGGTGGGTTCCCGGCCGCCGAGCGATCAGTCATGGCTGTCGCCGGGAAACGCTTCTGCGTCGGAATAGGGGAACCACCAGAAATCATGGGGTTTGGCGCCTGGATCTATCATTGACAACTTCGTATGCCTAAACGTGTCCAGCCCCTCTGCGCCGAGTTGCCGGCCCATTCCTGACTGCTTTCTTCCGCCGAACGGACCTGCATCGTTATCCAGCAGGGGTGCATTTATCCAGACCATTCCGGCTTCCAGTTCGTTGACCGCACGCATCGACTCATCGAGGTTCGTCGTATAGAGGGTGGCCCCCAAGGCATATCGCGAGCGGTTGGCGAGCGCCATTGCCTCATCGAAACTGCTGACCACGCTTACCGGCGCGACGGGACCGAAGGTCTCGTCGTTCATGATGGGAGCGTCGGCGGAGATGTCACCAAGAACGGTCGGATTCACGAACCAGCCTTTAGAAAGATGGCCAGGCCGGTCACCCCCGACGAGCACCTTTGCCCCCTGACGGATCGCATTTTCGAGTATGCGCAAATAACGCGTCAGCTCGCGTTTCGATGCAAGAGGTCCCATGTCGACTCGATCGAGGCCGTTGCCGACCCGGATTTGCCTCGTGTAATGCACGAGCCTTTCCATGAACTCGCCATATACATGTTCATGGACATAGAAACGCTCAGCGGCCGCACAGACCTGTCCGCAGTTGAGGAATGCTCCGAAGGCGGCGCCGCGCGCCGCAATGTCGATTGGGGCCGACGGCATGACGATGAAGGGGTCGTTCCCGGAAGTCTCGATCAAGGTCCGCTTGTAGAGTCGTCCGCACGTCTCCGCAACCACGCGTCCCGTCTCGATTCCTCCCGTGAAGGCAACCATGTGGGTATCGGAATGCTCAACCAAGCGCTTTCCGGCAGCACCGCCGCCGGTGATGACCTGCACGAGTCCGGCCGGAAGCGCATCGAATGCGGCGATGAATTGCAGGGTAGTCAGCGACGTCAAATCAGAGGGTTTGATAATCACCGCGTTGCCGCTTGCGATGGCGGCGGCCGCCTGCCAGCACAGCAGACAGAGCGGATAGTTGAACGGCAGGATGATCACCACGACGCCGAGCGGATCTTTGGTCGTGAAATGGAACTGACCATCGACGGCAGGGCCGAGCACCTTGCCGTTTTCGTGACGAGCTATTTCGGCGTAATAGTCGATGGAGCTGGCCGACCAGGCGACCTCGTCGAAGGACTCCTTGTACGGCTTCCCCATCTCGCGGGTGAGCATCTCCGCCACGAGCGGGCGGTCCCTCATCACACGTCTCGACACTTCGTGGAGCAATTCGGCGCGGCGATGATGGTTCACGGCGCGCCAGCCGCGTTGCGCCTGATTGCCTGCTGCAATGGCTTGTTCGATATCTGCGGGACTCGCGTCCGCAATTTGTCCGATTCGTTGCTCCGTCGCGGGGTCCGTCACGTCGATAGATGCCGCTCCACTCGAACGAACGAGTCGCCCGTCGATTCTCAGTTGTCCGCTCAAGTGCCGGAGTGCCTCTATTGCGCTCATGATCAACCTCGTCGAATTACGCTCACTGGGAACAGTAGTTTGCACTACGGCGCTGCAAATCGGTGCCGGAATTGAGGGCGCCTACGAGCACAGGCGGCGGCCGCACGCCTCGCTGATTGCTAACGAGGGGCCGCGTTTCCTTGACGCGCGCCGGTAACACGCCAGATTGTGTTGCCGACATCGTCGGCCACCAACAGCGCGCCGCGTTTGTCGATCGCCACCCCTACTGGACGGCCCGATGCTCTGCCATGCGAGTCAAGAAAGCCGGTCAAAACATCGACCGGCAGGCCGGCTGGTTTGCCATCCGCAAAGCGCACGAATATCACCTTGTAGCCGCTGCGAGTCTTGCGGTTCCAGGAACCGTGTTGGCCGATGAACATGCCATGCTGGAATTGCGCCGGCAGATTGGAATCGCCTGACCAGCATAGACCCAACGAAGCCGTGTGCGCTCCCAACGCGTAATCCGGCGGCAGGGCCTTGGCGACAAGTTCGGGGTTCTGCGGCTTGACTCGATCATCCACATGCTGGCCGTAATAACTGAATGGCCAGCCATAAAAGGCGCCCTCGTGCACCGCAGTCATATAGTCCGGGGGTAAGTGATCTCCAAGCTCATCGCGCTCGTTCACCGCGGCCCACAGGGTGCTCGTCTCGGGTTCCCAAGCCAGTCCGACGGGGTTGCGCAGACCCGATGCGAATATCCGGTGGGTGCCGGACTTCCGGTCGATTTCCCACACTGAAGATCGTTCCGCCTCGACAGCAAGGCCGTTTTCTGCGGCATTGCTGTTGGAACCCACTCCCACATACAAGGTACGCCCGTCGGGGCTCGCAAGCAGGCTCTTGGTCCAATGATGATTGAGCGTCCCGGCGGGGAGCGAGGCAATCCGGGTCGGCTCCATGCGGATTTCGGTGTCGCCGGGGTGATAGTCGAAGCGTAGGAGGGCATCGGTGTCCGCAACATATAAACTGTCGCCAACGAGTGCCATGCCGATCGGCGAATTCAACCCCTGCAGAAACACGTGGCGCTCAGGGTCGGTGCCGTCGCGCGAGCCGCGCAGCAACGTAATACGGTTGGCGCTCGGCCGCTTGCCCGATCCCGCGCGTTTCATTACAAGCTTTTGTACCTTGCCGGAAATGCGTTTGGCATCACCGGGCTTCGGCGGCGCGTCGGATTCGGCTACCAGAACATCGCCATTGGGCAGCACATAGAGCCACCGCGGATGGTCGAGGTCGCGAGCGAACGCAACCACCTCCGTGCCGGCGGCGGCAACCGGCTTGCCGCCGGGACCCCAACCGACCGCTCGCGCTATTTTCACGGTCGGTATCCAAGATTTCTCGGGGGGTCCTAAATGGGGCGCGGGGCCGTATTCCGCAGCCGGGTCCTGCGCCCACGCAACCTGCGCGAAACTTGCCGCAAGGAGTGCGGCAGCGGCCCACCGGTGCGGAGATCCGCATGATAGATGGCGCAAATCTTCCACGGTGCCGGACATCGGCGCTCCTATGAGGCGAGGGGAGTATTCGATTAAATGCGACTTTCGCCGGGACTGTAACCGGAAGCCCGCGCGCGCTTCTGTCAGGTATCGCTGACAGAAGCAGCCGAATCGTGCGACGCCCTGGGTCATGGAGAGAGACTAAAACCTCGGAACGAGTACTGCCGAGTACACTATAGTTCGTCATGGCTTCGAAGGCAGTTCCTGCCGATTGGGTTGAGTCAGTGGCTAGCGATCAACCTGACCGGCTTTTTCTCCGAACCCCGTCGGGAAGGGAACTGAGCTATGAATCGCTTCGTGATCAGTCCGGGCGCTTCGCTGCGGCCCTGATGCGGCTGGGTGTGGTGCCCGGCGACCGCGTCGCCGTGCAGGTCGATAAATCCGTGGAAGCCGTGCTCCTCTACGTGGCCTGCCTGCGCATGGGAGCGGTTTTCGTGCCCATTAACGTCGCGAATACCCCGAATGAGGTCGAATACTTCCTGCGCGATTGTGCGGCAAGGCTCGCCGTCGTGCGGCCGGCCGATCAAGCCTTGCTCGAGCCGCGGACGACGCATGCGGGAATTGCGTTGGAGTCTCTCGGATCGGATGGCGAAGGCTCCTTACCGGCGCTTGCGCAGCGCTCGGAAGCCTTCGATGTGCCCCGCAGCGGCGCCGCGCACTCGCTGGCGGCGATCGTCTACACGTCCGGCACGACGGGCCGCTCGAAGGGCGCGATGCTCTCGCGCGCCAATCTAGCGTCCAATGCCGCGGTGCTCGCCGAGGTGTGGCATTTTACAAACCAAGACGTCTTGCTGCATGTCTTGCCGCTTTTTCACGTGCACGGGTTGTTCGCCGCGATCAATACGGTGCTCGCCTCGGGATCGAGCATCTTGCTGCTGGAGACTTTCGATGCCGCGTCGGCGTTGAAATATCTGCCGCAAGTCAGCGTCTTCATGGGCGTTCCCACGCATTACACGCGACTACTGCAGCAGAGCGCGCTGGATCACGAGATTGCTGCCGGCGTACGTCTGTTCGTATCGGGATCGGCACCTCTGCTCGCCGATACCCACCGCGGATTTTTGCTGCGCACGGGTCACACAATTCTGGAACGTTACGGAATGACCGAAACCTTGATGAACACGTCCAATCCCTACTACGGCGTGCGCAAACCGGGTTCGGTCGGCGTGCCGTTGCCGGGGACGGCGGTGCGGGTGGCCAATGCTTCGACAGGCGCTCTCGAACAGGAAATCGACTGCGTTGGCACGCTCGAGGTCGCGGGTCCGAACGTATTCGCCGGTTATTGGCGCGATCCGGAGAAAACACGCTGCGAATTCACGGCGGACGGTTGGTTCAAGACCGGTGATCTGGGACGCATCGATCGCGACGGATACGTGCATATCGTCGGTCGCGCCAAGGACGTCGTGATCAGCGGAGGCTACAACGTCTATCCGAAGGAAGTGGAGATGGAGATGGATGCGCTGCCGGGCGTATTGGAGAGCGCCGTGTTCGGAGTTCCGCACCCCGATTTCGGCGAAGGGGTGACTGCCGCACTCGTGCCCGTAGAAAATGCGGCATTGTCCGAGGCGGACGTCATCCGGGCCTTGCAGACACGGCTGGCGCGTTACAAGGTGCCGAAGCGCGTGCTGCTCATCGACGAGTTGCCCCGTAATTCCATGGGCAAAGTGCAGAAAAACGTATTGCGCAGCCGATACCGGTCGCTATATGCCGTGGGGGCGGGCCAAGAACAGAATCTATTCCCCGGGCAGGAGCGTCACCATGGTGAGATTACGCTCACCTAGCGCAGGTCCCGCGTCCGTGCGATCGATCACCACATAAAAGCTCTTCGGCTGAGTGCGTGGACCTTTCGATACGGGAATATTCAAGGTGACGCTGCGGCTGCCGTCCTCGATTTTCTCGACGCGGGGTATCGCGGCTGCGAAATCTTTGCCCGGTTTGGCGGTGCCGGATTCGGTCCACCACGTGAAGGTTGCATCACCGTGAAGACTGCCTTTGCGGTGGACCGTCACGCTCGCCGTCGTTTCAGGGGGCTGGACGTCTACCGTATCGTTGGCCATTTCTACGCGAACCGGTCCCGCATTGGCGGCGACCAGGCCCGCATTGGCGGTGCGGGACGAAGACTCGTTGAGGGAGGGGCGCGCCGCCGAATCCGCTCGCGAGATGGCGGTTGCGGCGGGCGGTGCTGTAATCGGCGCAGGTGTAGGACTGGTGGGCGGCGCGGGGACCGCTCGGATGACGGCCGGGGGCACAGCCCCAGACGAGGGGTTTGCTTCTCGGGCGGCCTCCGTCGCCGCCGACGGCTTGGCAGTCGTTGCTGTCGCGGTCGGTGCTGTCACAGTCGGTGCTGTCACAGTCGGTGCTGTCACAGTCGGTGTGCGTGCAGTCGGTGTGCGTGCAGTCGGTGTGCGTGCAGTCGGTGCTGAAGAGACCGGTTTGTGTATTGCCGGCGGTGCCGGGGTTTGCGCAGGCAATTTGCCGCTATTTTCGGACGGAGCCGGTGCTTGTCCGATCCATCCCACGACCAGGCGCTGCAAAGAATCATAGTCCGTTACCGCCCAAATTCCTGCAGCGGCGAGCAGCGCCAACATCGTGATGGCGGCAGTGCTGAGCACGCCCGCACCGGTCCGCGAAGGGGGTGCATTCACCAGAGCGCTCAGGGCCGGGAGCCGCTGGGCGGCGCCGCCCAAGTGGAATCGGTCCAGCCATTTCTGTAAATCCGAAGGACGCTGGTCGCGATCCCAACGTAGCCCCTCGCGCAGCACTCGCCATTGATGGGCGCTAAGTCCCGGCGGGCATCGCGGACGCAAATGTTGCGCGCGTGCTTCGATGGCGGTGCGGTTTGGGAAAGGGTGGCGTCCCGCCAATAACACGTAGGCAACGCAGGCGAAGGAAAATACATCGTCGCGCGCATCGGGTTGCTGACCTTCGAGCGACTGACAGCTGGTATATCCCGGCGGCGCGACGGGCGCGGTGTCCGATAGCTCCATATCGGCCGCCCTATCACGCAGCATTCTGTTCGTCGCCCCGAAATCCATAACCCGCAATTCACCTTCGTTGGTGAGAAAAATATTGTGCGGGCTGACGTCTCCATGCACGACGCCGTGCGAGTGAGCGTAGGAGAGCGCCGAGCCAACATCACGCATGACGGCGAGGGCATACGGCCGCGGCAACCCGGTACCGTTGCGCATGGTGAGCACACCGCTCAGAGGGGCTCCATGCAGCAACTCCATCGTAAAGAAAGCGATGTCGCCGTCGCGGTCGAATTCGTGCACCCGAATGATGTTCGGATGCGACAATAACTGCACATGCTGAAATTGACGTTGCAGCTCGATAAGAACTTCGTCGCGCTGCGTGACGGCAGAATGCAGCAGCTTGATGGCTAACCGTTGCCCCGCGGCCGGCAGTGCGAGCCGGTATTCATCCATGGCCTCGAACACAGTGCCCATTACGCCCTGTCCCAGCAGTGCACGTATTCTGTAACGTTCGCGCAGCATGTCACCCACCGCCACTTCGCGGACGGGCCCTTGTTGCTCAATCGGACCCGCATCGCGACTTGGCGGGACCGCATCGCGGGTTGCCGAGACCGCCCCAGACAATGGCTTCGTTTTAGCCGGCGCGGCAGAAGCTTTGGGCATGCTTCGAGGTTCAGGCCGCGCGCCAGTCGGTGTGTTCGGCGCCTTGTCTTCTTCACCCCTGATCGCCGAGCTTTCGAGGCGCGATTTGAGCATTTGGAAGACGTCGGCCTTTATCTTGCCGCGCCGGTAATACTGGTCGAGCAGGGACAACACTTCCCAGCCCTCGTCGCTGTCGCCTCGGAACTGACCGCGCATTGCAGCCAAAAAAGCCTCAGGCGTACAGCTACCGGCCGCCAAGGCATCCAGCCACTCGAGCTTGACGCCTTCGCTACCAGTGCGCGGCTGCGACCATCGGGCCGGCTCAGTTCCAGCGCTCATCTCAATACCTCATATCCTTCGATCTCTTAAGCTAGAGACCGAACACAATACCGAAGATTCCGGCGGGAACCGTAAGCCCTTCTTTTTACGAGCTTTTATTCAGGTTGCTAGTCGAGATCGCGACTCAATGTATCACGGATCTGGGCAGGCAAAGGGGCCACGGAGTGCTGATAGGAGTCATGGTCGACGCCGATGCTCAAAGGCGCACCGTTTTTCATCGCGACGATCATCGAAGGCGCAAGTTCCAAGCGAAGAAAATGCACGGCGGAGGTTTTTTCCGCGTTCTCTCGCTCCATGTCCTCGTCGGCAACCGCAAATACCTGCTGCATCTCGCCTACCTGTATCCAGCACCGATCTTCGACGCCGATCAATTTTTCCAGCGCGTTCCGCCGCAACTCGGGATCGGGAAACTCCAACAGCAGCGTCACTTTCCAGTTTGTTCCGTCGGGGATCAGCGGATTGTAAGCATCGAGCTCGCCTTGAATCCCCTCGCTTTCAAAAATTCGTTCGGCGCGCAGCATCTCCAGAACTTGATACCGGATCGTGGTGTAGTCCTCAAAGCACCAAGTCATGTTGGGCCCGACCTGCACGTTACGCAGTTGCTTGTGGGCGATGGCTTCGCTGCGCAACCGGGCCCGCTCGGAAGAGTACTGTTCCAAGCTCAAGAGATCGACTCGCGCCAATTTTTTCACGCTTGGACCGCCAGTCCGTAGGCCATTCTGAGCAAGGTAAGCGGGTGCATCGGAGGCGATGCATCCTCCAAACCGCTTTCGATTTGATGGCCCGCCATCGGGCAATCGCTGGCGTAAAAATCAGCGCCGCTGGCCTGAACCCGTTGGAAGACCGGCTTGCCGATCTTCATGGATTGGTCGCGGAACTCTCGCTTGACCCCGTATGTGCCGTTGTGCCCAGAGCACCGTTCGATCGGCTCCACGGTGGTGCCCGGAATCAGCTGCAGGACATCGCGCGTCTTGAGACCGATGTTCTGCACGCGCAAGTGGCAGGCCACGTGGTATGCAACCCTGCCGAGCGGTCGAGCGAAATCCGTGCGCACCAGTCCAAATTTATGCCGCAGCGCCAGATATTCGAATGGATCGAACATGTGTCTCTTGATCTTCGCTACGCCTGGGTCGTCCGGAAACATCAGCGGCAGCTCCTGCTTGAACATCAGCACGCACGATGGAATCGGGGCGACGATGTCATAACCGCTGTCGATCATCGACAGAAGATGCGGCACATTCTTCGTTTTGAGGTCCGCAACGGCCTGTAGATCGCCCAGCTCGAGTTTTGGCATGCCGCAGCAGTTCTCTCGCTCGAGCAATGCGACTTCGATGCCGTTATGCTCGAACACACGCAGCAGATCAAGTCCAATCTCCGGCTCATTGCGATTTCCGTAGCAGGTGGCGAACAGCGCGACCTTGCCGCGGGTGGTACCGGCCGCTTGGGCTGCGAGATTCGGCTTAGGGCGTTTGGTGATTTGCTTGCGAAGAGTGTCCGATCGATACGCGGGCACCGGTGCGTCGGGATGTACCCCGAGCGCTGCATCCAAAACCTTGCGGCCCACCACGGACCGATTGACCGCGTTGACGACCTCAGCGATGACGGGAATACCGGCCAGCATACCGACCGTGTCCGTCGAGCTGAGGATTTTGTCGCGCCAGCGGGTGCCGCCGGCACGGTTCTTCACAGCCTTGGCGCGCAGCATCAAGTGCGGAAAGTCCACGTTCCAGGGATGCGGCGGAACGTACGGACATTTGGTCATGTAACACATGTCGCAGAGATAGCACTGATCCACCACTTGCCCGTATGCCTTTTTATCCACGGCATCGAGTTCGCCGGTCTTGGACTCGTCGATCAGGTTGAATAGAGTGGGGAACGAGTTGCACAAATTAAAACAGCGCCGGCAGCCGTGGCAGATATCAAACACGCGCTCAAGTTCCGCCTGCAGGGCAGCGGCGTCGTAGAACTGCGGCTCTTGCCAGGCAAGCGCGTGGCGCGTCGGCGCCTCCAGGCTGCCCTCCCGAGCTGACTTGATCTCTCCGTCGGACACTGTTTTTCTCCCGACGATGTGTCAGCGGGCTCCGGGGGAGCCCGCTTGCGCAGGGTCGCCGGACGGCGACGTAATGAGCAAACTAGAGGTTATCCAACGCCTTCTGGAAGCGATTCGCGTGCGATCGCTCCGCTTTGGCAAGGGTCTCGAACCAATCGGCTATTTCGCCAAAACCCTCGTCTCGCGCACTCTTGGCCATTCCTGGATACATGTCGGTGTATTCGTGAGTTTCGCCGGCGATGGCTGCCTTGAGATTCAGCGAAGTCGCGCCGATCGGCAATCCGGTGGCGGGGTCGCCGACTGCCTCTAGATACTCTAAATGTCCGTGCGCATGTCCCGTCTCTCCTTCGGCCGTTGACCGGAACACGGCCGACACATCGTTAAACCCCTCGACATCCGCCTTGGCCGCGAAATACAAATAACGCCGATTAGCCTGTGATTCGCCTGCAAATGCATCCTTTAAATTCTTCTCAGTCTTGCTACCTTTTAAATTCACGGCTCGCTCCTTCCGATTAACAATTCGGAATCAATCAAGATATAGGCTACGGGACGTTAGACCCCATGGAGTCGCCAAGTCAAATTGGCGCTGTCTATCAGAGCGATAGCCAGCGTCAATCGCCGGGGATGGACGACGCACCAGGCGGGCGGCGGCAGTCGCCAAATGGCGGTCCGCAATCAAACAGAATATCTCGGACATCATGGACGCGCCCACCAGATCGGTGAGGTCATTGTCATTGCTCCCCGCAGACATTTACTGCTTCGTACAGGAAGATTGACTCCCCGTCCGCCGATGTTCGAAGATCAGTCTAGCCGATGTCGATACCGCGGAATCCTTGAAGCAACCTTCGGAATTTAAAATGCAGCAGCCGCTCATCATTGCGGGACACACGGCAAGTTTTGATGCGCAAGGCTGTTTGCGGCCGTGGACCTCATGGAACGACGCGCTGCGACTGGAAATGAATTTCTACCAGCAGTGCCCGGTGGATTACGGGTACCCTCGCTTCGTCTCGGCGACTTTTCTGGACGCCGAGTGGATTCCGATTGCGGATCGCACCGACACTATTCCCGCGATGCAAAATGGAATGGGTATTCTCTCCTATCTTAAATTCTACGAATTGGGCGGTAATCGGGATGGGCGGCTTCTGCAAACCGCGCGTGCGATGGGCGATTATCTGGTGAAGGAAACTCTGACTCCGAACTCAGGCCAATATCCGGAATTTACGCGCTCGACCGGTAATCGCGATTTGCTGCCGCTGCCGCCGGACTGCGGTTCGCAAGCCGACCGTCCGCATGAAATCGAGCCCGATAAGGGCGGCATCGCCGGTTATGCGTTGGCGAGGCTGTACGAGATCTCCGGCAAGCGCGCGTACTTGGCACAGGCGCTGCGGAACGCTCGCGTTCTTGCCGCCAATCAAGAAGACGGCGACGATGCCCACTCGCCTTGGCCGTTTCGCGCCGACTTTCGCACCGGCGAGAGCCGAGGACCGGTCTCCGGAAACATGACCTATATTCTGCGGCTTTATGATGAGATGCTTGCGCATGGCTACCCGGAATTTTCCGCTCCGCGGCGATCGTTATGGAACTGGATCAAGCATTTCCAAATTATCAGTTCGGCCGGCAGTGGCAGCCTTTTTGCGCAATTCTTCGAAGATCATGATACGCCGACCAATCGTTCTGCGTGGGCGCCGCTGAACCTTGCGCGCTATTTGCTAGAGAAAAAGGAAATGCTCGATTCCGAATGGCGTGCCGATTCGGCGTCGCTGATCGAGTTTGTGCGCCGAACATTCACCCACACGGAATGCGGCATAACCGTTTGCCACGAGCAGGATGAGGATAACCAAGCCTGGGGAGGCATCAATTCGACCTACGGCGCGGTCCTCGCTCTGTACGCGAGCGCGATCGGATCCGCCGCATTGGCGAGCGAAGCTCGACAAGCGCTGGACTTCACGCTGTATTCGATTGACGAGTTCGGTCGTCCTCGCGATCTATTCAAGAATCCCGCCCCCGGCGGCTGGCAAGAGGATGCGCACACGGATGTCATACACAACTACGTCGATGCGTTGCGGGCTTTCCCGGAGTGGGGCGAGGC